>JBNLED010000285.1:0-47705 GCA_050304755.1 Polyangia bacterium | reverse complement strand
TCTCTTCGAGTCGGTGTCCGGGTCGACGCATGCGTCGCCCGCGCAGATGCTGTCGGTGCCCGTTTCAGGGGCGCTGTCCGCGTCAGAATCCGCATCGGCATCAGTGTCAGCATCAGTATCGGTATCTGTGTCGGTGTCACTGTCACTGTCACTGTCACCATCGCTATCCCCGTCACTATCCGCGTCCGCGTCGGTATCCGCGTCGGTATCCGCGTCGGTATCCGCGTCGGTATCCGCGTCGGTATCCGCGTCCATGTCCCCCTCAGCGCCGAAGACTCCGCCGTCCCCGTCGGACCCTGAAGTCCCTTTACACGCCGAGCAGACCAGCACGCCGCAAAGTACCGCGCACCAGTAGCCCCCGAGCGCGCCCGCCAAATCAGTGAATCTTCTGTCTTTCATTCTACCAAGCACGCCCTCGATCCATTTTGATAGCGTATCAGGGGATTCTATAATAGCAGTAAATGTATGATTGAGGTGCAAAATTCCGATCTGTCCACTCCTGTCCAACGATATTGTGCCCCTCGATGTAACCGTACAGGTTGCAGAATTTTGGGCGGGCGGGTTCGATGCCGGATTGTTGGCGCCGCGCGCAATAGGTTAGAGATGAGGGATGGAGCTCAAACGAATGAACTCCCTCACCGTCGCGGCGGCGGCGCTCGTTGTCGGCTGCGGGGAGCCGGGAGCGGCGGCGGAGCAACAGACCCTGTCGATGACCCTCGGCAAGGGGACCTTCGCCGACTTCGCCATAGAAGCAATAGCCGAACGAATGCCTCGACGGATTCTCACAATGATGCACAAACTCTATCGACGGCACGATTCGTTAGTGCATGCATCCTTGTCCGTCGAGAACAGATGACGATGGTGAGCAAACAGCAGGTAACCGGATCGCGCTACACGGTTCACGACGGGGAGCGAAACCACCCTCCCTAGCGCACGGTGGAGGGATCGCTTGGGGAATTCCCGCCAGATCGCCGTCAATCCCTCCACGTCGGTGTGAAACTTCCCGTGGTCGTCTCGGACGTGTATCTTCGCCATGAGCTCCTCCTGTTTCCGACCGTATAAAGAGGCGTCGAATTCCGGATGAGCCACGTCGATGAAGCGCAGGCGTCTCCCGGTCAGGCGTTTTCGATAGCGCTGCATCGCGGACGCGCACACCGCGCAAGATCCGTCGTAGAAGACCTCCACGGGATTACGCCCTCAGCGCCCTTTGATGCAGTATATCGAGTTCCATATGAAACTGGGCCGCGACGTCCGTGGCCAACTCCTGCAGCGACGTCATGAGCGCCTTCTCCGCCACGCACATCACCGGGGTAGCCGCGAAACCCTCCGTTAGCCTGTATAGGATGTCGAGATGATGGAATAGCCTCTCGTGTGATTTCCGAATCTCCCGGAACGAATGCCTCGCCCAGCCGTTCCCCATGAAGATGGAATGACGGAGTAGCTGGGCGGAGAGGTTCGAGAAGACCGCGCGCAACCCATCCCGTATGCCGTAGCGCCCGACGCCATGCATGTAGATGGTCTTGTCCAGCAGCGACTCGATGGTCGACAGCTTTGAATGGAGCGGTCTCAGGTATCGGTCCCCGAAGAAGTCCACCAGCGCCTCCATGGAGCCGTCCGCCGGTTGCATGGCGTGCTGTTCGAGGCAGGACCTCGAAATCTCTTCCAATATTTGGTTGGGGTCAATATGACTCGCATGGCATGCGGTATCGATCGACCTTCGCCCGGCACAACAAAACTCTATCCCGTTCTTGATAAGCACTCTCGCCGCGGCCGGCAGCTCGACGGCCAACGTACCGACGTCGGACTCGCGTTCAATGCGAAGCATGTCGTGTCTCCTTTGATCGCACGATGAGGGTGGCGTTCTGCTACCACTCGTTTCCGTGAGGGAGCAAAACATATGCCACGCAAAGTCCGTCCCGTGTGTGATTCATCGCCACGGCCTGTTGCATGGATGACATCGGCTTACCGATGCACATCAGATACAGGTGTCCAAAAAGAGAACGCTTTGTGAATGTGGCGTACCGTTCACGATTGGCGACTCATGGGATCGCCCCAACAGACCATACCGTCCGCATGGATCAGAACCGGGCGATCACGAGGATCGCCCCTACGGCAGCTCTTTGGGGGATGGCAGCAATCGACATGCCATTTTCCGAAGCTTCGGTCTCCTTTATCGATTACTCGTCCGAGATTCCCTGGCACGAGACTTGTATTGATTCTGTTCAAACTCCGAGCATGGCTCGACAACCGCTACCCAAGTAGGTGGAATTATGACGAGCCATATCTTGCAGGATCTCCCCTATCCGTCCGACGCCCTCGAGCCTTATATCGACGCGGAGACCATGGAGATCCATCATGGAAAGCACCTCGCGGCGTACGTCACAAGCTCAGCGCCGCCCTCGACAAGTACCCGGAGCTCTTCGAGCCCTCGATAGAGGAGCTGATGCTGAACCTTCCGAGCATCCCCGAGGATATCCGGACGGATGTGCACAACCACGGCGGCGGCCACGCCAACCACTCGTTCTTCTGGCCGCTGCTCGGTAAGGGCAAGGGCGGCCAGCCCGTGGGCGACCTGAAGAAGGCCATCGCCAAATCCTTCGGCTCCTTCGAGAACTTCAAGGAGCAGTTTCACGCGGTGAGTCTCAAGCACTTCCGATCAAGGGCGATTTCAATCCTCAGATCGCCAGCCGTGCAGAGACCTCCGCGATCCGCTTCCCCAGGTACTGCGCGTGGGCCAAGTCCGCCGCCGTGGGACCGTTGCCCTCCTGGCCGGTGGTGACCGACGGACCGTAGGGGTTGCCGCCGGCGGCGAATACCAATGGGTCGGTATACCCCGGGGGAACCACGAACCCGCCGAAATGATAGAACGTGGTGTAGAGCGCGAGCAGCGTCGCCTCCTGGCCGCCGTGGGTGTTGACCGCGCTCGTGAAGCCGGCGTACACCTTGTCCTTGAGCTTCCCCTTGATCCACAGCCCGCCGGTCGAATCGATGAAGGCCTTCAGCTGACTCGACACGTTGCCGTATCGGGTGGGAGTGCCGAACACGACGGCGTCGGCCCACTCCAAATCGCCCAGCGCGGCCCGCGGTTCCTGCTTGTTGGCGTCCACGAACGCGCGCCACGCCGGATTCGAGTCCACGGCGCCTTCGGGGGCGGTCTCCTCCACGATCCTCACGCGTACCTCCGCTCCGGCCGCGGCAGCGCCTTCGGCCACCGCGTTCGCGAGCTGTTTGTTGGTCCCCGTCGACGAGTAATATATGATGGCTACCTTGCTCATGACGACCTCCTTGTTAGGCGTATAACCGCTGTTCAGCGCATCCTCCAGCGCAGGGAAGAAATTTTCTGAAGGGGTGTCGCGGTTCCTCTATTTGAAAAGCTTCTCCAGTCGGGCCTTGGCGGACGCCGTATCCGTGGTCGCGGGTGGGCCGTCTTTGAAGGTGAACACCGTGCAGTGATTGGTCCTCTCCCGGTCGGCGATGTGCTCGGTCACGTGCTCCCGGCACTCGTTAGGGCTGCCCGGTTCCCAGTGCTCGCAGTTTTTGCACACGTGCAGGTCCGCTCCGCAGTGGGGGCAGGTGTCGGTGCGCTGCATCTTGATGCGGTCGAAATCTAGTTCGTTGCCGCAGCTGAAGCAGTAATGGTGCTTCTCCTTTGATTTTGGAATGAACACGGCGCTCGCCTCCTCCCCGCTATCCGCCGGATTTGTCCAGAACCTCGGATATCTTCGACGCCAGAATGAAATCGTTCATGGTCAACCCATCGACCGAATGGGTCCACAACGTGATTTCGGCCTTGCCCCAACCGAGCAGGATATCCGGGTGGTGCCCCTCCTCCTCAGCGAGGGCGCCCACGTGATTGGTGAACTCGAGCGCTTCCTTGAAGTCTGGAAAGCGGAAGGCGCGAAACAGGTGATGATGCTCGACGACTCGCCAATCCGCGTCCCCAAGGACGCTCATCAGCGCGTCGACCTGCGCGGCATCGAGGGGCCGGACACCCCCTTCGCAGGCGCTGCACTTCTGTTTTGCCAAGGCGACCTCTTTGACTGGTTGTTCCATGGTATCTCCTCCTCCTCTTCACCTACGATATAACAGGCAACGGTCGAATCGCCATGAGGAGATCCGGGGCGTGAGCGGTATCCCGTTAAAATCCACTGCGTCGAATTCAACATGGACTCAAGACCATCCGATGTTGGTGGACGGCGCCCAGGCCGCCTCCTTCGTCGGTCCGGCCGGCGTCGGGGGCCATGTACAGCGGGGAGAACCAGGCGTTCATCGACGAGGCCTGCGCGGCGGTCAACACCCTCGAGCTCACCGCGGGCACCGTCTACTACGAGAAGTGCTGGGCGGTGCTCTCGTTGTTGATGATGAGCGGTGGGTTGGGATCTTGAGTTCTTCGAGGGATGAGCGTAGGCACAGGCCAATCCAGGATTTAAATATCATTTAGATGACATTTTTGTATTATCGTAAAAATGGAATAAGTGTTAGTCTATTGCCAAATAGCGGTGTTGACGGATCTTGCGACAGGAAGGAAATCTGCTCGTCAAGATGCTTAACTTGCTGGGAAGACAGATGAAAATAGCGATACTGGAGATAACCGCCCTCCCCACGACCTTGATGAAGTCGCTTGTCGCAAGACAGTACGCCAGCGTTTTTCCTCAGGCCATCGCCTGTTGGGCCGAGGATGCGGGACACAATGTGGACTACAAGGTCTACTCCGGCAACGGTCTGCTGCCACGGTTCGACGCGCCCGATGTCCTGTTCGTCCGGACCACCAGCCAATATAGCATCCTGGCGTACATCGCGGCACGGCGGCAACCCGCGAAGACCCTGACCGTCATCGGCGGGCCGCACGCCGTCTGTAATCCGGACGAATGCTCGAGATATTTCGACGTCGTCGTCGACGGGCCCTGCAACCGGGAGCTGATCCTGGCGCTGTGCGAGCGCACCCGGACAGACCGCGTCACGCATAGCGACCCGCCGGATGCCCTCCCGTCCCTCGAGAAGCGCTGGCCCCTGATCAAGTCGATGCAGTCCTTCATCCCCTTCTTCCCGATCATCAGCCTGCTCTCCTCCCTCGGCTGCGGGAGGGGGTGCTCGTTCTGCATCGACTGGAACAACCGGTGGCAGTCCCTGCCCAGCGACCGCCTGAAGGAGGACCTCTCCTTTATCCAGCACAAGGTCAAATGGCCCATCCTCTTTCAGGATCCCAACGTCGGACGGCACATCGACACCCTGCTGGATACGATGGAGTCCATCGGGTGGCGCCACTCCTGGTCCTGCGAGACCGATATCCAATCCCTGTCGCGGTCGCACCTGGAGCGGCTGAAGCGGACCGGCTGCTTCGGCATCGGCACCGGCATCGAGAGCTGGATGAGCTACAACCACAAGATCGGCCCCGGAATCCACACGCCGCAGGAGAAGTACGACCGGGTGACCGAGAGCTTCGAATCCGCCAAGCCCTATGTCCCGCTGATGATCGCGAACATCATCTGGCCGAGCGAATCGGATTGCGGGGAGACGCCCCTTCGGCTCACCAAGTCGCTGATGCAGGAGCACAACGACGTGTGGTGCGTGCTGAATTTTCCGTCGGCCTACAACCGGACCCCCATGTTCAAGGCGGTCACGAGCGAGAGTCGCCTGCTCCCGTTGCCGTACACGTTCCAGGCCAACGGCTACATGAGCATCATCCCGAAGAACTACTCCGCCCGGGAGGCGATCGAGAGCTTCGTGGAGCTGGAGCGGACCTCCGAGCGCTCGATGAAGAAGGCCGGGCGGACCGGATTCATCAAGTTCATCTCCTGGGTCTACAAGCACGGCACCGGATCCACCGCCTCGCGCTTGCTGGCGGCGATGGATCAGAAGGAGATGGCGCGCTTCCACGAGGGGCTGACCGACACCGTCCCGGAATGGTACTGGAGCCAGTACCGCAGGATGCTCGGGCCGTACGCCTCTGAGGCGCGACAGCTCGAGGGTGAGCTTCATTGATGGGCGGAGCGAAGGGCGGCGGCCCGAGTTCAGCGGAGAGAGGGCGCCGCGCAAACTTTCCCGGAATGCTGTCAAAGTTGAGACGGGAGGGGACTAGCAGTGAGGATGAGCAGTTGGTCGAGATTGTATTCGATAGACTGACGTTGACGGAACGCTCCGTTGAGTCGTTGACCGGGCCAGTAGAAAGAATTGAGCCAAAGCCATTTGTTCTCAGGAGGGATACGACCGTCCCTGTATTCTCATATTCTCAAAATACTTCGGTCTGCGGGCCCCGTCGATGTGTGTTGGAATTCAGCCGCAAATGCAGAGCCTAACTTCAAGAATATGTTTACTTGGAATCCTTGTGTTGGATGCTTGGACAGCGAACGCTGCAGAGATCAAGGACCGTGGAGGCTGGTATCCGGATACGATTCAGTCCTTCATGGGAATCAAAATCAAAGCCGGCGGACGTTACGACGACGTCAGGATGTGCGTAGCCAGCAAAAGGGGGGCGAAGGGGGGACCCGCCCTGGACATCACCTTCTACGTCGAGTGGTACGTCAATGAACACATGAACATCGGCATCGATATTCCTCTGTTTCGTCCCGCTCTCTTTGGCGCGGCGTTCAAGATGTTGCAGTTTGAGCCTGAAGTCAGTGTTCTTTTCAAGGTATCAAGGGGGGAAGACCGGACCGCCTTTGTCGGTCCCACGGTGGGGTTATCATTCCATTATGGTCCGGACTACCGGTCTGGGCTGAGGGGGGACGAACGGAGCCCCTCGTTTTTCGCAATGGGGCCGAGGCTTGGTGCGATAGCAGGGGTCAATTTCAAGCGTCCCACCAAGGAGTTTAATCCCCAACTCGCTCTAAATCCCTACATCACCCCGATGTTCGCCGGCTACGGCGACAAGTTATACCAGGGAATTGTCGTCGGTGGATCTATCGATACGGCGATTAGGTTTCACGGTATAACAGTAGGACCGGACTAGCCCGAATAATCCCAGGTCAAGTCCTTCAGGCGGTGGCTCTTCTTCCGGTCCTCCGGCCGCCCAGTAGGCCGTGTAGTCGAGGGACCAGAACCGCAGCTCGTCGCCGAAGGCCTGGTGCCGGTAGGTTGAGAAGAACGGCGACTGGGAGACCGTCTCGACTGGCGACCGCTCCAGGTGTTCTCGCGCTCGAGCACCCCGTGCCGGGCATCTCCTTTGAAAGATTCCAAGCTTGCGTCCCCCCTGTCGACCATGCGCTTCGAGAGGTCTCGTAAAGGGAAAACGGATGCGGTGCATGACTTTGGGATATTCTCGAACCATGAATTACAGTGTCGAACACCCCCTCCGGATAGTCTCGAATACAAAAAAGGGATGTCAATGAGGTCTTTCAGGAGCTCTCGTGATTGCAAAACGGATGTCGACCATGGTTTCGGGATGGTTTCGAACTATCAAAAAGTATGCCGAGGACCCCTTTTTAGAGCTCTCAACTATAAAAAAAGGTGTCGACCATGGCCTCGGGATGGTTTCGAACTATCAAAAAGAATGCCGAGGACCCCTTTTTAGAGCACTCAACTATGAAAAGTGGATGCCGAGGACCCCTTTCGAGAGCACTCAACTATGAAAAACGGACGGAATAGGCCCCCTCGACAAGTCAAAACGTCGCCCGAAACCCCATGCCCGAGCCCATCCGCATCTTGAAGATCCGGGCGTTCAGCTCCCCGTCGCCCGGGAGGTCGTCGGGGATGAGCTTCAGGATGCGCTCGAGGCTGAACAGCCTTCAATGACTCTATCTTTCCATTGGGTGGTTTGGGTTCATCCGGGCATACGGGCGCTGTTCCGCTTTGACAGGAACCAGAAGATATAGTTTAATTTGATTTCGATCATGCCGGAATCCTATAGCCAAGGGTACAGGTCGTCTGACTGAGAAATGGAGAAGACACCATGGAGGATCCGGGGGAGTCGGTGATGAATTTTTCAATTTCGATTGTGGCGCTTTCCCAGTCGTTGCTGCTCGTTTGGTGTGGGGCCGGTTGTTCCAAATCTCCCGAGGAACAAGCCATGGAAAGTGCCGAATGGAGGGTTCGATTAGAAGCCGTGGCAAAGACGGGTCTTCGCCAATGACCCGTTGAACCTCCTCACCGACGACGACGCCACCAACCAAGCGAAGGGAGATAAAGGTCCGGGTGAATGGAAACCGCCGCGGCGTGAGTAATGGTCCGAGTACGCCCGGTGGATGGTGGTGAAGGTGAATTACGAAGTACGGGTTGAAAATCGGCGTCGCGGAGGACGGGGCACTTACGCAAATGGAGGCGCAATGAAACACGTATCAGTCATTGTGACTCCATCCGAACGGTAGCGTCGTGTATATGGATGCTCACTAAATGCTACGGACTAGGCCAATGATTGCGATTAGAAATCGGATCTGGGCCACCTTGGAGGGCACCAGGCTTGACGACCCGTGGGCACGCGCGTGGGGGATTTTTATATCGACCCTCATCGCCCTCAACGTCTTGGCCGTGATGTGCGAGACCGCCGCCCCCCTCAAGGCTGAATCGCCTGCATTTTTCTATTGGTTCGAACTTGGATCTGTTGCTGTTTTCACGGTTGAATATCTGTTGCGGCTTTATTCCGCCAGGAGCGATGCACGATATTCTCGCCCCGTGGCCGGGCGTCTCAGGTTTGCGCTCACTGGTCTTTCAATTGTTGACCTTGTATCCATCTTGCCGTTCTACCTCCCCTTTTTCGGCGTTGATATGCGATTCGTTAGAGTTTTACGGCTATTCCGAGTGATCCGACTGGCAAAACTCGGGCGATATAATTCCGGGATGCAATTATTGTACGCCGTTCTGCGTGAGAAGAAGGAAGAACTCATCATCTCCTCGGCCATCATGGTCATCCTGATCGTGTTTTCTGCATCGGCGATCTATTACTGTGAGCACGATGCGCAGCCCGAAGCTTTTTCAAGCATACCGGCATCGTTGTGGTGGGCCGTCGCCACACTGACGACGGTGGGGTACGGTGATGTGTATCCGGTGACTATCGCGGGTAAATTTTTTGCCGCCACCTTGGCGCTGTTGGGCATCGGCATGGTCGCGCTCCCGACAGGAATGCTGGGCGCTGGGTTCGTTGAGCAAATCGAAAAGCGTAAACAGAGCGGGGCCAGGTGCCCACATTGTGGTGAGGCCTTAAACGCCCCCAACCGCCCAAGCCGCGAAAACTCGTGACGCGCAGGTAGAGTGGTCAACGATCGAAGCCATCGCCGGGACTCAGGCAATCGACCTTTCGACCTTTGGCTGCTATTCCCTCTTGGGGTTGGTGTCAACCGACTGTTAAAGAAAACCGGAGACATCCCCGATAGTTGGAGAACAAGGCTGAATGTTTTGCTTGGCACCGAAGACTGGTACGACGAGTTATATACAGTTAAAAAGACGCAAGATCTGTTTGGTAATGAATATGAACACGTCGAAAAAGCAACGATGGCGACCATAGCGCGCTATTTCAATGAACGTCTTAAAAGCGTATTTGCGGGTGTTGTCGAGCAGCCCGGTGTTCTCAAGAATAAGGTCAATAATCCCCTGTACCTGTTCTGCTTCGCTGTTGGTAATGCACGCGGCAAAGACGTTGCCCTCCCTATCGCGAATCACCTCTTGAAAGGAATACGATGGATGAGTTACCATTAACGACGCCTCCGAAAATCCCCAATAGCAGCTGTTTGGCAAGAAGTCGGAGCGGGTGGCGGACGAGCAACTGCCCCTGAAATTCTTGGAGGTCGCCTAGACGCTCAAGGCTCAAGGCGCGGGAGGACTGTTTCACGATCTTTCGGTTTCACGATCGGCGGCACTGCTTGGACGAGCAATTTATTTTCAGAAGGGATACGTCCGTCCCTGTATTCTTGGAGAGACGTTGACGGCGGGCCCTACCGCGACAGCGTGGGTTTCTGCTCTTCCTCCAGGAAGCGGGTGATGCCCTGGGCGGTCTTCCGCCCGTCGGCCAGCGCCCTGACGATCAGGGACTGTCCCATGGCCATGTCGCCGGCGGCGAAGACCCCCTTGACGCTGGTCATGTGATTCCCATCCACGGCGACGTTACCCCGCCCGTCCCGTTCGAGCCCGAGCTCGTCGAAGATCCGGCTCTCGGCCGGGCCGGTAAAGCCCATGGCGAGGAGCACCAGCTCGGTGTCGATGGCGAACTCGGTGCCGGGCGTCTCCTTCATCTGCCAGCGGCCGTCGTCCGCCTTTTCCCAGGTGACCTCGGCGCCCACGAGCCGGGTCAGCGCGCCGTCCTTTCCCTCGAGCTTCTTGGTGCTGACGCTCCACCGCCGCTCGCCCCCCTCCTGGTGACTGCTCGAGGTGCGGAGCGTGTTGGGCCAGCCGGGCCAGGGGGTGCTGTCGGGGCGCTCCTCCGGGGGCTTCGGCAGGATCTCCAGCTGGTGGACGATCCGCGCTCCCTGCCGCACCGCGGTGCCGATGCAGTCGGAGCCGGTGTCACCGCCGCCGATGACCACCACCGACTTGCCCTCGGCGTCCAGGAAGGGGGAGTCTTCGTAGGGCTCGCCGGCGTTGATCCGGTTCTGGCGGGTGAGGTACTCCATGGCGAAGAAGACGCCGTTCAGATCCCGGCCGGGCACGGGCAGATCCCGCGGGGTCTGCGAGCCGCAGCACAGCGCGATGGCCGCGTGGCGCTGGCTCAGGTACTTCAGGGAGATGTCGTCCCCCACCCGGACCCCCGGCTCGAAGACGATCCCCTCTGCTTGCATCAGGTCGATGCGGCGATCCACGACCCACTTCTCCATCTTGAAATCCGGGATGCCGTAGCGCAGGAGCCCGCCGGGCTTCTTCGCCTCGTCGTACACCACCACCTTGTACCCGGCCCGGTTGAGGTAGTCCGCGGCGGCGAGCCCCGCGGGGCCGGAGCCCACGATCGCCACGCTCTCCGCGTGCCGCGTCGGGGGAGGGGAGGGCTTCATTCGCCCCTCCGCGAACGCCTTCTCGATAATCGAGAGCTCGATCTGCCGGATGGAGACCGCCGTGTCCTTGAGCCCGTCCAGCACGCACGCGGTCTCGCAGGGCGCGGGACAGAGCCTCCCCGTGAACTCCGGGAAGCTCGACGTGGCGAGCAGGGTACGGGTGGCCTCCTCCCACCGGCCCTCGTAGGCGAGGTGGTTGAACTCGGGGATAATGTTGCCGAGGGGGCAGCCGGTGTGACAAAACGGCGTACCACAGTCCATGCAGCGCGAGGCCTGTATCGTGAGATCGTTTCTTTCGAAGAGCTTCTCCACCGCTTTGTAGTCATTGACGCGCTTCTCCACCGGCCGGTACCCGGGGTTCGATCTTCCGTGCTCCAGAAATCCGCCTATCTTTCCCATAATCTGATCTCCTCTAACGTCAGCCTGCTACTTGTGATCCGGAACCTCACGCTGGACCTCCTCGTCCTCTTTCATCATCTTGCCGAGGGCCCGCCGGTACTCCATCGGGAACACCTTCACGAACTCGGGCAGGGCGGCCTCGAAGTCGTCCAGGATGGCCCTGGCCCGGCGGCTCCCGGTGTACTCCACGTGCCGCTCCAGCATCTCCCGGAGGGTCGCGATATCCTCCGGATCCTCGATGAAGTCCAGGTCGATCATTGCGAGGTTGCACCGGGAGTCGAACTTGGCGTTCGGGTCGTGGACATAGGCGATGCCGCCGCTCATCCCCGCGCCGAAGTTGACCCCGGTCTCCCCCAGGATGACCACGCACCCGCCGGTCATGTACTCGCAGCCGTGATCGCCGATCCCCTCCACCACCGCCCGGGCGCCGCTGTTGCGGATGGCGAACCGCTCCCCCACCTGGCCGTTGATGTAAACCTCACCGGAGGTGGCCCCGTAGAGCAGCACGTTGCCGGCCAGGATGTTCTCCGCGGGGTCGAAGGAGGCCCCCGCCGGCGGTTTGACGATGACCTTGGCGCCGGAGAGCCCCTTCCCGAGGTAGTCGTTGGACTCCCCCTCCAGGACGGCGGTGATGCCCCGGGCGCCGAACGCGCAGAAGCTCTGCCCCGCCGAGCCCTTGAACCGACAGGTGATGGTGTCGTCCGGCAGCCCCGCAAGCCCGTACGCCTTCGCGATCCTTCCGGAGAGCATGGTGCAGACGGCGCGATCCCGGTTGGTGATGCGGGCCTCGATGGACACCCGCTCCCGGCGCTCCAGGGCGGAGGCGCTCTGCTCGAGGAGGGAGTAGTCGAGGAGGTCGTCCATCTCGTGGTCCTGCACCTCGGTGCAGCGGACGGCCTCCCTCGGGGCGTCCGGGGTGCCGTGGAGGATCGCCGAGAAGTCCAGCCCCCGGGCCTTCCAGAACCGGATCGCCTGCCGGACGTCGAGCAGATCGGTGCGCCCCACCAGGTCGTCCATCTTGGTGAAGCCGAGCTCGGCCATGTGCTCCCGGAGCTCCTCGGCCACGAACCGCATGAACTTGACGACGTAGTCGGCCATCCCGTCAAACCGGTCCCGGAGCGCGCGGTTCTGGGTCGCCACACCGGCCGGGCAGGTGTTCAGGTGGCACTGGCGCATCATGACGCAGCCGCACACCACCAGCGGCGCCGTACCGAAGCCGAACTCCTCGGCCCCGAGCAGGGCGGCGATGAGCACGTCCCGGCCGGTCTTCATCTGGCCGTCGCACTGTACTCGGATGCGGCTCCTGAGGTTGTTGAGGACCAGGGTCTGCTGGGTCTCCGACAGGCCGAGCTCCCACGGGATCCCCACGTGGTGAATCGACGAGAGGGGCGCCGCGCCGGTGCCGCCGTCCCCTCCGCTGATGAGCACCATGTCCGCGTGGGCCTTGGCGACCCCGGCGGCCACCGTGCCCACCCCCGCCTCCGAGACCAGCTTGACCGAGACGCGGGCGTCCGGGTTGATGTTCTTCAGGTCGAAGAGGAGCTGCTTGATGTCCTCGATGGAGTATATATCGTGATGCGGCGGGGGCGATATCAGCGTGACCCCCGGCGTGGAGTGACGGACCTTGGCGATCTCCTCATTGACCTTATGCCCCGGCAGCTGGCCCCCCTCGCCGGGCTTGGCGCCCTGGGCGATCTTGATCTGGAGCTCCTTGCAGTTGACGAGGTACTCGGCGGTCACGCCGAACCGGGCGCTCGCCACCTGCTTGACCATGCTGCAGGGGTTGTCTCCGTTCGGCCGCGGCGTGTAGCGCTCGGGATCCTCGCCGCCCTCACCGCTGTTGCTCCGCGCGTCCAGGCGGTTCATGGCGATGGCCAGGGTCTCATGGGCTTCCCGGCTGATGGAGCCGAAGGACATGGCGGAGGTGACGAACCGCTTCACGATCTCCTCCGCCGGCTCCACCTGGTCGAGGGGGATCGGCGCGCCGGTCTTCCGGATCTCGAACAGGCTGCGGAGGGTGTACTGCTTCTCGCTCTGATCGTTGATGCGGGCGGCGTATCGTCGGTAGAGCTCCCGATCGTTACGCCGGGTGGCGAGCTGCAGATCGATGATGGCCTCCGGGGTCCAGAGGTGCCGCTCTCCGTCCTCCCGGAAGCTGTAGGCGCCGCCGCTCGGAAGCAGCTCGTACGGGTGGCGACCGCAGGTCAGGGAGGCCTCGTAGCGTCCCACCGCCTCCTTGGCGATCTCCTCCAGCCCGATGCCGCCGACGCGGGACTCGGTCCCGGGGAAGTAGCGCTCCGTGAGCGCCTGATCCAGCCCGACGGCCTCGAACACCTGGGCGTACCGGTAGCTCCGCAGCGTGGAGATGCCCATCTTGGACATGATCTTCCGGAGCCCCTCGCAGACCGAGCCGATGTAGTTCTCGATGGCCTTGGTGACCGGGGGGGCCTTGGCGAGGGCGCGCCGGTGCGCCAGATCCGCGATGGTCTCGAAGGCCAGGTAGGGGTTGATGGCTGTGGCGCCGTGCCCCAGGAGCACGGCCATGTGGTGCACCTCGCGGGCCTCGCCGGTCTCGACGATGATGCTGGCCCGGGTGCGGACGCCGTTTACGATGAAGTGCTGGTGCACCGCGGAGACCGCCAGCAGGGCCGGGACCGCCGCCTGGTCGTCCGGGAGATCCCGGTCGCTGAGGATGATGATGAAGCTCCCCGTGTTGGCGGCCGCCAGGGCCAGATCCTTGAGCCGGGTGAGGGCGCGCGCCAGGGCCTTGCCCCCGCGCTTGGGATCGAACCCCATCTTGATGGTCTCGGTCTTGAACCGCTTGGTGTCCAGGCACTGGATGAGCCTGAGATCCTCGTTCGAGAGGATGGGGTGGAGCAGCTTGATGAGCCGCGCGTTGGCCGGGTCCTCCCGGAGGATGTTGGAGGGGTTGCCCATGAAGGTCATCAGGGACATCACCAGCTCCTCCCGGATGGGGTCGATGGGGGGGTTGGTGACCTGCGCGAAGAGCTGCTTGAAGTATCCGTAGAGCAGCCGGGGCTTCTCGCTGAGCACGGCGAGGGGGGTGTCGTTCCCCATGGAGCCCACCGGCTCGTGCGCCGACGACGCCATGGCGGTCAGGATCACGTCGATGTCCTCCCGGGTGTAACCGAACAGGAGGTGCCGCTTCCGGAGGGTCCAGTGATCCGGCTCCACCCGATCCACGTCGTTGAAGAGGCCGTGGAGCACGAGCTTGTTCTCGTCCACCCACCGCCGGTAGGGTTGCCGCCTGGCGTAGTAGGTCTTTATCTCGTTGTCCTTCCTAAGCCGCCCCTTCTCGAGATCGGCGAGGAGGATCTGTCCGGGGCGCAGCGCCCCCTTCTCCGCCACCTCCTCCGGCGGGAACTCGAGCACGCCGGCCTCGGAGGCGAGCACCATGAAGCCGTCCTTGGTGACCGTGTAGCGCACCGGGCGCAGGCCGTTCCGGTCGAGGAGCGCCCCGACGTTCTTCCCGTCGGTGAAGGTCACCGCGGCGGGGCCGTCCCAGGGCTCCATGAGGCCGGCGTGGTATTCGAAGAAGCCCTTGAGATCCGGGCCGATGGGGTACTTCTCGCCCCACGCCTGGGGGATGAGCATCATCATGGAGTGGCAGATGTCCCGGCCGCACTGGGTGAGGAGCTCGAGAGCGTTGTCCAGGCAGGAGGAGTCGCTGGCCTCTTCGTCAATGATGGGCAGCAGGTCTTTCAGCTCGTCCCCGAAGAAGGCGCACGACAGCCCCTGCTCCCGGGCCTGCATCTGCTTGATGTTGCCCCGGAGGGTGTTGATCTCCCCGTTGTGCGCCAAAAAGCGGAAGGGCTGGGAGAGCTTCCACGAGGGGAAGGTGTTGGTGCTGTAGCGCTGGTGCACCACCGCGAGGGCGCTCGCGGTGTCTGGGGCCGAGAGGTCCGCGTAGAACTCGCAGAGCTGGGCGCCGATCATCATCCCCTTGTAAAGGACGGTCCTGGCGGAGAGGCTCGGGATGTAGAAGTCGTCGGCCCCCTCACAGGTGGCGATGACCCGATTCTTGATTCGTCGCCGCAGCTGGTAGAGCCGGCGCTCCAGAGCCTCGGGGGGATGGGGACCGGCGCCGACGAAACACTGTCGGATGACCGGCATCGCCTCCCGGGCCAGGTCCCCCAGGCACGTGTCGCTCACCGGGACGTCCCGCCAGCCGAGCCGCTCGAACCCCAGGGCGGCGATCTCCTCCTCGGCGATCTTCTCGCAGGCCTCGCGCACCGCGCCGTCCCGGGGGAGGAAGACCATACCGACGGCATACCGCCCCGGCTCCGGGAGCGTGATGCCCTCCGCCTTGCAGGCCTTCGCGAATAAGGTGTGGGGGAGCTGCAGCAGGATCCCGGCGCCGTCGCCGGTCTTGTCGTCGCCCCCGGCCGCGCCCCGGTGCACCAGGTTCTTCAGAACGGCGATGCCCTTCTCGATGATGTCGTGGGAGGCCACGCCGTCCAGCCGGGCTACGAACCCGACCCCGCAGGCGTCGTGCTCGTGTCTCGAATCGTACAATCCCTTCTTCACTCTCGACACAGGTGTCTCCTTTTTGCCGCCCCCGTCCAGGGCGCGCGCAAGTTATCCGCTTCCACAGGGGGAGGAGTTCGCCGGCGCCCAACCGCGAGCGCCTACGTTCGAATTACGTTTTTTTTCTATGATGTCAAGACGGGATGGGGATTCCCCAGCGCCGGGGCGCGTCCCCTCATCCGGCCCCGGACGCGATGCCCAGCCTCCGAAGGCCCGGATGGCTACAGTCGCAACAAATGACAGTCGCCGGGACACTCGTCCCTGTCCGCGAGGTTGCCGTCATCGCAGTCTTCGAACTCCTCCTGGACCCTACCGTCGCCGCAGTATTCCTCGGACGGAACGCATCCCGGTGCGCACTGGTTGTAGCCGTCGTCGTTGACGCCGTCGAAGGGGAGGGCGTTGCCGGCGTCACACCCCTCCGTGCCCTCGATCACCCCGTCGCCGCAGACCGTACGGGTACAACGGCTCGGTGAGCCCTCGCAAGCAAAGCCCGGCTCGACCGCGCACCGATCGCTGCACCCATCGCCGGCGAACGGGTTCGAATCATCGCACATCTCGGGGAGGTGCGGGATGCCGTCGCCACAGATGGCGAATCCGCTCGGAATATCCGTGTCGCTGTCCGTATCCATATCTGTATCCGCGTCGGTATCGGCATCTGTATCCCCATCCGCATCTGTTTCCCTGTCGCCGTCGCTGTCCGTGTCGCCGTCTGAATCCCCGTCGCCGTCGCTGTCCCCATCGTTGCTCGATTGCGCCGCTTGTTGTGACAACGGGCTTCGTGGTAGTTTCCCGGCATGAGAATCCTTTATGGCGTACCAAGCGAGGGAATGGGGCACGCCACCCGCAGCCGGGTGGTCATCGAGCACCTCAGGGCCTCGGGGCACGAGGTCCGCATCGCCACCAGCGACCGGGCCTTCGATTTTCTGGAGGCCGCCTTCCCCGGCTGCTGCATGCGCATCGAGGGGCTGCACCTCGCGTACGAGCAGGGTGGGGTGGACAAGTCCGCCTCCTTCGCGAAGATCCTCGCGGACGCGCCCGAGGGGATTGCCGCCAACGTGCGGCAGTATTTCCGCATGTGGAAGGACGATCCCCCGGACGCGGTCATCTCCGACTTCGAGAGCTTCACCTACTATTTCGCCAAGCTGCGGGACCTGCCGCTGCTCAGCGTCGACAACATGCAGGTCATCAACCGGTGCGAGCTGGGCTTCGATATCCCCCGGGAGGAGCGGGACAACCACCGCCTCGCCAAGACCCTCATCAAGGCGAAGGTGCCCTACTGCCAGCGCTACCTGGTGTCCGCGTTCTTCGACGCGCCGCCCATAAAGCCCCACACGCGGGTGGTCCCCCCCATCCTCCGGGACATCGTGCTCGAGGCCGGTCGCACCCCGCCGCCCCAGGGCGACCACCTGCTCGTCTACCAGACGGCCTCCTCCCAGGACGACCTCGTCTCCGGCCTCCAGGCGGTGGCGGACCACCGGTTCATCGTGTACGGGCTCGGGCGGGACGAGGGCGCCGGCAACGTGACCCTGCGGGGCTTCAGCGAGGAGGGGTTCGTCCGGGACCTGGCGTCGGCCCGCGCGGTCATCACCAACGGGGGCTTCAGCCTCATCAGCGAGGCGGTCTACCTGCACCGCCCGGTCTGCAGCTTCCCCCTCGACGACCAGTTCGAGCAGTTCGTCAACGGGGCGCAGATCGAGCGCCTCGGCTACGGCCGGCGGTTCTCCGGCTTCTCGCCGGACGCGGTGAAGGCCTTCATATACGACCTCGAGCGATTCCGGCGCGCCATCGCCGCCTACACCCAGGACGGCAACAAGCAGACCCTCGACGCGGTGGACGCCTTCCTGGCCGACGCCGCGGCCGGGCACCTGGCAGCGGAGGCAGACGGGTAGCTGCATCACCCACAGCGAGGGGTTTTCGAAGCGCAATCAGAGGCGCTTTCAATAGGTCAGGACATCCAAATCGTGTCCCATGACCGTCTGACCGCTGTAGACACTCTGCACCTCGGCAAGGGTATTGCCGAGAGTCGCCGTCGTTCCGGGAAGCACGTGATAGAGGACGAGCAGACCGGGATTCGCGATATTCGCAAACTCTCCGACTTCGTACGATTGGGTATGAACGGCCCGATGGTAAGCCTGCGCCACGGCGCTCTGCGCGGTGCTCATCCAATTCTCATCATAGACTTCGTGGAAGAGCACGTCGACCCCCTGGGCCGCATGGGCGAGGCTCTCGGAGTAATTCGTGTCGCCGGACAGGAAGATCGAGATGTCCGGTGTGGTTATTTTGTAGGCGAACGCGTACTCCCAGCCGGCGTGTTCGACCTGGAAAGCCTCCACCGTGATGACGCCGTCCGAATAGATAACGCCCTCGTTCTTGAATTGTGAGATGGTCGGATAGAACAAGGCGGGATCGGGGGTTCCGGGGAACCACACCATGCGGTTGTCGAAGTCTTCTCTCATGGCGTTCGTGAGCCTCTTTACCATGGGCTTGGTTCCCTTCGGTCCGACGACGTTCAACGGCGCGCTCCTCCGCCACCAATACGAAAACATGATGCTGGACAGATCAAGCGTATGATCGGAGTGGAGATGGGTGAGGAACACCGTCTTGATATTCTGAGAGGCCACGCTCGTATACCCCATCTCGGCCGCCTTTACCGTGTTGTGCCAAACCCCTTGACCGGCGTCGAAGAGGTATGAGGTCCCGTCTACAATAACGGCGGTTCCGGCGGCGGCGCGCGCAGAGTTCGGAATCGGCGTTCCGGTTCCGAGCATTATGATTTCCGTTTTCGCCGCCGCGGGCTTTGCAATAACCATGCTCGCGACCAAGAAGACACCTTTGATCAAATTGGCCGATACGGACCTGCAGAGTAAGTTTCGCATCACAATCCTTTCTCGATTTTTGTAATCGCGTAAAAGACATAGCAGAATTTTGCTAGGTCATTTCAGTCGCTTCTCCCAACAGAAACCAAACCCCAAGAAATGAAAGTAAAATATATGCACATAAAGAAATAAAAGCAAAAAGTGAGATAAGCATATATAAAATAGAAAATAAGACAACCGGTATTCACGGAGTCCCTTGAAATCCGAATAGGTCGGCGAGGATCGTGGCAATACGGATGTTCTTTCCATCGGTGCAGCCTATGATCGTCAGGCTCCGATGGGATTGAGGCTTCGAGAAAAAGGGGTTACTGGATGACCATGACAACGTTGTCGACGTACACCGTCCCGGTCTCCCCGCCGACGTTCAGGACGAACGCGGCGATGTCGTCGTCGGCGGAGGCGGTGAAGTTGATCACCTGAACCGTCGGCTCCGTCGACAGGGAGTAGCTGGCAAAGGCGTAGGTATCCCAGGGGTCGGCCATGTGCTGCACGCCCGCATCGAGGCCCCGGGGCGCCTCGGCCCAGGCCTGGAACGAGATGGCGTAGGCCTGATCCGCGGTGATGGGGGGGAGCTCCCCGATGTACTGGACCTCCCAGGGGTTCTCGCCGACCTCCGTCACTTCGATGGCCAGGACGCCGTCGTCCGTGATGGTAGAGGTGGCCTCGCCGCCGTAGAAGTTCTCCTGCCATCCGGTGCTCCCGTCCTCGAAGTCGCCGTTCTCCAGGAGGTTGTCGCCGAGGGCCGTCATGTCGATCTCCAGGATACTGTAGTCGTCGTTGAACAGCGCGTCGGTGAGGAAGGTGTTCCAGTCCTCCGACGCGGGATCCCAGACGCCGAATCCGGCCTTGTACTCCCAGTAGCACCACGAGAACCCGGCGTCCTCGGCGTACCTCGCGAGGTGCTCGGTCCAGCGGGCCCGGGAGTCATCGTCCCCCTCGCTGTAGGCGCCGAACTCACCCATGAACACGGGGACCTCGTTCTCGTCCGCCCACTCCGACACCGCGTCCATGGCGTTTAGCATCTCCAACTTCTCGAAGGGGGTGGCGTCCCAGGTGGTCCCGAGCCACTCCTCGGACCCCTCGGACCAGCTCGCCCCCTGGTGGGTGAACTGGAACGGCTCGTAGTAGTGGAAGGTGAAGATCAGGTTGGGATCGTCCGGCAGCTCGAGCTTGTTCATGGCGCCGATGCCGCCCCAGTCGGCGGTCCCGATGACCACCGCCCGATAGGGGTTGGTCTCGCGGATCACGTCCAGCGCGTCCGCCAGGTACTCGTTCCAGAGCACGGCGGTCAGGGAGTCGTGGGGCTCGTTCATGATCTCGAAGACCACCGACTCGGGGCGGTCCTTGTACCGGGTGGCGATCTGCTCCCACAGGGTGAGGAACATCTCCTTGTACGCCTCGGCGTCCTCGAAGAAGGCGTCGTGGTGGTGCATGTTGATCACCGCCTTCAGGTCGGCGGCCTCGCACCAGTCCAGCAGATCGTCCACCAGCTCGAAGAACTCCTCCTCAATGGTGTAGGGGGACTCCATCATGGCGCGGGTCTCCCAGCGGATGGGGACGCGGACGGTCCCGAAGCCCATCTCCGCGATGCGCTCGATGTCCTCCTCCTCGCAGATGACCCCCCAGTCCTGATCCGGCGCCTCCAGCCAGTTGCCCAGGTTGACGCAGGCCCCGAAGTCGTCCACGAGCTCGAAGACGTCCATCTCCTCCCCGGGGAGCGGGTCCCCGGCGCCGGCGTCTTTGTCGTCATTGTCACCGCCGGAGCTCTTCTCGTCACAGGCCGCGAGGAGCAGCCCCGCCGCAAGCCCAACCAATGCCATCTTCATGAATTTCATCTGAAATTTCCTCCGAATAGAATGTTGAAAACCCGTCTCGCGTGATTCCGCCGTGCACTCTCTTTTCCGAGGCGTTTCCTTGGAAAGCCCGTGAGCCGTAGATATGAACAGAACGCAAACCACCGCCGGTACTTATACACAAACTGACGAAGTTGCAACAAAAGGGAAAATGGGGGCCGACCCTTCGGACGCGGCGATCGTCAGAGATGGTACAGGTCCACCCGACCGGCGTGGAAGGCGGAGGGGTTCTGATTGACGATTATCGCGGGAGGCACTCCCAGCCGCCGTCTCCGGACCACTCGTCAACAGTTTCGTCGCCCATCAGGAGGTGAACCTCCGGGCCGTCGAGGATGACACTCACCTGGGTTGACCGCGCGAGGTCCGCGACCGCGGCCGCCGCCTCAGCGCTCTTCATCCGGAGGCTCCACGACGCCGCCGGCACGGTGTCGCGGCGATAGAGCGCGACGTAGTCGTCCTGCCACTCGAGGGCGAGCTCCCAGGAGGGGGCGATGGGCAGGAGCGGGTTGCTTCGGGGGATCGCCCCCAGAAACAGGAAGAGGGCCACCGCGCCGAAGCGGTCCTCGCCGAGGCGGGTGAAGCCCTCGGGGCGCGGCGGGGGACACTCGAGGGGCGTCCGCCACGGCTCGGCGGCGTCCATCCAACCGACGCTCACCCTGGGGGCCTCCAGGCGAAACCGGCGGACCCCCTCGTCGCCGTCGGCGAGCCAGCGGTCCAGGACGTGGAGCCCCCCGAGGGGATAGCGCAGGCTCCCCATCCCGACCACCCAGGGGGACGGACTGAAGAGCGCCTCTCGCTGGTAGTATCGCAGCTCCCCTTCGAAGATCGTCCGGGGGGCCAGCTCCTCCAGTGTCATGTCGTGGATGAAGCCGCCCACGAGCCATTCGTAGAAGTCCGCCTCCCCCTCGATGACGGCGCTGGTCGCGAAGTAGGCGTCCTGGGTCACGGCCGCGGCGTACAGATGCCCGAGGGGTTGCTCCCGATCCTGGAGCGCGTGGACGAACTCGTGAATCAGCGCCATCAGCGGCCAGCTGCTGTCGAAGGGGCGCCCCTGATCCACCACGAGCACCTCCTTGGACTGTCGCTCATAGAGTCCCATCACGTTCTCGACGCCCGTGTCCACGAACGCCTCGTTGTACGACGCGCCCTCGGACAGGAGCCCGAGCCGCTTCAACAGCCACTCCCAATCCCGCCGCGTCTGTCGCGCCTCCGGATCCTCCGGCTCGTCGATCGCCAGGATCTCCGCCAGCTCCGCCTGGCTCACCACCCGGGTGACGGGCATCTCCGCCGTACCGCCCCGGACGCACCGGATCGCCTCGAACACCCGCTCCCGACAGGGGAGATCCCGGATATCGCAGAGCCGCTCGAACGGCCTGCACTCGGCGGGACACCCCTCGCAAATATCCGTGGACGGTTCTTCCGTCTGGGCTTCGGGGGCCCCGGCGCCGCTCTCACAGGCGGTCAGGAGCAGCGCTGTGATCCAGGTCATTCGGTGCATCGCGCCTCGTCCGATCCGTCCCGGCAGTCCTCGTCCCCGTCGCAGAGGCGGCCGTCCGGGACCTTCTCCCCGTCTTCGCAGACATGGTGTACGCATCGCGCCTCGTCCGATCCGTCGTCGCAGTCCAGGACGAAGTCGCAGCGCCAGCTCTCATAATAGATCCCCGAGCCGTCCTCGCACGCGTACTCCCGCTCGCACCGCGACAGGCAGAGGATGGTGTCCAGGGGGTAGCTCACATGGCCCATCTGGGAGCAGGTGAGGGGCAGGAGGCACTCGGCGTAGCACTCATCCCCGGGCTCCTGACAGTAGCTTTGTCCGCTGTCCGTGAGGAGACCGCAGTATTCGGCCTTCTCGTCGACGGCCTCGCAGGGGGGCAGGGGGGGCGCTTCCCCGTCGGCCTCGTCACAGCCGAGGCCGAAGAGAGTGAACGCCGCGAGACAGAGCGCGGCGCTCGGCCGACAGTTGCGTTCGATGCACCCCATGGCTCTGAAGTTTAAGCGCTCAGCGCGGTTTCATCAACGCCAGATGGGCCGCGCGAAACCACCGCGGCGTCCGGAGGGTAATCTCCCGGATGCTCGGATGGGCCCGGAAGTCTCGCTTCAGAAAGCGGCGGGCCTGATCCCGGGGATCCGTTCCGTTCGACGTGAAGGGCCAGTAGAGCCGGATCCCGTCGTCCTCTCCGGGGAAGTCCCGGATCCGGATCCCGAAGGCGTCGGCCTTCTCGGAGAGCTCGCAGAACCGGGGCAGATTGAAGAGGGAGAGGTTGAGGAAGTCGATGTGGCCGGCCCTTTGCGCGACGAAATCCAGGGTCTTCCTCAAGTCGGCCTCGGTTTCCCCCGGGAGACCGAAGAGCAGGTAGAGATAGTTGAGGATCCCCTGGCGGGAGGCCTCGGCGACGACCTCTCCGGCTTCCCCCGGATCGAGCCCCTTCCGGTACCGGTCCATGAGTGGTCTGCTGCCGCTCTCCGCGCCGAGCTGGAGCATCAGGCACCCGCTGTCCGAGGCCTCCTGCAGCAGCCCCCCTCGGAGCAGCTGCTTCGTGGGCCTCGCGAAGCCGAAGAAATCCGTTCCGGCGGCCTTCGAGAGGGGCAGGAAATCCCTGAGGGCGCCGGGCGGGATGGCGGAGTCCACCAGATGGATCACTGGGGGTCTCTTCATGACAGTGTGGGGGATGGTCGCCATGAATCCCTCGAGCGCGGCGGTAGGGACGGAGCGGAACGGGAGCCCGCGATCCGGGCAGAAGAGGCACCGGTTCCAGAAACAGCCGGACGAGAGGGTGAGGGGGACAATCGGACGGGAGGAGAGGTAGGGGTTCTCCGACACCATCCGCGGCCACGCCAGCCGGTCCAGGAGCCGCTCACCGGTCTCCTGAATCAACGCCGATCCGTCGCCGGTCGAGATCCGGGGGAACACCGCCTCGAGGGAATGGATGCCGTGCCCCGTCTGGACGAGGCTCTTGGGCAGCGATCCCCCGACGATAGGGGTGATTCCCCGGTTCATCAGGAACCTCACCATGTCGATGGTGGCGGGCAGCTGTGATAGATATGCTAGAGAAATCAGTGTCTTATTAGGTTTGAGATGATCCAGCGCCGGGCCGAGGACCTCCTGCCAGAGGGACGCGAAAGGGCTGGCGGTTTCGAGATGCGTTTTCAACGCAACCGGATCGTGAACCCTTGAGGGAGCTGCGATATCCATCAACGTTAGCCGCCACCCCGGATGTCGTGCTTCGAAGCGGCCGAGATGCCGATGGAGGTGCCCTGTGACGCTCCTGTGGTGCATGGGGGTGTAGGGATAGGATTGGAGCAGATAGTTGATACCGGACCAGGTCGCCGGGGGGCTGTCCTCGAGCTCCCGGTGGAAGAGCTCCAGGGAGAGGTCCAGCAGCCCCGCGTCAAAGCCTCGGGCCGTGAGCCCGGCCGCCAGCAGAAACGCGCCGCAGGGGGGCTCCGATGGGGGGGTGACCGGGGGGGAGAGAATCAGAAAATCCATCCGCGGGAGACTACCGGCGATCATTTGAGATATCCAGCTCCGCTTTGTGGCTTTTTGAGGATGGGGACAGTACCATTGCTATCAAAAAAATATACGTATTTCTTAAAATCTTGGATAATTAGTCGATATTATAAATAGATGGGGAGAAACGGCAATTCGAGAGCTCGCCCCAATTGAGAGATCGGCCATGGGAAAAACAGTGGACAAGACATCCAGGAGAAGCCCCAACAACACACTGCCCTGGGGGGTGGAGGCTCTGGAGGAGAAGAGCGAGAAGGAGAAGGTGGAGGAGCCGCGGAAGCCTCTGGATTCACTTGTTAAAAGTCCGCCGCCCTACCGACAGAAGGCTGGTCCTGCCAAGGGCGTTCCTGAAGATATTTCAACCATTTATCCGGATGATGATGTGGATCACCTGGCGGATGAGTCAAATGACCCAGACGACACATCGGTTCCCCCTGGCGAGAAGAAGGGAGAGCCGACTCCTGAAACCGTTGCCAAACAGGATGAAGGGGCGGAATATATATCAATGAACGAAAATACCGAGAAAAAAGGGGCCGAGCCCCGAGAGGAACGATTCGAAGACAAGGTTTCGATCACCGACTCCCTGATTCCTCCGCTGGATACGCCGAGTGAGGTGGACCGGCTGAGGGCGATCCACGAGACCGAGGATCGGGGGAAGCTCAAGTTCATCATTGGTATCAGCGGGGTGGTGTTCGTCGGAGTGGTCGGGCTGATCGTCTTCTTCTTTCTCATCGCCGAGGACGGAAAAATCAACAACGGTCCGGTGGTCCCCCCGGCCCCTCAGGCACCGCTGGCCCCGCCGCAATTGCTGGTCAAAGACCCGGCTCCGCAAGCCGGCGTGTCGGGACTGGCTTCTCCAGGGGCCGGTTTGGCGGGATCCCCTCGACCCGCCTCCGGGGCAAGCGATGCCATAGTCGAGATTCAAGCGGCGCCCGAGGCGGAGCCGGAGGAGTCTGCGGAGGCACCCGAGGCGGCGCCGGAGGAGCCTGCGGAGGCACCCGAGGCGGCGCCTGAACCCTCCCCTGTCGAGGCCCCCGAGAGGGACGAGGACACCGTCCGAATCCGCATCGGCGGCATTCCCCAGGATGGCGAGGTGTTTATCAACAACGCCCCCGCCGAGCCGCCGTTCATCGTCCCCAAGTCGGACAAAGCCGTGAAGGTGGAGGTCCGCGCGCCGGGGTATGTCTCCGGTGTGAAACGGGTGGTTCCCAACGTGGACAAATCCGTCCATGTCCGTATGAAAAAGAAGTAGCCAATAAAAACAGCCGGTTCAGATGGGCAGCGGTTTCAAATGTTGAAAAACCGATGTCGACTTGGTACTTGATTAGGAGAGCGGTACCGCTCATCTGTTCAGGAGTTATTCATGGGGAAAGAAAAACGGGCATATGACGAAAAGGCGGTACAGACCCTGGACGCGCTGGAGCACATCCGCAAGCGCACGGGGATGTACATCGGCCGCATTGGTGATGGATCCAACTTCGTGGACGGCATCTATGTGATGCTGAAGGAGGTCATCGACAACAGCATCGATGAGTTCATCATGGGGTACGGGAAGCGCGTCGACATCAAGCGGGACGGGGACACCCTCAGCGTCCGGGACTTCGGCCGCGGTATTCCCCTCGGCAAGGTGATCGACTGCGTGAGCCAGATCAACACCGGCGCCAAGTACAACGATGACGTATTTCAGTTCTCCGTCGGGCTCAACGGCGTGGGCAACAAGGCGGTCAACGCCCTCTCGTCGGAGTTCGAGGTCATCAGCTACCGGGACGGCGAGTACATGCGGGCCCTGTTCAGCCGGGGGGCCCTCCAGGAGAAGAACAAGGGGAAGGCCAAGGGGGAGCGCAACGGGACCTTCATCCGCTTCACCCCGGACAAGGATATCTTCAAGAAGTTCGCCTGGCGGGAGGAGTTCATCCAGCACCGCCTACAGTACTACGCGTACCTCAATACCAACCTGGAGCTGCGCTACAACGGCGAGCGGTACTTCAGCCGGAGCGGGCTTTCGGATCTGCTCTCCAGCGAGATCGGCGACGAGCCCATGGTGTACGACATCGTTTACTGCAAGGCCGAGAAGCTCGAGTTCGCCTTCACCCACACCCACAGCTACGGCGAGAAGTACTTCAGCTTCGTCAACGGCCAGCACACCACCGACGGGGGCACCCACCAGAGCGCCTTCCGGGAGGGGTTGCTAAAGGGGGTCAACGAGTTCGCCGATCGCAGCTTCGCCGGTGAGGACGTGCGGGACGGCATCATCGGGGCGGTGGCGGTCAAGGTCAAGGAGCCGGTGTTCGAGAGCCAGACCAAGAACAAGCTCGGCTCCACCGAGGTGCGCTCCTGGATCGTGCAGGAGGTGCGGGATCAGGTGGTGCTCTGGCTGCACAAGAACCCGGAGGACGCGGGCAAGCTCATCGAGAAGATCAAGAACAACGAGCGGGTCCGCAAGGAGCTGTCGTCCATCAAGAAGGAGGCGCGGGAGCGGGCCAAGAAGGTGGCCATCCGCATCCCCAAGCTCATCGACTGCAAGGTCCACTTCAACAACCCCAAGGACAAGCGCCGGGAGGAGAGCACCATCTTCATCACCGAGGGGGACTCGGCCGGCGGGGCCATGATCCAGGCCCGGGACGTCCAGACCCAGGCCATCTACTCCCTGAAGGGCAAGCCCCTCAACACCTACGGTCTCGGCCGGGAGGCGGTCTACAAGAACGAGGAGCTCTACAACATCATGCGGGCCCTGGGCATCGAGGAGGGGCTCGAGCAGCTCCGGTACAACAAGGTGGTCATCGCCACGGACGCGGACGTGGACGGCATGCATATCCGGAACCTCCTGCTCACCTACCTGCTGCGCTACTTCGAGGAGCTGGTGATCTCCGGCCATGTCTACATCCTGGAGACCCCGCTCTTCCGCGTCCGCAACAAGAAGCAGACCATCTACTGCTACTCCGAGGAGGAGCGGGACGACGCCTCCAATAAGCTCAGGGGCAACGAGATCACCCGCTTCAAGGGGCTCGGGGAGATCAGCCCGAAGGAGTTCAAGCAGTTCATCTCGGACTGCTCGAAGTTCGTCCCCATCTCCGTCAAGTCCATGAGCGAGGTCAAGCACTCCCTCGACTTCTTCATGGGTAAGAACACTCCGAAGCGCCGGGACTTCATCGTAGACAACCTGATCTCCGACGTGGCCTGACCCTCCCCCGGCCATTTTTTTCTTGTCACCACCACATACATCAATGTTAAGAACACCACCGTCATGAGGAAAACACTACCATTCACCGAAGCAGCGCTGAGACAGATTATCGAGAATCATTCCACCCCGTTTCATATCTATGACGAGAAGGGCATCCGCGAGAACGCCCGGAACCTCAAGGCGGCCTTCTCGTGGAACCCGGGGTTCAAGGAGTACTTCGCCGTGAAGGCGGCGCCGAATCCGTACCTGATGAAGCTCCTGAAGGCCGAGGGGTTCGGGGCGGACTGCAGCTCCCTCCCGGAGCTGATGCTCTCCGAGCGCACCGGCATCGTCGGCGACGACATCATGTTCACCTCCAACGACACGCCGGCGGAGGAGTTCCGCAAAGCCAAGGCGCTCAACGCCATCATCAACCTGGACGACATCACCCACCTCCCGTTCCTGGAGGAGACCACGGGTCTTCCGGAGCTCATCTGCTTCCGGTACAACCCCGGCCCCCTCAAGGCGGGCAACGCCATCATCGGCACGCCGGAGGAGGCCAAGTACGGGTTCACCAAAGAGCAGCTCTTCGAGGGGTACCGGATCGCCCGGGACAAAGGGGTGAAGCGATTCGGCCTGCACACGATGGTGGCCTCCAACGAGCTGGACTACCGCTACTTCGTGGAGACCGCCCAGCTGCTCTTCGAGCTGGTGGCGGAGCTCTCCCGAGCCCTCGACATCTCCTTCGAGTTCGTCAACCTGGGCGGCGGCATCGGCATCCCCTACCGGCCTGAGGAGGCCCCCGTGGACCTCGAGAAGACCGGCGCCGCCATCCGGGACGAGTACCGTCGCATCATCGAGGGCGGCGGCCTCGGCCCCCTCAAGATCTTCCTCGAGGTGGGGCGGATGGTCACGGGGCCCTACGGCTACCTGGTCTCCCGGGTGCGGCACCTCAAGGACACCTACAAGAAGTTCGCCGGCCTCGACGCCTGCATGGCCGACCTGATGCGCCCGGCCCTCTACGGGGCGTATCACCATATCACCGTCGTCGGGAAATCGGAGCATCCCCACGACCAGGTCTACGATGTCACCGGCTCCCTCTGTGAGAACAACGACAAGTTCGCCATCGACCGCCCCCTCCCGGCGCTCGCCCCCGGAGACGTCGTCGTCATCCACGACGCCGGCGCCCACGGCCACGCCATGGGGTTCAACTACAACGGCAAGCTGAGATCCGCGGAGCTGTTGCTGCGAGAGGACGGGAGCGTTGTGGAGATTCGGCGGGCCGAGACGGTCGATGACTACTTCCGGACGCTGGACCTCGATGGCCTCGAGACCTTTGAAATCTGAATCAGAGAGCCCCAATACAGATCAAATCGGCGAAGCGTAATGGTCATGCCCATTGAGGCGGGCATCCACTCGAGAAATCCGTGCACCCCGCTGGATGCCTGCCTCAATGAGCGCCCAGCGCCTCCTGAAACCTCTCCGGAAACCTCACAAGAAGAGGCCGGTCCTGTCCTCTGCAAATCTTCTCGTGCCGGCACAACTGGCACAAGAACTCCTCCAATAGTGCATATTTAACTTATTGTTTTTATACAGCTTCCATCTTCTCGAAGCATAGATGTCGGATGGTGCAAATATTGCAATCCAAGAGCGAAAACCGGGACGAGCGTCCTGAAAATTCAAGGAGAGGGCGATGAAACATTATCTGCTCTTCACAGTGCTGATTGTCATCCACTCCGGCTGTGCCCGGAGCAACGGGAAATCAGATATCGGAACGGAGCTCGAGGCGGACAGGGTGTTCGAAACAGATTCGATTGCCGCCGATAACACCGAGCCGGGCACCGGAGGCGACGGCGACACCGACACCGACAATGACACCGACGCCGATACGGATGCCGACGTTGACGGGGACACCGACGCTGACACAGACGCCGATATCGACGGAGATGCCGATATCGACACGGATGCCGATATCGACGGAGATACCGATGCCGACACGGATGTCGACGGTGACACCGAGTCTGATGTCGACGGGGATACTGATGCTGATGCCGACAAAGATACTGATGTTGACGCCGATGGTGACACAGATACGGATGTCGACGGAGATACAGATACAGATGTCGACGGAGACGCGGACGCCGATACTGACATCGATACCGGCGACACAGACAGTTCGTCGATCTCCCTCCTGCTCTGCCAGATTCGGAGCATCGATGAGGAGGAAACGGTCATACAAGTGGTGCAATATACGTATGACAACAAAGGCCGGGTTACGAGTGAGCGCATCGACTCCGACGGCGACGGCACCCATAACCGAGTCTACGAATCAGAATACGATGATCAAGGGAACCGGGGGGTGTTATCGACCACGTTGGACGGAGAGCTACACAGTACCGAGCGTTGGGAGTACGACTCCGAGGGACGGGTTATTTTATATACGCAGGATTTGGGTCATGCATATCGAACGGAGCGATGGCGGTACAACGACTCGGGGCTGTGCACCCTACATGAGACAGACAACGATGGGGACGGGGGTCTCGAAGTCTTCACCTACACCAGTTACAACGATCGTGGTGAACAGGTCAGCGTGGAGACTGCCTTCGGAACCACCTACTATTCATACGAATACGACATCGCGGGAAACCCGACGCAGATGGAAGGGGATTTCGGAGATGACGGCGTCATCGACTCGACGACGATCTGGGAGTACACCTATGACAGCGCCCCGAACACAACGCGCATCCTGGGCGTGACCATGACGGTTACGTTGGCCGACGGTACAGTCGTGCTGACAACCACGCATACCTACAATACGAGCGGCGTCCTCATCGAAGAGCAGACGGAGACAGAAGATCCGGAAGTCGATTTCACAGGCATACGCAGCTCCTCAGAGCTTATCCAATACAACGAAAACGGACAGCTCCAGCATTCGACACGCAACCAAACTATCTTGACCGGGGGCAACTGGGCAGACATCTCGGAGACAACCGACAATACCTATGACGACGCGGGCACACTGATTCGATCGGTCAGCGAGGAGAGCGGCTCCGGTCACGAGCTGCCGGCGTACTGCGAAATAGCGACCGTTGACTACGGATCGAACGGCGAAATACTCGAGGAGCGAGTCGAAAACACCGACGTGTTATGCAGCGATTTAAATATGCGGGAAGGACCGGAATGGGGTGCTGTGACCTCTTATGATTACGAGGATGGCCTGCTGATCAAGGTGACGCATTCCTCAATGTCCGCGTTCCTCGGGGCGGATCTCCACGTGTCCAGCATTGATTACTATGACTACGAGTGCGAGAACCCGTAGCGAGCGAACTGGATAAACGCACGGGTTTCGCCGTTGGAAAAAAGGAGCCTTGATCCATGAAAATCGTTCAGGTCTGTTCGCTGATGTGCTTTGTGTTGGTCGGTTGTCACCCATCGAAAAGCAGCACGTCGAATGACACAGACGATGTGGGCAACACGGAGGTTGGTTCTTCATCCGCCTTGGGATCCGATTTAAGTGACGACACCAACAATGATACCATGTCCGGATCAGACGGAGATGTCGATTCGGACGGTGACAGCGACGCCGACGCCGATGGTGACTCTGACGCTGCTACTGATGTCGATACCGATACAGACGGGAACGCGGATACCGTCCCCAACTCCGATGCCGACACGGATACCGGTGAAGCCGCGGAGTGCCCTAATCTTCCCGCAACACTCATTCCATCCGATAGGTTCTCACCCAGAATAGAGCTGTCCGGTGACATCCTGCTGGGTGAGGTCGTCTACGATGTCGCCGATCCGGCGGGTGTGACGGTCGTTAATTCGGAATCGGGATTCGGTGACATATTTGCCGTGGTGGGGGAATACGTATACGCCAAGGAGAGTATTTTCGATCCGGATACGGTTGATGTCATCTTCATCCGAGACCCGTCATCGCCCACGACGGTCCGAACCGTGAGTTTTACCTCCTCGCTGGGCTCGGGCTTGAGGTGTGATATCCAATACATCGCGATATCAGAACCATATGCCTACGTCGCGTACACCGACCGAGAATACAGTGATGAGAAAGACTATTATTGGGTGTATCTCCATCTGGCCATTCTCGATATAACGCACCCGTCGGCACCATCAATCGTTGGGGACGTTACTCCGGGTTCGGATTATTCGAGACTGGAGCCCGATTTCGTAGGCATTGAACCCAACAGGTACGCTGTCGTACCCCAGGGTGACCATGCGTGGGTGGTGGATGGGGGCCTGTACCTGGTGGACGTGTCCACCCACGGAACACCCCAATTGGTATTCGAAATGTCCGAAGTGATTTCTCCGGGATTTTCGTTTAGCGGAATGATCGCCGTTGACAACGGACGTCTCTTCGCTGTCGAAGCGCGCAGCGAGGGAACGCGACTCATTGTCCTCGATGTCGCGGAGCCTCTCTCACCCGTGCTGCTCAGTTACGTCAGTCTCCCACACGACTATCCCACTGGACTCATCGCCCGCGATGGCGTAGTATTTCTGACCGGGACGCCGTTCCTCACCGTCGTCGATGTGGAAGATCCCGAGCACCCCGAAGTATGGTGCAGCAGTGATCCCCTTCCTCAGCAGTATTCGGAGAGTATCGATGTCAATGATAGCTACGCCTTTTTCTCGGTCAATCGCTCCAGCTACGTGGACGATGACTTCCTCGGGCTTGCGGTGATGGACATCTCATTCATCGACGGTTCGAAAGCACAGTGAGGCTTCGGCGCCTTTCCGTGAGGGGAGCCGACAGGGATCAGACTCGACCGACAGTGATACAAGAATACTCTCGGTATGAGTGACGCGGTCAGTGATACCGAGCGATGCGAATACCAACAGCGATGCGGCGATAAGGTGTTTTCCAGCGAATGCGGTCATGTTATCATTTGGCCAACATACAAAATGGGAGAAAAAAGATAATGTTTCGATTGGTAATCGCACTTGTCTTGGTCTGCATGGCTCGTCCGGTATTGTCCCAGGAGAGCCCGCCGCCCCCGTCGACCTGGGCGCCGGCGCCACAAGAGAGAAATCCCTGCGACGGTATTACCTGCTCCAGCCACGGGAACTGTGTGGTGACGGGACGGGGCTCGCCCACATGCGCTTGCTTCAATGGCTTCACACCGGACACGGTAAACGGCCTGAGCTGTGTCCCGATAGGCAACCCTCAACGCGTACGGCAAAATAATTATCAGCGACGAGAGCCGCCGGTGGACAGCGTGGCATCCCTGACCATGGCATTGGACGGATATGACGTATCCGGGTTTCGCAAAAAATGGTTGAAGGAAAAGCACGCGGGATCCTTCTCGAGCTACTTGATACATGAATTTGACAGCAAGAAGACAGGGGGCGCCGTCATGATTTTTCTCGGCATCTTGGTCTGGGCCGGCTCGGCCGGGATGTACGTGTATGGAGCAAAAGATGACGAGATGGTCGGCATCGCCATGGGAGTTGTTTTTGATATTCTGGGGACGGTGCTCGTTATCTCCGGTGCCGTGTCGGTGTCTGTGAACAACGTACGCGTGAACAAGCTCAAGCGGTACCAGGCTTCCATCAGGTTTTCGAGGTGGCGGTTTGAACATGTCGGGCCGCTCGTCTCCGAGACCGGGATCCCGGAAGGTCTCGCCGCGCGATTCAGTTTTTGAGAAATACAGCCTAGGCTCTGTCAAAAGGGGTTGTTCTGCCTTTAGGAATGACTCAAGAATAACTTCGCCAATACAAAGTAACATATGGCCATAATGTTGGTGTTTTTCGAGCGCCGATTCTGCGATTCTATAGTCCCCGATAGCCCAAGGTATAAGAATCCAGGCCGATACTCAATTTCCGCAACCGCTCTGTCGAACCGGATGGATGTGTGATCAATCGGCGACGAGAGCGGGGGAGTCAACAACACCCCGGCTGGCGCCGCCGCCCGTTTTGTTCCTCTTCATCGTAACCCTTCGGGATCATTCACTGGCCCCTATCTTGCGCCCTCTGCCCGGACGAAAGGAGCAGCCGAATGGGCGTACACGACAGCGTGCTGACGCGGCCCGATGGGCGTTTTCCATATCGAACGGTTCTCTAAGGTAGGTCTACTGCCGCAAGGTCGTCGGTTTTTGTTTGTGATGGGGAATCACTACCACCTCATCCTCTGGTTCGATGAGCTTCGCCCTCTTTCCCGGGAGGCGCTGATGAAACGAGCGGCGTTGCTGTATCCGAAATCGTTGCTCAAGGGGTGGCTCAAGGCCAACTGGGCGCGATTCTAGGAGCGGGTGTTCGATGTCTCGGAGTATATGCGGAACCTCCAGGCGGCCTTTGCTCGTTGGTTCAACCAGACCTTCGCCCGGGGTTCAAGGCGGCGGGGACTTACCGGAAACGGTTGCGGTATTTCGTGGACGGCGTGGTGGTGGGCAGCGAGGGGTTGAGCGGCGGCGAGGCGAAAATGGTCATCGCCGACGAGCTGGTGCGGGTCAACGGCGCTGTCGAAACGCGCAAACGCAAAAAGATCCGGTTCGGGGACCTGGTGGAATTCGCCGATGAAACGATACGAGTCTTGGGACCGAAGACCGCTTAGCGAGCAGCTTGCATCAGCTCCAGACGAATCCCTTCCAGGTAGCTGTCGAGCGGTGATCGCGATGCCCCATACGCCGAGGCGCTCAGGGTGAGCGTGTCGCGATACCCGCTGAGCCCCAAGACAACCCCCGGAGGAAAAACCGGCGGCGCGAGGAGGATCCCCTGGGTCGGCGGGCCATCGAAGGGAAGGTCCGGCACCTCTCCCATGTTGGTGAGGGACGGGGCGAGCTTGCCGGTGCGGGTCATCATCTCGAACCGTTTGAGGAACATCGCCTCGTACTCTCGATAACTCATTTTCAAGAGCGTTCCTCCCAAGGGGCTGCCGTAGATGTTGAGGCCGAACCACCCCTTCTTCCTGGCGCGGGTCTTCTTCACAACTCTCACGAGGGTCTTCTCGTACGAACTATCCAGCCGTTTGCCTAGGGAGACGGTCTCGATGCCGCTGAGGTTGCAGATGCCCGGCGACTGTTTCGATGGGAGGTACCGTCTCAAATCAACGGTGGTGTTGAGCGCGAACTTCTTCGAGGTCCCATCGTCACCGGACACGACGGCAAGAGAGCGAAGCCCTGCCGTCAGGAAGAGGTCGTTCAGGGTCGCGCCGAAACGGCGACCGTAGGTTTTCAATGCCGAGACGTCGTCCGGTGACAACCGGCGCTCGACAAACGTCAGACCCGTCCGCTCGGTCGAGGTCATTGGAACGGTGGCGCACGGCCCTCCAAAGGACTGGGCCAGCCCCTCTTTGATCATGGACCACGTAATGGAAAACCGCGCGATGAACGGCAGCAGCCGGGTCACCTGGTCAAAATTGCGATCCGCGCACAGGTTGGGGGACGGCACGTATTCCGGTTCGTCGGCCAGTCGGGTGTAGATGTCGGACAATCGGCGGGCGATCTGCTTGACCGCCCCGGCGTCGGCCACCTCGTGCGCCACTCGGAGGAGCATCTCATCCCCGGAATCTCCAGGCAGCAGGACCACCTCGAGGAGCGGTCCGCGGAAGACGTCGAACGGGGCGGTTCGGCGCGCGTCGAGCTGCGACGGATCGTCGAGAATCAGGAGGCCTGCCCTTTCGGTCCGATCGAGCCGCCGCCACCGGTACACCTCCCCTTCGATTTCGAGTCGACAGCCCAGAAGCGGCTCCCCATCCATGAGACGGTCCACCGCCCGCGCCAACCGATCGCGATCGAGTCGATGATTGAAAGTCAGAGAGAGCTGAATGACCATTTCGCCCATATGCTTCAGGGCGTGGATACCGCGGTCGAGGAATACCGTTGGAAACGTATCGGGAATCATTGAACCTCCTTGGTAGAATTCCAAAGGGACACCGGTATGCGCTGAAAGGTTCCCCGCCCGTTCAATATCGTCCAAGGGGCAAGTCACCTTGCCTGCCCGTCGCCTCTACGAGATGCCTTTTCAATCCCGGAGGTCGAAAATGAACGGCTGCGGGGCTTCCGGTCCCTTCGGCCGTTCTTTTTCCGGCACCCGATAGGGCACCTCCTCGTTCGCGACCGCTTCCTCGATTTTCAGGGGCGGGTGGATGTCGCGGCCGTCACATCGTTCGTCCGGCACCACCTCGGTGCCGTCGATGCACAGCCGCGTCGGAAGCGCGACGATGTAGGCGGGATCTCCGTTCAACGGGATCTCGGTGACGATCGGGGGATCCGCGGCCCCGTTCAGGCAGACGATCGCGTCTTCGTTTGGCGGGGTGGAGAGGGTGTCCAGGTTTATCTCATCGGATATCGAGGCGAGCCGAACAGGGGGACCTTTGTCCTTCAGGAGGTGGAAGATATAGTCGTATTTCCCGTTCTTGAGTGCTTTGCCGCTGACCGCCACGGTCGCGGCGCGGCGCTTCATGCGAAGGACCTGGAGCGGGGAGGGGACTCGCCCGGGCCAGCGGCGCTTTCGTTTTCCCGTGCGGAGGTCCCACACCCCGTTTCGGGTGGCGAGATGGTCTCCTTGCAGCGAGACAGGGGACTCGAGGTCGCCGGAGAGCGGGAGGTCCCGGGGATGCTCGTCGCCGATACGCCAGGCGGTGACGAGGCTGTCCGAGCCGCCGAAGTCATCGCACTCACAGGCCCCGCTCTCGGTCTGAATCAGGGTGACGCGGTCACCGTGGATCCCCATCTCGGCGGGGCTGGTCTCGAACATGCCGCTCACATGGGCGGTGAGACGCCGCCCGGCAAAGTCATAGATGTCGGCGCCCTGGGAGGTCATGAGCGCCAGGATCCGGCCGGCGGCGTCGAAGATCGGGGGGTGGGTCCAGAGGACATCGACGGCGGGGAGCGGGGTGTCCTGTGTGACCGCCAGCCCCGCCTCGGTCGGGTGCAGCGCCCAGACGCTGACGGAAAAATCAACCGCGAGCACCAGGTATTGATCGGTGGGATGGAACGCGATGCCGTTCGACTTGTCGATGGCGAGGGGCAGGGCCGCCACGGGTCGCCAGTCCTCCCTTCGGCCGATGACGACCCCGCCGGAGACAACGGCCGCGTACCATTCGCCGTCCCCGGAGAACGCCATGGGGATGCTCTCGAACCAGCCGGGCTCGAACCAAGCCGGTCCCGCCGGGACCAAATCCTCCTCCGCCAATTCCGGTGCCTTGTCCGCAGGCGCTGATCCTACCGGGGGCGTTTTGTCAGACGCGCCTTGAGGCGATTTCGAAGCTTGGCCATCGGAGACACCGGATGTCGTATCGGTTTTCGTCCGGGAGGCCTCTTCGACTGTCACGACCGGCAAAGAGCGACCGCTGCATCCGCCGTGGGCCACCGCCAGCATCACCGAACATATCCGTATCAGAAAGGTCCGCATCGTCATCTCTGTTTACCATGCGTCGGGTGGATTTTGACAGTTGATTTCCGCGTCGAGAGAAATGTTTCAGATATTGGACCCCGATCATCGATCGGTCTTTCAGATCTTGTTCGGCGCGGCTTTCGGCATTTTCGCTTCGTTTCTTCAGGAATTCTTCGGGCCAAATCAGAGCGCTTTTTGAGCGATTAGATAGAACGCGCCAGCAGTACAATGCGCTTTGCTGGTCTGTATATTCCTGAATGGTGAAAGCAGCACGGAGGCCGCCTTACTAAGGACGACGTTTACATAGATATTTGGAGTCAACGTTTGAGCAATATTAACACCCAGATGAAAAAACGCAGATCCAGGACGGATAGACGGACCGATCTCTAAAATTTCAAAACTTGAAAAGATCAATTTCAGAGCGTCCATGGAGAAACGATACTTGTCAGCAGTGTCAATACAATACGGTTGAACCCAAGGGGCGTCAACAAACAGGTATCCCCCTTTTTTCAACACATTGTAGAACTGTTCTGCGACGACCTCAGGATTGTGACAATACTGCAAAACTGCGTTGCAGATTACAGCATCGAATTTACCCAGAGAACTCGGAAGATTATGAACATCGCAAATGAAATCAACATTCGGTTTGTCTTGAATATCTATGTTTACACAATTTCTACCAATACAAACGCTCGATGACCCTGCGTTGAGGATGCGCGCTCCCCGCTCGATTAGGCGATACCTGTCCAGGAAGTCATTCAAGCTAAAATTTTTTTTTAGCATGGCAGTACGCTACAAAAAATAAAAATTCCCAAAAATCTTACAATAACTAATACTCCAAGTCCACAGTATTTTTGGCGTCCACAATGTTTTTGGCCTCGCGCGTCCCACGGGCTCATAATTACGACTCCGATCGTTTGACCGATCGGTAACCGCTCGGAGCCTTCTGAGTCCAAGGAATTTGTTTCGATGGCGAGGCGTGTTATTAGACAATAAAACTTGTTCGATAGCGAGGGAGAATGCCTGAAGTTGCCAAAATGAAACGAAATATTCCAACTCTCATTAAACAGGGGGCGCTCACCGGGCTGGGGTTCGGTTTCGCGATCTGCATCGTCCATCTCGCCATGGGGATCGCCATCATCCTCTCCATGGGCCAGCCGCCGATGACATGGTTCGCCGCCAAGACGCTCTTCATCGAGATCCCTCTCGCGGCAGCGTTTGGCGTGCTCTTCAGCCCAGTGCGGCTGATCCGCCGGGGGGCGCTCCTCCAGCCCTTGGCCCTGGGGCTCCTCTGGATCGCGATGGAACGCTACGTGGCGGTGGATCCCAGCAAGCTCCAGATGTGGGCGCTGCCTACGGTCGTGGCGCTACTTCTCTACTTCGGGTTCCGGTGGGTCTGGCAGAGAAAACGCCTGGTGGTCGTCCTGGTCTGTGCGCTCACGCCGGCGGTGATCCTGGCGTTACCCATAATCAGCTATGATATCCGGGGCGGCTACGATGTCAAAAAGGTGGAGAAGGCGAAGGCCCCTCCAAAGGGAGCTCCCGACGTCGTGTTCATCGTCCTTGACACGGTTCGCGCACACAATGTCTCGGCCTATGGCTATGAACGGAAGACCACGCCCATCTTCGACGCCTTCTCCAACGAGGGGGTGCTGTTCGAGAACGCCACGGCGCCGGGCACCTGGTCCCTGGCCTCCCACGCCGCGCTCTTCACCGGCGCGCTGCCCTCGATCAATGGGGCCCACGCGGAGTCCCGGTATCTGAATGACGCGATGCCCACGCTGGCCCAAGCCCTGGCCGAGAACGGGTACGAGACCCGGTGCTTCACCGCCAACCCTCATATCACCCCGGGCTTCGGGCTCACCCGGGGGTTCGGCTGGAGCGACAACGCGTGGATCACCGGCGCCGGGGGGCGCGGCTTCACCTTCATCTATCGACTGGTGGACGCGCTGGGGATTACGAACGCGAAAGACAAAGGCGGGGAGATGGTGGCGAGGAACGTCGCCGATTGGATGAAGCAGCGGCCCAAGGACGGTCCCCCCGCGTTTGTCTTCGTCAACTTCCTCGAGGCCCACTTCCCGTTTCACCAGCTGCCGGACGAGTACCGATACAAATACACCTCGGAGTCCCTCTCGAACTTGCGGTCCTATGGGCAGATCGCCTTTGGCGCGCAGATTGGACGGCTGCTCACCCCGGAGGAGCACAAGAGGATCCGGCAACCTATCCTGGATCTCTACGATGGCGGCATCCTCTACACCGATCACCTGATGGGCGAGGTCATCGACATCTGGCGGCAGCGGGGAGAGCTGGACGACACCCTCTTCGTGGTCATGGCCGATCACGGTGAGCACGTAGGGGAGCACAAGATGTACGGCCACATGAGCTCCGTCTACCAGGAGGATCTCTGGGTGCCCTTCATGATCCGCTATCCCGAGAAAATCAAAGCCGGGAGCCGCGTCTCGCAGGAGGTGACCACCATGGGGGCCTTCGCCACCATCTTCGATCTGTTGGATCTCGACCTTCCGAAATCCGTGCAGGTGGGCTCACTGATGCCCGGGCTCGAGCCCGTGGCGGAGGGGGAGGAGCGGGCCGCGTTCGGCCGCCCGGTGATCTCGGAGCGCTTCGAGGAGGCGCTGTTCTCGTCCCGCTTCGAGCCCGGAACCGCCAACGGCGAGGGGCCGTTGCTCATCCCCTGGGGACGCTACCGCACCTACCGGACCGGCTCGCTCAAGCTTGCGGAGCACTTCCAGGACGGCAAGTTCTCCTACCACCTGTTCGATCTGGAGAAGGATCCCTCCGAGATGACCGACCTGGCGCAGGATCCCGGGTACCAGGACACCGTGAAGCAGTTGAAGCAGGAGCTTCGGAACTGGTCCATCGTCGACAAGATCCCACCTTTGGACGGCAAGGTGGACGCCGCCGCCGCCGGTGACAGCAAGCTCTCCGACGAGGCCAAAGAGCAGCTCAAGGCGCTCGGGTACATGGAGTAGTGGCCCTCCGACCGTTTTATGTTTCCCTTTTGATTCGGGCGCGATTAATAATGGGAGTGGCGAACAATCCGAGGCCAACGGCGGAAAGGATTCACTCCATGGGCAACCTCCACATCGTGAATTGGGGCGAATGTCACCGATGGACGGCGCTCCTGCTTCTGGGAATCCTGTTGTCCGCGTGCGCTCAATCCGGAGATGAAGACAGGGGGAACGTGGCGGACAGCGGGTCCGGCGACGCGGATACGGACAGCGACGCGGATACGGACAGCGACGCGGACATGGACAGCGATGCGGACACGGACAGCGACGCGGACACGGACAGCGATGCGGACACGGACAGCGATGCGGACACGGACAGTGACGCGGACACGGACAGCGACGCGGACACGGACAGCGACGTGGACACGGACAGTGACGCGGATACGGACAGCGACACGGACGCGGACAGCGACACGGACGCGGACGGCGACACGGACGCGGACGGCGACACGGACGCGGACGGCGACACGGACGCGGACGGCGACACGGACGCGGACAGCGACACGGACGCGGACGGCGACACGGACGCGGACGGCGATACGGATGCGGACACGGACTCGGATTCCGACCCGACGGATCCCTGCTCGGTGACGACCCCCCTGAGCGGCGGTACCGAGACCTGCGGCGCCAACAGCTCGGGCCGCATTGGCGACAACGCCTGGTCCATCTGGGCCTACTCCTGGGATGATACCGAAACGGGGTGCATCAATCCCTACGGCGTCGACGCGGCGTTCAGCGCGAGCTGGAACGAGAACGGGGGATTCCTGGCGGGCATGGGACTGGTGTGGAACCGAACCCAGACCTACGATCAGCTGGGGACCCTCTCGGTGGACTACGCCTACACCAAGGACGGAACCGGCGGCGGGTACTCCTACATCGGCATCTACGGGTGGTCGGTGGATCCGCTCATCGAGTACTACGTCATCGATGACTACTACGCCGCCTCCGCGCCCAACGTCACGTGGGGTGACGGCGTTCAGCAGGGCGAGCTAGAGATCGACGGCGGGACGTACCGGATCTTCACGCACACGCAGGTCGACCAGCCCTCCATCGAGGGCACGCAGACCTTCGTTCAGTACTACAGCATCCGCCAGGAGGCCCGCCAGTGCGGGCACATCTCCCTGACCGAGCACTTCGACAAGTGGGCCGAGCTCGGCATGGAACTGGGGAACATGGCCGAGGCCAAGATCCTCGTCGAGGTGGGCGGCGGCGTCGGGAGCATCGACTACACCCTGGCGAAATTCACGGTCGACTGAGCCACGGCGGGGGACGGACCGGCCGCGGCCCGCGGATTCCCGGAAGGATCACCGCCCGAGGTAGTCCATCAGCCAGGTCATGGCGGGGCGGGGGGTGCCGTCATCGTAGATGAGCCCCTCACCTTCCGCCCAGGTGTCGCTGACCACGTATCCCCACAAGGTGATGCCGGCAACCGCGGGATGCTCGTAAAATATGGGGAACTGCTCCTGCATCACCTGAAGTTGCGTTTCGTCATCGGGTTCGGCGACAGTATACTCGGAGATATAGATGGGGAGGCCGAGCTCGGCGACGCGCTCCAGGTTGGCGGCGAGCTCATCCGCCGGAGTCTCTTCCAGCGCGTAGGCCTCCAGCCCGAGGGCGTCGACCACACCGGCCGCGATAGCGGGTGCGGCCGTTTCGATGAACTCTTCGGTATGCCAGGTCAGGACATTGTAGTCGTTCAAAATCAGGACGGCGTCGGGGCAGTACGCCCGGGCCAGCTCGAACGACCGGATTATCCAGTCCTCGCCGAACGCGCTTTCCGCGTGGAAGGCCGGCATGTGTCCGGGGGTGGCCTCGTTGACGACATCGATCATGTCCGTGTCCGGGAACCGCTCACAGAAGTCCCTTATCCACTCCTCTATCTCCGCCGCCTGCTCGGACGGGTCGAGACCGGAGACCCAGCTCATGACCTGTGAGCCCCACACGAAGGTGTGCTCCTTGAACGGGATGCCGTTCTCTTTGGCGAAGTCGTAGACCGCCGCCACCTCGTCCCAGGTATAGCTGTCCCTGTATCTCTCGATCGCGCTCCACTTGCCCTCGTTCTCCGGGGTGATCTGATCCCAATACTGCAGGAAGTCCGGGCGGACGAGGCCCCGCGTCGTGATGTTGCCCACGAATTTCCCGTCGTCGGCATCGGTGTCAGTGTCGACGTCGGTATCGGCATCGGTGTCGACGTCGGTATCGGCATCGGTGTCGACGTCGGTATCGGCATCAGTGTCAGCGTCGGTATCGGCATCGGTGTCGACGTCGGTATCGGCATCGATGTCTACATCAGTGTCGGTGTCCGTATCTACATCCGTGTCAATATCGGTGTCGGTGTCAGCATCGGTGTCGGCATCGGTGTCCCCGTCCGCATCGGTGTCGCTCGTATCCCCGTCAGAATCGGCGTCAACGCGATCTGAATCGGGCGAGGTCGCATTCGGATCGCTGTCCTCCGCCTGCGCCGAAATAGACCGGCATCCGACGGTCCAGGTCACCATCGAAATCGCGGCAATCAGTTCCGGCAGACGGTGCTTCATAACGCTCCTCCAAGGCTCTGCCAACGGTATCGTCGGTACGCCATTATACCCCTTGCTCCCGCGACCGGCACGCTTTCTCTGTCTTCAGTCGATTCCGGATTGTCGGGGCGCCCCTGTTCGGTCTATAGGATGACGCAGTCAGAAACCTGTGTGGCGTTTCACGATCGGAGGGATCGGTGTATCGATGACACCACAGATCTATTCCGAAGGGAAGAACGCCGTAGTCTTCGGAGGCGCGCAAAACGTTCTTTTTCCCTCCCCGATTCGAAACCGGTGGAAATCCGGGGGGACGATTTGATAAGAACCGATCATGCCCGACGAACCCGACAACACCCGAATCGAGAGAGACAGCCTAGGGGAGGTGGCGGTGCCGGCCGACGCGCTCTTTGGCGCACACACGGTCCGGGCCCTCGAGAACTTCCCCCTCGCCCGCCGTCCGGTGCATCCGATGCTCGTCCGGGCCTTCGGGGCGGTGAAGCTGGCGGCGGCGCGGGTGAACCTCCGGTTGGGTTACCTCGAGCTGGACGAGGCGGCGGCCCAGGCCGTGCTCGACGCCTGTCAGGAGATGCGGGACGGGGGGCTCACCGAGCACGTCGTGGTGGACGCCCTCCAGGGGGGCGCGGGCACCAGCACGAACATGAACGTCAACGAGGTCATCGCCAACGCGGCGCTGCTCCGTCTGGACAAGGCGCCCGGGGACGCGCGGACGATCTCTCCCCTCGGTCACATCAACCTGCACCAGTCCACCAACGACACCTTCCCCACGGCCCTCAAGGTGGCGGCCTTGGCGCTGCTCTCGGAGCTGGAGGCGGCGGTGGTGCGGCTGCAGGAGGCCCTCCAGGACAAGGAGAAGGCGCTCGCCCACATCGTGAAGGTGGGGCGGACCCAGCTGCAGGACGCGGTCCTCACCACCGTGGGCCGGCAGTTCGGCGCCTACGCCGAGGCCATGGGCCGGGATCGGTGGCGTATCTACAAGTGTCAGGAGCGGCTCCGGGGGGTGAACCTGGGGGGCACGGCCATCGGCACCGGGCTGGGCGCGCCGCGGCGGTATATCTTCGCGGTGGTGGACGAGCTGCGGGCCATCACCGGGCTTCCCCTGGCCCGGGCTGAAAACCTCCTGGAGTGCACCCAGAACGCCGACGTGTTCGCCGAGGTGTCGGGCATCCTGTGCGCCCATGCGGTCTCCCTGGAGAAGATGGCGAACGACCTGCGGCTCCTCTCGAGCGGACCGTCGGGGATCGGTGAGCTGCGGCTTCCTCCGCGGCAGGTGGGCTCCTCCATCATGCCAGGAAAGGTCAACCCGGTGATCCCGGAGGCGGCGGCCCAGGTGGCCATGCAGGTGCGGGCCAACGACGGCGCCGTCAAGAGCGCGTGCGCCGCGGGGAGTCTGGAGCTCAACCCGTTCCTGCCCCTCGTGGCGGAGAACCTGCTCTCCAACCTCTCCATGCTCATCGGCGCTGTCTCCGCGATGGAGCGCCTGTGCATCCGGGACCTCGCGGTGGACGAGGCCCGGGTGGCCCGGCAGGTGGCGGAGTCGCCGGCCCTCGCCACCGCCCTCAGCCGCCGCCTCGGGTACGACACCGCGGCGGAGGTGGTCCGCGCCGCCGAGCGCACGCAAAAGAGTATCCGGGAGGTGGTGCTGGAGCGGGGGCTCCTCACGCCGGAAGAGCTGGACGCGGCGTTCGACCCCTACGCCGTCTGCAAGCTGGGGGACTGAGATGGCCCGGCGGACCTTCAAGGGCTTCAGGCTCCACATCGGGATCTTCGGGCGGCGCAACGTGGGCAAGTCCAGCCTGCTCAACGCCCTCACCCGGCAGCAGGTCTCCATCGTCTCCGACATCGCCGGCACCACCACCGACCCGGTGGAGAAACCCATGGAGCTCCTTCCCCTCGGACCGGTGCTGTTCATCGACACGGCGGGCATCGACGACGCCGGCGCCCTGGGAGAGCTGCGGGTGGACAAGACAATGAAGGCCATCCGCCGCACGGACCTCGGGGTCATCGTCACCGACGGCGCCTGGACGGCGTTCGAGCAGGGGATCCTCGATCGGTTCGCGGACCAGGGGGTCGGCTGCGTGGCGGTGTTCAACAATGCGGATCTGGGGGCGCCCGACGAAGAGGCGCTCCGGAGGCTCGAGGAGAAGAAGATCCCCGTGGCCGTCACCCGGGCCACCGAGGGGGGCGGGCTGGATCAGCTGCGGCGGCACCTGCTGGCCGCCGCGCCCGAGGACTTCATCGGCGATACGCCCATCATCGCCGACCTCGTCTCTCCGGGGGACACCGTGGTGCTCGTGGTGCCCATCGACAAGGAGGCCCCCAAGGGGCGGCTGATCCTCCCCCAGGTGCAGACCCTCCGGGAGCTCCTCGACGGGGACTGCATCGCGCAGGTCACCAAGGAGCGGGAGCTCGGGCACGCCCTCGCCAACCTGAAGACCCCGCCGGCCCTGGTGGTGACCGACTCCCAGGCGTTCCTCAAGGTGGCCGCGGACACGCCCCCGGACGTCCCCATGACGAGCTTCTCGATCCTGTTCTCGCGGTTCAAGGGGGACCTGTCGGAGCAGGTGTGCGGCGCGACCGCGGTGGAGCGGCTCCGGCCCGGCGATCGGGTGCTGGTGGCGGAGGCGTGCAGCCACCACCCCATCGCCGAGGACATCGGCCGGGTGAAGATCCCCAGGTGGCTCACCCAGTACGTGGGGGGAAAGCTCGACTTCCACACCGTCCAGGGACACGACTTCCCCGAGGATCTCGGCCCGTACAAGCTGGTCATCCATTGCGGCGCCTGCATGTTCAACCGCCGGGCCATGATGAGCCGGCTCTACGACTGTAAAATGCAGGGCATCCCCGTCACCAACTACGGGCTCGTCATCGCCTACAGCCTGGGGATCTTCGAGCGCGCCCTCGGTCCCTTCCCCGAGGCCCTGGAGGCGCTAAGGGATCCCCCCTCGAGGGATTGAGCTCACCTCCGGCAGGCCCACCTCGTGCTCGAGAGCACTCGGAAGAAGTCGACCTTGGCCGTGAGAAAAGCCCACCGGCTCGAATCAGAGCACTTGGGGGAAGAAGGGGAGCTCGTCCTCTCTGGGCAGGATCTCGATCTCTATCACGCCGAGGGCGGCGATCTCAGGTTCGACTGGAGCCTCTTCCGTCGCTTCGGCGCTCTCCTCCGGTTTGTCGGTCACGAGGAGATCATCTATGTCGTCTCCGGCGGTCTCTTCCGCCTCTTCCGCGGCGCTCTCCGGCGCGGGCTCGCTCCTCCGGTAGGTGGCGTCGGCATCGACCCCTCCGGTGATGAGGAACTCCGGATCGACCCCTCGCCACTCCAGACCGGCGGCGACGGCGATGGCCCGCTTCGCGGCGAGCTCCCGCGCGGAGACGGGCTCGGCCTTCTTCTCTACGGGGGGGACATCAACGGAGCGGCAGGTGATGAGGGCCTGCCGGTTGTCCAGGGTCTTCAGCACGGTGGCCAGCTTGTGGACGATGTGACCCCCGTTATCGGTCAGGGTATCGTCTCCGGAAGAAAAGAAGGCGCCGAGCTCCAGGGAGACGACGAGGGCACCTCGTCGGATGGAGAGTTGATGGTCGACGTCCACGAGCACCTGGCGCATGCGCTCGGAGACATCCACGTAGGTGGCCTCCCAACGATCCCTATTGGTCTCTTTGGACGTTTCGATAACCCGCTTCTTCGCTACGGCGGCCTGGGCGGTCTGAAGGGTCTCCAGCTGCTTCTTGAGTCGGTCGACATCATAGCGCTGGCCGTTTACTGTTTTTTTACACATGGACAGCCCTTTTCTCAGCTTGTCCTTCGAGACATATCCGGCACAGGAGAGAAGAGACAATGAGAGAACAAAGATCAATGCTTTCATTGCTAAGCCTTTCATATCCCAATTGTTTTTCAGCAGGAAAGCCCCGCCAAAAAGGGATCTTGTACGAGGAATTGTTTAAAGAAATAGGTGAAAAAAAACAACCCCAATAAAATAGTATTTGATCAATTTTGAGGGTCCTTCAATGGGCTCGCCTGGATCGACCGATCACCGAGGTGGTGAAGACAAAGATGAGCGAGCCGTTGCTCCACGACCTCCGCGCGCTCCGAGGCGCCGCTTCAAGGTCGCCGTCTCAGCTGGAATTCGAGTACTGAACACGCTGCAACAGGGCAAATTCCGACAGGGGCTATAAGTAGAAAATACAATGACGATGTACTTATTTGCACGAGTGCCTTTTTTGTGGGTGCGAATTCAAGCGTGAACAGAAGAATGGTAAATACGCTGTATTGAAGTAGGAGTTAGATGGTTTCTATACTTCAATTCTTATATTCAAAATGAAAAATTATAGTCGTCACTGATATGACTTTCTAATTGACGCCGGACATCCCAATTACATAAGGTATTTAGATACACCCGTTTCGGGAGGCGAGGAATACTATATTATTGACCTGAATGGAATGGAGGCCCTATATGAAGAATTTTTTGTCAGTATTTTTGAGTATCTTTCTTGCGAGTACATTTGTCGTGTTTGGGTGCGGGAACGATGCCGGTGATGTGGAAAACTCTGATGCCGGAGGTTCTGATACCGGTATGGACGCGTATGCTGATGCGGACACAGACAGCGATGCGGACTCGGATACAGATGCGGACACAGACAGCGATGCGGACTCGGATACAGATGCTGACTCGGATACAGATGCGGACACTGATTCTGATACAGACACTGATACAGATGCAGACATGGATACAGATGCAGACATGGATACAGATGCGGACACAGATTCTGATGCGGACACAGATTCTGATGGGGACGCAGATACGGACACAGACACAGATTCTGATGGGGACGCAGACACGGACGCAGACACAGATTCTGATACAGACATAGACACGGATACAGATTCATACACAGACGCAGACACAGATTCTGATACAGACATAGACACGGACACAGGCTCATACACAGACACCGATACAGGTCCATGGTCGCGCGGGGAAAACCCCTTCGTCCAAACCAACTACACAGCAGACCCTGCGCCCGTGGTGTACGGAGACACTCTATACGTCTACACGACCCATGACGAAGACGTCACGGTGAACGATTTCTACACCATGAACGAATGGAGGCTCTACTCCACTACGGACATGGTGAACTGGACGGACCACGGCTCCCCGGCCAGCATCCACACGTTCAGCTGGGGCAACGACAGCGCCTGGGCGGCGCAGGGCATCGAAAGAAACGGACAGTATTACCTGTATGTGCCGCTGAACAACAACTCCGGCTCCAGAATCGGTGTCGCCGTTGCCGACAACCCAATCGGTCCGTTCACGGACCCGCTCGGCACGCACCTGGCACAGGGCCCGACGAGTAACATCGACCCGACCGTCTTCATCGACGACGACGGACAAGCCTACATGTACTGGGGCAACGGCACGCTTCAGTACGTGAAGCTGAACAGGGACATGATCAGCTACACGGGCGGCATTCAGGCCGTCGATTTGGCTGGTTTCGTCGAGGGGCCATGGCTCTACAAGCGGAACTCCGTCTACTAC
>JBNLED010000284.1:0-3780 GCA_050304755.1 Polyangia bacterium | reverse complement strand
ATCGCCGGGTACGCGGCCGGGGGCGCGCTGATTGTCACCGGGGTGGCGCTCATGGTGGTGGGGCTGAAGAAGGGGGACGGGGAGGGGCGGGTCTCGGCCACCGGGACCGGGCTGACGGTGAGGTTCTAGGATGGCGGTCGTGAAGCTCGACGAATTCAGACAACTCTATGGTATCGCGCTCTGCCTCTGGCTCGCGGGCTGCTACAGCATCCCCGAAGCGCCGCCCTTCACGGGATCCACGAGCGGCGACGACACCGGCTCGGACAGCGAGAACACGACGGACACGGGGCCGGCGGACGGCGACACGGACACGGACGGGGATGCGGACACGGACGCGGACACCGACGGGGATGCGGACACGGACGCGGATGCCGACGGGGACACTGATACGGACGCCGACATCGACACCGAGACCGAGACCGAACAGCTCACCTGCGCGGACGGCCTCTTCTGCTACCACCCACCGAGGAAATGCGACGGAGACTACAGCATCGTGGTCTACGACCCTGTGGGCTACTGCGTGGACGGCGCGAACGGCCCGGAGTGTAAATACGAGCCCGTCGGGAGCGAGCCGTGCGAAGCGATGGGGAGCTGCAACGCGGGGGTCTGCAGCGAGACGCCGTGCCAGGGGTATGTCTGCGGCGAGCCCCCCCGGGCGGCGTGCGTGGAGGAGCATTCGGCGCTGCTTTTCTATACCGGGTTGGACGGGACCTGTTCCTATTCGAACGGCGATTACGACTGCGATTACCATTTATACGAGATACCGTGCAACAACGGCTGCATCGACGAAGACCAAGTGTACGAGGCGATGTGTCAAGGCGAAGGATCCAGCTTCATGGTATGCGACCGCCCCCCGGTGCGTTACTGTGACGAGAACGGCAACGCCAGGACCTTCACCATCCCGCCTTCTCCGACATGCGATTCAAAGGGGTGCTATTGCGATTACCGGGCAAAGACGTTGACCGAATGTCCGGGGGGCTGCGACCTCGGGCGATGCGTGGACGAGTAGCCCTTCTGCTGGTGAACGCCGGACTCGCTGAGATGCCCGGGGGGATCGGTCACCGATGTTTGTCCGAGGCGGCTCCCTTGAGCCTTTAAGGGCGGCGATTCTTCAGTGCGGGGCGCTCGCCGGTTGTTTTTGAACGTAAAAGGATTACAATCAGAAGTGATGCGAAGCATGATTCCAGCATTGATGAAGTGGGCCGGCCTCGTCGGGGTGCTGCTGTTCGCCGTCGCCCCGGACGCCCACGCCCAGAAGCGGGGCGGCGTCATCCGGCTCGAGGAGACGGTGATCGAAGGCCGGGTGGCCAAGCCCAACGCGTTTTTCATCAACACCCGCCAGGCCATGGTCTATGAGTCCATGGAGATCAAGGAGAGCTTCGTCTCCGAGATTGTCGACGCGGTTCGTCAGAAGCCCTTTTGAAGACCGCTTCCCGGAAAAAGGGGCGCTGTATAATGGACCCATAATGGACTCAACGGACGGAATGGGCCCAACGGACGCGCTCCTGTGATGCCCTTTTTATCTGGGGATTTATAAGAGCGTGCGTTTCGTCCATTGTATCTATTCGGTCTATTGCGTCAATTCAGCGCCCGCATGGATCAACTTCGGTTGGACGTCCCTCCGGTATTGAAGTAATAAAAACTAGTGATCGTTTATCGTTCCACCAGGATTGGCTGATGTCGAAGCTCAGGAAGCTGCTGTCGTTTTTGAACCGCAAGGAGATCGACCAGGTGGTGCTTCAGGCCGGGACCCGGGCCTGCGTGCTGATAGGGGACATGCTCCAACCGGTCTCCCAGCAGGCCCTCACCCTCGAGGAGATCGAGACGATGCTCCGCGGCGCCGGGTTGAAGCACCTGTTTGTCGACGTGACCGACGAGGAGGAGCTGGAGGCGCCCTTCGATTTCGGGGGGCATCCGTTCAAGGCGTCGGCCATCCTCAAGAACGACCGGCTCCGGGTCCGCTTCTCCGACGCGAGCAGCGCCTCGGCCACGGCGACGCGGAGGATCGTCTTCAACAAAGACGCCCCCCCGCCGGTTCCCGGCTACCAGCCCCCTGACGACAAGCCCAAGACGGGGCCGCCGCCCACGCCGAAGAAGTCGAAGACCATTCCAAAACTCGAAAGCCCGCCGGTTACGGAGGCCAAGTCCCCGCCGAAAACCCGGAGCTTCAAGAGCCCTCCCTTGACCCCGGCCGCGCGAGAGCCCGCCGTCGAGGCCCTCGAGTCCATCCTGAAGGAGGCCCGAGCCCTCGGCGCCAGCGACGTGCACCTCTCCTCCGACTATCCGACCCAGGTCCGCCGGGCGGGCGTGCTGCGACAGATGGGGGAATCCCTGGAGCACGAAAAGGTCCGCCACATGCTGCTCGCCCTGCTGGACTCGAAGCAGCAGGCGGATCTGGAGTCCCTCGGGTACGCCGATCTCTCGTGCGATCTCCCGACGGGGCGCCTGCGGGTGAACATCAGCCGGCAGCGGCGGGGGCTGAAGGGATGCTTCCGACTGGTGCCGCCGGGCCCCTCCCCCCTGGATGAGCTCGGTCTGCCCAAGGAGCTCTCGAAGATCAGTATGTACCACCAAGGGCTGGTGGTGGTCTCAGGACCCACCGGCGCCGGCAAGACCACCACCATGGCCGCCCTCGTCGATCTCTTCAACCAGTCGCGGCCCATCCACATCATCACGGTGGAGGATCCGCTGGAGATCGTCCACCCCCCGAAGCGGGCCGTGGTCTCCCAGCGGGAGGTTGGGCGACACACCACGACGTTCAAGCGGGCGCTGAAGGCGGCCCTCCGGGAGGATCCGGATGTCATCGCCATCGGCGAGCTCAGGAACCAGGACACGGTGGAGATGGCCCTCAGCGCGGCGGAGACCGGGCACCTGGTCATCGCCACCATGAGCACCCCCTCCGGGGCGCTGACCATCGATCGCCTCATCGATATGTTCCCCCAGGCGGTCCAGAGTCAGGTGCGGAACACGGTATCGGTCACGCTGAAGATGGTCATCAGCCAACGGCTGGTCCCCTCGAAAGACGGGAAGCGGCGGCACGCGGCCGTGGAGCTTATCGTGGGGAGCCTGCCGCTGTGCGCCCTCATCCGGGACAACAAGCTGTTCCAGCTCCCGAGCCTGCTCCAGCAGGGACGCGCCTACGGGATGATCCGCATGGAGGAGTCGCTGAGCGGGCTGGTTCGCGACGGCCTGGTGACCGTGGAGGACGCCCGGGCCTTCGCCGACGACCCCAAGGCCGTCCGGGAGACCGGCGGCGAGAAGAGGATGAAACCTTGAGCCCCCGCGAAGGGAGGAGACCAGATGGCGGCGATTGATCGACTGTTCGACATCCTGCTGAAGCACGACGGCTCGGACCTCCACCTCTCCGTGAACTACCCGCCCCTCATCCGGGTCAAGGGGGATCTGAAGGCCCTGGACTCCCCCCCCCTGACCGCGGAGAAGATCAACACCCTGCTCCGGGAGATTATCGACGAGCAGCGATGGGAGCGCTTCCTAAACGAGTGGGACCTGGACTTCGCGCTGAGCTATGCGGACAAGGCCCGGTTCCGGGCGAACTACTTCTTCAAGTTCACTGGGCCGGGGGCCGTGTTCCGGACCATCCCGAGCCGGGTGCTCACCGCCGAGGAGTTGGGGCTCCCACAGTCCTGCCTCGCCCTGGCGGAGCGCCGCTCCGGTCTGGTGCTCGTCACCGGCCCCACCGGGAGCGGGAAGAGCACCACCCTGGCGGCCATGCTGGACGCCATCAACCGGTCCCGCCCGGGGCACATCCTCACCATCGAG
>JBNLED010000283.1:0-3482 GCA_050304755.1 Polyangia bacterium | reverse complement strand
TTCAAACGCGGACAGTGTGGGCCATCGTGGCTTTTTCCGTCAAGTGGTATCTTCAGTGGGGGCGGGGCATCGGTTGAGCATCGCAATCGTCCCCACGCGTTTCCGATTGTGCGGTTGACTTTTTAGCGCGCGGGTCGTGATTTTTGATGAATCGGACATACGAATTGGTTAAAAAGGGGGAGTCGCTGACGTTTATAGGGATAGAGAAAGGAAAGTGAAATGTTCACGAGCAAATTTGCAGCAAACAGGGCTGTCCTCAGGGTGCTGCTCTACGGATGGCAAGAGCACGAGCTTCCCGAATTCAAATTCAAGTTCAAGTCCAGGACCGCCGGAACTCTTTCGGAGGTGCTCTCCAAGTTCGCGTCTGACATCCACTTTCTCATCGTCGCCGAGGACGCGGTGGACGCCCCCGTCAGGGCCATCCTGTCAAAGGGCCTGTACTCCCAGGCGGACGCCTGCTACTTCGTGGACGGCAACTCGGTCAAGGATGACTTCGGTCTCAACGGGCACACAGTTGACGACAACAGGAAGAATATCATCCTCTACGGCTTCGAGGATCCCCTGGAGCCGGAGATCGTGCCCATCTTCCGCCCGACCACCAGCGGAGGGCTCGGGGATGTCCTGAGCTCGCCCCGGTTCAAGTACTCGGCGGCGGTGGTGGTGGAGAGCCGCCCGCTCCCGGAGGACGGATATCCCCACAACGCGAAGATCGTGGACAGCGCCACAGGGAAACGCCTCGTCGTCATCGACGACAGCCTTCGCGCCCGGCTCGAGGGGAAGGCCCTCTACGTGGAAGGGCAGGGGGGGATCAGTTACTACATCCTCCCCCCCAGCACCGTCAAAGCGCTCTCGGCGTGACCGTCCCGAGCAACCTCCGATCCCTGCCGTTGCGTGTGGCGGCCGACAACCTCCGCGATTGGCTGGCGACACAGTCGGACGCGGTACGGGAGGTCACCTCGCTCGACGGCGGGGTCCTGGTCCAGCGTCCCGTCATCTCCGACACCTTCGTCGATCCCACGGCGCAAATCATCGGCGGTGCAATCATCCACAGCGGCTGCTATATCGGTCCCTACGCCGTGGTGCGGCTTGACGAGAAGCCCACGCCGGAGCCGCTGATCATCGGCCGGGACACCAACCTCCAGGACTTCTCCGTGGTGCACTCCACCACCCAGTCCATCGGAGAGCGGGTCGTCGTCGCCCACCAGGCCATCGTGCACGGCGCCGTGATCGAGGATGACGTCACCATCTACATCCAGGCGGTGGCGGACGGCGGCGGAACGATCATCGGGCGGGGCGGCTTCCTCCACCGGGGCAGCTACGTGGGGAGGGGCATCCGTGTCCCCGAGGGGCGGTATGTCCCCCCCGGACAGTGCGTCCTCACCCAGGCGGAGGCGGACGCCCTCGCCGAGGTCCCGGAGGAGCTGCGGGCCATGAGAGACCACGTCCTGGAGCTCAACGCGTCACACTGCCGCATGCACAGCGCTCATGCCTTCGCGGTGAAGAGCTGACCCGCGAGGGACGCGACCTTGAACGCGATGAACATCCAACAGGTGACTGTGACGCCGAAGACCGGCAACCAAACGATCCCTGTGACGAGCGCGCCGAACCCGGCGCCCAGGTGATCGGCGCCCTCCATGACGGCGGCCGCGGATCGCTCATCCCGTCTCCGGGATCGAGCCGCGAGCCTCAGGAACACGGGAAAGGCGGCCCCGGTGACGACCCCCGCGAAGAGCGACCACCCGCCGGGGATGAGCGGGCTGATATCAGAGAAGGCGAGCACGGGCGCGGTGGCGCCGAGGAACAGGATCACGAGAGCGTCCGAGAGGCCGCCGAGCCTGGTGGGCTCGCCGCGGCCCCGAACGAAACGACCGGTAAGGCCGCGGCCGAGGAAGGCCCCGAGGGCGAGCCCCGCCATGAAGAGGGCGGTGATCAGGGCGATGCCGACGTAGAGGGTCCCCTGGGAGGCCTGGTATCGGTAGAGGATCAAGATCTCCGCGGCCATCCCGGCGGCGCCGGTGGTGGTGATGGAGACGACCGATGAACGGTAACGGCTGATCGGATATCGGGGCAGGGGCGCCCAGCCGGACACCGCGAGCAGGAAGGGGAGGGCGAGCCACCACCAGGCCGAGCCCTCGATGCTCCCGGTCAACGTGCGCGCCGCGGCTTGCGCGGTGCCCATGTTCCGTTCCTGGAGCTGGAGGTTCGCGAGATATACGGCGGGCCTGTCATCGGTGTTGACGGTATCGGGCCATAGGGCGAGCTGGCTCGAGACAGCGGTCCGGCGTTCTTCGATGTAGATCGATTCGAAACGGTAGGGGGAGAAGGAGCGGGCGTCGACGCGGCGAGTTTCATACCGCGCCTCGAGCCGCGACGGATCCGTGAGGAGGACCCCCTTCGCGCGGGTGGCGTGTATCAGCGTCTCGAGACCGGGGACCAGGACGACCTCGGGGAAGACGGACCGGACCGTGGCCACCGCCGACGCGGCGACCCGCGCGGCTTCCGGCGCCAAGACGTTGGCGCCTCCCGGGGCGATCACCGTCATCACCCCGTCGGGGGGCATGGCGCGCGCGACGGTCCGGTAGAACTCGACGGTGTGGTAGCGGTTGGCCCCCGCGCTCAGCGGGGGCGGCGCCGAGACAAGGACCACATCGAAGCGCTCGCGGGTCCGGGAGAGAAACCGGCGACCATCGTCCAGCACCACTTCGACCCTCCGATCCGCCAGCGCCGCGCTCGTCTCCCGCGACCAGAAGGGGCGACACAGATCGTGAATCCGGTGATCGAGGTAGGTCAGCACCACCCGATCCGGCCGGTGCGCCAGGGCGGCCTCCAACCGGTCGCTCGGTCCGCCGCCCAGGAGCAATACGCGCCGGGGACGGGGATGCTGCGTGAGGGCGAGGTGCACGGGGATCGGGCGCTCCCAGGGATCGGGGAAGGCGTAGTGAAACTGACCGTCCACGAGGAGCACCTGCTGTCCCTCTCGCTCCAGCAGCGCGATTCGTCCGTAGGGGCTCTCCTGGATGTCCTCGAGGGTCCCTTGATGGAGGGCGGCGATCGCCTTCTCGGAGAGCCACCGATCAACCGCGGTCGTCTCCCCGAGCATCACCGGGACGAGTGTCGCGAGGGCAGCGAGCCCCGCGGCGGCCTTCGCCCAACGGCCGGGGTGGGTCAATGTCGCGATCGCGATGAGCCCCCCCCCGGCGATACAGATAGAGGCCGGATGAGGGATCCGCCCCGCCATCCCGAAGGTGAAGACGAGCCCCCCGAGGAGAGCGCCGACGGCCTCGGTTCCATAGAGGCGGCTGACCGGGGCTTCGAGGTCTTCGCCGAGGTTCCGCGCGGCGGCGGTGAAGAGGAAACCGGCGGCGAGCCCCCCCGCGCCGAGCCCAGCGCCCGCCACACCGACCAGTCCGAGGAGGGAGGGATCCGTTCCCACCGGCACCCCGAGGATCAGGCGGTGGAGTCTCAGGAGGGTCATTCCGAAG
>JBNLED010000282.1:0-16532 GCA_050304755.1 Polyangia bacterium | reverse complement strand
TCCTGCATTGACGTCGCAGGAGTCATCCGTGCACAGATTGCCATCATCACAGCTGATGGTGTCGTTGACGCATCCTAGATTGCTGTCGCAACTGTCCGCGGTACAGGCGTTGCCGTCGTCGCAGTTGATAGCGTCATTCACGCACCCGAGGTTGTTGTCGCAACTGTCTGCGGTGCACGCGTCGCCGTCATCGCAGTCAGTCGCAGAGTTAATACATCCCGCATTGATGTCGCACGAATCGTCGGTGCACGGGTTGCCGTCATCGCAACTGATGGTGTCGTTCACGCATCCGAGAACATCGTCACACGTGTCATTCGTGCACGCGTTACCGTCATCGCAGTCCACGGGGTCGTTGACGCATCCGAGATTGATGTCGCAACTGTCAGTCGTGCAAACCGTGTTGTCATCGCAATCGATGGTGACGTTGACACAGTCACCATCCACACATGAGTCATCGGTGCACGCATTTTCGTCACTACAATCGCCCGCGTCTACGCACTCGTCTTGCGGTTCCGAAACACACGCTTCGATCGTCAGTTGGGGACGTTGCTCCGCAGTTCCATTCTCCGACGAATTGAAGTCCCAACCATCGCTGCCGTTGTTCAGGAACACCCAACCATGGTTCGAGGTGGGATCGACCTGCCAATCGAGCACCGATGTCAGAGCATCGAGAGAGATAAATACGTTCTGCGCAGGGCCGCTCACAACGGCATCCGCTTGGGCCAACGCCTCCACGTTGTTTTCTGTGACCCCCCCACCCATATCGTTCCAAGTGGTATTCTCCGGCCAGTCGACCAACATCTGGTGCATTGAGGTGGTATTTCTTGACGGGTTGATTGAGTAAACCGTTACGGTCGCTCCAGTAATGACCGACTCGACCGGGACCTGCCCTTCACCGGTGCCGAAAAGGCCGTCGAATCTCAGTAGAACCTGTTGCTCACGCCACCATCGATTGAAATCAACGCTGAGAGAAGGCGCATTCTCATTCGACTGGTTTGAATACCGTTGATTGATTTCTACGTCCGCGGTCCCCGTGTATGCACCGTCCCCCTCCTGAAAGGTAAAGGTCTTAGGCGTGCAGATTCCTTGTTTTGTTTCACTAACCGATAGACCATCACCCAAGTTATTCTGTTCAGAACATCCTACGAACATCCAGCACAAAAAAAATGTGCCGATTGAGCCATTTCTCAAGAATGGTTTCATCGCCCTCTCCTTTTATCGATAGAGTTAATTATCAATAGAAAATTATCTGTCTTAAAGTCAAGCGAATAAAATCCATAAACTAAAGAAAACACGTTGTATCGGTTATTGATATGCTTGTGGAATATTATTTTAGTGTGCGACGGATTAGGAAAGGAACGTTTTGTGGGAAAGGGAACGCCGGGGAGGGGGGCTGATAGCGAATAAAACGCGATCGCGTTAATCTTGAATTGGACTCGGAAACCAGCTTTGCGTGCCACTCGATGCGCGTGGCAGTTTTCGTGCTCGCGGCACCCTTCGCGGAGCGTCAAGTGGTGCTCGAGGGGGACGCGTATGATGACCTGGCGGACGAGCAGCCGATGCTTTCGGGGATAACCGCGGCCTCCGTATTCAACATAGTGTCTACGGGAGAGCGTTCGGGCCTTGGGCTGGAGGAACGCTATGAAATCGTTGTTCACGGTTATGCGCAGAACGCATGAGGGGTCAAGACAAGACAATAGACACCTCACCTTGGTGAAGATTCGCGAAGAAACTACCGATGAAGATCTCACCCCTATTCCCCAAACACGACGGCTACCGCCGCCTAAAAACCTTCCAGCTGGCCCAACTCGTCTACGGCGTCACTACCCGCTTTTTACAACCGCTACATCGACAGACGCAGCCGCACCCACGACCCAATGGTCCAGGCCGCCCCGTCCTCGCCGAGTATCCGGAGAATTCCCTCACCCCGGACCACCAGGCGCGACTCGTTCGGTTTTTCGAGCAGGTCTATTGGAAGACTCAATGGCTGGAGACGAGCTGTCAATGGACTTGGACAACTGTCCCGTCCCAGTTATCTCTCCCAGAAAAATCCCATAGAAAAATAACGGTAGATTATACTAGATAGCGTTTATACCTGTGTCCCATGGGCATTCGATATTGGGCTGTTTCGGGCAAGGGACTCCGGAATCAGAAGGGGATGTCGTCTTCTATTATGCATAAAAGCTAAACGCATCTCCATTCCCCGCGAAAGCGGCCCCGCTGTTCACTACCGAGGTCCGTCTTCCCGCTTGATCGTATACATAGGCATACTTCGATATCACCGCACCGTCAAACCGGTTCTCCACGCTGGTCTTCACGTTGCGCTTGGGCTCATACGCGTGCGTGGTGCTCTGTCCCGCCCCTGTGGTCATACCGGAGAGCTGGCAAGCGCCAATGGAAACAAACCGACCATTCTGACCGATACGAGGTGCGATGGATGTCGCGCCTCAATACGAAACCTTCTCCTATCAGCGCCGGGTGCCGGAGCAAACATTGCTGTACCAGGTGCTGGCCGAGAACCTGGAGACCTTTCTCGACCGGTGTCAGAGCGCCGAGCACGAGCTGCAGCGGTATGTCGAGAAGGAGCTGCGGGACTATCTTTCGTGTGGCGTGCTCGGACATGGCTTTGTTCGGATAAAATGCTCGGGCTGTGGCGAGAGGGCGTTGCCACTCCCCCTTTGAAAAAGGGGAGAGACGCCTACCCAACAGAATTCGGTTGACTCGGCGCTATTGCCTTGTCAATTGAGAACTAACGGGTATCCCTTTCCCCCTTTTCAAGGGGGAATAAGAGATTGCACCCGGCATTCCGGGGTTGACTCGGCGCTAGCCGAATTCGTACATCAACAGCAACTTGAGCTCGCCATCCAGCTTCAGCCGATCGACAACCTCGAACCCGAGAAGCGTGTACATGGCCTTGAGTCCGCGGGAGCACGTGCCGTATACGCGCGACATGCCGCGACGTATCAGGTCCGTCTCGATGAATTCGAACAGCGTCGAAGCAACACTCAAGAAGCGCTCTCCAGGAAGGGATCCGTCCGAAAACAGCAAGAGCCCCTCGCATACCGGCGCGGAAACCTTGTCGATTTCAAAGCCGATCATCTCAAGCTGCAGCACATTGTGTGTGTTGAAATTGATCGCGCCGGCCGCTGCAATGCGCCCGTCTTCAACGGCCGCGTACACCGTCTGATCGCGGTAGGGAATCGGCGACTGAAATCGACATTCGTCGACAACCCGGTAATGGGTGGTCAGCCAGTTGTCGGGATTGCGCTCGACAAACGCCTTGTACAGGCCTCGCTCATACAAGACCAAATCCGCTGCGTCCGTGAGGATTTTGCATTGAATCGTGGCGGAGATATATCACGACTCGACCATCGTGACGAGTTCAGCGATAGGTCCAGTAGATGCCCTTGCTCATATCGCCGGACCAACCTCAACGGCGCTGAGTTACATCCCCAGGGGTCCCTGTGTCACATGCCCCGTGTCACATCACCCATCGAAATTCCACTCGCCTGGGGGTCCTATAGGATTTCAGCAGAATTATCGATATTCCTTTGTTACAATTCGGTAAAGAAGGACGACATGAGCTACAATATCATCTTCAAGACAATGTGGCCGGCGCTCGCAGTGGGATTACTCGCGGTGTCTTGCGCAAACGACGGGGGCACCGCTGCCAACGGGACCGAAGAAACCGATGGTGACACCGGTGCCGCGGACGGGGACGCGGACGCCGATACCGACGCCGATACCGATGGGGACACCGACGCCGACGCCGATACCGATGGGGACACCGACACCGACGCCGATACCGACGCCGATATCGATGGGGACACCGACGCCGACACCGACGCCGACACCGACGCCGATATCGACGGGGACACCGACGCCGACACGGACGCGGATACTGATTCCGAGGCGCTCAATGCTCGGGAGTGCGCCAACTGGTCGACGGACCACCCGGAGTGGATCTTCTGCGATGATTTCGAGAGCACCGACCCCCTGGAAGCGGACGGCCGGTACTTCGAGTACGACGACAACGACGGGCGCTTCACCGCCGAGGAGGGCGTTGGTCTCGGCGATTCGCGGGGCATGCGCGCGGTGTGGGAGACCGGCATGGTCGGGGCGGGCAGTCTCAAAGTCGGCTTCGGCGTCAACCCCAATAGCTACATGAACACCGGCATCCGTCCGGACGAGCACTTCCGCGAGATCTACTACAGAATGTACCTCAAGATGCAGACCGGCTGGATAGGAGATCCGGCCAAGCTCTCCCGGGCCACGGTCTTCTATTCATCCGCTGACTGGTCCCAGGCGATGATCGCCCACCTGTGGGGAGACGGCGATAACCACCTCCTGCTCGATCCGGCGAGCTGCGTGAGCGGCGACGCGCCCATATGCCAGGGCTACAACGACTTCAACAGCCTCGATTGGCTCGGCATTGAGGCCGGCACCACGCCCCTCTTCGACACGGATCATTCCGGCATCTGGTATTGCGTCGAAGCCCGCGTGCGGCTAAACGAATCCGGACTCGCCAACGGGCTGCAAGAGTTCTGGATCGACGGCCACCTGGAAGCCAGGGCCGAGGACCTGGACTTCGTGGGAAGCTACACCGACTACGGCATCAACGCCGTCTTCTTCGAAAACTACTGGAACGACGGCTCCGTTCAGGATCAAGAACGCTACTTCGACAACATCGTCATCTCCACCGAGCCCATCGGTTGTCTGTAGAGGAGATATCTACACTCGGTAACGGGCGTATGGACAATGGACCTCTACAGCGACCTGAGCGATCAGCCGCTCATAGAACAGCCGCTTGTCCGGATCGGAGCTCCCGGTCCCCGCGACCCGACCGGTCCCGATGAACGCGACGGTGCCGTCCTCATAGCGAACGAGGTCATCCGAAGAGGAACAGTCCGAAGACACCCCCGCCACAACCCGCCGGAATTCCAGACTAGAAATTTTTAACCGTCCCGTGTCGTCGAGGCCCCGGATTCCCCCAGGTCGCAATCAACCACTCGGTGTCTTCCATCACGGTCCGTTGCGAACACAACGAGCACAGCGGCCTCTGAGATCTGAATCGGCGGTACCCATTTTACCTCGTGAGACTGCCATTTTACCTCGTGAGACTGCCATTCTACCTTGTGAGACTGCCATTTTACCTCGTGAGAGGGCCACTCGGACGAGGTAAGAATCGGGTTCTCACCTCGTGAGAGACTCCCTGACCCCAGAGCAGTGAAGGTCATGAGCGACATCGGAGCCTTCAGGACAGCGATCCTGGGAGGCCACGTGGATACCTGTAACCATTGGGGGCACGAGGTGCCCTCGTACAACTCTTGCCTGAATCGCCACTGTCCCAAATGTCAGGGACACAACCAGGCCAAGTGGCTTGAGCTGCCAGAGACCTATTTCTTGTAACTCAGCCCGAAGCCGTAGGGGTAGAGGGGGGCGTAGCTCAGATCCTCCCGGTTGGTGGGCACCTGGGACATGTCCCTCGGCCAGGAGTGGGGGAGCCTGCCGGTGAAGTCGGCGGCGCCGAAGAGGAGATCGGCGATGCCGTCCCCCTCGGTGCCGGGAAGCCAGGCGGCGATCCAGGCGGCGGCCTTGTCCAGGTGAGGCGTGATGATCAGGGGCCGTCCGGAGAAGAGCACCACCACCACCGGCACCCCCGCGGCCGCCGCGGCGTCGAGGGCCAGCACATCTCCGTCCGAGAGATCGAGGTCCGCCCGGTCCCCCTTCCACTCGGCGTAGGGCGGCTCTCCTATCACCAGCACGACCGCGTCGGTCCCCTCGGGGACCTCGGTCCCTTCGGAGAAGGTGACGTTATCCGCGCCCACGGCGTTCTCCACGGCCCTTCGGACGGTCGTCCCCTCGGTGCGGCTCCCGCTCCCCATCCAGGTGACGGTCCACCCGCCGCACTGGGGATCCAGGTTGTCGGCCGCCCACCCCGTCACGTGGACCTTCATCTCCGGGTTCAGGGGGAGCACGCCCCCCCGGTTCTGGAGCAGCACCGCGGACTTCCGCACCGCCTCCCGGGCGACCCGCCGGTGGGCGTCGGAGCCCACGAGGGCAGTGAGCCGCGGATCCGTTGTCGGGGAGTGGTCCTCATCGAAGAGCCCCATCTCGCACTTGACGGTGAGGATGCGACTCACGGCGTCGTCGATCCGGGCCATGGGCACCTCCGATCCCGCCAGAGATTTCAGCTGATTGATGAACGCCGCGTAGCGATCCGGGACCATCACCATGTCGATGCCGGCGTTGATCGCGGAGGCCACGTCCGTCTTGAAGTCGCCGGGGATGTCGTCGATCCCCATCCAGTCGGAGACCACGAACCCGTTGAACCCCAGCTCCTCCTTGAGCACCGCCGTGAGGAGGTGCTTGGCCTCGTGCATCTTGACCCCCCGGACGCTGCTGTAGGACACCATGATGGAGCCCACCCCCGCAGCGATGGCGGGGCGGAACGGATCCACCGCCAGCCGACGGAAGTCCCGCTTGTTCAGGAGGGTGTTCCCCCGATCCAGCAGCCCGCCGGGCATGTGGGAGGTGCCGAACGCGGTGGCCCCGTCACCGGCGAAGTGCTTGGCGCAGGCGAGGAGGGTGGGGTTCGGGCCGAGGGTGTTGTCCTGAAGCCCGAGCACCGCGATCCCGCCAAGACGTCCGGTCAGCGCCGGCGTCTCCCCGAAGGCCTCGTAGGTCCGCCCCCACCGCTCGTCCCGTGCCGCGGCCACCACCGGCGCGAAGGCCCAGTCCACCCCCGATCCTTTGGCCTCGAGGGCCGTTATCCGGGCGGCCCGACGAATCAGATCCTCGTCCCGGCTCGCCCCGAGCCCGATGTTGTGTGGGAAGACGACAGCCCCCTCGGCCCCCCCCATACCGTGGACCGCGTCTACGCCGAAGAGGAGGGGAATCCCGAGTCGGGTCTCGAGGGCCTCGGCGCGCACCGAGTCCCCGTAGGCGGCCCAGTGCTCCGCCCGCCTCCCCCCCGGCGGCATGTCGGTCCCCCCCGCGAGGACGGATCCCAGGTGATACCGGGATATCTCCTCGACGGAGGAGAGGTAGCGGATGGCCGCCTGGGTCATCTGGCCGGCCTTCTCGTCCAGGCTCATCCTGGAGAGGTAGTCCGCCGCGAGCGCCCCGCAGCGCTCAGAGGGGTGCCATGCGGCGGCCCGAGGGGGAGGGGGGAGCTCACCGGCGACCGCCGCAGCCTCGCCTCCGGAGCGGGCGCACGGACATCCGCCGCATGCGACAAGCCCCGCTGAGAGGAATAGGAACGGCATCATCTTTCCATATCTCGTAGCTGGCATTGACATCTCCTCTTGCGTCTTTCGGACGACTATATCAGAGGCCGGGGAATTGTAGAATGCCCCCCCGCTTTGCCGGTTCCGGACATGGATGACTTGTGCTGTAAAATGGTATAGATTGAATTTGAAAAGAGGGTGATCGTTTACGATTAAATCATAACCTATTTAGAGAATTTGAGGAGAGAGATATGAAGTTGAGAGCCTGTTTAGGAGGATTGGCGCTCCTCTGCGTCATCGGTGTTGTTGAGGGCTGTGGCGATGATACCCGAGAGGTGGTGTGCGAGGATGCCGAGGCGACCCATTGCGGCGGCGCGTCCTGCGTCTTCCTCGACTCCAACGAGAGCCACTGCGGCGCGTGCGGCAACGCATGCGCGCCGGGGCAGACATGCACCGCCGGCAAATGCGTCGGGGGAACGACCGACACGGACGCGGACACGGACACCGACGCGGACGCCGATGCGGACGGAGACGCGGACCCCGAGGAGTGCTCCGAGAGCCCCAACCTTGCCACCCACGGCTCTTGGATCGGCTGTGACAAAGAGACCCACGATGACGATCCCTGGGGGATTCAGGGGGGATGGTACGTGTACGGCGACAGCGCGGGCTCCTGCGGGGTCACCCGTCCCGAGTGCGACGCCACCGGCTGCGGTTTCTCCGGGACGACCATCGTGGACCCGGACTACGCGGCGTGGGGGTGTGGCATGGGGCTCGCCCTCAACATCCAGGCGGACAATGCCAAGCTGCCCTACAGCGGCCCGGCGGAGTGCTTCGACATCACCCTGGAGGGGAGCTCCGGGGGCGCGGAGGTGCGGCTCAGCTTCACCCAGGTGGAGGACCCCGACATCTCTCCTTTCATGAGCATCGGCGAGGTGAGCGGCAGTTGGAGCGGCGAGCTCTGCTTCGACATCGTGACCTGCCCCAGCTGGGGGGAGACCTGTGCGCTCACCGGGAACGCCTACGACCTGCAGATCCAGGTCACCGGCGGCGAGTCCGCGGGGAGCTTCAACCTGAAGCTCACCGAGCTCGTCCCCAAGGGAGACATCCCCATCGACACGAACCCCTCCCACATCCCCGTCATGCAGGGGTCCGGCAGCACCTGCGACGCGTATGGCGGCGCCAGCGTCTTCGCGGACGGCAAGCAGTACCTGTTCAACAACAACGTCTGGGGCTCCGGCGCCCAGCAGTGCACCGAGTGGAACGGGACGAGCTTCTCCATCACCTCCCAGGGGGGCAGCAGCGGGGGCAGCGAGCCGGTCTCCTATCCGTCGGTCATCCTCGGCCGCAAGGGTGACGAGGTGACCGCCGACTCCGGGCTGCCCATTCAGGTGGGGGATGTGGGCAGCATCACCACCGGGTTCCGCACCAACGCGTCGACCATCTCGGGCACCTTCAACGCGGCCTACGATATCTGGATTGATCCCAACCAGAGCTACAACGAGTATGCCCCCCGGTATTTCCTCATGCTCTGGACCCACACCCAGGGGGGCATCCAGCCGGCGGGCTCCCAGACCACCTCGGTCAGCATCGGGGGATACCAGTGGCTGGTCTGGGAGGGCGGCCAGGGGGAGGGGGGCGGCCAGTACATCGCCTACCAGCTCCAGGGCAACAGCGACGACCTCGAGGTGGATCTGGCGCCGTTCTTCGAGGACGCCGTCCAGAACCGCGGGCTCCCGTCGAACTACTGGGTGATCAATATCCAGGCGGGCTTCGAGATCTGGAGCGGCGGCGGCGGCCTCGAGTGCGATTACTTCTGGGCCGACGTCAACTAAGGCCTCTAGTCCAAGACCTCGCCTCGCGCAGCGAGCGGCGGCGGGCACGTCATTGAAACACGCTACTCTGAAACGCTATCCCCTTTGGGCGCGCTTGACATGTGACGGACCCCCTGGATGCAGAAGCGATCCAGCAGGGTATACAAGACGAGCCGGTTACTCGGGGTCAGCTGCACCGCGGACTCGAGCAGCCGTTCGATATTCTGGATGTACCGGCTCTCCTTGGCGTCCGGGGTGGAGAAGGTATCCCCAGCCTCCCGGAGCCAGGCGTAGGCCAATTCCGGGGTGGCCTCCAGGTGAAACTGCAGCGCCAGCACCGGGCCCGGGCCGACGAACCCCTGGTTCATGCAGGCGTCGTTTCCGGCGACGCGGATCCCCCCCTCGGGAATGGTGAACGTCTCCCCGTGCCAATGGAGGGGGGAGATCGTCTGGGGCAAGTCCTTGAACAGACCGGATCCGGCGGCCTCCCGGGTGAGCTTAACCGGGGAATACCCCATCTCCTGGTAGGGACAGCGCACCACCTTGGCCCCGAGCACCGCGGCGATGAGCTGCGCGCCCAGGCATATTCCAAGGATCGGCACCTGGGACTGGAGGACGTCGAGCAGGAAGGTCTTCTCCCTTCGGAGCCAGGGATACTCCGCCTCGTCGTGGACCCCCATGGGGCCTCCCATGACCACCACGATATCCGCCGCGCCGACCTCGGGGAGCCGGTCGCCTCTGTAGAGATGGGTGCCGTGACAAGAGATTCCGCGCGCCTCTGCCCAGTCCAGGATCATCCCAGGGGGCTCGTAAGGGACATGTTGAATGTAATGAAGTGTTTCCATTTTTCTCCCCGATGTAACCAAAAAACCGCGGATGTTCCAGAGGGAATATCAAATAGCGGCCGCGATATGGGACGTCTCGGCGGCGACCGGGTTACAGCGGCGTCGCCAGTATGCGGAGGTTGTTGATGCAGAAGTTGAAATTGACCGGGCCGATGGAGGAGTGGATATAGAACATGATGGATCTGACACCGTCGGGATTGAGCGGGGGCGCGCTGGGATCGTAGTAGAGCGCGGCGTCCTCCATGAGAACCGTGCGCTCCCCTTGGCCGCTGACGACGACATAGGTGCTGTCCAGACGGTCCTCGATGAACTGGACCCGGATCTCCTTCGGGATGAATTCCGGGGATCCCTCGATATCGAACACGAGCCCCTTGATCCGGTCCTGGAGGCCGGGGGACCAACTGCAGTTGGCGATAGGGTAGGCGGTCTTGTTGCCGTCCGAGTTCGGGGCGTCGGCGCAAAGGTCGAAGCCGATCTTGGCGCCGAAGTAACTGGTGTAGTCCTCGGGGTGGTTGTGGGCCACGTACCCCTCCACGCAGACGATGGAGCCGTCCGTCGCCGTCATGTTCATGGAGGAGTCGAAATCGTCGAAGAAGTACCAGGACCCCTGGATGTTGAGGATGTTGTCACTCTGGGAGATCCAGAACCACGAGGAGTGGATGATCGGGACCTCAATCAGCCCGTCGGGGTTCACGGAAGTATCCGCGTTTCCGGTACCGGTGTCTGTGTTTCGCCCCGTACCGGTATCCCATTCCGATCCGGTGTCCCGGTTGACGCCGGTTCCGGTGTCCCTGTCGCCCGTTCCCGTGTCCCGACTGGCGTCGGAGCTCGTGCCCTCGTCCGTGGTCGCGCCGAGATAGCCCGTGTCGCTGTCATCCGGGAGTCCCACGGCTATCCCTACGAGCTCACTGCAGGCGAGCCCCAGAAACACTGGCAGGAGCGTGGCTGTCTGTCGAAAAACCCTCACCAACATGGCCTCGATTGTATATCAGATAGAGGGAAGAAAACAGAGACCTGATTTTTACCTACATTCTACACGTTGAGTTCTGTGGGGATTAGGAGTATCCGAAATCCATGACAACGCATACGACACACAATCGAATCACGGTCCTCGGCTCGGGCAACTTCGGCACCTGCCTGGCCCAGCTCTTCGCGACCAAGGGGTATGACGTCTTCATGTGGGGAATCTTCGAGGAGGTGGCGGAGCACATCAACCGCCACCACCGGAACCCCGAGTGCCTCACGGAGTTCGAGCTCTCGCCGCGGATCCGGGCGGTCTGCGGGATCGACCCGGGACTGATGCGCTCGGTGGACGCCGTGGTTCTGGCGGTGCCCACGCAGGTCCTCCGGGAGGTGCTCTCCGCCTGGCGGGATCACCTCGACGACACGCCGCTTCTCATCTGCGCGGCCAAGGGAATCGAGGTCCAGACCCTGGCGCTCCCCATCACCATCATCTCGACGATCCTCGGCGACGCCTTCGGCGAGAAGACGGTATTCTTGTCCGGGCCGAGCTTCGCGGTGGAGATCATGGCCGGTCAGCCCACCTGCGTCTCTTTGGCGAGCCACGACGCGGAGCGATGCCTCGCCGCCCAAGCCCTGTGCCACACCCCCTACTTCCGCTGCTACACGTCAGACGACCCCGTCGGCCTGGAGATCGCCGGCGCCCTCAAGAACGTCATCGCCATCGCCGCGGGGGGCGCCGCCGGGCTGGGATATCAGGAGAACAGCCGGGCCGCCTTCCTCACCCGAGGGCTGGCCGAGATGACCCGCATCGGGCTAGCCCTCGGCGCCAAGCCGATCACCTTCAACGGCCTAGGCGGGGTGGGCGATCTCTTCCTGACCTGTACCTCGCGAAAGAGCCGCAACTTCACGGTGGGGCACCGCCTGGGCCGGGGGGAGAAGCTGGACGACATCGTCGAGACAGTAGGCTCCGTGGCCGAGGGGGTGGCCACCACCAGAGCGGCGTTCGAGCTCGTGGAGAAGCTCGGCGTTGACGCCCCCATCATCAAGGAGGTCTACGCGGTGCTCTATGAGGGGAAGCGCGTCGATGACACCATCCGCGACCTGCTCAACCGGGACCCCAAACCGGAGATCACCTGAGCCCTTCTACGGTTTCGCCGCACCCCCGTCGACCAGGTTCCGCTCCGGGATCTCCGTGAGCGGTGGGTCTCGGGGGGATTCCATCTCCGCGACACCGATCTCGATGTACTGCTGCGACAGCGCCACCGCCCGGTCCGCGAGCGCGACAGCGGTGTCTCGAAGGTCGGCGTCCTCTTTCGGCACCGTCTCCACCCACGGCAACCTCGGTGACGCGTGCATCGCGCCGAACAGGGCCAATCCCCTGAGCCACCGCTCCAGCAGCGGCGCGGGGGGGGCCTCTTTGTAGACCGCGAGGAGGGCGGCGGAGAACCGGGCCGTCCACGTCGGATGCGGCGCCAGGCGGAGCCTCTCCCTCGCGTAGGGGGTCCCCATCCCGGGATGCCCCAGCAGGTGGCGGTGGCTGTGGAGATCCACCTGGTCCTCTATGGTCTTGTGGAGCGCGTTGGGGTTCGGGGAGCCGATCGCCGATACCCGACGCTCGATCTCTTCGTGGAAAAGGGTGTCGACGGCCAGATGGGTGAGGGCGCCGAGGGCCATGGCCCGGGCCGGCAGATCCCTCGCGCGCCGAAACAGCTCCCGGCAGAGACGGGTCGGCGAATGCAGGTGCAGCCGAAGCCCCCAGATATTGAACCGCACGTCCCGTTTCAGCAGGAGGCGGATGCCGTTGAGGAGGAGGTGCTCGAAATAGGGGAGGTCCACCAGCACCGCGCCCAGGCGGAAGTCGTCCGTCGCCGCGATCTGTTGCCGGAGCCCGGCCGGGATCTCCGCCCGGTCGAGGGCCGTCGTTGCAATGGTGATATGGAGAAGGGTCCCCGCCATCCGGCCTCCCGATTCACCGCGTGGGGCGTCGCGACGTAACGGACGGCGCATTCTGATTATAAGGATTATACATTCGTCGATCTCTCCAGGGGGGGCGTGTCCGGGCCCTCGACCGTCTCCGCCCCCAGCTCCTCCTTCAGCGCATCGAGGAACTCGTCGAACTCATCAATGAAACCAGGAGAAACGAGCAGATCGAGGACGTCGCCGAAGCCGGGTCGGGTGGTGGGGGTGGCCATCCCGTCATGGGACTCCAGGAGCCACTTGACATAACCGATGTGGCGTCGATCGACCCGGATGGAGCGAAGCAGCATGGTACACGGGGGTGTCATCAGCCCCTATCATTGCCATCCGCGCCGCAGAATCAACGACTTTTTTTTTCAGGTTTTTTGACTTTATGTAGGATAGAAACCTACAATGTAGGCAATATGACGACCCAAACCACAAAGGCAACAGCGATGAAAAGACACCTTGAACGACTCGCCCCCATTCCGGACGAGCCCAGCGCGTTCTACAGAATCGTCGCTTGGGCGATGATCGTATGGCTCGTGTGGGCGGCCATCCTGTTCTCGGGATGCGCCTCCTCGCGCGCGACATCCGAGGAGACCATCCGGTCCCTCGAACGGGAGGTTGCCCGGCTCAAGGCGGAGCGGGCCAACATCGACGCCCGTTCCCGAGCGCTGGACGACAAGCTGGTCATAATGAACAAGAAGCTGGGCAAATGCGAGACCCTCCCGAAGCCCGATCTCCAAGTGGTCCGGCTCACGCCGTCCGAGGATATCGAACCGGAGGACGAGCCCGAGGCCTACACCGAAGATCGGACGGCGATCGTGACCGACAAGAAGCGCCCTACCCTCAAGCTGCATGAGAGCGCCTACAGACTGCCCGCCCGGACAGCGAACGCCCCGCGGCTCGTCGGATCGGCGCCGAAGTCAATCCCGGTCAGAGGCGACACCGCCTTCTCCGGTCTCGGCGCGGAGGATCTCGGCGTGGTGGCCATGGGGGCCAAGACCGCGGAGAGCGTTTCCGGAATGGACCAGTTCAACCGGGCGTATCTCTCCTTCTCCAACAAATCCTACGACGCCGCCCTGCAGCAGTTCGCGAGCTTCATCCAGATGAACTCGTCTCACGCCTACGCGGACGACGCGCTGTACTGGAGAGGGGAATGCTATCTGGCCAAGGGCAAGCTGATGAAGGCGATCGGCGAATTCGAGCGGCTGGCCAAGCGCTACCCCAACTCCGAGAAGGTGCCGGCCGGGCTCTACCGGATCGGCTTTGTCTACGACAAGCTCAGAGACTATAAAACCGCCGTGCGATACTACTTCAGGGTAGTGGAGAGATTTCCGGGAACCGACGCCGCGCGGCGGGCCAGCAGCCGGGTCACCGAGATCGAGAATCGGACCCAGGGTGGGGGCATCCTCCCCACATCCGCCAAGAGGTAACAACCATGAAGCGTTTCACCTATTGTATTTCAATGGTCGCGGTGTTGTGGTCTTTCGACGCCATCGCTGAAGAGGGCCACCCGTACGAGGACGACATGTCTCCGGGGATCACGGTGTCCACAGCCAATGGTGGAAGCCAGCTGTCCCGGGCGGCCCGCGAGGGGAAGTCGGTGGTCATCGCCTCCGATACCACGGAGAGCGATATCCCCCTGCCCACCGTGCCCCGCGTGTACACGGTCAAGCAGGGGGATACCCTGTGGGGCATCAGCGAACGGTTTTATCGCGATCCCTACGAGTGGCCGCGGCTGTGGTCCTACAACCTGGAGGTCACCAACCCCAACTGGATCTATCCCGGTGATCAGCTCAGGCTCTCTGCGGACACGCCCGCTCCCGAGCCGCAGAATCTCGCGCCTGACGAGGCCCCCGTCATCTCGGGCATGCCGCCGAACTCGATTGTCCTCAGGAACCGGGGATTCATCGACAAGGAGGCCCTGGAGCAATCCGGCGAGCTGGTCGGGGCCCACAAGGAGATCACCCTCCTGTCCCAGCACGACGAGGCCTATGTCGAGTTTCCAAAGAAGGATCCCAAGGTCGGTGACCGGTTCGCGGCGTTCGATATTCTGAGGTCCGTCGATGAAATCGAAGACCCCGGAACGGAGATCGGAAAGCTGGTGGAAATCAAGGGGCTCGCCCGGGTCATCAGCTTCGACCCCGACACCAAGATCGCCCGCGTGTATATAGAGGAAGCCATCCAGCCCATCCCCCGAGGCACGCTCATCGGACCGGTGCACCGGAATATGGATGTCATCCCCCCGGTGCGCAACGACCGGGACCTCGACGGCCACCTCATCGCCTTCCTCGATCCGACGATTCTGTCCGCACAGCATCAAATCGTATTCGTGGATCGCGGCAAGGAGGACGGCGTCAGGGACGGCAACCGCTTCTTCGCGGTGGAACGGCGGGACGGGCTGAGACGGATCAACAAGGAGCGAAACGATCGGAAGGGGTATCCCAAGGAGGTCATCGCGGAGCTGCGCGTCGTGGAGACGAGACCCGAGACCGCCACCTGCCTCATCACCAGCTCGCTCCGGGAGCTCGAGGTCGGCCAGAAGGTCGAGCTCCGCAAGGGATACTGAATTCCGCCCCGATTCCGGTCTCTGTCCTCCTCCGGGGACTTCGGCGCGATCTTTGTTTTAGGAAGATTTGAACTTGAAGCTAAAGACTCTCGATCGCGATGATCTCCTGCGCGGTGAGGCAGTTGGTCCGGCAGGCGGGATCCGACGGCGGCGTCTCTTCGTACACGGGCTCGAGCATGACCTCGCCGAGGCTTATCTGGTTGAAGGACATCTCCACCATCAACCACTCGGGGGCGCCCTGGAACGTCATCTCTATTCGGCGGCCCTCGTGGCCCATCGCCGCGGTCATCCCCGCGTTCTCGCAGTCGAGTTGGAGGGTCAGGCTGTCGTAGAAACAGGAGGACGAGACATAGGCCCCCTCTGGATAGCTGCCGCTCAAGGTGTACACGCCGTCGTCGAAGGCCAGGTTGTCCGCCCGGACCGCGTCCACGGAGAAGGCGTCATCGCAGAGCTCCACGCACTCCCCGCCGGCGTCCGCGGTGTCCGCCTCGTTCATCTGATTCAGGGTATCGCAGGGCCCCGCGCCGAGGGCGACGGGGAGCATGCAGAATAACAGGGCGATTTTACCGTACATGCAGCGATACTAAATCACGCCGCCGCCGGATCCAAAAAAAATGGCGGTTCTACGGCCGGTCCCGCCAGGATTCGGGCACCCGGACCGCCACCACCTCGCCGCGGGCGCACGCTTCCCCGCCGGCGCTCCTCACCACGCAGCTGAGCACGGTCTTCTTCTCCGTGGTCTCCTCGATGGTGGCGACAACGGTCAACACGCCGGCGATGGGGGTCGGCGCGAGGTAGCTGACGTTGAGCGCGCCAGTGACGTAATAGATCGCCGCCCCCTCGCCGACCGACCGCCCCGCCCGCCGATACGCCTCGGCCATGGCCGTGCAGACGCAGTGGCAGTCGATGAGGGTGGCGATGATCCCGCCGTTCAGGTAGTGCTTCGATCCAGCCGAGTGGTGCGGCGCCGGCGTGAACCGGCAGATCGACTCGTTCGGCCCGGACCACCGGCTCTTGATGCGGAGGCCGTTTTCATTGTGGGGTCCGCAGCCGAAGCAGTGGATATCGGGGAAACAGTCCTGAAAAGCCGCGGGGGCATCCGGCCGGGTCGTCATTCGGGGCTCCGATGGACGCCGCGATCAGCTGATCGCGG
>JBNLED010000281.1:0-20684 GCA_050304755.1 Polyangia bacterium | reverse complement strand
GCCGCCTCAAAGGCGGTGTCCCAGGGGCGGGAAGGCCGCCAAACGCTTGTGGAAGCCATCAGAATAGTGGACGAAATCGGACAGGTGGCCGAAGTTGTGACCGCGGTGGGAGAGTTGGCGGATCAGTCGAATCTGCTGGCGTTGAACGCGAGCATCGAGGCGGCGAAGGCCGGGGAGCAGGGGAGGGGGTTCTCGGTGGTGGCCTCGGAGGTGCGCTCTCTGGCGGATCAGAGCCGCGCGGCGACCCGCCGGATTCACGCCTCCATCCAGAACACTGAGAAGGCCCGCGGCTCCCTCTTCGCTGTCGAACGCGTGGTGAATCAGCTGGCCCTCGTCCTCGACAGCACCGTGGATATGGCCCGCCAGATCGCGATCGCCTCCCAGGGCCAGGTCTCGGGAATCGAGCAGATCGCCGCCGTGATGACATCCGCCTCGGAGGGGGGGATGATCACCGCCACGACGGCCTGTGAGCTCGAGGAAGCGGTCAATGTCCTCAACGAACAGGGGCAGCAGCTCAGAAGGTTCGTTACCGGATAATGCCGCCCGAAGCCCCTTCCGCGCTCGATTCTCTTCAGATGCCTTGATTGGGGTGACCAAACCGGTAAAAAAGACTATAAAGAGCGGTTGAATAAGGTTAAACGACCTCACGGAATACAAGGTGAATTTGACGACATGGATATCAAGTGCCCCAACTGCGAGACAGCCTACCAGGTTCCCGAAATCAAGATTGGAAACAAGCCCAAGAAGATGCGATGCTCCCGCTGCAAAGAGGTCTTTACCGTCAAGCGACGCGCAGAGGAGACCCCTTTCGGCTATGAGGAGTTCTCCGGTAGACGGAACTCGCTCCCCGGTGAGTTCGCCTTCCTGAAGCAGACCGGCGAGCATCCCCAAGCCGGCGGCTCTTCCTTGCCCGCCCCGGAGCTCGTCACCGTGCCCCCGGAGGATACGTTTGAGGAGACGACGCGCCCCGGCACCGCGCCGCCCCCGATTCCGAAATCCAAGCCCGCGGCGAGCCCCCCGAGCCCCGCCGCTTCCGAGCCGCAGCAAGAGACATACGAGGACTACTCTGGAGGGGGCAGCGATCCCTTCGCTGATATCACCGGGGCGCAGAAAGTGTCCGATAGCCCCGAGGCGGCCCCGGCGACCGCGCCCGCGGCGGAAATCCCCCTGGCGGCACCGGAGAATGCGATGGCCCCCCAACCCGCGCCGCCGCAACAGCCCTCGGCGGCGGTTTCTCCCCCGCTGGCCGCACCGGTGGCCGCCGTACAGGCCCCCACGGAGCCCACGCCGACACAGACCCGGGAGCGGGGGATCGAGGACATCTTCGGCGGATCGGGGTGGGAGACCGAGGCCCCGCTGGAGCTCGGGAGCTACGCCGTGGCGGACGTCCAGCCCTCCCAGAGCCAGAAGATCGGGAAGATCATGGGCATCGCCAGCGCTTTCATCTTCCTGCTGTTCCTGTTCGTCATGTATCGGAACGGGTGGTCCCTCTCGCTCTCCGAGCTCCCCGCCCAATTCGCCTTCGCGTTTTCCGGGGAGACTTACGAGGCGCTTCCGCCGGAGGTGGATGGTCTCGAAACCATCATGGAGGAGGCGAAGCTCATCGATCGGGGGAGCCGCGGCATGCTGTTGTCGGTCATCGGCACGGTCTACAACAACTCGCCGATCAAGCGGAAGGCGGTCATCCTCAGAGGTCGCCTGCTCGACGCCGACGATGAGGTTCGGCTGGAGATGAAGCTGACCTGTGACAAGGTCTTCGAAGAGTCGGCACTCAAACGCCTGCGCCCCGGGGGGGCGGCGAAGCTCTATATGAGCAGGGTGGGGCAGTTCCACGACTGTATCATCTCGGGGGAGTCCAGCGCCCTCTATCACCTCGTCTTTGAAAATGTTCCGATAGATTACAGTGACGATAAATACAAGATAAAGGTCACGCCGATCTCCGCCCGGTGATCGGCGGCGCCTGATGGACAGCGAGCGAGATCTCGAGGCGTGGGTCGAACATCTGAAACACTCCCTGTCCCCCCTCAAGGAAGGCCGACAACGCGTTATTCTTCTCGTCGACCGGCTCACGACACTGGCTCCGGAGGAGGCCGCGGCGGTGTTCCGGTTGTTGGTCCGGGACGCCTTGACGGTTCGTGACGGACCCTCGAAGCTGGCCCTGGAGGCCCTCATGCTCGCCCTCGCGGAGAATCGGTGGCCCGCCGAGCATCTGGCGGAGACGAGGGCCTGCGCCGAGGCGTCCGACGATCCCCTCACCGGCGCGCTCCTCGATTTGGAGTGGATTGACGCCACCCTGGCGGCGGATGACCCGTTTCCCGTTCCCAAATACACCGGCGGGCGTCCCCTGACCCTGGGGGAGCGACGCTCCCTGGCGTCCAGGCCGGATCGCCGGCTCCTCGAGATGGCCCTCAGGGACCCCCACCCGATGGTCATCGCCAAGCTCCTCGACAACCCCCGCCTGACCGAGAGCGACGTGATGTACATCGCCACCCGTCGGCCGGCCCCCATCGAGGTGCTCACCGAGCTCGGGACACACCCCAAGTGGCGGCTCAGGCAGCGGGTGGCGCTGGCCCTCTGTCTGAATCCCCATACGCCGATACGGATCTCCCTTACGCTGCTCCTCTCCCTGCCCGTCGATGATATCGTTTCAGTTGCGGAGAACGACCGGCTCTACTCCCGGCTCAGAATCGCGGCGATGGCCGTTCTGGATCAGCTGTAGCAACTCATCGCCGTGAATTTCCTTGCGTTATCACGTTGCAGAGGTCATCGTCGGGGGATGAGGCGATTCGCGGTTATCTGGGGCACGGTCTTGTTCTCGGGGTGTTTCGGTTCGGAAATGGACCACGCCGTCCAGAAGCGGACACCGGATCCGCCGCAAACGCCCCCTGCCCCCGCCGACACCGCGCCGCGAGAGCCGGCGGCGGTTCCGAAGGAACCTCCCGAAACCGAGACCTCGGCGCCCTTGCCCGCAGTGCCGAGGCGCCCGACGCCATTGACCGTAGAGGGATTCCACCCCGCGTCTCATGTCGGACCGGAGGATGCCTCGCGCCCCCGGCCGGTGACCGTCGTTCTTCACGGGAACTACGATCGGCCGGAGTGGCAGTGCGAGACCTGGCAGCGGGTGGCGTCCTTTCGCGGTTGGGTGCTCTGCCCCCGAGGGACCCCCACCCCCTGGGCCGATCCGGCGGATAATCGCTGGCACTACGCCGGTCAGAAGGCGGCGGCGAAGGAGATCGACGCCGCGCTGGAGGCGCTGGAGGGGCGCTACGGCGGGCTGGTGTCGCGGGAGGAGACGGTGCTCGTGGGCTTCTCTCTCGGCGCCATCTACGCGGCGCCGCTCATCATCAGCCGGCCGGGGATGTTCTCGTATCTCTTTCTGGTGGAGGGGGGCGTCGATCGCTTGGAACGGTGGCATCTCCGCGCCTTGCAACGGGCGGGGGTTAAGGGTATTGGAATGGCCATGAGCTCACCCCGGTACCGCAAAGTGATCAAACCGCTGACCCGAAAAATCGAAAAGCAGAATATGACATCGGTGTTCGTGGACATGCGCGGGGCCGGGCACGACTACCGATCCGATTTCACCGAGACCGGACGGCGGGCGCTCGCGGAGCTGCTCGGGACGGCGGAGTGAGCGACGGTGGCGTCTAGGTGGCAGAGGGTTCGGGCGGTGGCGACGCATCGGGAGGTCTACCTTGGGATCCTGGTGCTGGCGCTTCTGGCCTATTCGTGGATGTTCAAGGGCATCTCGGTGCCGAACGAGCGGACCCGGGTCTACCTGTCCGTCTCCATGATCGATCACGACTCCATTTCAATCAACCGCGCGGTCCAGCGTTTCGGCAGGACAACGGACATCGCGGCCTTCAAAGGAAAGCTCTATACGGATAAGGCCCCGGGATCGAGCCTCCTCGGTGCGCTGGTGTACGCGGGGGCGCGCCTCTTCACCAGCGCGGACGACTGGTCCATCGAGGAGCTCATCAACCTGATGCGCACCTGGCTCATGTTGCCCATCGGCCTCATCGGCTTCCTCCTCCTTCGACGGCTCCTCGAGGATTTGTCGATCGACGTTCCCATCCGCGACGTGGTCTCCCTCGGCTGGATCCTGGGGAGCCCCGCGTTCCACTACAGCACGGCCTACTACGGCCACCAGATCGTCGCGGTGGCCTTCCTCGGCGTCCTGCTGTTGCTGCGTCGGGCGAAACGGTATACGAAGGCGTCCAACCGGAAGGTGTTGCCGCACTATGTCGGCGCGGGCCTGGCCGCCGGGCTGGCGGGGCTCACCGAATATCAGTCCGCCGTTCCCTGTCTCATAGTGTTCGTGTATGTGGTGGTCACCGAGATCAAGCGGCCCGGCAGGATAGTCGCGTTCTCCCTCAGCGCCGCACCCTTTGTGGTGCTCCTCCTCGCCTACAACTGGTCCGCCTTCGGCGGTCCCTTCGAGCTCTCCTACGAACACCTCATCGTCAAGAATATCAAGTCGCTGCACACCAAGGGGATCGCCGGGGTATCTCTTCCCCAGGCCAAGGGAGTGTTCGGCGTGCTCTTCAGCCTCCATCGGGGGCTCCTGACCACCGCGCCGATGTTCCTCCTCGTGCCCCACGGTCTCGCCCTGATGTGGCGACGACAGGAGCGGTCCCTCGCGCTGCTCGTCGGCGGATCGTTCCTGTACTACCTGCTGTTCAACTTCGGCGCCGATGTCTGGTGGGCCGGCTGGGGGTTCGGCCCCCGACTCCTCGTCCCGGTGCTGGCGTGGGCCGCCATTCCCGTCGCTTACTCGATGCGACATCTCAACTCGATCATCGGCGCGGGGGTCACCCGGGGGATGGTGGTCTGCGGGATTCTGCACTACCAATGGGTTCATCTGGTCTTCCCCGAGCTTCCGGAGGCCGTCTTGAACCCCATCGCGGATCTGCTGATTCCGGCGATGAAGGCAGGAGTGCTCTCTCCGAACCTGGCGGCCGGCCTGTCGGGTGTCCCGGGGGCCTGGACCCTGCTCCCCGCGGTCGTCCTGGTCGGTCTCGTGCTGGCGTTCGTGCTCACCGCTCGCTCCGCGCTTCGGGGGCGTGGGGGGCTCAAACGCCTGGTGCTCATCGCCGGAACGACATTGATTCCATTCGCTCTGGCAGTGATATTGGTCGGTCCCCGATGGGGTGAGGGGGAGAGCCGCCGGTTTATCCGGTGGATGAAAAAATTAGAAAAGATAGAGTACAAAGTGGAGGCGGTGAAGCATTGACAGGGGCCGTATCCGTAGATTCCGCGTCGGGGTTCCGCTCGCGGACGCTGACAGCACCGGCGGCGGGGCTGCTCGTTTTGTGGTTCATTCCGGAGGTCCTCTCCTCGCCGCCCCTGTTTCCCTTTCATCTGATGACGCGCCTGAACGGGATGGCGCTCGCCGGCCTCATCGCCGCCCCCATCGGAGCGTGTCTGGTGTTGGTGCTGGCCGTGTCGCCTCTCCCCCGCCGGCCGAAGGCGGTCGGGACGTTCTTGTCGGGGCTCTGCGCCTCGGTGATCCCCCTCGTCAGTTACGTTCCCCTTCCGGTATCCGGGGCGATCGTCATCCCCGCCGTCCTCGCGGGAATTATATCGGGGGCGGCGGCCTTCCTCCGGTTTCGGCCCGTTGTCCTCGGATATATCGTTGTGTCAGCCGTCCCCGCCGGCCTGCTGGTGACGGCGCTGTATGGTCTGGTTTCCAGCGGGGCCCTCGCGGCGTATCTCAGCATCCTGAAGAGCCCCATCGCCCTCTTTCTCACGATGTCCATCTCCGCTATCTCCGCTGTCCGTGTGCTTCGGGCGACGCCGGCGCCACCCTCCGACGCCCCCGCTCGTCAACGATGAGAGGGCGCCTTTCGCCGAAAGGCTACTCCTGGGGGAGCTGGTTTTTCTGATAGATGAGCCGCAGGCCGTCCAGGGTCAGGTGGGGATCGACCTGGTCGATGACCTCGGACTTGGCGGCGATGACCCCGGCCAGCCCACCAGTGGCCACGACGGCGACGTCGCACTTCATCTCCGCGGCGAGGCGCCGGACGAGACCGTCCACGAGGGAGACGTAGCCGAAGAGCACCCCGGATTGGATGCTCTCTACGGTATTCCTTCCGATGGCGGCGCGGGGCTCGGCGAGCTCCACCCGGGGGAGCTTGGCCGCGCGGGTGACCAGCGCGTCGAGGGAGGTGCTGATGCCCGGCGTGATGGCCCCCCCCAGGTAGACCCCGTCCGCCGAGATACAGTCGAAGGTGGTGGCGGTCCCGAAGTCCACGATGATGCACGCCCGGCCCGTCTTGGCGAACCCCGCGACCGCGTTCACCACCCGATCGGCGCCCACCTCCCGGGGGTTCTCGTAGCGGATGGGCAGACCGGTCCTGACCCCGGGGCCTACGACGAGCGGCGAGACATCGAAATAGCGCTTGCATGCCGTCGTCAGCGCGTGGAGCGCCGGAGGAACGACGCTCGAGATGGCGACCGCGTCGACCGAAGAGAGCTCCCGTCCCTTTAACGAGAACAGGTTCTTGAAGGTGAGGCCCCACTCATCGGAGGTCCGCTCTTTGTCTGTTCTCAACCGCCAGCTCTCCACCAGGCGGTTCTCCTGGAACAGACCGATGACCGTATGGGTATTCCCGATGTCCACCACGCACAGCATCGTCGGTTACCTCTTTCCTTTCGAATTCTCGTGCCATGAGATGAAGTCTGTCAGATCACGACGCAGTCTGGAGTCCACCTCCAGGAAGCTGACGTCCGCCCGGTCCTCCGACGAGGGGGGGACCTGATAGACGAATTTCCGGGCGTCGATGAAGTAGACATACAATGAGATTCCCCCCTGTGACGAGGAGATCCGCCCCGTGACGACGTGCAGCCGCGACCCGGCCGCCGCCGGGGGAATCGGTCCGATCATGCGCCGATCGTCCTCGGAGAGGAACTCTATGGCGATGGGCTCATTGTTGATTTTGCGGTCGCAATTGAACCGGGTTCCATTGGTGAGGCGGATCGGGACCCCCGTCTCCCATGTGTATCCGCGGTCTGCGAGGATTTCGTCGATAATCGGCAGGGCCTTGGCGGACTCCAGAGGACGGTCATCACGAATTCTTGGACCGGTCCCCCTCGAGCCACAGGCGGTGAGGGAAAGACACACAGCGATAGAGGTGGTACATATCAGTTTCATCGAGGCTCCTTGTCAATCACCGGGAATCATGTTTCGCTTTCAAGGAGAAGTGGGGATAGAGGGGCTACTCTTTGAGGTCGAGCTTCCAGGCCCTCTCCAAGACGGCGCGAAGGGTCCACTGGAGCGGCGTTTCCCCTCGGACCACGGCGACCTCTCCGCTCGCTTCGATCCGAGGCTGAAAATCTCTTTTCGGTGTTTCGCGGACCGCGTCGGCGGCCTTGACGTCGGTGGGAGGGATACTCGAGACGGCGATCGGTGGCGGCTCGGTCATCGGCGGCAGCTCGGCGCCCGTTTCTTTCTTGCGTTCAGGCGTCTCGAGCGGATCCGGTGCCTGCAGGCTCTTTCGATACTCCTCGAGATCATGCGATGCGGGAATGGAGGCCGCATCGAGCTTCGCAGTGCTCGGCTCCTCGGGTTCTTCTGGCAATTGGGGGGACGGGATATCGAACTCGGCCTTCAGCTTGGGTTTCCTGGGGGGGGCCGGTTCGATGGGCTCCGGCTCGACAGGGACGGGCTCCGGCTCGACGGCCACGGGCTTCGGCTCGACAGGGACAGGCTCCGGTTCGATAGATTCCGGCATCGAGTCCTGCATCAGCCCCTGCATCACACTCGTTTCGGGAACGACGGTAGCTATTTCATCGTCGGATCTCTCCCGCATTTGAGGAATGATTGCGGGCTCCGGAGATTTGGAAGGAAGCGCGGAGAGCTCTTCGGGTTCAGGGGACTGGGAGGGGAGCTGAGAGAGCTCTTCGGCCGGCATCGCGACCCGATCGGGAACGGGACGCACGGTAGAGAGCTCCTGCAGGGAGCCCCCCTCCGAACGTTGCTTCTCGAGATGGCTGCGGTTACTCCGGACGCGTACGAGCAACTCCTCCAGGCGATTCTTTCTTTCTTCAGTGGTCAGCATCAGTTCTCCCCTGTCACCAATGTGTTGAGTATTTCCATCGGTGTCCTGCCGGCTGATACACGTTGCCTGATTTTAGGGGCGACGCGTGGATTTCCGGCCCAGAAGAGCCAGCCCCCCGAGGCCTCGCCCAGCCGAACCACCTTGAACGTGTCTGATCCCAGAGCGCTCAGATAGCCGGCGAGGAATCCCTCCATCAGGACCGACACCCCGTCGGTTATCCTGGAATTGAGATCACCTTCGGCCTTGAACAACAACGCGCTTCCGTGGATCTCGATGCTCAGCCGGCCCAGACCGAACGCCGCGAGGGTCCCCCCCAGGTGAGAGGAGAGGGCCTCCAGACTGGTGTTTTCAGCGGTTTGATCGACCCGCTCGGCCAAGCGGCGTCCGTGGAGCTTGCCCCAGTCCATCGCCGCCGTCCGCAAGGTGTCGCTGGGTCTCAGTGATTGCAGCACGCTGATCGGCACCATGACGAGCCGATCCTTGCCGGATGACGAGATCGCCCCTTTGGTGAGGTCGATTTTAACAAAAGATGAGGCATCGAAAAGAGGCTTTTCCATTATAATTCTCTCATTCAGTAGTATACACTGTTTTGCGAATCGTCATTCCGTGACCAAAGCTACACGCCGATTTTCAAAAAAGAGTTTAATAGACCCCAAAAATGAAAGTCAAATTATAAGAGCGTAGTTAAACTTAAAGAGTGGAAACCATGAAGGAATCCACGACGTGAAAGCGAGTGGGGAGTCTGGGTGCCGCTGTTGGGCCGTTTTTGTCCCGAACATGACATTTTCATGACATTCCTCTATTAAGTTTTCATGAGTAATATTTCGCGAGACGGGTGCATTAGGATGCCTTACAAGAGTGAGAATGTCGAAAACAGATAAAAGAATCTACACTCCCGGCAACCATCTCCAGATGATCGTCGGTAACTACGGCTCGGGCAAGACAGAGGTCGCGGTCAACCTCGCCCTCTCCCTTCGCAGGGCCGGTAACGACGTCAATATCGCCGATCTGGATATGGTTAACCCCTATTTCCGGTGTCGTGAGACCCTCGAGCTGATGGAGGACGAGGGGATTCATGTCGTCGTCCCGCCCGGCGTGAAGCGCTTCGCCGACCTCCCGATTGTCGTTCCGGAGATTCGGGGGATGGTGCAGGACGGCGGCTCCGGTCAGTTTTCGATTTTCGACGTCGGCGGGGACGATGTGGGCGCCACCATGCTCTCGTCGCTCGTGGAGCCCCTCGGCGACCGGCCCTACGGCCTGCTGCAGGTCATCAACGGGAAGCGACCGTTCACGAACACCGTCGAGGGATGCCTGGAGATGAAGGCGGCGATCGAGGCGTCCTCGAGGCTCGCGGTCACCGGTTTGGTGGTCAACACCCACCTGGCCGAGGAGACCACCCCCGAGGTCATTCTCGAGGGATTTCACCTGGCCGCCGCGGTCTCCGAGGCCTCCGGGGTTCCCATCGATCTCGTGACGGCCATGGGGGATCTCGCGGACGATCCCGAAATCCGAGCCCTCCCGGTGCCCCTGTTGCGGCTCACGCGGATCATGGTGCCGCCCTGGCTCTCTCCGGCCCGATCGTTATTTCGGGACAGCAACCCGCCCTCGCCGGGGTTGTGAGGGGTCGCTATGCCTACGATTGCCATATCCGAGGAGCGCTGCAAGGGCTGTGAGCGCTGTATCGATGCGTGCCCCCAGAGCATCCTCAAGATGGCGAAGAAGCTCAACGCCAAGGGATTCTTCTTCGCCACCTTGGAGCGTCCGCCGCTGTGCATCGGCTGCCGGATGTGCGCCATCTCGTGTCCGGACTCGGCCATCGAGGTGTTCGTGGAGGGGACCCAATACGAGTTTTTCAGCTACTGAGGTGAGGAGTCGATAATATGGGGAAGGTACTGATGAAGGGTAATGAAGCGATCGGCGAGGCCGCGATTCGCGCCGGTTGTCTCCATTTCTTCGGTTATCCCATCACCCCCCAGAGCGAGCTCCCTGAGTACCTGGCCCGCCGGCTCCCCGAGCTGGGCGGGGCGTATATCCAGGCGGAGAGCGAGGTGGCGGCCATCAACATGTTGTTCGGCGCCGCGGGCGTTGGACAGCGAGTGCTCACCAGCTCCTCGTCGCCGGGGATCAGCCTGATGAGCGAGGGGATCTCCTACATCGCCGGTTGTGAGCTCCCGGTGGTCATCGTCAATATCATGCGCGGCGGTCCGGGCCTCGGCGGCATCCTGCCGGCCCAGAGCGACTACCTCCACGCCACCAAGGGGCTGGCCCATGGAGATTTCGATCTGGTCGTCTACGCCCCGTCATCCGTGCAGGAGGCGGTGGATCACACCATGGCCGCCTTCGACGTGGCGGAGCGATATCGCACCCCGGTGATGATCATCGGGGACGGCATGATCGGTCAGATGATGGAGCCGGTGCAGTTCCCGGAGGTCGAGGTGGGCCCTCCGATGAAGGCGGACGACTGGGCCCTCACCGGCTGCAAGGGGCGGGAGAAGCGGGTGGTCAGCTCCCTGTTCCTCGACGCCCAGGACCTCCACCACCAGAACGTCAAGCGCCGCGAGAAGTTCGACCGCATCGCCGAGAACGAGACCCGCTACGAGGCGTACAATTGCGACGGCGATTACGATGTGCTCGTTACCGCGTTCGGGATGATGTCCCGCATCGCCAAGACCGCAATAAACCGCCTGAGGAAGGAGGGGATCGAGGTCGGCCTGCTCCGCCCCATCACGGTGAAGCCCTTCCCCTACGCCGCCTGCCGGGAGGCCATGGAGAAGGCCAAGGGGGTGCTCTGTGTGGAGCTCAACCTGGGCCAGATGCTCATCGACGTGAAGCTCGCCGCCGAGGGTTCGAGGCCCATTCATTTCTTCGGCAGGGCCGGGGGATTCGTCCCCTCCGTGGAGGAGGTGATGGATCGCCTGAAGCAGCTTATCGAAGAGCTCGATAGCGAGGGGAGTGGATCATGAAGGCCATCTTTTCCCATCCCGAGAGCCTGCTCAAGCAGCCGACCTCCTACTGCCCCGGATGCACCCACGGGGTGATCCACCGGATCACCGCCGAGGTCATCGACGAGCTGGGGATCCGTGAAAAGGCCGTCGGCGTGGGGCCGGTGGGCTGCTCGGTGTTTGTCTACGAGCTCCTCAACTGCGATATGTTCTCCGCCTCCCACGGCCGGGCACCGGCGGTGGCCACCGGAGCCAAGCGGGCCCGTCCCGACCTCATCGTCTTCGCCTACCAGGGGGACGGGGACCTCGCCTCCATCGGCATCGCCGAGATCGTGTACGCGGCTAACCGGGGGGAGAAGATCACCGTCATCTTCGTCAACAACGCCATCTACGGCATGACCGGCGGGCAGATGGCCCCCACCACGCTGCCGAATCAGCGGGCCACCACCTGCCCGACGGGGCGGGACGTGGAGCAGGTGGGGTACCCCATGCGCATGGTGGAGCTCCTCTCGAGTCTGCGGACGCCGGGTTTCATCGCCCGGGTCTCCACCCACTCCCCCGCCCACACCATCGAAGCGAAGCGGGTCATCAAGATGGCCTTCGAGCACCAGATCGCGAACCGCTGTTTCTCGTTCGTGGAGGTGCTCTCCACCTGCTCCACCAACTGGGGCATGTCTCCGAGAGAGGCGGACAAATGGGTCGAGCGGGAGATGATCCCCTACTACCCCCTCGGCATCCGGAAGACGCCGGACATGGAAGAGGGGGCGCCGTGATCAACGCCTATATTATCATGGCGGGCTTCGGCGGCCAGGGGATCCTCCTCACCGGGAAGCTCCTGGCCCACGCGGCCATGGAGCGTGGCCTGGAGGTGAGCTGGCTTCCTTCTTATGGACCCGAGATGCGCGGCGGCACCGCCAACGTCACGGTCTGTGTCTCCGACACCCCCATCGGCTCACCCTTCGTCACAAAGCCCACGGCGCTCCTGGTGATGAACCAGCCCTCCCTGGAGAAGTTCGGATCCCTGGTGGAACCCGGGGGGCTCATCCTCATCAACCAGTCGCTGGTCCCCGTTACCGTTGACAGAGAGGACTGCACGGTGCTCTACCTCGAGGCGTCGAAGATCGCTGCGGAGAAGGGGACCTCCCGCGCCGCCAACATCGTTATGCTGGGGGCCCTGGTCGGGCAGACCGGGCTCGTGGAGGCCGATGACTGTGTGAAAATCATCGAGCACGAGTTCGCGAGGAAGGCCAAGTTCATCCCCGCCAACCTTGCCGCCTTCAGCGCGGGATACGAGCAGGGGCGAAGGATGCGGAGAGGGGAGGGCGAGTGATGCGGACGCTGGTGGCTGATGACCCGACCCTGATCGGCGGCGTCATTGAGCGATATCAGGACGCGGACCGGGGGGCGCTGGTGCCGTTCCTGCAGGATGTCCAGCAAGAGCTGGGGTACCTCTCCGAGGACGCGATGCGCCTCGCCTCGGATCTCCTGAACGTTCCCCTCTCGCAGGTGTACGCTGTGGCTACGTTCTACAAGGCGTTTCACCTCACGCCGCGGGGGAAGACCACCATCAAAGTGTGCGTCGGCACCACCTGTCACATCCGCGGGGCCGTGACCATCCTCGACGATATCAAGAGGGAGCTTAAAATCGATCCCGGTGAGACCACCGAGGACCTGGAGTACTCCATGGAGACAGTGGGGTGCGTAGGGGCCTGCGCACTCTCCCCCGTGGTCATGGCCGATGACAGCTATATTACCAACGTTCAACCGGGCACCATTCTCCAGCGCCTTGAAAAGGTAGAGAAATCGACATGAGGATCGCCTCGTCCAAAGATCTCGAGCAGCAGCGGAAACGGCTGGTTCAGGCCAGTGAGCAGATGGAACGGCAGGTGCTCGTCTGTTGCGGAACCGGCTGTATCGCCTCCGGTGCCATGGCGGTCTACGACGCGCTGAAGGCCGCGGCCACGGCGGCGGGGTTCAACGTAAAGATCGAGCTCGCCAGGTGCCTCGAGAAGAGCAACCACACCCTCATCACCCGGACCGGCTGTCAGGGGCTCTGTCAGGACGGTCCCCTGGTACAGATCCTGCCGGATGACGTCTTCTACACCCGGGTGACTCCCAAGACAGCGGAGAAGATCGTCACCGAGACCCTGCAAAAGGGTGAGATCGTCCAATCCCTCCTCTACCGGGACGGGGGGAAGACGGCGGACCGGCCCACCTCCCGGGAGGCCCTCACCTTTTACAACAAGCAACAGCGCATCGCCCTCAGGGGCTGCGGACACGTCACCCCGGATAGCATCGCCTCGTACATCGCCCACGGCGGCTTCGGCGCCCTGGCCAAGGCCCTGACAATGACCCCCGAGGCGGTCATCGCGGAGGTGGAGATCTCCGGGCTCAGGGGGCGCGGCGGCGGCGGCTTCCCCACGGGGCGAAAATGGCGGACCTGCCGGGAGAACACCGAGGACGAGTGCTTCCTCGTCTGCAACGGCGACGAAGGGGATCCCGGCGCGTTCATGGACTGCAGCATCATGGAGGGGGATCCCTTCCGGGTGCTCGAGGGGATGATCATCTGCGCCCACGCCATCGGCGCGCGGCAGGGGGTTATCTACGTGCGGAACGAGTATCCCCGCGCGGTGAAGCGGCTCGAGCAGGCTATCCGGGCCTGCCGGGAGGCCGGCCTCCTCGGCGACGCCATCCTCGGGTCGGCGCTCTCCTTCGATATCCGCGTGGCCCGCGGCGGCGGCGCATTCGTGTGCGGCGAGTCCTCGGCGCTGATGCGCAGCATCGAGGGGCGGGTGGGGGAGCCCCGGGCCAAGTACATCCGCTCGGTCAAGAAGGGGCTCCATGACAAGCCGACGGTGCTCAACAACGTGGAGACGTTCGCCTGTGTGCCCGCCATCATCGAGAACGGCGGCGAGTGGCTGAGGCGGATCGGCACCGACGGGTCTCCCGGCACCAAGGCCTTCTGCCTGGTCGGCAAGATTCGCCACACCGGGCTCATCGAGGTGCCCATGGGCATGAGCCTACGGGAGGTCATCTTCGACATCGGCGGGGGCATCATCGACAATCGGCCGTTCAAGGCTGTCCAGACCGGTGGTCCCTCGGGGGGCTGCATCCCCGAGGCCAAGCTGGACATCCCCGTCGACTTTGACGAGCTCACCCGGGCCGGCTCGATGATGGGCTCCGGCGGCATGATCGTCATGGACGATCGCACCTGCATGGTGGATGTGGCCCGGTATTTCATCCACTTCCTCCTCGAGGAGTCGTGCGGCAAGTGCGTGCCCTGCCGGGAGGGGCTCCGGCAGCTCTTCACCCTCCTCGATCGGATCACCATGGGCCATGGCGAGGCGGGGGACATCGAGAAGATCGAGCGGCTGGCCCGGGACATCCAGTTGAGCTCCCTTTGCGGCCTCGGTAAATCGGCGCCCAATCCGGTGCTGAGCACCATCAATGAGTTCAGGGACGAGTACGAGAAGCACATCACGGACAAGACCTGCCCAGCGGGGGTCTGCCGGGAGCTGACGGTATTCTCGATCGATCCGGAGCGGTGTACCGGGTGCATGCTCTGCGTCAAGCCGTGCCCCACGGCGGCGATCACCGGGGAGAAGAAGAAGGCGCACACTATCAACGAGGCCCTGTGCATCAAGTGCGGTGCGTGCCGATTGGTGTGTAAGGACGACGCGGTAATGACGAGCTGAGGGGACGAGGAGACGATGGAACTCACGATAGACGGGAAGAAGTTGAGCGCGAAGGAGGGAGAGACCCTCCTCGCCGTGGCCGCGCGCGCCGGTATCGACATCCCCACCCTCTGCCATCACGAAGCCCTCGAGCCGGTGGGCGCCTGTCGCCTGTGCGTGGTCGAGATCGGCCGCCCCGAGAGGGAGGACACACGCATCGTCACCTCCTGTCAGTACCCCGCGGAGGAGGGGCTGGTGGTGTCCACGAAGAGCCGGGTGGTGATGGAGCAGCGTCAGACCATCCTCTCCCTGCTTCTGGCCAGGTGTCCCAACGTAGGGAAGATTCGGGAGCTCGCGGACGCCTACGATATAACGGAATACGACCGCTTTGACGACAAGGAGGAGTGTATTCTCTGTTATCTCTGCACCCGCACCTGCGCCGCGGTGGGACCGGAGGCCATCGCCGCGGTGGGCCGGGGGGCCATCAAGGAGATCGCGCCTCCCTTCCACGGCGCCGCCGAGGCATGCGTGGGCTGCGGTTCTTGTTACCGGGTCTGCCCTACGGGGTGCATCACCATGGAGGACACCGGGGATACGCGGAAAATTTGGGGGCGCGAGTTCGAGCTCGTCAGGTGCGAGGTGTGCGGGGCCGCGATCATGACGAAGGACTATATGGCCTATGCCGTCGAGAGACACGGGCTGGACGAGACCACCGCCACCACCTGCGCCCCCTGCCGCCGGAAGGCCACGGCCAAGCGCTTCTCGACCATCGGGGGAATTGACGGAGGCGGAGAGTAACGATGGAGAAGACCTACGTCATTGTCCCGAACCAGTGCACCGGCTGTCGCACCTGCAAGGTGGCCTGCGCCGCCGTCAAGGGCTCGAACGGCGTGCTCGGCCGCTCGCGGATTCAGATCCTGGAGACCGGGGCGGATCGATACGTCCAGATCAACTGCCTGCAGTGCGTCAACGCGGCCTGCAGGACGGTCTGCCCCACCGGCGCGCTTCGTCGTAACGAAGAGACCCGGGCCATCGATCATGTGGCGGCCCTCTGCATCGGGTGCGGCCTGTGCGAGGCGGCCTGTCCGTTCGGGCACATCTACTTCAACCCCGAGTCCGGCGCGCCGGAGAAGTGCGATCTCTGCGGCGGCGATCCCGCCTGCGTCCGGTTCTGCCCTCACCAGGCGCTCCTGCTCAAATAGATGACACGAGTCAAAGAGGCCCTCTCCGTCAGCGCGGACCCCTCCAGGTGCAAGCGGTGCGAGGCGTGTGAGTCGGTCTGCCCGGGGGACGTATTTCAATGGCGGGGGGACCGGATAGAGACCCGTTACCCGGGCCGCTGCATCCTCTGCGGCCACTGCGTCGCGGTGTGCGCCGAAGATGCCCTTCGCCACTCCGGCATGCCCAGGGAGCGCTTCACCAACATCGATCCGGCCGCCGGGTGGACCTTCGAAACCTACCAGGCCAATCTCTCCGCGCGACGCAGCTGCCGCCGGTTCAAGGAGACGCCGATCCCCGAAGAGACGCTTCGGCAGCTGATACACGCCTCGCGGTTCGCCCCCACCGCCACCAACTCCCAGAACGTCCGGTTCGTGCTGGTGGATGATCGGCGCGCCATCGCCGAGCTCGAGGAGCGGACCGCCCGCTACTACCTGAAGCTGAACCGTCAGCTGAGAAACCCGCTCGCCCGCTTCGCCATCCGGGTCGCCGTCGGCAAGCGGTCCGTCGAGGCCTACCGGTACCACCTCCCGGCCATCGCGGACCATTTCCGGGCCGTGCTCGCCAAGGAGAAGAGCGTGTTTCACAACGCCCCCGCCCTGCTCATCGCCTACGCATCGGGGCTCCCCTTCATCGCCCAGGCCAACTGCAACCTGGCCGCCATGGCCCTCCTCCTCGCCGCGGAGACCCTGGGCCTCGGGACTTGCTACAACGGTTACCTCCTGACCGCGATGATCCGCGACAAGGCGGTGAAGCGGGCCGCTGGGGTTCCGCGGGAGTATACCCCCGGGGCGGCCATCGCCGTGGGATATCCGGACGTGGCGTTCCACCGAACGCCACCGAGGCGAAAACCGCGCATCACCGGGCGCGGGGAGTCCCCGCCCCATCGGTGAACAATCCCGTTGTGGTCGCGGGTGCTGAGGTGTCATATGAAACCCAAACCGGTATTCCGCTCGCTGCGCGAGGCTACGGTGAGGTCTTGGACTCACGATTTTGAAATCGGTTTGAGGTCGAGGTCTTCCGAGTTCATCCGCCGGTCGCCTCCGAGGAGAAAACCGCGTATAACCAGGCAAAGGAGACAGAAACCAAAGGAGGATATCATGAAGCTCGCGCCCTATCGAAACCTGGAAGCCCACACCTTCGACTCGGAGGCAGTCAAGGCCGTGAGCGCCCGGGTCGCCGTCGGCAAGGCGGACGGCGCCGACAACTTCTGCATGCGGGTCTTCGAGATCGGCGAGGGCGGGTTCACCCCGCGACACCGCCACGCCTGGGAGCACGAGATCTTCTTTCACAAGGGGACCGGCGAGGTGTTTCTGGAGGGGGCGTGGCGACCGGTGGAGGCCGGATGCGCGGTGTTCATTCCCGGGGAGGCGGAGCATCAGATCCGCAACACCGGAGAGGGGGAGCTCACGTTTATCTGTGTCATCCCGTCAGGCGTTCCCGAGATTTGACTGGCAGCCCAAAGGCGGCGGAGATCCCGCGGGAGTTCCTGACGAAGACCCGCTCGATGATGGGAGATTTGTACCCCCGTCGAATCGGGAATCAGAACTGGGAGAAGAAGTTCCAGGCGCCTTGGGCAGCAAAAGACGGGGTTTGATGGTCTCCGGACCATTCGCACCAGACAACGGGAAACCCGCTGGTGCAGTTTTGATATTCAACGCATGGGCTGGGATCAACGGGGACCGTGTCATTGGAGCAACCGTTCAGTGCAATGTATTTGTCCCGAGCATCATGACCGTTGGAAATATTCACGACAGAATCGGATGAGCCGTGTGCCATCCAGGCCGCAACCGGTTCGCCACTCTCCGCCGAGGGGGTCCACAGCGCACCGGCAAATGGGGCAATCGCGCGGAAAATACTCCCGAACTCCAACCCTACGCCTTAGGACATCATGCCGCCGTAGCTGAATCCAGTGGAGAAGATACGTTGCTGATCAATACAAAGCTCGTTGTTGCTGAATTTATCCAGCATCGCGCGCAGAAAATCCATGTCGCGTCCATTGGTGTTCGGCCAACCGTTGTCCTCCGCACTATAGCGGTTGGGGGCAACAAAAATAGTAGTGTTGTTGGATAGCGGCTTCATCCCGTAATAGTTGTCAGATACAACATTGTCCATAATACCATTCATCCAGTGCCAGGCGAAGACGAGCTTGTACGGCGTGTTCTGATCGTAATTGGAGGGTATATCGATAATGAATTCCCGCTGCAGCCCGTTGACATCAATTGTAATCCGACCATTCGAAATCGTCGGCGCGGCACCACACCCTGGAGAGCTTCCCTCGGAGTCGGCGTCGGTGTCGGTGTCGGGCTTCGCGGGTGGAGGTTCATGTATTGAACGGTCGGGTGAGCATCGAGGGGACAGACCGTTCGACGACGGACATCATCGGCGGTCAGGGCATAAGTATACCCCTCAGGACTCCCCTCAGGAAAACCTCAGGATAGGCTCGGGTTTGATTGGGGGGGACGCTTGACCCACCCCCATTGGTGTGCTTCGGTTATTATTGCTCAGTATCGTTCTGTATCACTTTGTATCGCTCTGTATCGTTTGGTGAGTGACGGTTGTATGCGGCGACCGCGAATGGGTGGGGAAGAACCTTTGATTCTGTCGACAACATTGACTGGGGCGCCCTCTGCCGCCCCGGCCGGAGCATCCCGGAATGGCTGTAGAAAATGACATCTTGAATATTGCCACGGCGGCAAATTACCTCGGAATCCACATCCAGACCCTGCGCAGGCTCACGCGGCAGAACCGGATCCCGGGATTCAAGGTCGGCCGGGAATGGCGTTTCCGCAGGGAGACGCTCATCAAGTGGGCTGACGAGCAGCACCTTCGGTTCGACGCGCCTGCTTCGTGTTTGGTTTATATCATTGATGACGAGGCGGAAGTGGGTCAGACGCTGGTGAACGCGTTGCGGCGGATCGGCTGTGAGGCCCGTCGAGCGACGACCGGTGCGCGGGGCATGGCGCTCATCGCGGAAAAGGTTCCGGACCTCATTCTGCTCGACTTGAAAATGCCCGACATGACGGCTCCCCGGTTTCTCGCCGAGCTGCGCAAGACCCAACCGAACCTGCCGGTAGCCATCGTGACCGGCCATCCGGACCGTGATCTGATGCTCGAAGCGGCGCAACACGCACCGGTGATGGTGGTCCTCAAGCCGGTGGAGCGCGATCAACTCGCGCGTACGGTGCAATTGGTCCGCGGAAAACAGAAGACGGAGTATTGAAGCGATGAGTCAATCCAGCGAAAACAGAACGAGCTTCGAACTTGAAAATGCCCGGCGGGTTCGGGCTCTGCTCATTGAAGACAACCCCGGAGACATTCAGCTGATCCAGGAGATGATCCAGGAGGACACGGGGCGCCCGGTGGATCTCCACCCCTGTGGCGATCTGGCCTCGGCGAAAGAACGGCTGTCACGAGAGTCCTTCGACGTCGTCCTCTGCGACCTGGGGTTGCCCGACAGCAACGGGATCGAGATCCTGTCGAACCTCCTGGCGGTCGCAGGTCATACGCCCGTTCTCGCCCTGACCGAACACGATGACGCAGCGCAATCGCGCCGATGTCTGACCGAAGGGGCGTATGACTATGTCTGCAAGTCCCATATCGGCGCCGACTTCAATGCGATTATCCACAACGCGCAAGAACGATATCGTCTGCGGTCCGAGCTGGCGGATGCTCACGAGAGCATGCGCAACCTCCTCTCCGACAGCGACGACGGTATGCTGATACTCGATCGGGGCAACCGGGTCCGCTTCGCCAACCGCGCGGCGAACGCCATGTTCGAGGGGAAGCTCGAGGTCGGCGCGGAGTTCGGCGCGACTGTCACGGGGGATTCCAGGACCGTGATAGATGTTGTTACGCGGGACAGGGGAACCCGCAACGTCGAGGTTCGCGCCAGACCCACGCGGTGGCTCGAGGAGCAGGCGACCGTTGTCAACCTCCGGGACATCACCGAGCGGGTCAGCGCGCAACAGCGTATCGAGCACCTCAACCGCGTCCTCAAGGCGATCCGCAACGTGGACCAGCTCATCGTGATGGAGCGAGAGCCCGCCGCGCTCATCGAGAAGGCCTGCGCGTTGCTTACCGAGACCCGAGGCTACAATGGGGCGTGGATTGTGCTGGGAGACGGCAAGGGCGCGGTGAACGGCTTCGCCCAGGCCGGCTGGGATCGGGATTTCGACCCCCTGGCCGCTCGGCTCGAGTGCGGGGAGTGGCCCGCCTGCGCTTCGCGAGCCCTCGCAGAAGACGAGTCCTATGTGGTGCAGGCGCCGCGCCACGCCTGCACGGGGTGTCCCATGTCCGGCCGCCACGGCGACAATTGTGCGGTCACCGCCCTTCGTCATGATTCGATCGTCTATGGGGTCTTGGGGGTTTCGTTTCCGGTGAGCATGATGGTGAACCGCGATGAGCGCGACCTGCTGTTCGAGGCCGCCCGTGATATTGCCTTCGCCCTGCACAATATCGGGCTCGAGCGCGAGAAGTCCGAGAGCGAATCTCGTTTGACGGCGGCCGTTCAAGGCGGTGACGTCGGGTTGTGGGACTGGGATCTGGTGACCCAACAGATGAACTTCTCCAAGGAGTGGAAGGCGCACATCGGCTACGGTCCGGACGAAATCGCGGACACCTACGACGCGTGGGAACGCCGCGTCCATCCCGATGATCTGCCGGCGGTGCTGGCGCAACTCGAGCGGTCACTGGCCAGCTCGAAACATCCATTCGAGGTCGAGTTTCGCTTTCGCCACAAGGACGGCACCTATCGCTGGATTCTGGCCCGAGCCGTGGTGGCGCGCGGCCAC
>JBNLED010000280.1:0-29651 GCA_050304755.1 Polyangia bacterium | reverse complement strand
GCACAAGTCCTCTTTGGGGGATCGCGGATAATTAGTTTTGACTATATGACTAGCGGGGGGCGCGGCCCTATACCACCGGCCCGTCCCGGAGTTCACAGTCGACGGAACAGTCCAGGCTTCCCATGGGACCGTCGTCGCACTCTTCTCCGTATTCTGTATCAACGACCTCGTCGCCGCAGAACGAATCCAGGGTACAATCCGGTTTGCATTTTCCGTGGCCGCCCACGTTGTCGTCTGCACCATCGTCGCATTCCTCGGGGCCATTGCGGATGCCGTCTCCGCAGTAGGGGGCGGGCAGACAATCGTAGCCGCACGCGTCTTCATCGTCTCCGTATGCGGCGTTGTCTTCGCCCAAATCGCAAGACTCGTACTCCTCTTGTACTGTGCCATCGCCGCAATAGGGCCCCCACTGACATTCTGTGGTGCAGCCGTTGTAGGCGTTGTCGTCATTATCGTCACCGTTGTCGCACCATTCGAAATCGGTCTGTACGATACCATCACCACAGAAGGGCGTCTCGGTGCATCCTTCGCCGCAGGCATCCTCTACGTACGCGTAGGTATCTTCGTTGTAACCGTTGTCGCACTGCTCTCCCTGCTCCTCCTGTACGACCCCGTCACCGCATCTGGGACCGAATGTACAGGCGGTAGTACACCCCTCATAGGCGGTGTCGCTGTTGTCCTCTCCCGAATCGCACTCTTCCATCGCTATGTATACGTCTCCATCACCACAGTACGGCCCCAGGGTGCAGTTGATACTGCAGCCGCCGTACACCTCGCCGTCCGCCGGGTCGAACGCGAACTCACCATAGTCGCACTCCTCACTACCATCGGTCGCCAACAACCCGTCGCCGCAGGAGGGCGGGAACTGGCATTCTTCAGTACAGTCATCAGTGCCGTCGCATTGCTCGAAACCGTTTCGGATGCCGTCTCCGCAGTAGGGGGCGCGTTGACAGTCATATCCGCATCCCGTGCCGTCCGCCGCATAGACGACGAAGACGCCGTCCGGACCCGGGTCGCAGGTCTCTACGCCCTCCTCCACCTCCCCGTCTCCGCAATAACCGCCGAGGGACTGACAATCGGACGCGCAGCCTTCGTAACTGTCGTCGTTGACGCCGTCATCACACACCTCGAATGCGGACTGCAGTATGCCGTCTCCGCAGTAAGCCGGTATGGTGCAGCCGGAAGAACAGCTCGCCTCTGCCGCCGCCAAAGAGGGCGCCCAGGGACCGTCCACGTTCAATCCGTTATCGCAGCTCTCCTCGCCGTTTTGGACACCGTCCCCGCAGTACGTAAAGTCACAGGAAGTGGAGCAAACACCGTACACCCCGTCTTGGTTGTCCTCCCCCTCGTCACAGGCCTCGGCGCCGGCGACTATCCCGTCGCCGCAGGTCGTGTAACAATAGGATCGGGGCGCGATGAAACCGTCCAGGGTGAGTCGGTAATTGGACTCGGAGGGCGACCGCTCCGCTTGAAACACGACGATTTCATACACCTCGCCTTTTACCAGGCCGAATCGAACATCATCGTCATCCGCCTGCTCGACTGCTTCCAGCGTGCACTCATCCGGAGAAGCCGCTCCTGCCTGCACCGAGCAGTCGCTGTCCGTCTCCGCGCCCGCTGCCCCGTCATCCCCGAGTACGACGCGCCCCCAGAGGGTGGTGTGAATGCCGCCGATATCCACGGCCAACCGCCCGTTCACGAACACCCACACATCATCATCCCCAAAGAAGGTGAGGGTTTCCCCCCCCTGGTACTGAAAGAAGTATCGCAGCTCGCTGGTAAAATGAAAATTCCGCTCCGCGTCGCTCCATGTGTCGCAGCCGCTGTCGCTCCCATTATAAGTGCAACCGTGTCCCCGCATATCGACGGGATTGGTGTTCCGGGTAGTTCCCAACGGGTAGAACAAGTTGCCGTCGCTTTCAAAGGCGTAGGCGGAGGTGGTCCCCACCCGGGTCAACTCCAGAACGTCTATACCGCCGGCCGGCAGGGGCGTCGGATTGACGATCAGTTCTACCAGATTGTCGCCGCCGCTCTCCTGACTGGTGGGATCCAGCACCGTCTCGTTTTCATCCCGATACCAGAGGGCAAACGCCGCGGCATGATAATCCCAGTCCAGCGCCGCCGCACTGTTGCCCGTGATGGTATCGTGGTCCCCCGCCGCCAGCGTCGGCTTTCCATCCGTGTCAAGCCGACCGCAGGTGTCCGTATTGTCGCCGGCACAGGGCTCCCCAACGATGCCCAGATCCGTGCCGAGGGGCGGCGCGGAGTGGGACGGATTCCTCATGTGCGGATGCCCGCCTTGACGTGTACGTTGTTTGAAATCGCGATAGGTAATTTTGAACGATAACGCATCGGGATATTCGATAACATCGTCGCAGCGCCACCCCGGCTCTTGCATGCAGATATCGGAACAGCCGTCATCATTGTCCGTATTGCCGTCATCGCACTGTTCTCCGCCGGTGACCAGGCCGTCGCCGCAGGTCACCTGTACGACGGGCGTGCTGCCGACGGTAACGGTCGGCTCCAGTTGGCAGGTGGGACCGCAGCCGTCACCGGCGACCGTATTGCCGTCGTCACAGCCCTCGCCGATTTCCCTCTCGCCGTCGCCGCAAACCGTCAGATGACACTCGTCGCCGTCCGTGCCGCAGTCATACCCCGGCTCGACACTGCAGTTGGTGCACCCGTCCTCTGACGTGCTGTTTTCGTCATCACACTCTTCCGGTCCGTTCAACACGCCGTCGCCGCAGATGGTGATACAGGCCATGTCAGGAGGACAGGTCCAGCCCGCTTCCACCTCGCAAAGCGCGTTGCACCCGTCTCCCTCGACGTCATTACCGTCATCGCACTGCTCATCCGGCGCCCGCTGTCCATCCTGACACACCGACTCTAAGCACTCCGAGGGCGAGCCGGAACAGTACCACCCGTCCTGCACTTCGCACTCATCGCACGCCAAGGACGACGAAGCGCCCACATCGCAGGATTCACCGGATTGAACAATGCCGTCGCCGCATTGCGGAATGGGATAACAGTAGCCGGCCCTGGGGCACGCATACCCTTCTTCCAATTCACACTCCTCAGAGCATCCTGCCCCATTGTCGCCGTCACACTCTTCCAGCAATTCCAAGATCCCGTTGCCGCACTCCGGCTCATCGATCAGGGTGTTTTCGTATCCCTTGCAGGCCGTCGCACCATCGGCATAACAGGTCTCGTGACCGGCCATACCCGGGTCGCAAACTTCACCGGGTTCCACGACGCCGTTTCCGCAAGAAATGGTGGTGGCACATACGCTCGGGGCCGCGTCGTCACAGATGAAAAAGGGCTCCACGATGCACTGCATATTGCACCCATCGCCGCTGCCTCGGTTGCCGTCATCGCACGCTTCGTCGGAGACGACCATGCCGTCACCGCATTCGGGGCTGCATCCCAAAGAGGAGCACCGATACCCCGACTCCACCTCACACTCTGCGCTGCAACCATCACCGCCGTTATCGTTGCCGTCATCGCACTCCTCATCCGGGGTGCGATTGTCATCGCCACAGACTATGGGAATACAGTCTTTTCCCGGAACACAGAAATACCCCTCTTCCTGAGCACAATCCGCTGAGCAGCCGTCATCATCATCGGTATTGCCGTCGTCGCATTCCTCTCCCCGGGCGCGAACACCATCACCGCAGACAGGAACCTCCATGCATGAGCGTCCCGGTCTGGGGCAGGCCCATCCGTCGGCGACGGCATCGCACGAAGCAGAGCAACCCTCGGTTTGGTATTCTTCACCTTCGTCGCACACCTCGTCACCCTCCAGAACACCATTTCCGCAAATGGCGATGATCAGGCAGGCGGTGCCGGGATTCGAGCAATCGTAGTTGGGGTCCTGGTCCAGACAATCCGCTGAGCAGCCGTCATCATCATCGGTATTACCGTCGTCACACAGCTCGCCTTCTTCACGTTCGCCGTTGCCACATACAGGGTCAGGAACGCCGGCGTCCCCGGTATCTGTCTCTTCGGCGGAGGTGTCCGATGAGGTGTCCACCGAGGTGTCTTCCGAGGTGTCATCGCGACTTGTATCGACAGTCTCTGTGCCGGTATCCGCGGAATCGGTCTCGTTCACGCCCTGGGTGCCGTTATCACTTCCACTGGAGGCGCAACCTTGAACAAACATGATCGTAAAAATAAAAAATATTAGCGTTTTCATTGACGTTCTCTATTTCCTTTCAAAACCAAACAGTGACTATAACATTCTGAACTAAAATTCAATATAAATAGAATGTTATCCTATTTGTATCACATTTATCTCCGGTAATGGTTGGAATCATATCCGACCTCATATAAATCATTGCACAGATCAAATATTATCTTCCTTACAAAAATTATTACATTAACTGAATCTTACACAGCTGAAACGTGGGGTTTCAACCAACACGGACGACGTGGACGGCTCTCACCTGTCCTTTACTATTCATGAGCAGCTGCGATCGTCGTTAATGATAAAACCGATCTGAAGTCCGCTCAAGCAGAAGGTTGAAATGCAGGTCGCCCCTCCGGTAAGGCCAGGTCGTCTTCAGTGTCGACATTAAGGTCACTGGACGAAAGACGAAATCATCTCTGGGAGATTCTCGAGAGAGAGTTTGACCTTGAGGTCGAGCAAGGGGTCCTGCATCCCCGTGGATGGACGGTTGTCCTTACCTTGAGTATCCTTAACCTGCGGGTTTGTTTGATATGTTCAACGAGACCTCATATGGATGAGAAAGCCTGTTCCGTGACAAAAGGGGTGGAACCAGCGAATTTCTATTTCTCAATAGTCCTCAACTCGTGAAAATTCAATCAGATGGAGTGGCCCGGCTCGTGGGGCATGTTTTCAGTATATCTGAACTGGTTATTGACTCTTCACCCGGCAGGAATTAGATTTACTCCCAGACAGAAGGAGGCCGAAAATGCGACCGGTTGCACAATACATCTCGAAGAAGCGCTTCGGCACCGGTACGGCCTGATTCTCATACGGCCCGTCCGGGTCGATGCATCACCTCAAATTTAGTGAGTTCGCCTGATTGGCGATAATTTTGCGTGCGGCAAGCAGTGCTGTCCGCAATAAAAGAGGACTGAGATGAAGGACAGAAAACCTTCGATGGAGATACTTCGAGAGTTATGTGGCGAGATAAGGGACGACGACGGTGTCGACCCTCGCGAATTTAAGAAGGAGGAACGAAACAACAAAATGACATCACGGGACTGGCGGCTCTGTTCCCAGGTGAAGAGATGTTTGGTCCTGGCAGTGCCGGAGGCACTGTATTACAAGGGCATCCCCGGAGCCGAGGTGTTGTCGGTGGAGCCCGCACCAGACACAACGAGACTCAACGTCGTGGTGTCGGTGGCCATCCCGTTTTTGACAGCGGCAAGGGAGGCCATCCCTCGAATACGAGGGCAGATCAGAAACGAGACGGCGCGGGCGGTGTACCGGAAACGGGTACCGGACTTGGCCTTAGAGGTTGTCGCAGCAGAGGGGGTGACCGATGTCTGAGAAACAGCATCTTGCCCCCATGCAAGAATGGTTACCAGGACCGACATCACCAGAGGTGAACAAGGCGTTGCTTCGATTGGCTCGCACCGAGGGTGTGCTTCGGATTGCGGTAATGCCGGATGTGCACCTGGCCGAAGGCGTCTGTATCGGCACTGTGTTCTCGACGAAGGATCGGATTTTCCCCGAGGCAATCGGCACCGACATCGGTTGTGGCATGGCTGCGATGCGCCTCGATGCCGAACCGACCTTCTTGGAGAACGCTGCCAACGCCAGAAAGCTGTTGTCAGGGCTGGTGAGGGTGGTTCCCGCGAACCGTCACCCCCTTGGCAGGAAGGCGGACTGGCTGCCTGAGAGCCTCAGTAGCGTGCCCTTGAGCCATGGTAAGTTGACCTCGGCAGTACATCATAACGGCAGAGTACAGTTCGGCACCCTGGGACGGGGAAATCACTTTCTAGAAATCCAGCTCGCTGGGGAGGGCGGTCTGTGGATGATGGTGCACAGCGGATCGAGGGGCATCGGGCAGTCCATCGCCGGTTTCCACAGAAAGCATGCACAACGATCCAACACCGGCCTTCTATACTTCGAGGCCGACAGCCACGAGGGGCAAGCCTACCTCCACGATGCAAGCTGGGCGATGGGATATGCGAAGCAGAGTCGCGCCAGGATGCTTGAATCGGCCACGCTCCTCCTGGAAGAGCTGTACGGGGTGAGGGGACGACTGGAGACGTGCTTCGACTCGGTACACAATTTCGTCCGCCTGGAAAAACACCAGGATCACGACGTCTATGTCCATCGCAAAGGGGCCAACAGCGCTGGGGTCGGGGAATGGTCTATCATACCTGGCTCGATGGGGACCGCCAGTTATCACGTGAGTGGACGAGGGAACGAGGATGCGTTGCGATCTTGCTCCCACGGTGCCGGAAGGGCCATGAGCCGTATAGAGGCTCGCACCGTGATAACCGAGAAGCAGCTCCGACGGGATATGCGTGGCGTCCACTACAACGACACTCATGCCGGTCATCTGTGTGAAGAGGCGCCCGGTGCCTACAAAGAGATTGATGGCGTTATGCGTGCCCAGAGCAGCCTAGTAAAGCAAGAAAGACGACTATTGCCTCTGTTGAATTCTCGCGGTTTAATTCTATCCTACTCAAATTAAGTATCATCGAAATCGATCACCCGCTACACTCCCTGAGGTTCACTCCGACGGCGCTGTCGGGGGCGGAGGGGATTCCAGCCGCGCCATCTGCTCCAGTTGGTCCGCGACCGCCTTCCAGTGCCGGCGCATCTGCTCGCGCTGACGGCCGCTACTCAGTCTCTCCTGATGGAATCGCAGCGTGGTCTTTGATGTCGTGTTTCGGGGGCAGGTGAGGGTCAGTTGGAGCGTCGAGGGGGCGTTAAAGCCTCTGGGCTGCCAGGTCAATCGGATGCGCTCTCCCTCTTTCAGGGAGCGGATCTCTCCGACCGTGCCTTCCCGTGTTCGAAAGGGCGTGCCCTTGGCCAACCTGAGGTCGCGGACCTGACCGAGCCACAGATCCCGTCCTGAGGGAGTGACGAGCATCTGCCAGAGCCTCTCCTGGGGCATACCAATGGTTCGTTGGACCCCGATTTGGAACATGGCATCGTGGGTCTCGCCGACCGCCTTGATCCCGCGCACGCGCTCGTAGGTGCTGGTGACCATCTGCTGCCACCAGCCGCTGGCGAGGCCGTTTTGGGAAACGAATGTCACCATCCTCTTGTGGGGCCACTCCCGGGCGCCCGACGCATCCAGGAGATGAAACCAATCCTCCCAGCCGGCCCCCGTTGCGCTTCGCACCGCTTCGTCGCTCACCCCTAAATATTTCTCGTTCATGGGTGCCCTCCTGTTATCCCCCCAAATTACAGACGAGGTTGAGGTTGGGATAACCGAGCCATCAGAAATTTCAAGCGGCGGCCCTGAAAATGTCTTGGACTTCGATTTAATCTTCGAAAACCAAGGTCGCCATAGGGCCTTGTGGGCGGCGGTACGTCAAGGCGTTTCGATGATGAAATGAGGAGCCTTAGTATCCCTGTTCCAGATCGCGGATGTTCTGCTCGATTTTGGCGATGTTGGTCTTGTTCTGCAACTCCGGAGACGCCTTCTGGTAGATTTCGAGCGCCCGATGCCAACAGTTGAGTGCCCTCGACTTGTTCTGCATCTCTTTGTAGATGGTGCCCATGTTGGTCAGGGCGTTGGCCGCCTTGATGCGGGAGTTCCCTTTGAAGCGGAGGTAAATTTCGACCGCCTTGTCGTACTCCTCGATGGCCTGATTGCGCTCCGCCAGCTGATAGGCGAGCCCCGCCGCCAGGAAGTGGGCCTCGGCCCGTTCGATGGTCACGGACCCATCGCGGTCGTAGACCTCGGCAGCCGCGAGGTAGTTGGCAAGAGCCTCCTGCTCATTTCCCTCCGAGAGGGCGAGCCCCGCCTGCCCCATATACAGATCGGCCTCATCGGAAGCGCCTTGAGCTGCGCCTTCTCCCGTTGGATCTTCGGCCGGTTTCTTGTTTCCCCCACACGCAAGGGTCAACACACCAACAATAGTCAACAGAAGGGATGTTTGGTTTGCCAGCTTTTTCATAGCCTTCTCCTTGGTCCTTTAACTCTCTCCCCGATTGTATAGTGTCCCGTTCTATCTTTTTCGGGTTTGCTTTTTTATTAATTCCATTTGTTTAACATTTACTTTAATACGTTTGCTACAATTTTAGGGTTCGCTTTACAAGTAAAAATATTTTGTTGAATGCATAGTATAAAAATATATTCAAGGGAGATCTGGTGACCAATAAAGTTACATCTGAAATGAATTTCGGAACCCTGGGAAACGCATTGTTCCAGAAAACAACATCGGTGCTGAAAGAGGTTCGAACCCTCCGCGACGGCATCGTCACGACAAAGCACCAGCGCACCATCGAGAATACCGTGCGCCCTCTCGCTCACCTCGATAGACTCATCGATGCGGCGTTGAACGAGTCCGAGCTGATGGAGAGCGTGCATCCGGACAGGGGAGTGCGGGACGCCGCGGAGGTGATCCGGCAGGAGGTGGCCAAGGTGTCCGCGAAGCTCGCCGTTGATCGGGAGCTCTTCGAGGCGGTCGAAGCGTTGTCGGATACCCTCTCGTCTCCGCCGGAGGTGTTGAGCCGCTTCATTTCCCACACCCTGAGGGATTTCAGGCGCGCCGGTGTGGATCGTGACGCCGCGACCCGACAGCGGATTCGAAAGCTCAACGAGGAGTTGGTGCTCCTCTCCCAGGAGTTCAATCGGAATATCCGTAATGATACCCGATCCATTCGGATAGCGGATCCGGGCGGGTTGGACGGCTTGCCCGAAGACTATATCGCCGGTCATCTCCCGGATGAGGACGGGGCGGTTCGTATCACTACCGATTATCCCGATTTTACGCCGTTTATGAGCTACGCCAGGAGCCGCGAGCACCGCCGCGCCCTCTTCTTCGAGTACATGAACCGGGCCTATCCGGACAACGATCCGGTGCTTCGACGAATCCTCCGGAAGCGTCACGAGCTGGCTGAGCTTTTGGGGCACGACTCCTACGCCGCTTTCGCCTCCGCCGACAAGATGATCGGCAGCGCCGGCGCGATCCGGCGGTTCATCGATCGCATCGCCGAGGTGGCGAAGGACCGCTCACAAAGGGATTATCAGATTCTCCTGGAGCGAAAGCAGCGGGACTTTCCGGAGGCGTCGCAGGTGGAGGACTGGGAGAAGGCCTTCCTGCTGGAACAGGTGCGCTCTGAGCAGCTCCACTTCGACTCCCAGGAGGTGAGGCCCTACTTCGAATACGGTCGGGTGAGGGAGGGGGTGCTCCGGGTGACCAGCGAGCTCTTCAATCTGGAGTACCGCGCGTTGGACGAGCCGGCGTGGCATCCCACGGTCGAGACCTTCGATGTGTACCGCGAAGGGGAGCACATCGGTCGGTTCCATCTGGACATGCACCCGCGGGAGTCCAAGTACAAGCACGCCGCCATGTTTCCCCTGGTGTCGGGGGTGGCCGGGGAGCAGCTGCCGGAGGCCGCGTTGGTGTGCAACTTCCCCGCCCCCTCCGCGAACGGGCCGGCGCTCCTCGAGCACTCGGATGTGGTCACCCTCTTTCATGAGTTCGGACACCTCCTTCATCACATCCTCGGCGGGCGCCAGGAGTTCGTCCGGTTCTCCGGCGTCGCCACCGAGTGGGATTTCGTCGAGGTCCCGTCTCAGCTTCTGGAGGAGTGGGCCTCGAGCTACGATGCGCTCAAGCAGTTCGCGGTACACCACGAGACCGGCGAGACCATCCCGCGGGAGATGGTGGAGCGGCTGAAGACCGCGCGCGCCTTCGGACGGGGATCCCGGGTGAGGCAGCAGATGTTCTACGCCGCGCTCTCGTACACCTATCACGCCAGCGAACCGCTGCGGAAAGATCTGACCGATACGCTGAAGGAGATTCAGGGCCGGTTCAGCCCCTATCCTTATATGGAGGGGACCCACCTCCAGGCGAGCTTCGGCCACCTGGAGGGGTACTCCGCGCTCTACTACACCTATATGTGGTCCCTCGTCATCGCTCGGGACCTCTACGCGCGGTTCCTGGAAGAGGGGCTCTTCAACAAGGCGCTGGCTGCGCACTACCGGGACACCATCCTCGCCCCGGGGGGCACGAAGAACGCGGCCCAGCTGGTTCGCGACTTCTTCGGTCGGGACTACACTCTGGATGCCTTTGAGAAGTGGGTGAACGATTAAGGGCTCGCCCTGTCGGGGTTGCGGGTGTAATATCCACCGAAATGGAGGCGTTTTCGGAATCGATACCCCATCGTGATGATAAATTATAAAATCTCAAGTGTTTTCATTCTGTTGGGGCTTGGTGCCGGCCCCCTCGGATGTCGATCACCGGAGTCCCCCGCCTTGCCGGATGATCTCCCGCCGTTTGATGACTCAATCGCTCCCGATGCGGGCGTGGCGCCACCGAACGATGCCTGCACCGCCGATATGCGGTACCCGTTCAACAACGATTTCAATCCCTATGTCGGGGGGGAATCTTCTGTCGAAGTGGAGGCCGTCCATTTCTCGAGCTTCTATTGTATTCACTGCGCTATTTTTTCTTATGATACCAAATTGTTATGGGATCGTCGGGCTGATTTTCGATCGGGCGCCCGCCTCTACTTCCACCACATGAATTGGGGGTATCGCCACCGCGCGTCGGTTGCCGCCGCCAATCAGGGAGAAGAGCACTTCTGGGCGATTCACGACTTTATTTTCAATCGCATGAGAGCCGGAAGTGAGCCGTCCGACGGTCAGATCCGGTCCTTCGTGCGGGATGAGCTCCGCCTGGACATGGAGGCTTTCGACAGGGATGTGGAGGATAAGCAGACCTACGCCTACCTGGTATGGGATATCGAGCAGGGGCTGAACGCCGGGGTGCAGGGGACGCCCGCTGTATATGTGTGCGGGCGATCCCGGATGGATCGCGGTAACCTGGAGTTTTATATCGACGATTATCTTTAATATTCGTGAGGTTATAATGCGCCGCGATTAGAGACCTTGATCTCTGTCTGGTTTAGTTAGTAAGAACGCAAAAGATGGTTGTGGTAGGAAAATCGGATTTTATCTTCAGTCGAATCAGGATACCGCGACCTTTTCTGAAGTGGGTGGGGGGAAAATCCCAACTCCTGACCCATCTTTTGGGAATGATTCCAAAAGACTTTCGCACCTATCACGAGCCGTTCGTCGGGGGCGGAGCGCTCTATTTCGAGCTGGCGCCCTCCAAGGCGATCCTCTCCGATCTGAATCGAGAGCTCATCGACTGCTATACCGCCGTTCAGGGGAACGTCGAGAAGGTCATTACTGCGCTTAAAAGGCATAGATACGATAAAGAGTACTACTACGAGATACGAGGTCAGGATCCCTTCAAACTGAGCCCGGTGAAACGCGCCGCGAGGATGATCTATCTCAATCGGACCGGGTTCAACGGGCTCTATCGGGTCAACAGCAAGGGAGAATTCAATGTCCCCTTCGGACGTTACAAGGATCCGCTGATCTGCGACGAGAGCAACCTGAGAGCCTGCTCCGAGCAACTCCGGAGGGTCGAGTTGAAGCGCTCGTCGTTCGAGAAGGTTCTGAAGCACGCCCGAGAGCGCGACCTCGTATACTTCGATCCCCCGTACATCCCCCTCTCGGATACGGCCTACTTCACGGCCTATGAGAAGAGCGGCTTCGGTATGTCCAACCAGGAGCGGCTCGCCGAGGTCTTCGACGAGCTCGCGGAGCGGGGGGTCTATGTCATCCTCTCCAACTCCGATGTGCCCTGGATGCGGTCGCGTTATCGGGCCCACAGTATCCATTCAGTCAAAGCGCTCCGGAATATCAACAGCAAGGGAGACAAGCGAGGGCGAGTGGGCGAGCTGATTGTCACCAGCTTTTCAATCGACTGACCCCTCTGACTGAAGAACGGACGTGGCCATCGTCACTCCTCGAATTGGCGTTATCGTCATTCCTTGTTGACCCTCCATGATTTCTCGCGCCGGGGCTGGTTTTAGATAAAATATTTTGGCAATAGAATAACGATTATTCCGGCAATATACTTTTCGGTGTTTTGCCTGCCTTCGTCCTCGTTGCATCTTCTTCGTAAAACAATGTAATTAAATAGTAAAATAAGTTTTTGCTCAACATCTCCGGAGTTGGCCTCAAATGTGCAAAAGTCCCGTGCAGGAGGTGAAACCATGAACGGTGAAAAGGAAAACAGCGTGATGAGGGCTCTTTGCGATTTGGGACGGATGGAGAGTGATCGAGTGAACGAGGAGAGGGTGAGAGCAGAGCGGGAACAGGAAGAACGGCGTCAGCGAGAAGCGGCGCGAAGAAGAGAGGCGGAGGCCGCCCGAGAGCTCGAGGCCAGGGCAGAAAGAGAGCTGGAGATGCGACAACGACTGGAGGAGGAGATGCGACAAAAGGATGATGAGGCACGGATTCGGATTCTCTCTCTCAAGGCGGAGCTGGATGCCGTTCAGGCGGATCGGGAGGCCATGCGGCACGCCATGCGCTCCCGCTATGAGAATCTCCCCCTGGAGCCTGCGCCGGTCCGAACGGTGCCGCTCAACCGCGTGGTGGCCGGCGGGGTCGTCTTGATGGCGGCGGTGGTGGGGGCCTTTCTGCTCGTTCCCGGGAACAGAAAATCAGATGTGGAATACGGTATGTCGACAGACACATGGACGCCGGAGACGCCGGAATCTGCGACTTTGCCGTCCGCGGTTGAGCCGACCGATGAGGCACCGAAATCTCCGATGCCCATAACAGTCGAGAAGATTGAGCCCGAGGCCGTCAAACCCGTCGTAAAACCGAGAAAAGTCGGCCGGAATGGCAACCGGAGGCCGAAGCCCCCAAAGCCGAGGCCCCAGGACAAGAATATAAACATCCTGGATAACTTTGATAAATGCGGCAACGATCCGATGTGCGGCGGGCTCTTTCCGGATTCAAGGGAAAAAGACAAGAAGAAGAGGAACGCCAAGAAACCGCGTCGGTGATTCTACGACTCCTTCAGCTCATACCAGGCATCCCGCACCACATCTCTCCCCTCCTGGTTTCGAACCGTGAGATATTGTCTGATGCGATTTTCGGCCGCGATGGACTGAAAGGTCAGCCGGTCTCCGGGGAACACGGGTCGGGAGAAGCGCATATACATGGCCTGTAACAGGAGGGGGTCTGCGTTGAGACAGGCATGGTCGACGATGCGTTTCTGTGCAAGGGCCATGGTGTAGAGACCATGGACGAGTATTCCAGGCAGCCCGATGCTCCCGGCGGCGGTGTCATTCAGGTGGATGGGGTTGCGATCTCCGGAGGCCTCTGCATAGATAAATGTCTGAAATAAAGGGATTTCAATATCGTCAACCCAGTCGGCGGAACCTGAGGGGGGCGCCATGGAAGCCGGTCTTTTCGCGCCCTCTGCTCCCGCGCTTTTATCAAACAGCTCCCATACCGCCTCCACCACCGGTTCGCTCCGCTGATTGCGGGCCCGAACAGAAATTCCAATGATTCCGCCTTTTTTTTGCGTTGTAATATGGGTTACGGCGGCTTCGCTGTAAATGGTGTCGCCGGGACGAACCGGCGCCAGCCATCGGAACGATTGAGAATAGTGAACGATCGCCCCGGCGTTGATCCCCACCTCTGGATCCCTGATGATTCGGCTCACCGGTCCGTGGGCGTACCGCACGGCGAACATGGGGGGAACGATGACACCCCCCTCGCACCGGTCGTCGAAGTAGACCGCATTGTCCTCTCCGCAGGCGAGGGCGAAGAACAGGGCCTCGCGTTTATCGATTTCGAAAGGGGCGCCCGTGTAGGGTTTGTTTAGTCGTTTCGGGTTGAGCGTCATTGGGGGTCATTCGTTAGACCAGGTCGAAATCCTTGCAGAACAGGATTGTCATCGGTCTGGGGGATTGCTGGTAGTAAGCCAGCCGGTGCATGTCATTGGGAAAGCCATGGAGGCAGATCTCCCGCTCATTGTCGAAGTGAGCGCAATGCTCGCAGGTGAAACAGAACGAGAACCGTTTGCGCTGCTCATCGAAGCTGGACCTGAAGGCGACTTCCATCTCATCTCTCCATCTTCACCGCCGCTTCCATATGCGGGGTTTGGGGAAACATGTCGAACCCCATCGCCGCCGTGCAGTTGTAGCCGACCTGCTCCAGGGGTGCAAGATCCCGCGCGAGGGTGGCGGGGTTACACGAGATGTAGATAACGGCGCGGTGGTCTCCTCGGGCGATGGCCTGACAGAGCGCGAGGTGGCCGTCCCGCGGGGGATCCAGGACGATGAGCTCCCGACGGTCTCCGAGACGCCGATAGACTTCGAGGGCGTCCCCCTGCTCGACCGAGACCCGATCGAGCCCCCGTATTCTGAGGTTCTCGACAGCCGCATCACACGCCGCGGCGTCGAGCTCGGAAATAGTGACCTCGGGGATGCATCGGGCATACCGCCGTGAGAGATTTCCGGCCCCGGCGAAGAGCTCGAGCGCCGAGGCGACCTCCCTCCCCTCAATCCATGACAATACGGTGTCGGTGATGACGCGGTTGATATCCGGGTTGGCCTGACCGAAGCTGCCGGCGGGGGTGATGAACGGATGACCATCAGGGTCGGTCTGGCGGATATCCCCCGTCCCGGCGATCGTGGAGACGATACCGTCGACATCGAGAACGACGCCGGCAAGAGGGGTCGGAACCAGGCGGGTCGCGGCCTGGTAAAAGGACTCGGACAACGGGGTGTCTGTGGAGACGAGCGCCACCGAACCGTTTCCGCCATACGCCAGCCGGAGCGTACATCGGTCCGGCAGGTGGGGCAGGAGCCCGGATTGCAGATGGGGGATCACCGATGACAAGGCGGGCGCCAGCACCGGACAGGACACCACCGGGACGATGTCGCGGGTGCGGTAATGGTGAAACCCGAGCTGACGCCCCGAGGGGCCGGGGCCCACATGCATCCTCGCGACCACGCGGTATCCCAGCAGGCGGGGTGAGGGGACGACCGCCGCGGGCCGTTTGAGCGCAGCGACGAGCAGGGCCTCTTTCGATTCGCGCTGGGTTTCGGCGTCCAGGTGTTGCCAGGCGCAGCCCCCGCAGGCGCCGAAGAGCGGGCAGGGGGGCTCGCGGCGAACCGGAGACGGGGAGAGCATCTCCTCGAGCTCGGCCCTGACGATCTTTCGGTTTTCCTTCGTTATCCGGGCCGTTATCCGATCGCCGGGCGCCGTGAACGGGACAAAGCACCGTTTGTCGCGCAGCACCCCCTCGCCGTCTCCACCGGGCGCGAGGCGGTTGATTGAAACCTCATGGCGAATCGTCGACATCATCTAGAGAAAGGTCTGCCCCGGTCTCGTTCGCGACAGCTTGAAATCGAAATCTCCTGTGATTTCAGCATGGTCTCCCGGGCTCGTCGGGGATTCCCAGGTGCGGGGATCGATGAATTGGAGGTCCAGGGAGCCTCTGATGCGGTCTCCCCCGTCCGGATGATAAATGTTATCGAAGACAATGGTCCCCTGGCCGTCCGAGAAGCCGATGTGGTTCTCTGGGCAGGTATCGTTCAGGTACAGTGACGCGCGAAGCGGACTGTCGTAAGCGGTCTTCGGCGCTCCGGAATCGGATCCATCCCCCGGTATCGGGCCGTTGGTGATGAACTCCTCGATGGACGGGACGAGAGTCGTTTCCACCGCGCTCCCCGGAGTATCCGCGATATGCTCGACATTTCTCACTTCGATAAAGACCCCGTCCGCGAAGGCCTGCTGGGTTCCCATGTTCTGCAGTCGAATGGTCAACGTGTCCTCGAAATAGGTGGCGGCGAAGAAATCTATCGCCATATCCAAATCCTCTGTTTCCAGATTACAGCTTGAAACGGTAAAGCTGCCGCTTACATATCCCTCGCCGTCAGCGCGGTCGCAGCCCGGAAGGAGCACGAGGAAAACAAAAAGAGGCAATAATCTGTTAATCTTCATCATGTCCGGGATAGAATAACACGGTAAGTTGACGGATAACTACTTTAAGTGTTGTTTAAAAAGGGGTGGTGAGATTGAGAAGAGTCTAAACGGTGCCGAAGAAAAAAAATAACTTCAACTCCGGGACGTTCACGGAGTTCGACAGCGGTACGGTGAAGCGAGACAAGGGGATCGGTCGCTCGAGCATTCCCCCGGGGGAGGAGAAGAGCGGCCGTCCGTCCGTCGTCTACTCCAGCATGCCGGCGCCCCGCTCTTCGGTCACCAGCTGGGATCCGCTCAACGCCTTTCTGCAGGAGATACAGCAGTACCCGCTGCTCAACGCCGCGGAGGAGAAGGAGCTGGCGGAGGCCTATGTGAAGACCGGCGATGTACACGTCGCGGCGAGGCTGGTCACCTCCAACCTCCGGCTGGTGGTCAAGATCGCCTTCGAGTATCGCCGGGCATATCGGAACATAATGGATCTGATTCAGGAGGGCAACATCGGGCTCATGCAGGCCGTCAAGAAGTTCGATCCCGCGCGCGGGGTCAAGCTCTCCACCTACGCGGCCTGGTGGATCCGCGCGTACATCCTGCGGTTCGTGCTCAACAACTGGCGGCTCGTCAAGCTCGGCACCACCCAGGCGCAGCGGAAGCTCTTCTTCAACCTCAATAAGGAGCGGGCCCGCCTGGTGTCCCAGGGGGAGGAGCCGACGCCGGAGCGGCTGGCGGAACGGCTCGACGTAACCCCCAAGGAGATCGTCGATATGGATCGCCGGCTGCGGAGTCACGATCTCTCGTTGGACGCCGAGATCTACGACGGCGAGGGGCGGCCCATCACCCGGATGGAGCTTCTGGTGGACGAAAACAAGCTGCCGATGGAGATCTTCGAGGATACGGAGTTCCGGGAGCAGTTCCATGATCGGCTGGTGAGGTTCTCGGCGCCCCTCTCCGGCAAGGAGGAGTACATCTTTCGCAACCGTCTCATCGCCGAGGAGCCCCTCACCCTCCAGGATATCGGCGATCACTTCAGCATCAGCCGGGAGCGGGTCCGGCAGATCGAGAAGCGGCTCCTCCAGCGGCTGAGGCGTTTTCTGGAGAACGAGCTTCCGGGCTACTTCACCGACGGTGTGTGATGTCATGGCCGCCGCTTCACCAGGTGTCCTATACGTCGTAGCGACGCCCATCGGCAATCTCGAGGATATCACCTTTCGGGCGGTGCGCATCCTGAGAGAGACCGCCGTCATCGCCGCCGAGGACACCCGGGTGACCGCCAAGCTCACGCGGCGGTATGATATCCATACGCCGCTCGTGGCCATCCGAGGGAAGAGCGCGAAGCGGAACCTCTCCCGACTCGTGGAGCAGCTGAGCGCAGGGGACGATGTCGCCCTGGTGACCGACGCGGGGACGCCATCGGTCTCCGATCCCGGATACGATCTGGTGACCGCGGCGCGCGCCGCCGGAATCCGAGTGTCCCCCATTCCGGGGCCTTCCGCCCTGGCGGCGGCGATCTCCGTCGCGGGGCTCTTCGGGGAAGGGGTCCGCTTCTTCGGCTTCCTGCCGCGGGCCGGACGGCGGCGGCGGGATCTATTGTCCACCATCGCCTGCGAGCGGGCCCTGTCGGTCATCTACGAATCGCCGCGGCGGCTCGCCGCCACCCTTTCGGATCTGGTCGAGCTCTGCGACCGGGACGGCGCGGTGCTCAGGGAGATCACCAAGATCAATGAGGAGATCGTCACCGGCCCGCTGTCTTCCCTGGTCGAGCGGTACGGCTCAACAACGGTCAAGGGGGAGGTCACCTTGATGGTCGAGGGGCTCCGGGGCCCCGGGGAACGCCTGTCCGACGATGAGCTGCGTCAGCTGATTCAACGGGAGCTGGCCGCCGGTCACACCACCCGGGACATCGCGGCGAGCCTCTCCGGGGGGCTGGAGATCTCCCGGAAGACCGTGTACAAGATGGCCCTGGAAGAGCAGGCGAAGCAGGGCTGATTGCGTCGCCGCCCGCGGGTGCGATCCTCGGCCGCTGTGTTATGATATGGAGTGGCGGTGAGCCGGGAGGAACGATGGCGGAGAACGAAACGAGGCGCATCCTCACCTGCCCCCTTTGCAAGGTCGAGAAGCTGCGGCTGACGCCGACGTGAAGAGACATCAAGGCGTATTGCAGGTCCTGCAACAAGTATTTTTCAATCGCGGCGCTCGTGAAGGCGGACGGGGATCGCGTCGAGGAGCTCCTCGAAAACGTCCGATCCGACCGGTGCTGAGTCGGTGTGACCACCGCGCGTATCATCGACCGGGAGGCTCCTCCCGGCAAAGCTGCTCGTTTGCCTGAGCGACGGCCCCTTTTCTGCGTTCAATTCGACGAATTCACGGCGGTTTGCACGGATAACCGGTGGCATTATAATCAGCTATGGGGATATATCACCAATGAAAAGAACACCTACCTCACAGTGTTCGAGAGCCTCTCGGATCCCGTGATCATGCTCGACTCCGAGGAGCGAATCGTCAACTCAACAACGCGGCGCTGATGAGCCCCTCCCAGGTTCCCGGCGCGCACTACTATCGCCGAAGGCCAGAATCCGCTTGGCCGAATTCGTTGCGTGCTTATAATCGTCCGGCAACCGTTGGCGTGGTCGCGTCACAGACACCGGAGGATCCATTGAGCTCGGAATCACACAATGACAGACATGACATGGAAGAGATCGTCGACTTCTTCAACGCCGCGATGGACGACAACCAGCTGACCCGGTCGGAGGGCAAGGCGCTCCGGGAGTGCCTTCGGGCCGAGAACCCGGGGTTCCGGGAGCTGAACGTGCTCCGGGCCCAGCTGTTCGACCTCGTGGGGAAGAAGCAGACCCCCCAGAACCACCGCGAGCTGCTCGGCTTCCTCGAGGAGGCGGTAAAGCTGATGATGCAGCAGCTCAAGCCCGGGGCCGATGCGGTGGTGTCGAGGTGCTACTTCAGCCCCGGAAACCATTGCCGGAACGCGGTCAACGAGCGGATCCGGAAGGCGCGGGAGCGGATCCGGATATGCGTATTCACCATCTCGGACGACGCCATCAGCCAGGAGATCATCGCGGCCCACGAGCGGGGAGTGAAGGTGGAGGTGATGACGGATAATGACAAAATGGATGACGAGGGCTCGGACGTCTGGCGGTTGAAGAAGGCGGGGATCACCGTCTACATCGATCGGACCCCCAACCACATGCACCACAAGTTCGCGGTGGTGGACTCGTTCTGGCTTCTGAGCGGCAGCTTCAATTGGACCCGAAGCGCCTCCCGCTACAACCAGGAGAACGTTCTGGTCACCAACGACCGCGCCGCCGTCGCCGCCTATGAGAAGGAGTTCGAGCGGCTGATCCCCCAGATGGAGCGGCTGGGGTAGCGGTCCGCGTCATCCCGTTCGTCCCCCCGCCGGGGAATCCGAGAGGGTAAAAGCCTCGAGGCCGTGTCGCCGTAACGCTTGCCCGTCCCCAGCCCGTGGTACCCCTCCCGGAATCATGGAGGACTTGGCATCACTACTCATGAAGCCCACCGACCTCGACGCCGAGGCGGCGTGGGAGACGCTGAAGCCCGCCTTCTCAAACGAGCTCATCGCTGACCACGTCGCCGTCGCCCGCCCCGCGGGGATGATGCGTTTCACCGTGCTCCAACCGCAGGGCAGAGACCGCTTCGTACTGCCGGATTAGCGCCCGCGGCTACCGCCGCCCCTTGAACCCCATCATCCCCTGGACGACCGACTCGCTCTCCTCGGCGATCTCCATCTCCTCCCGGACACGGTCCGCGCAGTCCTCGCAGAGCCGCTTGATCCGGCCGCCGACCTTCACGCGGAAGACCTCGTCGATTTCATCCTCGCACATCTGACATTTCGATACCCGCATTGTCGCTCCGTTTCGGTTTTCGCCCCGCTGTTATGGGTAACAGATAACGACTGCGCCAACAACACGTCCGTGAGACCGGTGTTTGATTCCGCGACGAATTTCGATGAATTGTCTCTGGACGCTGATGAGCTGGAGCACACGCGGCGACAGCCCCTCCCATGGACGGCTCCCGTCCACCCTGTTGGCCATCTCCATTGGTTCGAACAACCGCCTTTCTTGTGATGTCGATAAGCTGACCGCCGCTGTTCCTGACGATGGTGAGGTTCGGATCTGCGGAAACAAGCCCGACGGCGGGTGCGGTCCAGATGCCTGCCCTGAGTAGAAAATCTCAGATTTCAAGGCGAATTAGCGTTATGTATCATGAATCAGATATGAGGATTCTGCATATCGCCGTGGTGTAACCTGGCACGTAACACGGGTTACGGCCCAGGGGGTATCGCGGCGCGCTCGAGCGATCGGATGGTCAGACTTATAGTTAAATAAATACAGCATTTTACAGGTTTTTTTGGGGCAACCTGGTCGCTGGCACACTTTTTTCAATGCTGATGACGCAGAACCTGCCGGAGTCGATTTCAAGATCGAATGGCACCGGCACAACCCCAAACGGGAGGTGGTTTATGACAGTCTCAATTCTTAACCTTCGATTGTTTTCGACGATGAATCCTCAGTGCATTGGCGCTGTATGCGTGCTCTGCCTCGCGCTTCTCGCCGGTGGGTGCGGTTCCTCTGGATCAGACCCTGAAGTCGACGGTGGAGACCGGGAAACCGACGTCGACGCTGAATCTGATCCGTCTGGAAGCGTGGACGGCGATGCGGACGGCGATGCGGACGGTGACGCGGACGGCGACGCGGACGGTGACGCGGACGGTGACGCGGACGGCGACGCGGACGGCGACGCGGACGGCGACGCGGATGGTGACGCGGATGGTGACGCGGACGGCGACGCGGACGGCGACGCGGATGGTGACGCGGATGGTGACGCGGACGGCGACGCGGATGGCGATGCGGACGGCGATGTCGATGGCGATGCGGATGGCGACGCTGACACCGACGCTGACACCGACGCTGATGCCGACGGTGACACGGTGGTGCTGCCGGAGCTCGATGTGATTATCGATGATTCGGTTGCGCCGTTTGCGACGGAGCTGCATCCGAGGGAGGAGGGCGGTGCCCCGAGACCCCTCTCGGCCGTGCGCGTGGGAGACGACGGGGAGACGGTCAGCTTTGTGCAAAACGAAATGGTGCTCTTTGGTGATGACGACGAACAAATACAAGCCGTGGCCGAGCGGCTCGGCGGCGAGCTCGTGCTCACCGAGGATCCCAAGGATGCAGGCGTGGGCGGACCGCGCATGCACCTCGTGGTGGTCGAGGAGCCTGTCGCCGACACCTCCGAGCTTATCGGTCACCTCGAGGCGCTCGCGATAATGGACGACGGTGAGCACGGCGACGGGTTGATAGCCGATGACGGCGAGCACGGTGACGGCGAGTTTGTCGCGGACGACGGCGAGCACGGCGATGACACGACCGTGATGGACGACGGCGAGCACGGCGATGTCACCATTCGCTTCTCCGACGAGCAGGGCGCGGGTCTCCTGGCCCTGGCCGCGGCAGAGGCGATGAACCGGGAGGTGCTCGTGAGCGTGAACTGGGTGGCGGAGCCCGTGTCCATTCCCACCTCCACCGAAGAGGGACAATATTCAAATGGCGTCACATTGGACGCCTACGACTTCAGTTGGTTTTCCATGGACAGCGGCATGCGGACCGGCGTTACCGATGCGTGGAACCTCCTCTACCACGGGGGGCGGCTCGATAACGAGGTCAAGGTCGCCATTCTCGACATGGGATTCAAGGTCACGGACGATTTAGAAGATGTGAGCGCCACCACGGTGTGGCCCGGGTTTGGTCCCCTCGACCGCGAAAACGACTACTCCTGCTCGGGCGGTTCGGACTGCCCGTGGCACGGGACCGACGTGGCGGGCGCGGCCATGGGGATCGAGGACAACGGGTTCGGCTCGGCAGGACCGGCCGGTCCGGTGGCCAAGCCGCTCCTCGTCTACACCACCTACGACTATCTCGCGTCGATTACGGCCGTGTACCGCGCTAAAAACCGCGGCGCCAAGGTGGTCAACATGAGCTACAGCGCGGGGGTGCCGTGGATTTTCAAGTGGACCACCGCGGGGTTCAGACACGCCACCGACGCGGTCCGGGACTCCGGCGTGCTGCTCTACGCCGCGGCCGGCAACGACGGTAAGAACGTGGACGCCAAAGTCTGCTTTCTCGGTCACTGCTGGGAGAAGACCTTCTACACCCCGTGCGAGAACGCCGGGGTCTACTGCGTGGGTGGTCTGAGCAACTCCGGCACGCTGGACAGTCAGTCCAACTTCGGGGATAGCAGCGTGGATCTCTACGGACCCTGGTGTGTGGACGTGGGGCCGAACCCGGACGAGGACATCGTGCACCAATCCTGTGGCACCAGCATCGCTTCTCCGTTTGTCGCCGGGGTGGCCGCGCTGACCTGGGCGGCGAGCCCGGGGCTCAGCAGCTCGGATGTGGCGGAGATCCTGGCGGACACGGCCGACGGGTATCGGGACGAGAAGGTCAACGCCTACGAGGCCGCACTGACGGCGATTGGCACCCTCGCGGACGTGACCATCGTCGATCCCGCCTCCGGCAGTGAGCGCATTCTCGGCATCCCCGACCCACTCACCGCGGACATCACGCTGGTGTCGGTCCCGGGATCGCCGGTCGACGTGGACCTCTCTTGGGTATCCTCCATCGACGGCGACCTCGGGACCCAGTCGGTAACGGTCACGCGTGAAGAGGGCGATGTGCACAACGAGCGGGTCTACTTTGATGCGGCGCTCAGTGAAGGGCTTCACACGATTACCCTCACCGCGGAGATTCATCTCTATCCCGGCGCGGAGTGGTTGATTCCCCCCACCGTGCGCCAGGATGTCAGCACGGTGCTCGTCTACAACCCCGGACCCTCGGTATCCGTGTCGTCCCCGAGCGACGGCGAGGTCTTTTGCGAAGGGCAATCCATTATCTTCAGCGCGGTGGCCGAGGACATGAACCAGACCCTGCCGGAGAGCGCATTCTCCTGGTCGTCGGGCGTGGACGCGGAACCGTTCCCGATGTTCTACATCCTCGGTACCGGCTCGGTCATCACAACGGATCTGTTGCCCGAAGGGGAGCATACGGTCTCGGTCAGCGTGGCCGACGACCAGGGGGCGAGCAGCTCGGACTCGGTCAGCATCGAGATTTTGCCCGCGGACGATCCGGCGTGCACGGACCTGCCGCCGCAGATCGCCATCACCGCGCCCGTTGACGACACCCTGTTCATGGCGACCGGCTACAACGACGACGGCACCTACCTGGATGTCACCCTGACCGCGACCGTGTCCGATCCCGAGGACGACGCGTCCTCGCTCACGGTGGAGTGGTACTCCGATCTGGACGGCCTGGTGGCCACCGGCGCCGACACCACCGCCCGGCTCTTCATGGATGATACCTGCGACTCCGAGCATGTCATTACCGGTCGCGTCACCGACAGTGACGGCAACACCGACGAGGACAGCATCACGATAGCGATCTACGTGGTCTGCTAGCCAAGCTTCGCGCCTACTTACTCCATCGCTTTGCCCGTCATGGGAACAAATCTCACCGGAAAGGTCTTCTCCAACACGAGCTTGCCGTTTCGCTTGGTGTGTACCTCGAGGGTTTGGGTGAGGCGTCCCACCGGGATCACGAGACGCCCCCCTTCCTTGAGCTGCTCGATGAGGGGGGCGGGAATGAACTTGGGCTGTACATCGACGCGCCGGCCACCGGTTTCTCCTACCCTCTCGATGACGATATCGGTGATGGCGTGGAACCCGATATCGGGATCGACATTGACCGTGACACCAGTAACGTTCTTCGCGTCCTATTGCGGTTCCTCCAGCGTCATCCGGGTCTGCACGACAACCCCATCATCTTCGTGGGGGAGAGCTCGGCGGGCTCCGTGCGACACTGATGTTGAAGTACCTCTTTGAGTACGCATCCCTCGAAGATGACAGTGCCCCATACCAGTTTAGCAGCTCGCCGATGAGCAGGAGGCGTACTTCCTCGCGGTATTCGGGGCAGAGAACCCGTTCGAAGAAGAGCCTGTCGAGAAGTTGGGGTATCAAGTCCTCATCCAACCGTTCCTGGCAGGGGAACGACAAAAGATGCCGACGGTCCCCATCGGGTATGGCTGATTGCGATCTGTGATACACCCCTCAGAACGTCCAGCCCTTCACTTTCCAAATGGGGGGTCTCTGTGCCAACTCACGGCGGGCTCCGGATGAACCAAAATTCTTAGGGGGGTGATGCGCACGGGGTTCATTCGGATGGGGACTGTGAAAAGGCCTACCCCGTATAAGTTTCATCTTGCTCGATGCGGCTGAGGACCCAATCGAACTCGCCGCCGGTTATCTTGACGCTGCAGTGATTGCACTGCCCTGTTTGGGCCACGTCGGCGTCTGCACCGCAGTTGGGACAGCTTTTCTCGACGCGAGCAGGGCCACTGACCTTTACGGAACGAACAAAGGTCCAATACTCCGAGTACTCTCGTTCACTGTTTTTTCTTCCTGAGACGATGCGATTGTCCTCAGCATGGACGGTGTAATCCTGGCCCGTGCCCCAAAGGCGAATGGTTATGGCATCGAAGTAGGGATCGGTCATAAGTTTTACACCTTCGATTTTTGTAATCCTAGCACCTGTTAGAATGTTTCTGAGCTTCTGCTTTTTGTAAGCCTCGATCCAATAGGATTGAGAGAGATAGAACCTGTCTGTCATATAGGGACGAACGTCTTCCCACGTGAGATTGCTCCACGCTTCTTGCATACTGTGAAAGATCATGTCCACCCGCGCGACAAAACCGTTCCAGTCAAACGCGGGATCTCGAGTTGAGAGTAGCGCCAAGGATTGTTGCCAGGCCGGATCCCGAATCGTCTGGTCGCGCGTTCCTCGCTCCTCTGTGTTGCTGAGGAGAGCGGGCGGCCTGGTCTCCTCTGTAATGAGCCGCGCTTTAGTGACAAACCAGTCGAACTCTCCGGTATCGACCACCATGTTGCAGTAAGTACATCGGTCGTCCTGGCTCTTTTCCACCGGTCCGTCGCAATTGGGACAGTTGTACACATAGATCTTGTCCGGCGGACGACTTTGAGCGTTTTTGTTTCGGCTAAAGGTCCAGGACTCCTTGGCGTAAAATCCTGACTTTTGCGCCGCGCCATTTTCTCCAAGGAAGACTTCGGTGTAGTTGCTTTCAAAGAGCACGACGATGTCAACCGTATCTCCGGACAGTGTTGCTTCAGTTATCGTTTGGGCACCGACGATAACCTGGGAAACGGATTTTGTATTTCGCCCGCCCCGACTGTTTAGAAAAGCGCGAGACGAACGGGATATATATGGGGCCAGCAGAACCATGTCTCCCGAAGTACCGCGCGACTGGTGCGCCCGCATGTAGAGTCCGTAGATGAAATCCTCTAATAGTATTTCGGAAAAATGTGGGTCATGTTCCAGAAGCACGCTCAGCTCGACGGCTTTCTTCTTTCCACTCGAGCCAGCGCGCGAGGCATATTTATCCCGTATGGTGCTGGTCCAACTCTTCTTTGTTTTCCCCTGGAAGACTGTCCGAAAGATTGTAAAATAGAAGAATACTCCCCCGACAACAATATTCACAATAACCTCGATAATTTTCTCGGCCAGCGTCTGCGAAGACCAATCGCCAAACAAACTGTCTGAAGAGCCGCTGCTGCTCGAAGAGCTGCTGCTTGAAAAACTGCTACTGCTACTGCTACTGCTGCTTGAAGAGCTGCTGCTTCCGCTGAAACTGCTCCCCCCGCCAGGTCTGGCCGATGCATTGGTGGAGAAAATAAGGCACAGGCCGAACAACACCCCCGGGAGGACGATAGAGACAATGGTCCCCTTCGAAGCAGTGCACGTGCACTGCCGCAGTTGGGCGTAGATACGGTAGAGAATATTTCTAAAATTGAGTAAATGGCTCAAGGGTTACTCCTCTGCAAAATCCGGCAGTTCATTGATGTCATCGCTTCTGCGGGGCAGGGCCTTTTCCAGGATCGGTCCCAAGTCTTCCACGGCCTTGGCCAATGCTGCGGCGCCTCGCTGCCTGAGACCTTCCTTTTGAAGGGTCTCATCAGCTTCTTGAACCAACCTCTCCCACCGCTCTTTTCCGAGCGCATCGGTAATACCGATATCCGGTATAAGTCGACACCGTTTCTCTAGAAGAGAGACATAAACCAAAATGCCCGACCGATCTCTGGTTCGACCCACCCCGAGCTCGTAGAAGTCTGCTCTTCCTGCATCTAAGGTATTTTTATCGAGGAGTTTATTGCTGACCAAAGCGCGACGAACAGGGGGAAGGGAAGCACTCACTAAGACGCCGATCCCGAATAGCAACATGGAGTACGCCATTATAAAGAGAAGCGAAAATTCAATCGACGGTATGAATAACATGAAGGCCAAACCGGCATAGGACAGGATAGCCCCCACCAGAAGGTCCACATGGCGATAATCACCCGACATAGGTCTCACCGCCACCACAACCTCTGCTGCAGACCTGTTTTCCACAGACTCAACTGCCTGCCGAAACCTTTCTTTACTCTGTTCCTCAATAAAGGGGTGATTTCGCGCCATGTTCTGTTCCCTCCGGTTTTATTATTATAGGTGGAACAAACCACAGTTGAAAACCGGCTGTCAATTGTTAGAACCTTGAAATCCCAATAGATCGGAAAGGAAAAACGCGGCAAGGTGCGTCAGCAGTGGTCGCGCACTCACGCGGCGGCGACCCTTATCGGAAAACGCCCGAGGAGTTTCCACCTCAGGATGATTTTTTTTCAAAAAGGTCTGTAACAGACTATCTATCCATTGGGTGGCTTGGGTTCATTCCCAGGATGATTTTTTTCGAAAAGGTCCGTAACAGACTGTAATAACTCTATATATCCATTGAATGGCTTGGGTTCATTCCCAACAGGAATTGGACTTCGAATACTGACAGGGGGCTCACCAGAGGGCGTCGGCGGCGCGCGCGCACCAGTGTATCTTTTTGAAAACAAACTATAGAATATTTCAGCATTCTTGCTACTATCACAGCCGTTGGAGAGAAGAACGGTTGGTGAAAGTGAATGTCTTTGGGTTGGAAGATCAGATTTTTTGGCGATCTAGAAGTAAGTGGCGGCGATCAGCTCTTCCTTTTCAAAAAAAACGGGAAGCTTACCAGGATGCCAAATGAATACTGTCAGGAGGCGCTTCGGGATACATAGGATACAAAGTGGTAACATATCGAACTGTTTCATCTTTTTCATTTTTAATAATGTCGTGTGACCCCAGTCACTCCGACTCGCTTTCGGACCCGCCTGCCGATGCATCCACGGGCAATGCCGACGCCGACACGGATGCCGATACCGACGGTGACACGGATGCCGATACAGATACAGATGCCGACTCAGATACGGATACAGACGCCTCCGGCATACTAAGCATTATTGCCCTCAAAGAAAACGACCACGGCGCGAGCTATACTTCGGGTCGGTTGAACAGCAATTACGAGGTGCCGAACGTCGCAGGCACTTTCGTCGAGGCCAGATTGAAGGTCGCACAAAAGCGGTGCTCCAACGCAGACCCATTTGTAGATGGTACTTGGCCCGCGTTCTGGATGCTTGGAAGCGACTCAACCGAGTCCGGATACGGCGGTTCGGTCGGCTGGCCGGGTTGCGGCGAGATTGATATTATCGAATGGCTCGGGGCCTATGACGCGACACAGTATCAGACCAACCAATGGGGAAGTCCCAATTTCACCGTGGACCACAATTCGCCGGGCAACGTAAATTATTCGGGCGGACCGGAAAAGTGGCATACTTACGGCGTACGGTTTAACGGAGGCTCAATTACGTACATATTTGACGGTGTGGATCAGATGACCAAGACGTATGACGACGCAGACAATCATACTCACAGAATTCTCCTCAATGTGGCTGTGGGGGGAGACATGGGGGGACCGGTTGCGGGGGATTTCGACCGAGACCTGCTGCAAATAGATTGGGTTCGCGTCACAGACTCGTCCGGTGCGATTCTTTGGGCGGACGAGATGGATAGTGAAGCCGGCACCCGGTCAAAATGGTTTCCTTTCATCGGAAAAGCGTACAACAACGAAGAGCAATACTACACCAACTGGGAATCGGACAATTTCCAATGGCACGATGACGGCACGTTGGGGGAGTGCGATTAGCGCCGCAGACAATGAGATTCAAGGCCGGGCCTTGAAGGGCGGCAGCTGTGGGTTGAGATACAATGGCGAGAGAATGTCACACACGAATTTTTTACAGAAATCTGTTTAAAATTCCCGGCAAGTAAGGAGGATGAAAATGAATAAAACTGGAAAGAAACTGTCGATTTTTGCGTTTGTTTTGTCGATGGCCGTCCCGCTGTTCACTTGGGCGGAATCCGGTGCGGAGCTCTACCGCACAGATGGCTTTCGATATGGAAAATTCGAGGCGAACATACAATTCGCAGCGGGCGCCGGGGTCATTTCTAGCTTCTTTTTATGGAAAGACGGATCTGAGCTGGAGGACATCTACTGGAATGAGATAGACATCGAGAAATTCGGCGATAATTGCAACCAATTTCTCAGCAATCTACTCTACGGACAGCCCCAGTCGAATCACGTAGAAATTATCGCAACCGAACCGAATCTCTGCACGGATTTCCACACGTATACCATCGAATGGACCCCAGATAGAATCACGTGGTTCATAGACGATGTCCAAATGCGAGAGTCGACCCCCGAGGATGCCGCTGTATACGAGGAGAACGCCGAGGAAGGAGTGCAATTCCGGTTCAATATCTGGGTTGGGAATGCCGATTTCGGGGGAGTGCTGGATCCGTCCATTTTACCCGTCTACCAGTACATAGATTGGGCTCAGTACAGCGAGTATACGCCCGGCGAGGGCGACGAGGGCACCGACTTTTCGTTGAGTTGGCGGGAGGATTTCGATTCCGCGGTGTCCGGGGTATGGCAGCGGGGAAGCTGGCCATCACCATACAATCTCTCTGTCCATAATCCGGCTAACGTCAATTTCCAAGACGGGATGGCAATCCTGTCACTTACCGAGGACGGCGAAGAGGGTTATGAGCCGCCCGAACCCGACTCTGACGACGGTGATTCTGATGATGACAATGACGCCTCAGTTTCAGACGGCGACGATTCTGATGACAACACGGACAGCGGATGCAGCTGCAACTCAGTCGGCAGCGTGAGAGGCACTGACCACACATGGACGACATTGGGAGTTCTCCTCCGTGCAATCTTATGATGACTCACATGTCCTGTAAATCTCCTAAACGCGACACAGTCATTTGTTAATTTAATTTTGACGCAACCAATCATCCGTTGAAAGGCGCAGTTCCTGCCAGCACGCTTCCAGGAAACGCGACCTTCAGGAGAGCAATCGCCTCGTGAGCACAAGGTATTGCTGGCACTACACGTACAACGAGACCGGCGATATACTCACCGAGATACGAGAATCTTCCTGGGGCACGGGCATCTATCTATCCATTGGGCGGCTTGGGTTCATCCCCAGGGGTCATCCCCATGGGGTCAACCGCTCCGACAATCGAGGCTGTTAAGTTAAACCTTGATATCCCAATAAATCGACGGCCCAAACCGCTGTCGCTCGCGCCAATGCACGCCATCAGCGTCCGTACTCACCTTTGCCATCACTCATGAACAGTCCAGTTCAGCTCCTGATGTCAAAGACTCCGTTCGGCCACTGCTGTCGCA
>JBNLED010000279.1:0-3071 GCA_050304755.1 Polyangia bacterium | reverse complement strand
GGAGCCCCATGTCGCTGGTGACGATGGCCACCCGGATGTTGTCCACCGGCGGGTAGGCCCAGTCGGGGTCGTTCTCGAGGGGAAGCGCCAGGGAGTTGATCAGGGTGAAGAACCCGGTGGAGAGGATCGCCTGCTCCTCCAGCATGGAGGAGGAGTTGTCCACCACCACCAGCAGGTCCACGCCGTCATAGTCATTAGCGGTCTGTCTGGTGGAGTAGCTGTAAGAGGGTCCGCAGGCGACTGCGGAACTCCGATCGGGCTCGCCGTCCTGATCGAGCGCGTTGACGTGGTAGCATCCGGACGCGCCGAGGGCGGTCCAGAGACCGATCAGGGCCGCCCGAGGCGTGGACGGAAACCGGCGCTTCATCTGCATATCCATCTCCTGTCATTCTCGTCGCCCCCCGGCCAATCCGGCCGACGGGGGGCTTTCACGGGGCATCCTCTCGGCAGAACCGAGCGTCCCCCCTTCAGATAGCCCAAGGTGTACAAGCTCATTTCCCGACAAGGGCGTTTCCTGACAGGCGCCGTCGGATTGACACAAATGATGGTGGGACAAGAAGCACGACGGAGCGCTCCCGTCAGGTGCGTTCCGAGTATCTCGGACAACCAGGCGCTTGCGGAGACGGGGGGGCGAGGGGAGCGTGCAGCGGGGCGCGACGACGGATGACCTCTTCGAGGTGTCGCGCCTCCTTCGAGACCGTGGACGGCGAGCCTTCGTCGGCGCGACCGGGGGCGGCCGACGAGCCGGGGCTCCGGAAGCAGCCGTATCGGGCCGGCGCGAAACCGAAGATAACGAGTATAAGTAATAGCGTCCGATTCATTTCATCGCGGCTGATTGATCGTGGAAGGGTCAGGTGTGGTGGAAGGGGGCGTGGGTCATCCCGGCGAGGAGCCGGAGAGAGAGGCCGATCATCGTGTACCATCGTACACCGTCCAGGGGCTCGCCGAACAAGAGATGGTGCTCGTTGGCGAGGTTCACCGAGAGCCACTCCAGGGGGTAGTAGGCCACCTCGGCGGCGCCCTCGAGCTCATGGAGGCGGGGCTTGTTGAAGTGGTACCGCGGGGAGACGGAGAAGATGAACCGTCCTACCCGTCCGCCCCCATCGAGGCCGATGCCGGCCAGATACATCCCGGAGTAGTCTCGGTCGCTGAAGTAGTCGATCCGCCGGTAGCCCAGGAACTCCGCCGGGAGGACCAGGTAGGCGTCGTCGCTGATGGCGCCGAGGGCGATCTCTCCGGCAGAGATCCTCAGGCTGCCCGCCACGCCCAGCATCCTGTTGTGCTCGTACCGAACGGACGCCAAGGTGAAGTTTGCGAACAGATTCCAGGCGGCGATATTCGCCTTGAGGAGATCCCCGTTCACCTCGACGGCGTGCAGGCGGGGATCGGCGCCCCCCAGTCCGAACCCGAAGTCCACGGCGGCATCGTTCTCCAGCAGGAGCGCCTGAACATCATTGGCGTCCTCCCCGCCCAGGGGAATCCGGGTGTTCAGGCTCAGCCGGTGGCTGTCGAACCAGCGCCGCTTCGAGTAGACCGCGTGGGACCCCGCTTCGAGCTCCACCGAGTAGTCGTGCTCCCGGTTGAACGTCAGCGCGTGGAACACATCATAGCTGTCGGAGGTGCTCGTCGCTGTGGGACCAGGGCTGAAGGTCAGCGCCAGGGTCGCCGCCAGCGTCGCCGCCAGCGTCGGAAGAGGGATGCATCGCGGAAGGCACTGATTCGACACGGTCGTCTCCTTTGGTTGCAGTATCCTCCTTGAATCACCAGCACAGGCTGTGCCTCGCCCCTCCGAAATGCATTTTCCCGGGGAACAATTCGAAACTGTTCGGGAATTTGGAATGCTCAGACGTCGCGACGTTGCTGAGGAGGTCGCTTGAATGCTTCAGAGGGCGACTCGGGTCGCAAAAGCGACACCTTCGCCCCCCGGATCGATAATCGGCGCCGGCAGACCGGCAAGGCGGTGGCGCTTCTTCTTTCCCACGCGGAGCATCACCTCCCTGTCGGTGAAGTCCGAGAGGGTCACCTCGGCGGTGTGATCCTTCAGGCTCCCCCACGAAGCAATATCCCCATATTTGCTTCAATGCTGCCCAATGCAATGTCCCCATATTTGTGAACAGATAGCATTCGATAATGATATAAAAGAGAAATTACAACCAATGAGACTTCGGAGGCGCGACGATGACAGATGCATTCGGCTTGTTCATAAAGTCGTTTTTCCTGATTTCTGTTGGTGCTTTCACCACTGGTGTCATTCCTGGGTGCTGGCAGGTCTCTTCCGATGCGCAGACGACGGATAACAGTTCCCATGAAGAGGGCACGGATGCCGACGCCGACGGGGATGCCGACGCCGACTCCGGGGATGCTGACACAGACGTGGACAACGACTCCGATGGAGAAACAGATACTCAGGGAGATACGGCGCCCACGCAGCTTATTGGAAATCCCTGCGATGGCGAGAACACCCCGTGGGAGTGCGTCCCGGCGGGCAACATCGGCTGTGTCGGTTATGAGGTATCCTGCGATTGGGGACTGGATCTAGACGGGATGTATGGCTTTTTCTGCTTCGTGGAATCCACCGAATTTGAGGGAGACACATGTTGGAACGATGCAATCGGGCCCTACTGCGGTCCGGGCCTTGTCTGTATTGTAGTAGACGCCGAAACCTGGGAAGGCCGATGCGGTATCTATTGCTGTGAGAATGAGGACTGCCCAGACTCACGGGAATGCGTTCCCTTCGCCCCTGAAGGCGTTTGGGATGGCGGCTTCATTTACATCGAAGGCGGTGAGCTCGGGTTCTGCGAGTAATCGGTATCACCCAAACGCCGACTTCTTCTCGAACAAGTGGCGTGCGGCTGGTCTCTATCATGAGACTCATGTGAATCATGGTTCATGCCGGGTTTGGCTACGACGGGGATCCCCCTTATTGTGAGTGGGCGATGCACCATCGATTGGCCTGCATCGTAGTTGCAAAAGGCGCTCGGCGCGGGAAATCAGGCAGGCGTCGACGGTCCACTGATGCCCAATGGTTGGTCGGGACGTCCACCCCTGGGGATGATCGGATAACGGGATAG
>JBNLED010000278.1:0-73015 GCA_050304755.1 Polyangia bacterium | reverse complement strand
TTCTTCTTGCCGGGCTTGGGGCCGGGTTTCTTTCGCTCCGCCTTGACAGCGGTCTTCTTCTTGCCGGGCTTGGGGCCGGGTTTCTTCCGCGCGGGCTTGGCGACATCCTCTTTACTCTGCAGTGCAATGAGCTCCTGCAGGGTCGCCCCTCTCACTGCATTTACAATTTCAAGCGCGAAGTTCGTGGCGGCTTGTTCAATGACCGACTCAAGATTGGATTTTTTCATTTGTGTTCCTCCATATGATTTGACCATCATAACGCAATGGCATTTAGATACAAGATATTGGAATAAAAATCAAAAATAAACAATTGAATGTTTCTCGCGAACGGTTCCAGATACAACGCCGCCGAAATCCGCACGGGCGTTGAATCCGCGCCCTTTGAACAATGCCAAAACGAGGGCATTTCCGTCGATGATAATATTGACCGGCGCAATGGTGTTTAATTGAAAATTGCGAAAGGCAACATGGCGGTGAGCCCTTGAGTGGACCGCCGGGGGGTGTATACTGGGGGCGTGAGACTCGGCGGCATAGCATTGATTATTACCTTCCTGGCGGGGACCATCGCGGTGGTCGGCGCCCCGGGATGTGAGGAGGTGCTGGAGGCCTGCGCGCCTTGCGGGAGCCTGTCGGAGGGGGGCTGGACCGAATTGGGGGATCCCCGGCTGGACGAGACAATTAAATCGGTCGATCGAACCCGATTCCGCGCGTACCAGATTGCCGAGATGTTCCGGGACGCCAAATCCGAGCTCGCCGCTGCATTCGCCGTCGCCCCTGATGCGGACGAGGCGACACTCCTCGAGGCCATCACCGGTTTCCTCCAATCAAATGCTATTTCGAGCATCATTCCAAAATGGCGGGCCGCCGAATGTTACGTCGATTGGAATCTGGCGGTGAGCACCCAGCAGCGGTGCGAGAAGAGTCTGTGCAACATCACCCAGTTCAATGAAACGGCCCTCTGCAATGGTTATTTCGCCGGGCCTTGCGTCTCCGGCGTCCGCGGGGTCTGCCTCTTTGCCGCGTCGGACGCCTGCGAGGGCCTGTGCGGCGGCGCCTGTGATGCGCCGGCGGACGGCGCGTGTCCCGGAATGTGCAGCGGGATCTGTGACGGCGAGTGCAGCGAGTACGACGAATCGGGGAACTGCCGGGGGACGTGCCTCGGGCGCTGCGAAGGGATCTGCGAGTCCTCCTCGCTGTTCCCATGTGACGGTCATTGTGTTGGATTATGTGAGATCCAAACCGAAGACGGATGCCCCGAAGGGAACACCTTCATGGGGAATTGCGACGACCCCACGGTACAAGGCGGCTGTCGGGGGCATCTCTTCCCAGCCGGGTGTGACGAGCATTGTCCGAACTGCGACGAGGAGAGGGTCGTCAGCGACTGCAGGGAGACCGCCAAGCTCGCCGCCTGGTCCGCGACCACCTGTCGGCCCGCGAATCTGGAGCTCACGCTCACCTTCACGGATGATGCGACGGATGTCCCGCTGCTCATCCACCAGGCGCGAACGCTGGAGCGGGTGTTCAGCCAAATCGCAACTGACTACGCGTGGCTGTCGCTCCTCGTGGACGGCGACGATGTCCGGGGACGGCTCGCCTCGGATGACCTCGATGAAAGAAACGAGGAGAGCAAATTAGATAACGCGAAGGGGCGCTACGAAGCCTATTTCGAATCCACCGAGGGCGAGGAGAACGCGCATCAGTTCGTCGCGGATCGCGCCCGCCTCCACTTGCCGCTCGAGAATTTGAAAGCGCGCCTCACGTGGCTTCAACAGATCGCCGGAGATTCGGAGCGAGGATATCGCGTCTCCGCCGGCGCTTTCGTCTGCCTCTATCCGGCGCTCGAGGAGGCATTGGCGCTTATGCAGCAAATGGTTCCGACGAAAACCAAAGGCGAGGACGCCGCCACCTTTGAGGCGGACAGGGCATGCACCGAGTCATCACCGGAAGACGCGGCACCTTGTCTGTACGACCTGATGGAGAGCCAGGCCAGCTTCCTGGAGCTCATCGGAACCTTCTGAGCACCTCCTTCTCCGGACACTCGATCGCGGCCGGATTTGTATCTCGGAACGTGGGGGGGACTGGAGCTATCGCGTTATCTGGAGCCGGAGGTCTTCTTCTTGGCGTCGGTGCGCTGTTTCTTGGGCGGAGTCTTCCTCGCCGACCGGTCCCTCTCCGTCCGAGCGGGGCCGTCTTTCTTCGATGCGGATTTCTTGGTTGACGCTCTCTTGGAGGCCGTTTTTTTGGAGTCCGTTTTTTTGGAGGCCGCCCTCGTCGCCTTGGTCTTCATCCTCATTTTCGCCCGCCGCCGCATCTCCAGGGCGGTGAACTCCTTGTTGGTGAAGTCCGCTTCTCTCGAGGGGAGGGAGGTGCACACGTACTCCGCAAACGAGGTCCCGATGTAGGAGAGGATGTTGGCGTCGTTCGTATTGAACCCTCCGTCCTTGGCGCTGTTGAAGAGCTCCAGGATCCCCACCAGCTGGCCCTCGTACTGAACGGGGGCCACGATCAGCGTGTTGATCTGGTAGTCGGCCAGGTTGTCGAAGTCTTCATCGAATCGATCATCGTTCTTCGGATCCGTCACCACCGCCACCACGCTGTTTCTCGCGGTGAACCCCAGAATCCCCCTCTGGAGAGAGAGGGGCTGCTCTTTCAAGACCTCCGCCGCGGGCCCCTCGGTGGCGGCGACATAGAGCTCGTATTTCCCCGGAGACATCAGCATGCAGCTCCCGATGTCACTCGGTATCAGCTCCCTCGCGAGGGTGAGGACCACCGCCGCGGCCTGGTCGTGGTCCCGGACGGTGTAGATCTCCTGCATCCGTTCGAAGGCGGTGACCATCCGGTCGCTGACATCGTACGCCCCGTTCGGGGTCGCGGCCTCCGCTGAGGCGGCCTCCGTGTCGGTGCCCTTCTCGGCAGCGGCCTTGCTGAAGGTCACCCCCTCCTCGCCGGAGAGGGGGTAGATGATTCTGGGGCCGTCCGGACGCCACTCGCGCCAGGTCAGGGCCGCGACCGCCGGCCGGGCCGCCCGTTTCTCGAAGGCGTGATCGTATACCTGAACCGTGATGAAGCGCTTGGTGTCGTCCTGCGTCTTCAGGGATCGCAGTTGCTCGTAATAGTGCAGCGCGAGGTCCGACGCGGTCTCCTTGGAGACGGCCGCGTCGACGGCGATGAGCCGCTCCCTGTAATATATGCCGCTGCCGTCTTCCGGGGCCTCGTCCCGCAGGAAGAAGACCGTGTGGGGCGGCGGCTCGTCGGTGTCCTCCCCGTCATCCCGTGTCTCCACGGGCGCCAGTGTATAGACCTTTTTCGTCACGGAGTCGGTGACCATCACTCGCCCACCCGCCGAGACGTCGCAGGACAGATTCGAGAGCACCTTGCCATCCACACCGAACCGCTCCAGTCCGTCTTGAAGGGCGGAGTACCAATTCTCTGCTATAATGGTTATGGTGGTGGTGAGCTTCTCATCGCTGTTTTCATCTATAACTAAGTTCCATAGCATCACCGGCGTCGCCTCCTCTTACACAAGTATTCATCGCTATTCTCGAATTCTTCAGATTTATCGTTCGTTAATGAACACCACTATTTCAATGGGCCCGATAGGTGACGTTTTTCTATCTGGCGTTCCGTCAAATCATATCACACGCGGTAAATTTCCGTTAATGATATTCACGTTAACGGAAATATATTATTATTGTGGACCGTCTCACCCTGCATGATGCGTGCAATTCCGACTTTGTTGATATCGCTTCTCACGCTCGACGCCACAGGAAGCGGCCGTGAACCCGTCGAGGACGACGTCGGGACGGTGGAGAGCGACAAGGAGATCGCCGCCGCCGCGCCCCTCAAAAAGGGCTTGACCCTCCTGGTCCGCGTGGGAGACGGGAGATGGTCGGGCAAGCGGGCGGTGTCTCCTCTCCGGGGCCAGGAGATCGCCCTGAAGGTCAAGGGGAGCGGTCTCGAAGACATCCGCTGGTACATGATCTTCGCGGATTTGACCCGCAACTACAAGAACGCCAATCATCCATGGGAGGCGAATCCGTATCAATGGGTGGGATTCGACGAGATCCGATACCATCGCGTCGAGCTGAGGGATCTCAGGGGGCACGATACCATCCATCCGTTCGCGGATGGTCGGGAGTTGTGGCGCGATGTGAAACGGTGGTTCGAGGCGAACGGGGCCGGCGGATCGGCGCTCGAGTTCTACAATGAAGGGCGGGGCAGCTTCTGGTTCCAGGCAACGGCGACGAAAAGGGGGGGGCGCTATCGCTCGCCGGGAATCGAGGACGCGACCGACAGGGGATTGCCGCGGAGCGTCACGCGGATTTCCATCCGGGACCGGGAGGGTTATCTCGGCCACATCTCCACGTTCTTTAATGTCCCCGGGCTGTTCGGGTCTGTGTTGTCTCAGAGCAGGCATCACATCGGTGCCGATTGCGCCGACGTGTTGATGGCCGCCTGGGCCGGGTGGCGGAGGAGGCCGCTGGAGAAGAACTACAATGTCCAGATGATGACCCGCAAGTTCAAGCGGAAAAGAGATGTCGAAATCGTGGAGGGACGCCCCGACGAGATCATCAGGTGGTCGGAGCATGTCCATCCCGGTGACATCATCGCCGTGAGTTACGGCGGCGAGAAGAAACGGTTCCACCATGTCGGCGCCCTGTACGAGGACGTCAACGGGGACGGAATCCTGGGGCCGGAGGATACGGTGATCCACGCGGGACCGGACCCCCTGCACGTCTCGTCCCTCGAATCGGGGGCGTTCGACGGACGGGTCCTCATTCTCGAACCCTGATCCGGAAATCGCTCAATTTTTCGTCCATACGTTGTCAACCGTTCCGAGGTTTCCTATATTGCCTCGAAACCGGTCTCGAAAAACGAGCGAAAGCGGCGAAGTGAAACGAAGGCTGAGCAACGGATGATCTGACGGCATGAATGATGAGACGCTCAGACCGTGCCGCAAGTGCGGCGCCCCCAACCGGAACGACAACATCTACTGCAGAAGATGCGGGGCGGTTCTGGCGGTCGGCACGGCAGAGGTTCGGGCCCAGAAGAGACCGGTGTCCCCGAAGCGCGGGATGCGGTGGCGGTACGTGCTGCTCGGCGTCTTCGTGATGCCGGGCATCTTGTGCTTCCTGGCCTTCGCCGCCCTCCTGATCGCGCGATTCCTGGGCGTCGGCGGCGGGCTCGGCGGGATGGTGAGCAACATCGTCCGAATCGGCCTCCTCTCCGCGGCCCTGTTCTTTGTCGCGTTTGGTCTCGGCGGCGGCGTCCTCACCTGGATCGCCCGGCAGCGGATCCCCCGGGAGGTGGCCCTGTCCGCGGTCCTGGTGTTCGTTGTGCTGGGCGTGGTAGGATCCCTGATCACGAGCGACCTGCTCATTGTGGCCGGGGGGCTCTTCCTGCCGTCGCTGATATCGGCGGTTTTGGGGGGACGCCTCGTCAAGGTCGCGGATTATGAGTGAGCCATTGATGATGTCACCACGCAGATATCCCATCCCCGGCGCGCCCCTGCTCCTCTTCACCGCGCTCCTCGGTCTCCCCGGGGGGGCGGCCGGACAGGCGACCGCCGGGGCCGCTGAGACGCCGGATCCGCCGGCATCCCCTGATGCCTCGGCGCCGGCCGAGGAGGTATCAGGGGGGTCATCCGCCGATGCCGCGTCGTCCGTCGATCCGCCCACAGACGGCACCGACACGCCCGACGCGCCGGAGCCCGAATCGGAACCGTCAAAGGATCCGGAGGTCTCGCCCCCGGCGTCGGCGGTTACCTGGGTCGAGAGCGACGAGGAACCTGCGGAGCGCCTCTCCCCGGACGCCAGGAGGACCTCCGTCAGCAGCGCGCACTACATCCTCGAGAAGATCGTCGTCAAGGGGAACAAGAAAACCCTTCGGCAGGTGATCCTCAGATACGTGACGCTGCGACGCGGGGAGGTGTTCTCGGCGGACGATGAGCGAATTCAGGACGCCAGGTATCGGCTCCTCGCCTCAGGTCTCTTCTCCGATGTACAGCTCTCCCTGGAACGGGGGACGAAGCGGGGCCGGGCCGTCCTCACCATCTCCGTCACCGAGCGGAACACCATCGTGATTCAGGACGTCGTGCTGGGGTTCTCGGAGATCACCCCCTTCTATGGGAGCCTCGACGTCGCCGAGCGGTCGCTCTTCGGGACCGGGATCCAGCTCTCCGCCGCGGGGGTGTTCTCGGTGGATCGGCAGTTCGGTTACCGGCTCCGCATCCAGGACGATCACTTCCTGAACAGCGACTTCAGCCTCCACGTCGAGGGCCTCTTCGCCAAGGCCCGGGACTTCTTCGGGAAGGACCGGGTGTGCGTAGAGGGGGTGAACGAGGCGGAGGAGAGCGAGGACCAGGGGCGCTGTGAATCCAACGACTACCAGAAGGGCGTCCGCTACGCCGTCATGAATTATCGGCGGGCCGGCGGGACGGTGGGCACGGGGTATACGCTGCTGAAGGACCTCTACTTCTCTCTGGACTACCGCTTCGAGGTCGTCAGCGCGGATGTGCCCAAGGCCGGGTACCACCTCTCCTTCGGAGAGTATCGCCCCATCGAGTTCGGCCACCTGCTCTATGGACACTCCGTCCTCTCCAGCATCAACTTAGGCATCGTCCGGGACACCCGGGACAGCATCACGCTCCCCTCCTCCGGCCATCGGATCGCCCTCGCGGTGGAGCTCTCGAGCGAGGCCCTGGGATCCGACTATGACTTCGCCAAGTTCACCCTCTCCCACGATATCTACTTCCAGCTCGGCCGGCGCCACTCCCTGCGGCTCGGGCTCTTCGGCGGCTTCATCACGGGGAGCTCGCCCTTCTTCAATCAGTTCTTCGTGGGGGATTTCTCGTCGTTCGTCCCCTCCCGCGTCCTCGAGCTCAACTTCTCCCACCTCCAGCCCAACCTGCTCCGAAAGACGATGATCAGCGAGATGCGCTACGAGGACATCGCCGCCGCCATCAACCTGGAGTACTCGCTGCCCTTCTACCGGGGGCACGGTGTCGTCTGCGGGGTCAACGGGTTCGTGGCGATCGGCCTGTACTTCCTGACCTCGAAGGAACACCTGAAGACCGATCCCCGCGGGTACTCCGGCGTCCAGCTGGTCCCAATGGATCTCACGGCGGATATCGGTATCAAGGTAGACACCCAGATCGGCCTCTTCGTGGTCTCCCTCGCCAACCTCCTGCCCATCATCCCCAACCAGGGGGCCACCGAGAAATGATTCGCCGCCGCCATATTCGCCCGCTGCTGAGTCTCCTCCTGACGATCGGGCTGGTCGCCGCGCCGTTGGTCGCCCTCGCCGTAGAGCCGCGCACGCGGCGGGTCGGGGTCTCCGTCCGCGACAACCGCCTGAAGATCAGCTTCGGCTTTCGGGATGCCTTCCCGAAGGGAGTGCAGGAGAAGCTGAGCTCCGGTCTCACCCAGCAGGTGCTGATAAAGGTCTCTCTCGAGCGGCGGGGCGAGACCCCCCCCGTGGCTTACTGGGCCAGGAATATCGGGGTGACGTACAAGCTCTGGGAGGAGAAGTACATCGTCAGCCTCGAGGACATCTCCGGGAGGCGGAGCGCCAGCGTCAAGACCAAGCGTCAGGCCGTCGATCTGGCGGGGGCGCTTGTCGAGGCCCCCATCACCGACGTGAGGGGGATACCCGCCGGGGCGTATCGGCTCCGGGTGAGGATTGAGACCAACCCGGTCTCCAAGGAGATGGTGGAGAAGATCCGGCAGTGGCTGGCGCGCTCCCGGGCGTCGAAGGCGGACGCCCCCGCGCCTTCGAACTACTTCGGCTCCTTCGTGGGGGCGCTCGTCGATCGCCGGATCAGCCGGGCCGACCACCAGATAGACTTCGTCTCCCAGTGGTTCCATTTGAGCGCGAGATGATACGGCGTCTGGACATCAAGATCGTGCTCATTCTGCTGGTGACCATGCTGGTCCCCCTCGGGATATCGGTCTACCTCGTCCTCGGGGCCATCGACACCTCCCTGGGGCTCGGCCTCAACAAGGAGCTCACGGTCCAGCTGGAGGACTCCCTCTCGAACCGGCGCCAGCAGATCCGCCAGATCAAGCAGAATATGGAGCAGTGCTTCGGCCATTTCCGCGACTCCCACGAGCTCATCACGGCCGCGACCTTCGAGGACGAGGCGACGGTCCGCGACATCATTCGCGAGATCATGGCCTCCTCGAGCGGCCTGTACATTGTCCGGTTGACCGAGGCCTCGGGCAAGGTGCTCGAGGTGAGGGCGGATGAGGAGGAGGAGAAGGACGCCCGGACCATCATCATGCAGGATCACATCGAGATGGGGCCCTTCACCCGCATCGAGGCGGTGTTCCTGGTGGACGCTACTATGGAGCAGCGCTACCTGGCGGCGGGGGAGACCTTCTCCACCTACAAGGCGCTCGTCGAGGCCCCCCCGAATTACCTGAAGAACCGCTTCGTCACCGTGTACCTCGCCATCCTGAGCGTCGGGGTGCTGCTCAGCGTGCTGGGGGGGATCGCGCTCTCCCGCCGGCTGATCCGCCGCATCCACGAGCTCTCCTCGGCCACCCGCAAGGTGGCGGACGGCGATCTGTCGGTCCGGGTGAACTCGGGCTCCGAGGACGAGGTCGGAGAGCTGGTGGAGTCGTTCAACTCCATGGTCTCGGAGCTCTCCATGAGCCGTGCCCGCATCGAGTACCTCCAGAAGATCTCCGCCTGGCAGGAGATGGCGCGGCGCCTGGCCCACGAGATCAAGAACCCCCTCACCCCCATCCAGCTCGCGGCCCAGCAGCTCATGGAGAAGTACGCCGGCGACGACCCCAAGTTCGGGCGCCTCCTCGAGCAGTCCACGGAGATCATCAAGGAGGAGGTGGCCACCCTGCGCCGGCTCACCTCGGACTTCGCCTCCTTCGCCAAGCTGCCGGAGATCGTGCCCGAGGAGGTGGATCTCCGGGAGTTCCTGGACGAGTGTCGGAGCTCCCTCGAGCCGGTGGCGGAGCACACGGGGGTGGCGGTCTCCTTCGCGAGCTGTCCGGAGGGGATCACCGTGCGCATCGATCGCATCATGATGAAGCGGGTCATCGACAACCTGGTCCGCAACGCGGCGGAGGCCATCCCGAGCGACGGGCCGGAGCCCCCCCGGATCACGGTGTCCGCGAGGCTGCGCAAGACCCGGAAGAAGGTCGAGGCGGAGATCCGGGTGGAGGACAACGGCCCGGGGATCCTGCCGGAGCACCACCCGTCCATCTTCGACCCCTACTTCACCACCAAGAGCGAGGGCACCGGCCTCGGGCTCGCCATCAGCAAGAAGATCGTGCTGGAGCACGGCGGGCGTATCTGGATGGACGAAAAAACGACAAAAGGCGCCGCGTTCGTTGTCGCAGTGCCCGCGGTACCCTAAATAGAGAGGTGATATGGACGCCGAACGCCCCCCCTTGTTGAAGCGAAAGAGGCTGCAGTACCGATTGGGGCTCGTCTTCCTCGGGCTCTGCGTCTTCTGGATCATTACCATTTTCACCCGAGAGGCGCTCCTCCCCGCGGGCGAACCGGCCCCTGAGTGGTCCCTCGTCGAGGTGAGCCGTGGGCGGGACAAGCTCTCCCTCGGGGCGCTGAAGGGCAAGGTGGTGGTGCTCGATTTCTGGGCCCTCTCCTGCCCCCCCTGCGTCAGGGAGGTGGAGGAGCTCAAGGCGGTGTCACGGCAATTCGACAGCCGTGACCTGGAGGTGGTGGGGATCTCCGCGTGGGGGGACGCCATGTCGGATCTGCGGGCCTTCAAGCGGGGGAAACAGATCAACTACCGCCTGGTCCTCGGCGACGACAGGACCGTCGTCGCGTACAAGGCCTCGACCCTCCCCACCCTCTACATCATCGATCGGGAGGGACGGATCGCCGCGTCCCATCAGGGCTACCTGCCCCGTGAGGACATCGTCGAGATCGTGGAGCCGCTGCTCGGGGACACCGAATAACAGACCTGTCGAGTTGCGGATGTCAGTCGTCCCGCCCGCCGAGGAGGCCGAGCCGGAGGAGGTAGTAGAGCAGGGTCAAAAGGGCGGTGATGGCGGCGGCGACATAGGTCATGGCGGCGGCGGAGAGGACCTTGTTGACGCCCCGCGCGTCGCCGGCGTTCACGAGGTCGAGCTTCGAGAGCTGGGCCTTGGCCCGGGCGGAGGCGTTGAACTCCACCGGGAGGGTGATGAGCTGGAAGACCACCGTGCCGGCGAAGAGCACCACCCCGGCGAGGACGAGGGAGGGGGCGTGGAAGAACATGCCGCCGATGATGATGAGCCAGGGGGCCCAGGAGCCGAGCTGGGCGATGGGGACAGCGGCGCTGCGCAGGGCCAGCGGGGCGTAGTGCTTCGCGTGTTGCAGGGCGTGCCCCACCTCGTGGGCGGCGATGGCCACCGAGGCCACGGAGGGGTTGTGGTACACCTCGGGGGACAGGTTCACCGTGCGGGTCCGGGGGTCGTAGTGATCCGACAGCATCCCGCGGGTCTCCTTGACCTGGACGTCGAGGATATTGTTGCGCCGGAGGATCTCCCGCGCCACGGAGGCGCCGGACATCCCGCTCATGGCCCGGACGCGGCTGTAGCGGGCGAAGTTGCCCTTCACCTTGAAGGTCGCCCAGAGCGACAGGAGGAATCCCGGCGCGATAATGAGAAAATACATGGGGTCGAAAAATCCGAGCATCGCTCACCTCCGTTCCGATTCCAGACCGAATGTAGTCACCGGAGCCCCGGAGTCAAGGCATGACCGTTCGACCACCTGATAACATAGAATCCTGATTGGGGTTCTGCCATTCATATGATATAGGGAATTAAATCACAATGTTTCGTATGGCAATAGTGCCACCAATGAGAGGGAGAGAAGAGATGGAGAAGAAGCGTTTGATCTTTTGGCTGGCAGGGCTCGCATTGGTCATGTTCTTCGGCGGATGCGGCGACGATGACAACGACAATTCCAGTAGCGGCTCGGACGGGGATGCCGACGGGGACGCGGACGGGGATGCCGATGGGGATGGCGACGGGGACGGCGACGGGGACGCGGACGGCGATCTGGCGGACGGGATCCCGGCCGTCGATGACCTGGAGGGGACCTGGGTGCTCGCCTCGGGCACGGAGGCCTGGGAGGAGTTCGACAATGACGGCGTCATCGACAGCGAGGAGGAGGCGATGGACGCCGGATCGGTCATCCTGTCGCTCTCGAACGGTGATCTGACGGTCTACGTACTGGAGGACGGGTGTTACTCGATAGAGATTGAGGGTGAGGTCTCCGATATCGATGGGGAGGGCAACGTGACGGACGACACGGGCGAGCTCGCCGGTCGGGAGGAGGACGATGAAGGCCTCGAAGAGTGGGGGATGTCGTTCGAGGGGATAGACGGCCAGCTGTTCGTCGAGATGTGGGAGGCCTTCGAGGCGAGCGACGGGAGCGGTGAGGAGGAGGAGATCGAGATGTTCTTCGACCGGGAGGACGTGGAGGTCCCCCCCGCCGGCATGAGCGAGTGCAAGTAGACATCCCCTTGAAATAACTTTAAATCAACGCCTATCGGTCTCTTCTCATCAAATCAGTGACCATCATCGGGTTGTCGCCGCGAAGGCGGTTCACAACCTCCTCGGGGGGGCGTTTCCGCTCCTCGAGCGTCGACAGCTCACGCTCCGTTATGCCGACCGCTTGGAGGAAATCGACACGACCGTGGGGAGAATCGACGGGCTTCAGCGCGGGATCCGGTACAAAAATCAGCCCGACCAGCGCCGTATCGGAGCGCGCGCGGATCGGCCCGTTCGCCGGTACCCAGTGGTTCACCTCGAACCGTTTGCCACTCTTGAAAACATAACGCGCCAGATTCTGGAGCAGATTGCAGACCCAGACGGGCTCTTCGACGGGCGGAAGCGGGCTCGCGAGGCGCAAGGTCATCTCGAACCCGAACCGGCTGAGCTCTCCACCCACCGCCGCCTCGTCGTAGTACAGGCTGCTGAATCCGTAGGTCACGAAATGTAGGTGCGGAATTCCGCCCGTCTCGCACTCGAAGGCGCTGATACCGTCAATGGGATCGTTCCCCCCCATCCAGTGTTTGATGATGGTGCCCCAGTGTTCCGGTTCCTGGTCTCCGTACACGGATTCGAGCCTCGTATCAATCGCATCCCAACCGGGCGCGGCATCGTCTCGGCCGCCAAAGCGTTGTTTGTATTCCGCCAGATCCATTGCCCCTCCAACCAACGGTGGAAGCTAAGGGCCATCCGCTCCGCTGTAATTTTGCATTATCTTTGTTTCTACCACACTCTCCCCTCAAAGGTACAAAGAAGGTGTCATTCGGTTAAAATCGCCAATCGTTACCTACAATACGCCTCCGTTAGATTTGCGCGGATTGACCTTGTCCAGCCGTTTCGCGGGCGTTAGAATCCCCGGTCAACGAAAGGCGGACGAGATGCGATATCCACATATGGTTTGGCTTCTTTTCATGGCGGCGACCGGGGTCCTTTCGGCCGGCTGCTCGGACGATGCCGCTGAAGGCGGTCCTCTCGCGGACGGGGGCGGGGATACCGGGACGCCGGGAGAGACCGGAGACACCGGTACCGGGAGCGGTCCCGCCGCGGGACGGGTGCTCGCCAGCTTCTGCAATCCCCTCAGCCTGGGGGATCAGGCCGTGACCCTCCAGCTGATCGTCGGCGAGGGGACGGATGCGGTCACCCTGTCCGCGAGCACCGGCACCTGCAGCAACCGGCTCGGCACCCCCTGCGCCGAGGTGCCGACCGGCCCCGCGGTGCCCGTGATCCTCCGGGACGCCGACGGCCAGGACCTCTCCTCGACCCATGTGGAGATCACCGCGGGGACGGTCTACATCTTCCACACGACCGTCGTGAACGCCGAGATCGGCCTGGAGCACGGGACCCTGACCGACACCCTCAGCTGCGCGGACATGGAGTGCATCTTCCGGTACTCCTACAACGAGCTCACCTGCGCTGCGGACGACCCCTGCGGCTGGGCCGGCGACGGCATGTGCGACAGCCACTGCGAGACGGTGCTCCCCGGCGGCGCCTTCGACGACTCTGCAGACTGCTGATAGCTGACCTCTGATAGCGGCTACAGCAGGCTGTCCCTGAGCCCCGAGGCCCGGTGGATCCGCGTCTCCACCGCCTCCTGGATGACCTTTCGGGTGCCGAAGACGGTGACCCCCTCCTTCGCCCGGGTGCAGGCGGTGTAGAGCAGCTCCCTCGTGACGATGGGGGAGCGGGTTTCGGGCAGGAACAAGGCGACATGGTCGAACTCCGAGCCCTGGGACTTGTGGACGGTCATGCAGAAGACCGTGTCCACGTGGGGCATCCGGGCGGCGGCCACCCGCCGCGTGCCTCCGCCCGGGGTCTGGAAGTGGACGGCCAACCCCGTCCCCTCGGGATCGGGCAGCGCGATACCTACGTCGCCGTTGAAGAGCCCGGTCATGTAGTCGTTCCGCGTCACCAGCACCGGTCGGCCGTCGAACCAGGGGCCCTGCCCGGCGATGATCCCCCGGCGCCGCAACCGCTCCTCGACGAACCGGTTGAGCCCCTCCTGGCCGAGGCTGCCCCGGCGGTGGGCCGAGAGCAGGCGGAACCGGCCGAACGCCGCCAGCTTCTCCTCGGGGGTCGCGCCCGCGTAGACCGGGACGAGGTGGGTGTCGATGAGCGCCTCGAGCCGCTCGAAGGCTGCGCTCCGCTCCTCGAGGGGCACCAGCGCCACCTCCGGCGTACCCGCGTCCGCGAGCTGCGCCACCACCGCCTCCGGGGCGCCGCGGTTGATGGCCCGCGCCAGGGTGTGGATGGGGCTGGCCGCGCCGAAGCGATGTCCCCGGGTCAGCTCGATGACCCGCGGGGTAAGGGGGCCCTCACCGGCGCTAGCCGCGTCGCAGATATCGGCCAGGACGGCGCCGGACTCCACCGACGCGAGCTGGTCCCGATCGCCGATGACGATGAGCCGCGCGCGGGGCTTGAGGACCCGGACCAGGCGGTGCATCAGGGCCAGATCCACCATGGAGGCCTCGTCGATGAGCACCACCTCCGCCCGGAGGGTCCCGGGCCCGGATCGCCGGTAAAGCCCGGATCTCGACAGGGGGCCGAGGGCGCGGTGGATGGTGCCGGCCGCCTTGGGGAGGGCGCCGATCACCTCGGGACCGAGCGTCGCCTCCTTTCCCCGGATGCTGCCGAGGAGCACCTCCTCGAGCCGGGCCGCGGCCTTGCCCGTGGGGGCCAGGGCGGCGATCCGGGGGGGCGGCTGCCCGGCGCGGATGGCGGTGTCGGCGATGACGAGGAGGATCTGGATGGCCGTCGTCGTCTTGCCGGTCCCCGGTCCCCCCGTGATCACGGTGAACAGCCCCCGGACGGCCCGCTCGGCGGCCAGGCGCTGCTGGTTCACCTCCCCGTCGATGACGGCCGGCCCGCTGTGGCGGGCGAGACACGCCTCCAGGATCCCGGGGTCCACCCCCGTCGCGGTTTCACCGGCCCGCCGCACCAGGGCCGACGCGAGCTGCTCCTGATACTGCCAATACTTTCGAAGGTAGAGGCGCCCGGCCCCGTCGAGGACGAGGGGGGCCGCGTCGGCCGAGACCAGGGGGCTGCGGTTCAGCGTTGCAAGCCACTCCGCCGCCTCAGGCCACCGGGCCGCCGGGGCGGCCTCCCCCTCGGCGGTGATGACGGGCGTTCCCGCGAGCCGGGAGATCTCCACACAGACGTGCCCTTCCCGGGAGGCGCGGGTGGCGAGGGCCGCGCCGAGAAGCGCCGGGGGAGACGCCTCGCCTCCGATCCGCCCCATGGCGGCCGCGAACGCCACGTCGAGGGGGGCGAGGAGCCCCAGCGCTTCGAGGGTTCGGAGCTCGAGGGTCATCGCCGCCGCCTCCGTCCCCCGCCGGCCCGTCCCCCGCTGGCATCCGGAGGCGCCGCGGGAAACCCGGGCAAAGAGAGCTGCTCTGTGGGGAACGAGGGGCCCGGAGCCCGCCCCGACGCCTCGCCGCCGAAGCAACCGTCGAGCGCGCGCACCAGCCGTTGGTCGGGGCGATGGAAGAACAGCCCCGTCCGCCGGCCCGGCTGAATTCCCCGGAGGAACAGGTAGTACACGCCGCCGAAACACCGATTATAGTCGTACTTCCTGAGCCGCATCGCCAAGAACCGATCCAGCGCCACCGTATAGAGCAGATACTGCAGGTAGTAGTGGTGGGCGGCCATGGCCGCCGTGAGGCGATCCGCCCCGTAGTCCTCCGCTAGGGGGCCCAGGTAATTCGATTTGTAGTCCACGATGTAGTACCTCCCCCCCCGCTCGAACACCAGGTCGATGAACCCCTTCATGAAGCCACGGAGGGGCTCCCCCCCCGCGGCCGCGATCTTTTCGGTGTACCCCGGGGGCCACGGCCCCCTCCCGGACAGCGCGGTGAAGAGGGCGCCGAGGGAGACCGGACGGGACATGGGAAAGATGAACTCGAGCTCGTTGAGTCGCCGGTCCGGGCCGACCCGGTCCAGCCGATGCCCGGGGTCCTCGAGGTTCAACGGGAGGGTGAGGGTGGCCCGCACCATCCGGCACACCGGCTCCGTCCACTGGCGGACATCGTACCCAAAGGCTGCGAGCCGGTCCGCGACCACCTCCCGCAGGGCTCCGGGGTCGGAATCCGTGAAGTCCAGCACCTCGAAGATCTCGTGGAGGCAGCTCCCCGCCCGGGGCCCCCGCTCGAACTCGTCGAGCTCGACGGGCGTCGTCTTCGGGGAAACGACCGCCGTGGACGTCGATCCCCGACCCGCCGCGGCGGCGAGCCGCTCGTCATCCCGTCCCTCGGCGATATCGGGCCGGGGGCCGCCGCCGGCGGTGAGGGAGGTGAAGCTCACGGTATAGGCCTCCGAAGAGAGAACGCCGGTCCGCTTCCGGCAGGAGAGGTAGCGGGAGAGCCCGGTGCCCCCCGCCGCGACAGGATCCCGGGCCTCGAAGGCGCCCACCCGAACCGCGCCGCCGCTCGCCTTGGCGAGGCGGAGGAGATCTTCTCTCAATACCTCGTCCGAGATCCGTTCGAGCTCGGCCGCGTCCCTCGACGGGTGGAGCAGCCGGGAGAGGGAGCAGCCGGGCATCTCCCCGAAGGCGCCCCAGACCACGAGGCACCGGTGCCGGGCGCGGGTCAGCGCCACGTAGAGGAGGCGCATGCGCTCCGCCTCCGCCTCCTGCTCGGCCCGCCCCCGGTGCGCCTCGCGATCGCCGGTGCCGATGTCGAGGTAGAGGGTGTGGGGGGGCTCGGGGGCGTGGAACGCGACCTGCTCCTTGCTCACCGGAAGCCCCACCTCCCACAAATAGGGGCAGTAGACGATGTTGAACTGCAACCCCTTGGATTTGTGGATGGTGATGATCCGGACGGCGTTCTCGTCGCTCTCGAGCCGGAGCTCCACGTCATCCTCCCCCTCCCCTCGCTCCCCGGATCGGGCCCGCTCCAGCCACTCCAGGAGCCCGGCCATCCCGAGGTCCCGGGCGGCGGCGCGCTGCTCCAGGAGCTCCGCCAGGTGCCGGAAGTTGGTGATCGCCCGCTCCCCGCCGAGGCCGTCTGCGAGCCGCGTGATGGGGGCCGCCCCCTTCAGCGGGGCGTGGAGGAGGGTGAAGAACATTTGGATGAACCCCCGGCGGTTCCAGAGGCCCCGCCATCTGTCGAAGGCGCCGATCCACCCCTCCAGCGCCCGTCCGTCCGCCTGAAGCTCCCGCAGCGCCCCCGCGTTGAGCCCGAAGACCCGCGTCGAGAGGGCGGCCAGGAGACGTCCGGGATGTCTCGGCTCGGCCACGGCGGCGAGGACGCACGAGAGCTCGTCGGCCTCCAGGGAGTCGAGCACGCTGGCCTCTCCCCACAAGACGCCGTGGATGCCCTCGTCGAAAAGCGCCCGCTGGATCTCTCGCGCCTCCGCGTTGGTCCGCACCAGCACGGCGATGTCCGGGGGCTCGGTCTGCCGCCCGAGGATCTCCTCCCTGCTGAGCTCCGCGGCGATATCCGCCGCCACCAGGGGGGGCAGACGCGCGCCGGCCCGCTCCCGGGAGATGAGGCCGTCGGCCTCGGTCTCCCGCGGCAGAAACCGCAGCTCGAGGGGCGCCAGGGTCGAGGTGGCGGTGAACCGATCCGCCGCGTCGGGCGCCGGCATGACCGGCCGGAACGCAATGGACGGCATCGTGAAGGGGCGGGGGATCGCGGTGAAGAGGGCGTTCACCGCATGGATCAGGGAGGGATCGGAGCGCCAGTTCCGATCCAGGGTGAAGGCGCTCCCGGCGCTGTCCTCCGTGGCCCGAAGATAGCTGAAGACGTCGGCCCCCCGGAACCCGTAGATCGATTGCTTGGGATCGCCGATGAGGAAAAAGGGCGTGGGCGTGCCGCCGAAGATGCCCCTGAAGATGCGGTACTGCCGGGCGTCCGTGTCCTGGAACTCGTCGATGAGGATCGCCCCGAAACGCCCCCGGACGGCCCGCCGGAGGCGCTCCCCCGAGGGGCCGGCCAGGGTCGTGTCCATGCGGCGCAACAGATCGTCGAAGGTGTAGATATTCTCCGCGGCCTTCCGCCGCTCGGCCTCCGCCGCGGCGAAGGTGAGGAAGCGGCGCTTGAAGCCGACCAGCCGCTGTTCGAAGCGGGACATGGCGGCAGCGATGTCCGCGCAGGCGTCGAAGAAGGGGTGGGACGGCGGCGGGTCCTTCAGCCGGTCGGACCTGGACGCGATGCGCCGCGGGGTGAACCGATCGAGGTCGAACTCGTCGAGGGGCAGCGCGACGGCCCCCTCGAAGTACCGCCCCGCGTTGCGGAGCCACCGCGCCACATTGCGCTTGTTGTAGCTCCGGCGGTTGATCCCCGGGTGGGTCGCGAACAGCTCCGGCAGGTCGTCTTGGTGTTGGTGAAAGAGAAGGCTCCCGCGCTCGAAGGCCTCCCGCAGCTGGAACGCCGGGTCCACATCGGCCGCCACCTCGGGGAGCACCGGCGCCTCCCCGGAGCGGATCCAGGCCTCGAACAGCGCCGTGAGGTTCGCCGGCGCGAACCGCCGGGACTCGAGGTAGCTCAGGAAGAGATCGGACTCCGTCTGAATCTCCCGCGCGTAGTAGTCGAGGGCGATCTCATCGAGGAGGGCGCGGCTCTCCTTGACCAGGGTCTGCTCGAAGGAGACCCCGCTCTCGAAGGCGTGCTCCGCCAGCACCCGCCGGCAGAAGCCGTGGATGGTGGAGACCGCGGCGGTGTCGAAATCCGTCACGGCCCCGCGGAGCCTTTCGAGGGCCGCCGCCCCGCCCCGGTCACGGATGGCGCAAAGCAGGGGATCGCCGTGCGCGCCGCCGCCGATCCCCTCGATCGCCTCCTGGAGCCGTTCCCGGATCTTGAGGTTCAGCTCGGCCGCGGCCGCGTCCGTGAACGTCACCACCAGGATGTCGCTCACCGGGAGCCCCCGCTCCGCCACGAGGCGGAGGAAGAGGGTGGTGATGGTGTAGGTCTTGCCCGTCCCCGCGCTGGCTTCGATGAGGGTCAGGCCGCCCAGGGGAACGGTTATGGGATCGAGGGGGTGCACCCCCTCTTATTACCCGGAGTCCCGCCGGCGTTCAATAGATCGCTGGAAGGGACCCGAACTCGTTCCGCTATCGATGACGGGCGGAATCATGGTAGGGTCTGCTCATGGAGTTGATCAAGCTCATCGAATCCCTCGACGCGAAGACCTTGACCCCCGCCTACCTCCTCCAGGGCAAGGAGCGGTTCCTGATCGACCGGATGCTCGGCCGCCTGAAGAAGCTGATCCTCTCCGGCGCCATGTCCGACTTCAACCTCCACGAGCTGAACGGCAAGGCCACCTCCGGCGACGCTGTGGTGAATCAGGCGGTCCAGATTCCGATGATGGCCTCCCGCAGCCTGGTCATCGTCGAGGACGCCCACAAGATGAGCGCCGAGGACCACCGGGTCATCGACGGCTACCTCCAGGATCCCTCCCCCCAGACCTGCCTGGTGCTGGTGGGGGAGGCCTTCAACGCGGCGCGGAAGCTCACCAAGACCGCCAAGGCCAACGGGTACCTCTTCGACGCGGCCCCCCTCAAGGAGGCGGGCATCCTCCCGTTTCTCAAGTGGCGGGCGTCCGTACGGAAGGTCTCCCTCTCGAAGGAGGCCGCCGCCGCGATCTCCGCGGTGGTGGGGGCGGACTGCGCCGCCCTCGACGACGCCGTGGAGCGGCTCGGGCTCTTCGTAGGGGAAGGCCGTACCGTGGCCGAGGACGACGTCGCCGAGGTGGTGACCACCATCCGCCAGCACTCCATCTTCGAGCTGGTGGACGCCATCGGCGCGGGGCAGGCGGGCCGCGCCCTCTCCCTCCTTGAGAACCTGCTCAAGCGGCAGGAGGAGCCGATCATGATCAACGCCATGATCGCCCGGCACTTCCGTCAGCTCCTCAAGACCCGCATCCACCTCCACCTCCGCACCCCGGAGAGCGCCCTCCCGAGCCTCGTGGGGGCGCCGCCGTTCCTGGTCAGGAAGCTCACGGGGCAGGCCCGGCGGTTTCGCGGCGCCGCCCTGGAGACCGCCCTCGAGCGGCTGGCCGCGGTGGATTTCGAGCTCAAGTCGTCCAAGCGATCCGGCGCCCTGATCGTGGAAAACGCCGTCCTGGACCTGCTCCGCTGACCCGGCGGACGCGATCTGTCCCGCTTCTTTTCGATCTATCGCGAACCGGACAATTTTTCGATTTCTTCGAATATTGACATTACCATCACACAACGAATTGCCAATCTCCGAGTTTGATATATAAAAAGGCGCGAGAGAGGTGGCGAACACATGCTTCTGAAAGTACATCCCGACAATCCAGAGCCCCGGAAAATCCAACAAGCGGTGGCGGTGATGCGCGACGGCGGCGTCATCGGATACCCCACCGGAACGGTGATCGGCTTCGGCTGCGATCTGATGAACAAGCGCGCCGTGGAGAAGCTCTACCAGATCAAGGGCGCGAAGAAGGGGAAGCCGTTCTCCTTTCTCTGCGCGGACCTTTCGGAGATCAGCCGCTACGCGTATGTGTCGGACAGCGCGTACCGCTTGATGCGCCGCCTGGTGCCCGGGGACTACACCTTCGTGCTCCCCGCGACCAAGGAGGTTCCCAAGCTCTCGCGGGACGAGAAGCGGAAGACGGTCGGCATCCGCGTCCCCTCGAATCCAATCCCCATCGCGCTCATCAAGGCCCTCGGCAATCCCATCATCTCCACCTCCGCCCAGCGGAGTGGGGAGGAGTGGATTACCAACGATCCGGAGGAGATCGCCGACCGATTCAAGCAGCTCGACATGGTGATCGACGGGGGCATGGGGGGGATCAGCCCCTCCACCGTCCTCGCCCTCGACGGGGACGGCAACATCACCGTGATACGCGAAGGCTCCGGCGCCATCGATAACCTGTAGCCGGAAGAAAGGACGACCTCATGGCCGAAGCGAAAGGGTGTGAGACATGCGCGTTCCGCGCCAAGTACGACAAAAACCCCAAGTCTTTCCTGGGCCGCCTGTGGCGGTGGCACGCGGGGTGGTGTCCGGGGTGGCGGCAGTACATCGCCTCGCTTTCCGACGAGAAGCGGATCGATCTCGCCAAGCAGTACAATATGAAGAAGTATCTCTGATTTCCGCCCTTTGACGGCGCTCCGTTATACGATATGTAGGGTCCATGAAGATCACGCTGATCCTGGCCACCGCCCCCGATGATCCCCTGAAGAAGAATGATCCGTTCATGCCCCTGTCGCTGCCCCTCGTGGCGGCGTCGGCGCCGGATCACGACTACCGCTTCATCGACATGCTGGCCGGCGAGACCCCGGACTTCGATCGGCCGGCGGATCTCGTGGGGATCAGCGCGCGGATCACCGCCGAGGGCACGGCCTTCAGGATTGCGGACGCGTTCCGAAGCCGCGGGGTCAAGGTGGTGCTGGGGGGGGCCCAGATCTCCGCGAACGCCCACGCGGCGAAACGGCACGCGGACGCGGTGGTGGTGGGGGAGGCCGAGGGGGTGTGGCCGGTGCTGCTCGACGATCTGGCCGGGGGATCCCTCAAGGCCTTCTACGTGGGCACCGGATCCCCCTTCGACGCGGGAGGGGAGAGCGTCTACCGGGTCGATGGCTTCCTCGATCTCGCCGCTGCCCCGTCGGCGGTCTCGACTCGACGGTACTTCCGGCCGAGGTACGCCTTCGACACGGTCTACGCCAGCCGGGGGTGCGCCGTGGGCTGCGACTTCTGCTCCGTGGGGGGGCTCTTCGGAAGGAAGACCCGGCTGAGGCCCGTCGACCATGTGGTCCGGGAGATCGCGACCTTCAAGCGGTTCTATTACCTGCTGGACGACACGGTGTTCGGCCGCCCGTTCACCTACGACTATTACGGCGCTCTCTACGACGCGGTCGGCGGGCTCGACAAGGTCAACTACTGGACCGGCCAGGCCAACCTGGACGCGGCCGCCACCCCCGAGGGACGGGCGGTGATCCGGAAGGCCGCCAACGCCGGGCTCATCTACGCGGCCGTGGGCATGGAGTCCGTCAACCCGGCGGTGCTGAAGAAGGCGGGCACCCTCGGCAAGAACGGCTCCCGGGATCCGGCGGCGGTGGTCGATCGGATGAAGGAGAGCATCCGGTTCATCCAGGATCAGGGCATCGCCCTCTCCGGGTGGTTCACCATCGGCTACGAAGAGGACAGCGTCGACTCGTTCTACCGGACCCTCGAGTTCTGCCGGGAGACCCGGATTCTCCCCATCCTCTGCCCGCTGGAGGCGCTCCCCGGCACCCCCCTCTTCCATCGCCTGAGCGCCGAGGGGCGGGTGGATCCGACGAAGCGGATCAATGTAGTCCACCCGACGATGACGGACGACGAGATCCTGAACGCCCTGACCGACTGCACGAAGAAGGGCTTCTCCCTCGCCGAGAACTTGCGCCGGACCCGCTTCTACGCCAAGCGGTTCGCCGGGGTGGACCACGCCAACAACACGGACACCCGGGCCAAGATCGAAAAGATCATCTTCGTATGGGTGCTGCAGCACAAGATCAAGAAGGGCGTCATCGGACTGGCGAACATCAGCGCGGTGTCCGAATGAAGCGGGTCCTGCTCGTCAACCCCAACACGGAGCGGGCCCCCTACCCGGTGGCGCCGGTGGGGCTCTGCCTGATCGCGGCGAGCCTCGAGGGGCGCTACGAGGTCAGGGTCTACGACGGCACGTTCGAGGGGGCAGAGGCGCTCCCGGATGTCCTGAAGGGGTTCGCGCCGGACTACGTCGGCATCGGCATCCGGAACATCGACGACGTCACCCTGGGGAGCGAGCGCTACTACATCGATGACATCCGGCGCGACTACGTGACCCCGATACGCCGGGCGAGCCGGGCGCCCGTCATCCTGGGGGGGGCCGGCTACAACATGTTCCCGAGGCTGCTGCTGAAGGCGCTCGAGGCGGACTTCGGGGTCGCCGGGGAGGGGGAGCGGTGCTTCCCCGAGCTCCTCGACGCGTTGGAGACCGGCGGCGATCCCTCGAACATCGCCGGCGTCGTCACTCCCTCGGGCGACGTCTCCTTTGCCCGCTCGGAGGGAACCCTCTCGATCCCGAACGCCGCCGTGGACGTCCGCGTCGACTTCGAGCCCTACCGGGGGCGGGGCACCTACCCCGTGCAGACCAAGCGGGGGTGTCACCTCCGGTGCGTCTACTGCTCCTATCCGATCATCGAGGGCCGGCGGTATCGGCTCCGCCCGCCGGAGGACATCGTCGATGAGGTGGCGTCCGCGGCGGCCCGCCTCGGAGAAGTGGTGTTCGAATTCGTGGACTCGACCTTCAACGCCCCGACCGGCCACGCCGAGGCTATCTGTGACGAGATCGTCCGGCGAAACCTCCGGCTCAGGCTCCGGTCCATGGGGCTCAATCCCGGGGGCATTACCCGGCGCCTCCTCGAGAAGATGCAGGCGGCGGGGTTCGTCCAGATCGTCTGCTCCGCCGACACCGCCTCTCCCGCCATGCTGGAGCGCCTGGGAAAGGGCTTCACCCGGGAGGACCTCGAGACCGTGGCCGGCCTCCTCCGGGAGCTCGACATACCCACCATGTGGTCCTTTATCTTTGGGGGCCCCGGGGAGACCGAGGCGACCCTGGAGGAGTCCTTCGACTTCATCGAGCGGTTCGTCGCCGCGCTCGATATGGTACACATGACCGAGGGGATCCGCGTCTACCCCGATACCCCGATCCACGCCCGGGCCGTCGCGGAGGGGGTGGTCTCAAAAGACGATACGCTGCTGCTTCCGGTGTTCTACGTCTCCCCCGCCCTCGGCCGGGAGCGGCTGGGCGCCATCATCCGCCGGAAGTCCGAATTCCACCCGAACTGCATCCGGAACCTCGACTCCTCCCCCCCTCCGGAGATGCTCAAACGGGCCATGGCCCTCAGGCAACGGGAGGGGCTGGACGAGCCCATGTTCCGGACGCTGCTCAGGATTCGCCGGGGGGACGGCTGACCTCTCAGGCCTCCTCGAATCCCCCCCTCGCGCTCCGGAGGTAGCGGACTTCGGTGGTCGGACGGTCGAAATGCGGACATGGGGCCTCTGTCCTTGACTTCACGGGACCAATTGGAATAACTAAATCGATATGCGAACGGCAATAATCGTCCTTTTTCTGGTCTTCCCTGTCGTGACGTCCGCGATGGGGCGGGTAGCGGTCCTTCCTGTCTCTTATACCATGTACAAGACCAACGCGCCGTCTGAGGAGCGGGCGCTCAAGGTATCGGACGCGGTGATCGTCGGAGTGGAGCGCGCCGGGCTCGTGCCCGTGCGGGGGAACGAGGTCACCGCGGCGAGCCGGGAGCTGGCCGATGAGGGCGCGGATTACTGCGACCAGCCGGCCTGCGCCAGAGCGGTGGCGGAGCGGGTCGGCGCGGACTACGCGGTCTTCGTGTCGGTTCTCGACAAGGACGGACAGTTCGAGATAGAGGTGCTCGGGACGGACTCCGAGCCCATCACCGCGAGCCCCTTCGGTACGTTCCGCTCGATGACGCGGCGGGTGTCCGGGCTGGTCGAGACCTCCATCCGGGAGGCAGTCAACCTGCACGGCGGCAGCGAGGAGGAGGCGGTGCCGGCCCCGGCCGAGGGGCCCTCGGAGCCGGCGGCGACGGCCCCCCCGCCGGTCGCTCCCGAGGAGGAGACCTCCACAGATCCCGACGACTCCGGAAAGGGGATCGCGCCGGCGCCGTTCATCGTGTCCACCGTGCTGACCGGCGCCCTGGCCGCGGCGTATGTGCCGCTCGAGGTCATCGGATACAAAAAGGACAAGGAGGGCGCCAGCGCAGAATCGCTCAAGCCGCTCCAGACGAGCAACCGCGTCATCCTGGGATGCGGCGCCGCCGGGCTCGTGACCAGCGTGGTGCTCTTCTTCCTGACGGACTTCGACCGGGACGAAGAGGAGGCCCCGAAGAGCGCGCACTGGATTCTGGTGCCGACCCCCGCGACCAACGGGGGAGGGCTGGTGCTCGAGGGCCGTTTCTGATCGACTGTCGTTTCCGCGCGGACGGCACCCCATCGGGAATCGCGGATTTTCTTACGGAGCGCCTATCCCCGGGGATGACTCGGGTGCCCATCACCTGCAATGCCTGACTTCTTTTCAGATGAGTTCGAGCCGCCGGTGAGGGCTCGGTTCGCGGGTCCGAGGACTGTCCGAGTTGTCTTTGACGGAAGGACGAATGACGATGTCCGAGTTCCGCAGGACCTGCGGGCTGAGTCCTCGCAGGCGGCGCCGGTCAAAATGAGGCGAAGCTTCGCCAGAATCACCTGGCGCAGATCTTCAGGATCCGCTTCCCGTATCGCTTCAGGATCGTCTCCCCCACGCCGGAGATGGCCAGCAGCGCGTCCTCGTCCTTCGGGCGCTCGGCGGCGATACCGAAAAGGACGCGGTCGGTCAGGATTCTGAACGCGGGGATGTTCCGCTTCCGGGCCAGCTCCAAACGCCACGCCTTGAGGGCGGAGACCAGGTCCGGATCGGGGGCCGGCGTCGGCGCGCGCGCCCCCGACGGGGATCGTTTCTTAGGCGCCGTCTCGCCCTTCCGGGCACTAGTTCGGCTTCGTCTCGTCTTCTTGGAGCGGGAGCGGGTCTCGGTCAGGTCCACCGCGTCTCGGAGTTTTCCCTCCCGCAGCGTCCGGTATCCCTCCGGGGTCAGGCTCAGCCGCTGGAACTCGATGGTTCGCCCCTCCTTCGTGAACCGATCCTGGTCGATCCCGATGAGCCCCGCCCGGAAAAGGGCCTCCACCAGGGTCTCGTACTCCCGCCGCGTGATCCGGCCCTCGAACGCGTCGCGGTAGAGCTTGCCCTTGGCCTGGTCCGAGGCCTGCGCGAGCTCCTTTAAAAGGAGGGTCATGTGTCTCGCTTCCTCGTCACTGGCGGAGCGCGTCCGCCGCGAGAGGCTCTCCTTGGGGCGGCAGATGTCGCAGCAGCCGCAGGGACCGCCGTGATCCTCCTGGTCCCCGAAGTGACGGACCAGCCTGAGCATGCGGCACTCCATGGCGCCGGCGAAGGCCGCCATGAGCTCGAGCTGCTGCTCCTTGTGTCGTCTCTGGGCCATGTAGGGCGGCTTCCACAGGTTCGCCCCGCGCCGCACGGTCTCGTCGAATCCCACCTCGGCGCCGCCGTGGATCCAGAGCTTCTCCAGCATGTTGCCGAGCTGATCCTCTTCGATCCCCAGAATCCTGGCCAGCTGCTGCTGGGGCTGGCGCTCCGGGGTCAGCAACCGGTAGACCCGCTCGAGCTCGCGGGGCTCGGGGTAGTCCCGCTCCAGGAAGAACTGGTGCGTGCGGAGGTCGGCGAAGGAGTACATCAGGATCGCCCGGGAGGGGTGTCCGTCCCGGCCGGCGCGGCCGATCTCCTGGTAGTAGCTCTCGATGCTGCCGGGGAGGGCCGCGTGGATCACCGTGCGCACGTCCGGCTTGTCGATGCCCATGCCAAAGGCGATGGTGGCGACGATGACCGTAACCCGGTCCGCCAGGAAGTCGGCCTGCACCTGTTCCCTCAGGGCCGGGTTCATGCCCGCGTGGTAGGCGGCCGCTGACATGCTCCCGCCGAGATCCGAGGCCAGCGCCTCGGCCTTCTTCCGCGTGGGGGCGTAGACGATGGCCGGCCGCCGGGCCGGGTCACGGAGGATCCGCAACGCCTCTGCGCTCCGCGCCCCGGGGGGGAGCTCGGCGATCTCCACCGCGATGTTGGTGCGCCGGAACCCGTGGATGAACCGCCGGGCCTCGGGCATGCCGAGCTGCCGGACGATATCGTCCTGGACGATGGGGGTGGCGGTGGCGGTCATGGCGATGACCGGGGCGCTCCGAAGCAGCGCGAGCCGCTCCTGCAGCATCCGGTAGTCGGGCCGGAAGTCGTGGCCCCAGTGGGAGATACAGTGGGCCTCGTCCACCGCCACCAGCACCGGCGGCCGTTTGGCCAACATCTCCGGAAACCCGGTGACCCGAAGCCGCTCCGGCGCGATGAAGAGGTAGTCGAGGGCGCCCGTCAGGTAGCGCCGACACACCTCCCGGGACGCCTCCCGGGTCATGCCCGAGTGGATGCGCTCGGCCCGGAACCCCCGCTGCCGGAGCTGCACGGACTGATCCTCCATCAGCGCGATGAGGGGGCTGATGACCAGGGTGGTCCCCCCCCGGGCGATTCCGGGGAGCTGATAACAGAGGGACTTTCCGGCGCCGGTGGGCATCACCAGTAGCACGTTGTGGCCGTCCCTCACGGCGCGGCACACGGTCTCCTGGTGGGGCCGGAAGGCGTCGAAGCCGAAGGTCCGCCCGAGGAGCGACCGGAGGGACTCGCCGGGGCGGGACGCGACAGGCTCCCGGAGCGGGGACGCTGGTTCGAGACCGTCATCGGTTCGAACGTCGGTCGGGGGAAGGGCGCCGCCGGAGGCGGTGGCGATCGCCGGTCCGTTGACAGTGGCCTCCCCAGCGGGGCGCTCGGATCGCCGGGCCGCGGGGCGCCCGGATCGCCGGGCCGGCGCCTCGTTCACGGCGGCGACCACCTCCTTGATGAACCGCTCGATATCCGCCATGAACGATTTCAGATCGTCCCGCCCCCGCTCGATCTCCCGCAGGCGATGCTCCCACCGGCCGGTCATGGCGGGGCTCTTGACGTGGTCGTGCACCACCCGGACGAGCTCGGCGCCCTTGTCCGTGGCGAAGAGGGACTTGCCTTGGCGGACGATGTACTCCCGGGAGAGGAGGGTCTCGATGATGGCGGCCCGGGTGGCGGGGGTGCCGAGCCCGTTCTCCCGCATGGCGTCCACCAGGGCCTTGTCCTCCAGGGTCTTGCCGGCGGTCTCCATGGCGGTGAGCAGAGTGGCCTCGGTGAAGGGCTTCGGCGGCTTGGTGCGCTTTTTGAGGATATCGGCGCCGGTCACCTCGGGGGAGTCCCCCTGCTTCAGGCTCGGCGGAAACTGCTGCGCGTCGTGGCGCTCCCCCGGCGCCTTCTTCTTGAAGGGCAGCGGCGGATCCAGCACCTTCCACCCCTCCTGCTCCACCAGGGTGCCGGAGGCGCGGTATCGGTCGACCGCCGCGGCGTCCGCCGCCGCGATCTCCGTGAGCACCGTGGTCACGCAGGCGATGTGGTCCGGCTGCCAGGCCGAGAGGAGACGGCGGCAGACGAGGTCGTAGATCTTGGCGTCGTCGCTCCCGGGGACGAGACCGCCCCCGTGGACCGTTGTGGGGATGATGGCGTGGTGATCGTTGACCCGCGCGTCGTTGACGAACCGCCTGCCCAGGGGGCGCGTCCCCGTTCCCGGCGCCAGCTTCTCCTCGTAGGGCCCCCGGATGACCGCCACGATCGGCTCGAGGGTGGCGGCCACGTCCTCCGTCAGGAAGCGGCTGTCGGTCCTCGGATAGCTGATGAGCTTGTGCTTCTCGTACAGCCGCTGGGCGATCTCCAGGGTCCGCTTGGCGCTGAACCCGAAGAGCCGGTTGGCGTGGCGCTGGAGCTCCGTGAGGTCGTAGAGCAAAAGGGGCGTCCGCCGCCGGGTCTCCTTCTTGATGTGCGCCACGGTGGCCCTGCCGGTCCGGGCCCGCGCGGCGATCTCGCCGGCCAGGGCGCCGTCCGCGGGGAGCCTCGATTTCTTGTCTTTATCGATGTAGACGCCGACATACTCCCCGTCCTCGACGGCGAAGGTCGCGGTCACCTCCAGGTAGTCCTCCGGCACGAACTCGTTGATGGCGTGGGTCCGCTCCACCACCATGGCGAGGGTGGGGGTCTGCACCCGGCCCACGGAGAAGTGGGCGTCGTGGAGGAGGGAGTAGGCCCGGGAGAGGTTCATCCCCACCAGCCAGTCGGCGCGGCTTCGCCCCTTGGCCGCCTGGGCCAGGGCGTCGTAGGCCGCTCCGGTTCGGAGCCGGTCGAACCCGGCGCGGATCGCCTGTGGGGTGAGGGAGGAGATCCAGAGCCGCTCCACCGGCTTGGTGCAGCCGGCCTTCTCGTAGATATACCGGAAGATGAGCTCCCCCTCCCGGCCCGCGTCCGTGGCGCAGATCACCCGTTCCAGGGTCTCGTCCTTGAGGAGGCGCCGGATCACGGCGAACTGGGACCGGGTCTTGGAGAGCACCTTGAGGGGCCACCGCGGCGGGAGCATGGGGAGGAGCTCCCGCCGCCACGCTTTCCAGGCGGCGTCGATCTCGTGGGGTTCGGCCAGCGCCACCAGGTGTCCCAGGGCCCACGTGACCGTGTACCCGTTGCCGGAGAGGTACCCGTCCCCCTTGCTTCGGGCCCCCAGCACCTTGGCGATGTCCCGCGCCACGGACGGCTTCTCTGCGATGATCAGCGCGCTCATGCCCCCCTCCATAGCACAAAAACGGCCCCCTTTTCGTGTCTCTCTGTCGCGGGTGGTGATCATTTTCGGCACCTCCGATTGCACCTCCCCTATCGCCCCCTTTTCGAAAAAGTTGCCATAAAAAGAAGAAAGGGGCCGGCGCAGCGCGTTAGTCCTGTTCGAGCGACCTTCCCACGGAGAACGCCGGCGCCAGCTTCTCGCCGACCGCGAAGTAATGGTTGCTCCCGAGCCCTCCCCAGAGCAGGGCCCCGGTCTTCTCGATATCGGGGAGGCCGCGCGGACCGAGGACCGCCTCGTCCGCCTGGATGCCGACGATCTCGCCGACGAAGAGGGTGTGCAGGCCGAGGTCGTGGTGCTGAGACAGCCGGCACTCCAGGGAGAAGGGGAGCTCCGCGGCGAGGGGGGCGTTCACGGCTTCGCTCTTTAACGGCGTCAGCCCTGTGACCCTGAACTTGTCGTGGTCCCGTCCCGACACGATGCCGACATAATCCGCGGCGGTGACGTGCTCCCGCGAGGGGATCCCCACCGTGAACGCCCGGCTGTGCAGGATGTTGTGGTAGGTGAGGGTGGCCTCCCGGAGCGAGACCGACACGCAGGGCGGATTGCTGCAGCAGATGCCGCCCCAGGACGCGGCCATCAGGTTGGGCCTTCCGTCCGAGCCGAAGGTGCCGACGAGCAGCACCGGGTGCGGATGGAGGATTGTGGCGGGTTTGAGCGAGACTCTCTTCATGGCGACACCTCCCGTAGGGTGGAATACCCGATTTTTTTTCACGTTAGAGCCTCTCCGCCCTGAGTTCAACCCTTCAGATGACACGCGTTGTGAATATGAAGGGAATCTGATACGCAACTCAGATGGGTGAAGACTTCGTCGTCGTCTATCGATCCACCGATCCCGTCGAGGCTGAAATCGTCGAGGGCGTTCTCGCTGAAGAGGGCATGACCCCTCACCTCATCGGGACGCGCACGGCGGCGTTGATCGGGGTTTCGGAACACATCATGGAGCTTAGAATCGAGGTGCCTGAAGAAGAAGGCGAGGAGGCGAAGGCGCTGATCGAGGCCCTCCTGGACAACGAAGAATTCCAGACCGAAGGAACGGACGGATCCGATCAGGACGCGCTGCGTGATGACAGCAATTCGAAAACAAGTAAAGATGACAATCGTCGGCCGAGGGGGGCCGGCGACCGCGGTCCGGGCCGGCGACGCCCCGGTTCTTCGCAGAGGAAGCGCCCCCCTAAAAGGCGTATCATGGCCGCGGCGCTGCCGTGGTTCATCCCGGCGGGCGCCCACTTCTACCTCGGCCGCCCCCTCACCGGCGTCCTGCTTTGCTTGTATATGCTGTTCGGATTCGTGCACATGTGCGGTAACCACCCTGAAATCGGCGTGATGTATTTTGTGGGCGCCATTCTCGCGGACCTCATCCTCGCTCAGCTGACCTTCCCGCGCGAGCAAGCCCCGATGTCCAAATGGAGACAGCTCGTCATCGGAGCGCTCGTCGGCGGCGCAATCACCGGCGGGGCCTATGCATACGAATCTTCGGCAAACTCCGCGGACGCTTCAAAGGTTCCGGATATCGCTTTAATGAAAGCGAACGAATCGTCAGGCGTCGAGGGGGACACCGAGTTCATACGACTCGCCCCGATTCTCATTCCCCCCACCCCCCTCCCCGAGGTTCCAAACCGTTGACGGTTTTCAGGGACCGCGCCCGGAGTCTCGTCACAGGGGTCGTGGCGGCCGGTCGCAGGCCGAACCGAGGAGCTCACAGGAGCGGACCCACGATGCCTACCGGCGGATAAAACCATCGAATGGTCGTTCTAAGCGTGGTCAATGACCGCCGGAGATCGTCCGCGCTACTTTATCGCCTCGACGAAGAGGGAGGTGGTGGGTCGGGTCTTGTCGAAGAACCGGGGGTTGCGGAGCACCGGGGAGACGCTCTGGTTCCGGCCGGAGATGTAGACTTCGGAGAAGCCCGCCGCGACCAGGGAGTCGGTGGCCTTCTTGGGGTTCCACCAGGAGATGTGGTTCCCGGGAAACCGCTTCTGCAGCGCCACGGAGCATCGGCCCGCGCAGAAGTCCAGGGCCTCCTCGACCGACAGCGTCTCGAACGCGTGCCTGAGCTCCCCGTCGCTGATGGGGTTCTCCACGCCGTGGACGTGCAGCTCGGACGCGGACGAGGCGATGTGGAACAGGAAGATCTGCTCGAGGGAGGCCTCTCTGAGCGGGGATCGAATATTGGCCCGCTTCATGTTTTTCGGTTTGGAGTACATCTCTATCCAGTTGAAGTAGTGGCGATCCCCCGCGCGGTACGCCCGGTAGTCCAGATCGACGTCGATGGTGCTCAGGCGGAAGACGCCCCCCTTCCGCAGACAGCGGTGGGCCTCCTGAATCATGAAGAGGGCGTCCTTATCCGGGAGGTGCTCCACCACGTGGCTCGAGTAGACGATCTCGGCGGTGTCGTCCGGAATCCCCACGGGCTCCCCGGACATCATGTCCCAGCAGATCTGGATGGTGCGCCCTTGGGCCCGCTTGTAGTGCTCCGAGGGGTGGTCCACGTTGGTCCACATGGGGTGACGGAACTTCCCGGAGCCGAAGTTGTAGAACCGCTTCTCTTCAATCGTCTTCTGGTCGAACAGGGACAGATACAGATCGATATCCGCAGTCATCTCGTTTCTTCCGATTATCCTTCTCATCAGACCGAGCATTCAGCCCCTTTCATATATCCAGAATCCCTATTGTTTCCGAACTGTCGAATACTTCATATCCAGGGTCTCTTCAATCGCAAAAGCATCTTCCGCCCGATCCGAGAGCTCAGCTCAGCTTCTTGCGGAACCGAAGGATGCTGAGGAGGGTGAGCCCGAGGGCGATCCCGATGAGCCAGGCGAGCTCTTGGGTGAGGTGGGAGAAGCCGGCCCCCTGGAGGATGATCCGGCGGCAGATGCGCAGGAAGTGGGTGAGGGGGAGGGCCGAGGCGAGGACCTTCACCGGTTCGGGCATGGCGTGGAAGGGGAACATGAAGCCGGAGAGGAGGATGTTCGGGAGCAGGAAGAAGAAGGAGAGCTGCATGGCCTGCTGCTGGGAGCGCGCGATGGTGGAGAAGAGGATGCCCACCGCGAGGTTGCCGATGATGAAGGGGGCGGCCAGGGCGAACAGGAGGGGCACCGAGCCCCTCAGGGGGACGTCGAAGACGCTGGTCCCCACGAGGACGATGAGCCCCATCTGCAGGTATCCCACCGCAACGTAGGGCAGGATCTTCCCCAGCAGGATCTCTGAACGCCGGCAGGGGGAGACGAGCAGCGCCTCCATGGTGCCCCGCTCCCGCTCCCTCGAGAGGGCGATTGACGTGAACATGACCATGGTCAGGGTGAGGATGACCCCCAGGAGGCCGGGGACGATGAAGACGGCGGAGCGGCGATCCGGGTTGTACTTGATGAGCGGGGCGAGCTGGATCTCCGCTTTGGCGGGGCGCAGTCCTCGCTGGTCGAGCCGCGCCACGCTGATGCGGCGGAGGATGTCCGAGGTCATCCCCTCCACCGCGCCGAGGGCGCTGCCCACCGTCTGGGGGTCCACGCCGTTGACGATGAACTGGAGCTTCGCCCCCCGGTTCGCCACCGCGTCCACGAAGAAGTCGGTCGGGATGACGAAGGCCGCGTCCGCGGCCCCGCTCTTCAGGCTGTCCTCGATATCGGTGTAGGAGGAGACGTGGCCGACGACCGCGATGTACCGGGTGGACTCCATCGCGGCGATGATCCGTCGGGCCGCCGGCGAGCGATCCTGATCCCACACCACCGTGGGGATGTGCTTGACGTCCGTATCGATGGCGTACCCGAACAGGAGCAGCTGGAGCAGGGGCATCCCCACCACCAGGGCGAAGGTGAGGCGATCCCGCCGGAGCTGGAGCAGCTCCTTGTGGGCGATGGCGAAAAGGCGCCTCATGACGACTCCCCCACACGCGTGGCGTCCCGCTCCCGGACCTTGGCGACGAAGACGTCCTCGATGGTGGCGCGGGAGGGGTGCAGCGCGGTGACGCCGACCTTCTCTTTCAGGAGCGCCCGGCAGTGGGCCTCCGGATCGACCCCGAGGGTGGCCACCCGGAGCACGTGCCCGAAGTGGGACACCTCGAACACCCCCGGGCTCTCCCGGAGGAGGGCCGCGGCCCCCGGTCCGTCGTCCACCTCCAGCTCCACCACGGAGATGCCGAGCTGCTCCGACATCTTCTTGGGCGGCCCCACCTGGAGCAGCGCGCCGTAGAAAAGGAAACCGATGCGGTGGCAGCGGTCCGCCTCGTCGGTGTAGTGGGTGTTGACGATGATGGTGGTGCCCCGTCGGGCGATCCCGTGGATGATCTCCCAGAAGTCCCTTCGAGTCGCCGGGTCCAGCCCCGCCGTGGGCTCGTCGAGGAACACCAACCTGGGATCGTGCATGGTGGCGCAGCCCAGGGCGACCCGCTGCCGCCAGCCACCCGAGAGGTGCCCGGCCAGCTGCCGCCGGCGGTCCTCGAGCCCGAACTCGGCGATCATCCGATCGGTGCGATCCCGCATCGTCCCGCGGGAGGCGGAGGCGCCGTAGATGCTGGCGTAGAACCGGACGTTCTCTTCTATCGTGAGATCGTCATACAGGCTCACCCGCTGGGCCACGTAGCCGATGGCCTCCTTAACGGCCTCTGGATCTTTACGGACATCGATCCCCGCGACCGAGGCGCTCCCCTCGGTGGGATCCATCAGGCCGGTGAGGATGCGCATCAGGGTGGTCTTCCCCGAACCGTTCGGTCCCAGGATGCCGAAGATCTCCCCGGGGGCGATCTGCAGGGTCACGTCGTCGAGGGCCCGGAGCGCCCCGAATTGCTTGGTGAGCCCGCGGGTCTCCACCACCCAGCTGCCGGCGTCCGAAGTCATGGCCCGCGGCGCCCGGGACGCTTCTTCTTACGCGGCGCCGGTCTCGCGGGCGCGGCCGTCTCCGTGTCGCCGCCGGCTTCGGGACCTTTCGCCGCCTCGTCCGGAGCACCGGCCGTCCCCTTCGTCACGGTGCGGGGGGCCTCGGGGAGCGGCAGTCCTGCGGGGTTCCCCAGGGTCACGAACCCCGGGATGCCCGCGTGGATCTTTCGATCATCGTCACGGATCCGAATCCGCGCCCGCAGCACCAGGTAGGGACGCTCCGCCGGGCTGAAGAGGAATCGGGGGGAGTACTCCATGGTGCGGGCGATGTGCTCGACGCGCCCCCCGAGGGCCGCCGACAGCGAATCCACGCGTACCGTCACCGGCGCCCCCACCGAGAGCTTCGAGACCTCCGGCTGGGGAACGAAGACGTCGACAAAGGGGCGGGTGGTGTCCGCCACGGTCACGATGGTCGTCCCCGGAGCGACGTACTCGCCGAACCGCCGGGGCACGTCGAGCACCTCGGCGTGGCCGTCGGCGAAGAGCTCGTGGCGGCGGATGCGCTCCCGGGCGCTCTCCGCGCTGCTCCTCGCGGCGTCCAGCCGGGCCTCCCCTGCCTCGATCTCCTGCTCCCGCGGCCCCTGCCGCAGCTCCTTGAGCAGCAGCTCCGCCTCCACCTTGGCGGCGCGGGCCTGGTCGAGCCGCAGCCGCGTCTGATCCAGGTACTGGCCGGTGGCCGTGCCGCTCCGAAGCAGCGTCTCCGCCCGATCGAGCTCCTTTAGCGCGGCCTGGAACGACGCGTTCGCCGATTTGACGCGGGCGCGGGCCTGTTTGATGTTCTCCGGGCGGGCGCCCTCGTAGAGCAGATCGAGCTCCGCCCGGGTGGCCTCCGCCTGGGCCTCCAGGGCCCGCAGCTCCAGCGCGGGGAGGGTGCTGTCCAGGCGGGCGATGGCGTCCCCCGGCGCTACCACGTCCCCCTGACGCACCGTCACCTCGAGCAGCCGGCCCCCCACCTCGAAGGCGAGCATCCGCTCGTCCAACTCGACGACCCCCTGGTACCCCTCCGGCGCCGCCCGCTCCGCTTCGCAGGAGACGCAAAGCACCAGGAGGGCGAGGGCGCCGAGACGCCATGGGAATTCGCGCTTTCTCAGTGAGCCCGTCATGACACGTCTCCCTTCTCGATTCGGTTGAAGTTATAGCCCATGGCGAGGCAACTCACCAGAATGGCCGTAATATTTCTGATGCTTGCAGGCGACTTCTAGTCCCCCACCACGCAACACCCTGAATGGATTCCCTGTAAACTATTCGGACATCATTAAGGAGATTGTACTAAAGGAATCGAAATACACTGTCGAAGTGATAAAACCAGCGCAGAGTTTAGGCCAGCGAGACGGGGCGGAAGGTACGATGTCGCATTGAACCGTTTGCGTGGCGCTCAGCCCCAAGAGAAGGGGGGAGATTCACAGGAGCGACGCCGGTACCCAGTTCCCATGGAGTTGGAAGGGAATGCGTTGGGGCAGGGTGAGCTTGGCGACCGGGGGCGCCGTCATGTTTTCGCTGTCCACGACGAACACCTGATTCACGGCCTTCTCTGTGTCCAACACTGTAAATAGCAGCCAGGCGCTGTCCGCGTCACCGTTCGTTTTGGGCACGGGCACGGGTTCTCCCGCGTACTGATGGGGTTCGAGGGGGGCCAGCTGGCATGCGCCGGTTTCCAGATCGTACCTCATGGGCACCGACATCCAGTCCCGGTCCGCCCACGACGCGCCGTAGTAGTATTTTCGCCGTGTCCCGAAGCCTGACTCCACCACTCGAGGAAACTCCATGGATGTATTGCTGAGTCGTTCGCGGGTAACGGTGTCACCTTCGACCATGAGCCGTTCCAAATAGGAGACGGTCTCGGCCGGTTTGGTCCCTTGAATGAGATCCTCCATGGTTTTCATCACACCGAAATCCTCGAAGTTGCAGAGATCGACGAACACCGCCCCCTCCTGCTCCCAGGCGTTTGCGATGTGAAAGTTCATGAACGTTTCGGCAAAAAGGCGGGTCTCCTTGCCGGTACGCCGGTCCACCAAAATCACGCATGTGGGTTCTTCTGGATAAAACGCCAGGGACTCGAAAAAGCTTCTCTGGCCAAAGATGACGCCGAGCGGGATTTTCGGCAACTTGACCGGGGGCACCACGAAGACAAGGTAGTTTTCGGTCAGGGCAAAATCGTGAACGATGCCCGAGTAGGGAATGACGAGCTGAAACGGGACATCGAACTCGCCGGTTCGCTTCATGTTGTAGACCGTGATGGTCGTATCCTTCTTGCGGGTAAGCCCGAAGTTCCAGAGGTCACCGGACCGGGGATCCCGGTGGGGGTGGGCCGAGACTTTCTGCTGATCCGCCAATCGACCGTTGAACAGCTCCGCGCCGATGGTATCGAGGGTCAGGGGATCCATCCGATACGGCGGCCCGCCTTCGTACATGGCAAACACCGCGTCCCACTGATACACGAGGTTGGTGTTGCTCACATTCTTGAACTCTCGATGGATAAACCGGGATAGCGGTCCTCCCACCGGTCGCATGGCATAGGTGCCGAAGATGCGTTTTCCGGCACTGTCTTCCTGTTGTTTCTCTTTGGATTGCACAAACCTGGAGGTGTAGAATACCCCGTCCTGCTCAAATGAAATTCGCGTGGCCAGCCCATCCCCATCGAAGAGATGCCGATAACGGTCACCGTGGTTGGTGTATTGGCCCGGACCGTTGCGATAGAGCACCCCGCGGAGTTCCGAGGGTATTTCCCCCTCTACTTCCATCCGTGAGGCGGTGGGCACTTCCTGGGGCTCGGCGTTGTCAAAACCGCTGAATAGGTTCATGGCTCGCTCCCTTTTTCTTATGCTTTCATGACCGTCAGTAAATGCTCTGTACCATATACAACAATTCCTGCAAAACCACTCGGTCCCGGGCCCTGGAAGGGGAGGGCGCATGCGGAATAACCCGATACAGCCGATTGGGGGCTCCTGGAAAACCATAAAGGTTCGTGTTAGACCCAGCCCATGTGGACCGCTTCAAAAACCATTGGCCTTGTCGCCTGCATAACGGCCTTCGCGTGTAGCGGCGCCCCGCCCCCCCCGCCGACCACGGTGGCGGATCTCGATGTGGACCGCTTCATGGGCACCTGGTACGAGGTCGCTCGTCTGCCCTTTCACTGGCAGCGGGACTGTGTGGCCTCTGCCGCCCGGTACGAGAAGGTGAGTGACGAGGAATTCGCAGTCGTCAATTACTGCTGGTTCAAAACAATAGACGGCCCCATGCGCAAGGCGCGGGCCAAGGCCTACGTCGATACCGCCATGAGACGCGCGCGGTTGAAAATTCAATTTTTCTGGCCCAACTGGCAGGACTACTGGGTGCTTTATATCAGCGACGACTATCAACAGACCGTGATCGGCACCCCGGACCGCAAGTACCTCTGGCTCATGAGCCGAACGCCCTCCATGGACGAGAAAATCTATGACCAACTCGTCGCCTTTGCCGCCCGAGAGGGCTTCGATACCGCCTCGCTGATGAACACCATGCAGACCGCCCCCCCGGAGTACACCGAGTCAGCGGAAACCGCCGCGGACGGCAAAGGGGATGCCGGCGTTCCCGAACCAACGGCGGACAACGCCGGTTCGTCCCCTCAACCAGAAGAAGAAGAGGACCATGTCCCATCCCCGCAAACCCATCCGTAACCTGGGCGTTGCCGGCCTGCTTGTCGTCGCGACGATGGTTGGGGCGGTCATCGGATGCCGCGCGGTGACCCATACGCAGATGACCATGCGGGTCAAGATGCGGCAGTATCTCGATCCGGAAAAAACGGTCTATCCCAAGCTCGACGATCCCATTTTCGGGTTTCAGGTTCGCATGACCGGCATTCTCAATCCCCGACAGTTCGCGGACGAGATCGGGCTCTGGATTTTCATGACCGAGCCTTCCCGCCCCGGCAGGACACCGGTGGTGTTCGTGCACGGCCATTTCGGAGGCCCCCCGGCGTTCGACGCGATGGCGAACGCCCTGGATCGGGAGCGGTTCGAACCCTGGTTCGTCTACTACCCCTCGGGGCTCGATATTCAGGAGACCGCGGATATGTTTCGTCAGAACCTCGCCAGAACCGTCGCTCGTTACGGTAAGGACGAGGTTGTCCTCGTGGCCATGAGCATGGGCGGGCTGGTGGTCCGGCAGGCCCTGAAACCCGCACAGGACGGGCTCCGTCTCTGTAAGGTCCCCCTGTTCATCGGCATCGCCAACCCCTGGGGGGGGTCGCTAAAAACCGGCACCGGCGCGGGGTTCGCGGTGGCGGCCCGACCGGGAAAGAAGGTCTCCTACGGCGCGGAGAGCTGGAAACAGTTCGAAGCGGGGGCGCCGTTCATCGAAAGCCTGTATGACGCGCCGCTTCCCGAAGAAACTGAATTTCACATCATCTACGGGGTGGGCGGCGACGACGATTTTCTGCCCGGTCGGGACGACGGCAGCCTCTCCGAGGAGAGCCTGGCCCGGAAGGAGGCGGTGGCGGAGTCCCGGTCCGTCACGATAATCGAAGACGCACTCCATTCAACGGTGGTCTCACATCCCGAGACCATCGCCCGAGTGAATGACCTGTTGGCGTCATTCGCCGAGAGATAGCGGAGAGACCGGAGAGACCGAATGGGCGAGTTGGTCACCGGGGCGACGGGGCTCATCGGAAAACGGCTTGTCACCGCGCTCGGCGGTCCGACGATCCTCAGTCGCAACCCAGCCCGTCTGGACTCGACTGTGAGTCGCCGTGTAAACGCGGTTGCCTGGGATCCGGAGCGCGAAACGCCTCCCCCCACGGCGTTTGACGGTGTGCGGTGTGTGTTTCACCTGGCCGGGGAGCCGGTCGCCTCCGGGCGATGGACACCTTCGAAAAAGCGCCGCATTCGCGACAGTCGGGTTCGGGGAACTCGCAACCTCATCTCTACCCTGGCCGGTCTCGACGCCCGCCCCGAGGTGCTCGTCGCCGCGTCGGCGGTGGGCTATTACGGAGACCGGGGCGATGACGTATTGGAGGAGACCGCCTCGGGGGCCAGGGACTTCCTGGGCCGGGTCTGCTCGGAATGGGAGGCGGAATCCCTGAAAGCCCGGGACCTCGGCATTCGAGTGGTGGTGGCGAGAATCGGACTCGTGCTCGCGCCGGACGGAGGCGCCCTGGAGCGCTTGCTGCCCCCATTCCGGTTGGGGGTCGGCGGCCCGCTGGGAGACGGCGGGCAGTGGATGCCCTGGATTCACGTGGATGACGTCGTGGGACTCCTCGATCACGCCGCGCGATCCGACGCCGTCCAGGGGCCCATGAACGTGGTCGGCCCCGCTCCGGTGATCAATCGGGAGTTCGCTCGGACCCTGGGAGAGGTGGTACACCGCCCTGCCGTTTTCCGGCTTCCCGGTTTCGGTTTGCGGACCGTCCTCGGTGAGCTGAGCACGCTTTTGTTGGCGTCCCAACGGGTCGTACCGGCGGTAGCAACGGCGTCGGGGTACCGGTTTCGGTATGCGACGTTACGCGCAGCGCTGGCGGCATGCGTTGCCAACGTGACCGACAGTCCCGCGTGAGTTACCTGCCGAGCAGGTCGCGAAAATAGAGTCTCATCGCATGCCGCCGGAGGGACGGGTTTGCGGGCCGTAGTGTTTGACAAGGTATTAGAACAGAGTCCCTGGTGGTATGCCGCGGCGCGCGCTCCGGCTCACTCAGGCCAAGTGATACCTATCCACGGAGTTTCTCGAGATCCGCGATATCCTGTGACCTGCCGGAGGCCTCCTTGTTGGCGATGAGGTCCTCCTTTCCGATGAAGGTGACCTCCACTTTTCCATAGCGTCCCCTCACGGCCCGCTCCGCGATTCGTTCAAACGCCACGCCGTCTATCTCGTTAAGCAGGTCCACACGAACCGGTTCGATCCCGAACTTGATGATGTTGCCTCGCTCGGTAAAAAGCCGATTAGGCAAGGCTTGCTCTGAGAAGCCGAATGAAAACAAGGCATTCTTCATCCGCTGAATATTTTCCGTCTCGAGTTGGAATAGTATGTCGATGTCCTTGGTGAATCGGGGATATCCGTGAAAGGCGACGGCATACCCACCCACTATCATGTATGCGACGCTATTTTTTTCGAACAACCGCAACAGTTCTTCGAAGTCTGGCTGGGTATTCATACAAGAACTTTCCCGCTTCGAGTCGAAGCCGCTCCACGATATCGAGGGCAGCCTCCGGGTCGGACACGTAGTCCGATGTGGGGTTCTCCTCGTGGAGTTTTTCGACGGTGATCTCGAGCTGCATTGACCGACACTCCTGCGACATCCTATTCAGAGTATAGGGCAATCTCGATAAACTGGAAAACCAATTGCAGATAGTTTTGATTGAGGTCGAATTCTTGGCCTCGTTTTCCCCAATAGATTGATGATCAATATCGCGGCAGCGAGGCAGCGCTCTCGAAAGAGACGGATGGGACATCGCCGATGGACATTCATCCCGTGCAGATGTGTCAATCCATCATATTCGTGGAGCTGTTCTTCGAGGTCTTCAGCATCTTCTGGGTCGAGTTTCACCTTGAAATCCCAATGGGACTATCGTGGTGAATATTCAAGTTGTCCCAAACGATATGGACCTTTTGGTCGGGATACTGTTTTGCCAACGCCTCCATAAACGAGATTAAATCTTCAGCAGTACGCCCTTCCCGCATCTCACCATAGACTTCGCCGGTGTGGGCCCCGATCCCCGCGAAACCGTCTTTCACCAAGGCGGAGATAACGGCGGTAATGAAAGATTTCGCGCCCGCTTTGAACCGATGCGGACGGGGCGCGGGGCGTATCGAGCTGAAGCTCGCCGTGTCCGGACGGACGGGCCGGGGCATCAGCGCAGACCCTGTGGCGGGATCGCCGCTGGCGGGCACCTCGGCGGCCAAGTGCGCCGCCCGGGCGGTGACCCCGGCCCGGTTTCGAAAGCTCGACACCGATCGGGTCATCATCCGCGTGCCGCTGGATCTCTGAATCGTGATTTCGGGGCAGCTTATAAGGACGGCCCGGATCCCCAGATGAGCGTGCCGGTGTCGTCCCAGACCTCGATGTTGGGGTTCTCGACCCAGACCCCGCTGGTCGACAGGTAGGAGTGATCATTGGTCACATCGAAGCTCGGGGTGTAGTTGATGTGATGCCAGGCCGGATAGAGCATCGTCGTCCCGCCGTTCGCGGAGACTGTCAGGCTTCCGGTGATGTCGATCTCGGAATAGTAGAGGTAGTAGGCGGGGGCGCCCAGGTCCTCGACCTGAACGAACGATACGCTGATCGCGTCGCACTGGGACCAGCAGTCCTGGTTGTTCTCGAAGTCCGGCGTGGCATTGCTCGAATCCGTGGTGAACCAGTAGCGCAGCACGAAATCCTGCAGGTTGATGGCGCTCGCCGAGTTGTTCTGGATTTGAATCCTCGCCCTGACCCAGGCGGAATCATCACCGGTTTCCGACATCGAGTAAAAGACCAGGCATCCCGCGGGGTTCGTTTCGCAGACGCCGCCCTGGCAGACATCGTCGCACGACATGCCGGCGCCGGAGCATTGATCGCCGTCCGTATAATCATTGTCCCGGCAGTGACCCGCGCCGTCGCAGGTGTCCGCCGCCGTACAGCTCCCGGTGCCGTTGCCGGTGCAGCTGGTCCCGGCGCCCTTGTTGGGGTTGCACTGACCGTCCTGGCAGGTGTCCCAGGTGCAGTCATTGTTATCGGACGGACAGGGGGTCCCGTCGTCCGCGTCGCTGTGGGTGCATCGGTCGGTGGTTTCGTCGCAGCCGTCGATGGTGCAGGGGTTGTCCGTCGGGGTCTCGGAGCAGTCCCGGTCGTCGCCGACGCAGCTTCCGTCCATGTCGCACTCCCCGTCCACCTGGCAGAAGCCGGCCTCGCAGGGCGCGCCGAAGTCCGGCTCGTGGACGCAGGCGCCCGCCTCACAGCTGTCGATGGTGCAGGGATTGTCCGTCGGGGTCTCGCCGCAGGGGTTGGTGATGCCGCCGCCGCAGGAACTGTCCGCCTGACAGGTCTCGCCAATGGTGCAGAAGTCGCCGTCGTCACACTCCTGACCGACGTTGGCCGGCCCGCAGCAGTCGCTGTCGTTGTCGAGGTCGCACCCCGCGGGACAGCACCCGTCACCGGACACGCACCCCACGACCGTTCCGGCGCAGACGCCTGAATCATCACAGACGTCGTTGTCCGTGCAGTCGTCGCCGTCATCGCAATCCTCGCCTTCGTTTATCGGCGTGTAACGGCACCCGGTCACCGGATCGCAGTCCGTATCGGTGCACACATTGTCGTCGCTGCAGGGATCCATGTCGCCCGTGCAGCCCCCCCCCGTGCACACGTCGTTCGAGGTGCACACATCGTCGTCGTCGCAGGGATCGGTGTTGGGGGTGTGCTCGCATTCGTCTCCCGCACAGGAGTCATCGGTGCAGGGGTTGTCCTCGGGGGTCTCGTGACAGGGGTTGGCGACGCCGTCGCACTCCCCGGGGGTGATGCTGGAGCAGGTGTCGTTGATGGTGCAGAAGTCGCCGTCGTCGCACGGATCGTCGTTGTAGACCCCCGCCTGGCAGGTGTCGTTGGCGCAGGCATCGTCGGTGCAGGGGTCGCCGTCATCGCACTCTCGGGGCTCGGTTCCGTTGACGCAGGCCCCGCCGGCGCAGGTATCCCCGACCATGCAGTCGTCGCCGTCGCAGTTGAAGTCCGCCGGCAGGGTGGAGACATCGGTCTCGCAGCTCTCCGTCGCCTCGTTGCAGTCGTCGCAGGGGTTGTTCGGGGTGGAGGGGCAGGCGTCGTAGGTGTGCTGATCACACAAGCCGTTGGCGCCGCAGACTTCGTCGCCGTTGCAGAAGACGCCGTCGTCGGTGCAGGGGGTCCCCTCCGGTTGCTTGCAGCGATCCACCTCGGCGGCCTCGGGGTTGCAGTCGTTGCACGGGTTGTCGTCATCCGGGCAGGGGGAGCTCAGGAACTGGCACCCGCCGGCGCCGTCGCAGTCGTCGTCGATCGTGCACGGGTTGTCGTCATTGCACTCGTCGTCCGGATCCTCCCCCGACGGGATGTAGACGCAGGTGCCCAGGTGACCAGCCATGTCGCAGGCCCGACAGGATCCGGTGCAGGTGCCGCCACAGCAGACCCCGTCCACGCAGAGGCCGCTCTCGCAGTCCACGCCGAGGTCGGCCACGTCGCACGCGGTGCCGTCGGGCTTCTTATCCTCGCAGGTGTCGTCGGCGCAGTAAGCGTCCAGAGCGCAGTCCCCGTTGGCGGTGCACCCCGAGCGGCAGCACACGTTATCGCCGTAGCACGCGCTGTCGTCTTCGAGACAGGCGTAGGCGCCGCAGTCGGTGGCCAGGGGGGAGGGATCGATAGCGCAGGCGTTGAAGCGGGCACAGTGCCACTCGTAGATATGGGAGTCGCCGTCCGGGCAGGTCTGGCCGCACTTGTCGCTCGGTCCATAGATGGCGCAGGCGCCGGTGCCCGGCTCGCACTCGCCGGTTTGACCGCAGTTCTCCGCTGTCGTTCCGTCACAGTCGTTCCCCGGATCCGGGTCGGGATCATCCGCCGAAATGAACCGGCACCCCCCCTCGCCGTCGCACACCTCGCACGTCCCGCAGTCCGGATGGGGGGCCCCATCCGCCAGGGCCGAGCAGACACCGATGCTGCCGGGCAGGTCGCAGGCCTCGCACTCGCCGTCGCAGGGGGTGTCGCAGCAGACCCCGTCCGCGCAAACGTTGAGACACTCGGAGTCGAGCACGCAGGGGTCCCCGTCCGGCTTGTCCGCGCCGCATGTCCCGGCCGTGCAGGTGTACCCCGACTCGCAGTCATCGTCGTCCCCGCAGGTGGTGGTGCAAGCGTCGCCATCACACAGGAAGCCGCCGCAGTTCTCGTTGAGCTCCTCGCAGGTCCCGTCGCCGTCACACGCATAGCGCGTGACCTGGACCTCCCCGCCCGACGCGCTGCAGGTCGAGTCGCCGCAGGGGTGTCCCTCCGGCTGTCGCTGACAGGATCCGGTGCCGCACCTTCCGGTGTGGCCGCACTCGCCGGTATCGGTGCAGTCCCCCGCGGGGGCCGGGGCGTCGTCGAGGGGGGCGCACACGTTGTCTGCGTTGCAGGCCCAGCAGGTCCGGCACTCATCGTCGGGGTCGGAGCCCGTGGGGGCCTCCGTGCAGGTCCCCGCGCTGGTCGGGAGCCTGCACGTCCGGCAGGATCCGGTGCAGGGGGTGTCGCAGCAGACCCCGTCAGCGCAATGGCCGCTCCCGCACTGCCAGTCTGCTTCGCAGGGGGTCCCCAGGGGATCCTCCGGTGCGCAGGTGTGGTCCGCAGCGCAGTAGTACCCGTCGACACAGTCCGCGCTCGAGATGCAGCTCGACGGACATGTCGCGTCCCGGTCATCGCAGATCAGGTGATCATCGCAGTCCTCGACCGTCCCCTCGATATTGCAGTGCTGCTTTCCGACCCCCGTCCCGTCGCAGAAGAGGTCAGCGATCCGGTCGCCCACGCATGACGTCCCGCAGTCGTACGCCTCTCCCCTCAGCTTGCACGCGCTCTCCCCGTCGCACTCCCCGGTCCAGGCACACACGTCGTCATCCCCCGCGGCGCAGTCGTTCGCGGGATCCTCGTCCTCCGGGACCGGTACGCAGGCCCCCGATACGCAGACCTCACACCTGACGCAGTCATCGTCCGGATCGGTGTTGTCATCCGCGTACAGGCAGCTCCCCATGTAACCCTCCACATCGCACCGCTCACAGAGCCCGTCGCAGGCCGAGTTGCAGCAATACCCGTCCACGCACTGCTCGCTGGCGCACTCGAACCAGTCCTGGCATTCAGAGCCGTTGGGCTTGTCGGAGACACACAACCCCTCGATACACTCCACCCCCGAGACGCAGTCCTCCGAGGTCGCGCACTGGGCCTTGCAGGAGGCGTAGTCGTCGCAGATGAAGTTGCCGCAGGTGCGGCTGTCCACGGCGCAGTTGCCGAGACCGTCACACATCCGGGCGTTGATCAGGCTGGGCTGTCCCCCCACGTCCGAGCAGGAGGCGCCACCACAGGTATAGCCGGTGCCCCGCAGCTGGCAGGCCCCGGTGCCGTCACACTGCCCCGTTCGACCGCACCCCTCGGGATCCGGATCCCGCTCGCAGTCGCTCGCGAAATCCGCTCCCGCCGGGACTACATCGCAGACGCTGTCGGCGGTGCAGGCGAAGCAGGTGGGACAATCGTTCTTCGGGTCGCTGTTCTCCGGGACCGGCACGCAGGTGCCCTCCATGCCGGACTGATCGCACTGGTAGCAGTCGCTGCTGCAGGGCCCGTCGCAACAGACCCCGTCAACGCAGTTCCCGCTGGCGCATTCGTCCGGAAAAGCGCACTCCTCCCCGTTGTCCTTCTCAATCGCGATTCGGCAGCGTCCCTCTGTGCAGTCGTATCCGTCGATGCAGTCGATGCCGCTCTCGCACATCTCCTTACAGGCCGTTGTGCCGTCACACCGATACCCGCCGCAGAGCCCGGAGCTGCTCACGCACTCTCCGGCGCCGTTACACCGGAAATCGAAGAGCCGGGAGTAGGCGGCGGAGTTGGTGCACCGGGTGTCACCGCAGCCGGTGGCGGGACCGTAGAGGGCGCACTCCCCCGCGCCGTCGCAGAGCCCGCTTCGTCCGCAGGTCGCCACATCGTCCGCGGCGCACTCGTCCTCGGGATCGAGGCCCGCCTCGACGAAAGCACAAGCGGGGGTGTCGGCGTTGCCGTTGCACGCTCTGCAGTGCCCGCACTCGTCATCGGGATCCCGGTTCGCCGGGATCGGCGTGCAGGTCCCCTGGGCGCCCGAGACATTACACGCCAGGCAGTCTCCTTCGCAGGGGCGGTCACAGCAATAGCCGTCAATACACAGCGCCGGGTTTCCACAACGTTCCGCGGCGTTTCCGCTGTCACAGGAGACGGCATCGGCCGGAATAGTCTCGGAGTCCGTGTCGGGGGGAGCGCCGGTGCCGGAGTCGGTGTCCGCGTCTCCATCCGTGTCCGAGTCGGTGTCCCCGTCGGAGTCCGTATCTCCGTCTGTGTCGGCGTCCGAATCGGCATCCGTGTCGGCGTCGGCGTATCCGATGTCGGTGCCGCCGTCCGTCTTGTCCGAATCCAGATCGACGCTCGCACACCCGAGAAGTAGAGAGATGAGAACGATATACAGATGGCTGAAAACAGCTGTTGGCTTCACGGTGTGATGGGTGGATTTTGGAGACATTCTATACACTCTTACCCTTCGTATGTTTCCTATCAAATAGCGAACATGTTAATATATCGCTAAGAATATGCTAACCTGAGACAAGGGGAAATGTAGTAATTCTAGAAGGTTCTGGTGATAATATGCATGAAATCGTAGCTGATTGTCTCGCCCAATACCTTTGTTCTCATTTTTACAATTTGAGAACGAATCGTAAAGTGGAAAATCCTGAGGGCGGGGATGGGCTGAGGTCGGCGCCGGACAACAGCTGTATCAGGGGGTAAACGGTCGGAATTCCAGGCCGAAGGCCTCGGCCACCGCCGGATGAGTCACGACGCCCTGGTGGATGTTTACCGCGCTCACTATTCGAGGATCGGCGGCGCAGGCCCCCTCTAGACCCCGGTTCGCTAGCTCGAGGGCCACCGGAAACGTGGCGTTGCACAAGGCGTAGGTGCTGGTGCGGCTCACCGCGCCGGGGATGTTGGCGACACAGTAGTGGACCACTCCGTCAACCACGAAGGTTGGATTGCCATGGGTGGTGGGCTTCGTGGTCTCGGCCATGCCGCCCTGGTCCACCGCGACGTCGACGATGACGGCTCCCGCCTTCATGAGCTTCAGATCATCCCTCGTGATGAGCTTCGGGGCTCGGGCTCCGGGGATGAGCACCGCGCCGACGACCATGTCCGCCGCCTTGAGCTCCTCCACTATCGTGTGGCGATCGCTGTACACCATCTTGACATTAGCCGGCATGACATCGTCCAGGTAGCGCAGGCGCGTCAGGCTCTTGTCCAGGATGACGACGTCCGCGCCGAGCCCGGCGGCCATCTTGGCGGCGTTGGTCCCGACCACCCCGCCGCCGATGATCGTGACCCGGGCCGGGGCGACTCCGGGGACGCCGCCGAGGAGCACGCCGCGTCCCCCGCTCGGCCGCTCGAGACACTTGGCCCCCTGCTGGATACTCATGCGGCCGGCGACCTCGCTCATGGGGGTGAGCAGGGGGAGGGCGCCCGCCGCCTCCAGTGTCTCGTAGGCGATGGCGGTGGCACCCGAGGTGATGAATCCCCGGGTCAGCGACTCAAAGGCCGCGAAGTGGAAGAAGGTGAACACCAGCTGCCCCTCACGAATTAGGGGCACCTCGCTCGGCTGGGGCTCCTTCACCTTGACGACGAGATCGGCGCCGGACCATATTTGGTTCGCGTTGACGATCTGTGCCCCGCAGCTCGCGTAGTGGGCATCCGGAATTCCGCTGCCCACGCCCGCGCCCTGTTCCACGAGGACCGTGTGGCCGGCGCGGGTTAGCTCCTCCGCGCCCACCGGCAGCAAGGCGATGCGATACTCGTGTTCTTTTGTCTCCTTCGGCACACCTACTATCATCAATGTGTCCTTTCGCTGGAAGGCCCTGTAGTTAGTATTCTTATTCTTTTTTTTACTCGCTTGGAAAAAAAACAGGGCGTTCCGGCAATTCGGCCATTTTTCTCATGAATATTCTGCAATTGTGGAACAGCGTCTTTCAGTTGTGAAGCTGTTGATCTCCCGTTCTTATTGTAACGTGTTGAAATTCCTTTCCAGGTTTACTTGGCCTGAGGCTTGCATGATTGAGGCGGCGGGAGGGCGAATGCTGAAAACAGAAAGACAAGAAACGACGATGAAGCCTGTTGAGCTGAAGACAAAGGTTGCAGAGGTCTTGGCCGAGAAATTCCTCAAGGAGCTCAAACGACTGACACCCGTGGAACACGAATTCATCAACGCAATCCGCCCCGCGGTCCTGAATCTGTTCACGAAGCTTCCCGAGGAGAAGCAGGCCCTGCTGATCTATTTTCTGAGACACCGCCTCTCCGAGCCGTCCCACGGCAGCCTCCTCGATATCAAGCGGCTCATTTCCGAAAGCGATATCTCCATCGAAGGGGTGAACCTCGAGAGCTTCGAGAAAGTCAAGAAGCAGGTCCAATACATCCACGGAGTAGTAGCCAGCACCGTCCTGGTGGCGTATGGTGGGTTGGGTGAAGAGCACATCGCGGTGGAGGGATAGCTCCACTCGCGCGACAAAGGGCTTGAGTTGGGCACCGTCTCCATCGTCTTGGGTATTATCGGAATCTGTATCAGCTGGTTACCCGCCATCGGGTGGTCCGGAGTGCTCTTCGGGATCGTCGGCTGGGTGCTCGGGATTCTGTCCGTGACCCATTGGCACCGGAAGCCGGGGTATACCGGTTGGGGCATCTCCGGCATCGTCCTCGGGGGGAGCTCGGCGAGCCTGTCGCTGGCCTATCAAATCAAGCACGCCGCGGGCGCTCTCGACGCCCTGCACGTCCCCCTGTCCGCCCCTTTCGCCGCCGGAGTCATGATCACCGCGGCGATGGTCACCGCCCTCGCGATGATCCTCGCCAGGGTCAAAGGGAAGACCATCGGGGTCGTGCTGGCCTCCCTGGCGGTGGCGATCATGTCCCTCTCGGGAGCCTGGGCGCTCACCACCGCGGATCGCGACCTCGGAGTCATCTCCAGCGAGCCCTGAGGACGAGCCGCACGCTTCCCCCGATGAAACCCCGTTGCGGGCGAAAAGGGGGCTGAATTCCGGTTGCGCTCGCGACACAACTCACGTTAAATGACCCCATGATATCGCAACGCATCTCCTCCTATCTCGAAAAGGCATCGTGGATTCGCAAGCTCTTCGAAGAAGGGCAACGGATGCGGGACGACGGCGGCGGTCCGGTGTTCGATTTCTGCATCGGTAACCCGGAGCTGGAGCCGCCGAAGAAGCTCCAGGAAGCGCTGGTCGCGGCGATCTCCGATCGCGTCCCCGGGAGGCACCGGTACATGCCGAACGCGGGATACGACGAGACCCGACAGGCCGTCGCCGATGCCCTCTCGAGAGAGCTCGACCTGACCTTCGAGAGGGAGCACATCATCATGACGGTGGGCGCCGCGGGGGCCATCAACAGCGCCCTCAAGGCGCTGATTGATCCCGGAGACCAGGTCATCGTCACGGCGCCCTACTTCGTGGAGTACCGGTTCTACATCGAGAACCACGGCGGGGAGATGGTGGTGGCGCCGTCCGGTCCGGGGTTCGATCTGGATCCGGAGGCCATCGGCCGGCATATCACGGAACGGACGCGGTGCGTCATCATCAACAACCCCAACAATCCCACGGGGGTGGTCTACCGCCAGGAGACCCTCGACGCCCTCGGCAAGCGCCTGGAGGAGGCCTCCGCCGGCCGGCCGGCCCCCATCTTTCTCATCGACGACGCGCCCTACCGGAAGCTCGTCTACGACATGGAGCGTTGCCCCAGCGTGTTCCTCTCCTACGAAAACGCGCTGATGGCCACCAGCCACTCCAAGGATCTGGGTATCCCCGGAGAGCGCATCGGCTACCTGGCGGTCTCCCCCCGGTGCGGCGGGGCGCGGGAGGTCTCGGACGCCGTCACGTTCTCCAACCGGACCCTGGGGTTCGTCAACGCCCCGGCCCTGATGCAACGGGTGGTCGCCGAGCTGCAGGATGAGATCATCGATCTCGACTGGTACCGCAGAAAGCGGGACCGCCTGGTGTCGGAGCTCACCCGGTTCGGCTACGAGGTGCCCTATCCCGAAGGGGCCTTCTACCTCTTTCCCAAGGCCCCCGGCGGGGACGATATCGCCTTCATCCATCTGATGAAGTCCTTGCGGGTCCTGGTGGTGCCGGGAACCGGATTCGGTGCTCCGGGACACTTCCGTATCTCCTACTGTATGGCCGACAAGGTGATTGAAGGGGCGCTGCCGCTCTTCGAAAAAGCGATCGATAAGGTCTGATCGAGGGACAGGACTGCTATTATTATTTAATGATGACAGATTTTTATTGAATATCATCCAAACGTCCCTAAATTTACTGCTATTGTATCCTGATGGTTATCGGGAGCTTTCACGATGCCTGTCATTTTAAAAATCAAAGAAAAGGAGAAGATAATGTCAAAGATCTTTCAGGTTTTGGGGATTATCGGGTTGGGGCTCACCGTTGTGGGGCTCCCCGCGTGCGGAGACAGCGGCTCTGACGGTGACGCCGGAGACATCGGAACGGACGGCGACACCGACGGGGACTCGGACGGCGACACTGACGGGGACTCGGACGGGGACACAGATGTGGATACGGATGTGGACACTGACGCAGATACGGATGCGGACATGGATGCGGACGGGGACACGGATGCGGACGCCGACACGGACGGGGACACCGATGTGGACACCGACACGGACGGGGACACCGATGTGGACACCGACACGGACGGGGACACGGATACGGATGTGGACACGGACGCGGATTCCGATCCCGACACTTCGACCGCCTCGGACACGGGGCCGTTGACCCCGGACGGGGGGAATCCGGACGGCGGATCCGACACGGACACGGAGACCGAGGCGGACACCTTCACCGGCGGCGATCGGAGCGGCGAGGTCTGCGGCAACGGCGTGGACGATGACGAGGACGGCTTCCTGGACTGCGCCGACGCGGAGTGTACGGCGGATGATCTGTGTACGCCCTCCACGGAGGATTGCTCCGACCGGATCGACAATGATTTGGACGGCCGCGTGGACTGCGTGGACGACGACTGCGCGTCGCAGCTGGAGTGCCAGGAGATCTGCGACAACGGGATCGACGACGACGCGGACACCCTGCTCGACTGCGCCGATAACACCTGCGCCGGGATTCACCCCGCGTGCGGGGAGGTCTGCGGTGACCTGGTGGACAATGATCAGGACGGATTCATCGACTGCGAGGACACCGACTGCGGCGGCTCACCGCTCTGCGGCGGGGACACGGAGGTGGTGGCGGACGGGATGATCTGCTCCTACGCAGGGTCCGAGCCCCACGCCTGCGCGTGCGCGGACGGCCTGGACAACGATGACGACGCGGACATCGATCACAACGACCTGCAGTGCTTCGGTCCCTACGACGACGATGAGGAGAGCTTCTCCACCGGCATCCCCGGCGACAACAACGGGGACAAGGGGGATATCGAGTGCCCCTTCGACGGCAACAGCGGCACCGGCAATGACGAGATCTGCTGTAACCCGGCGGACCCCGCCACCAACGTGACCCCGAACGGGTGCGATGATCAGGCCTGCTGCGAGATCGACGTGAACGGCAACACCTCCGGGGAGTTCGTGTACATCCTCGGCGAGTGCGAGTTCACGCCGGAGTGCGGCGTCGACGGCACCCACGGCTGCGCCTGCGCCGATCCGGCGGAGTGCGACGAGGGGCAGTTCTGCATCAGGGACGGGAACACCGGAGACGGCTTCTGCTCGAAATGCGAGTCCTGCACCCCCAATGAGGTCTGCATGAACACCTGCGAGTGCGGCGAGATCTGCTTCGCCGGGTTCCGGCGCCCCGTATCGGATTGCGGCGCCGACGGCGATACGGATATCGACACCGATTCGGAGATGGACACCAGCGTCGACACCGATCCGGACACCGCCCCGGATACCGATCCGGATACCACCCCCGATACCGATATCATCGACACGAACGTGGTGGATACCGCGGTGGTGGACACCGCGGTGGTGGACACGGACGTGGTGACCTGCCCCAATGACCTGACCCCGTGCAACGGAAGCGGCGACTGTGACGCGGCGCTCTTCGAGAGCTGCATCGGCGGCTGCTGCTACCCCCAATGCGAGCCGGGGGTCCAGCCCTGCGCCGTCTCCGCCGACTGCGAATCCGGCTTCGCCTGCATCACCGGCTGCTGCATCGCCTTCGTGGTCTGAGCGGATTTCAAGGTTTTAGGAAGCATCCGCCGGGTCATCGGTGATGAGGAGCGCGGTGTCGGCGATGCCGTAGTTGCCGTCCGCGTCCTCGACGAGTATCCGGAGGCCGACCGCCGCCGGCAGCGGGTAGCGGGAGAACCAGGTGTTGTAGGTCTCGTCCCGACCGTTCTTGCGGGTCGCGATAGCGCCGAAGGTGAACACGCCGTCGCCGGCCTCCGCGTCGCCGTGGGTGCCGTCATCGAAGAGCCGCTCGTATCCGAAGTCGCCCCCCGGATCGCCGCCGGGGTAGGCGAGGGGCTCGCTCCCCATCTGCCAGTCCGGCTCCTCCCGTCCCTCGACGATGGGCATCAGCCACACCGCGGTGATGCCCGCGCCCGTGTCCGAGACCGTGACCGCGATGCCGATGGTCGCCCCCTCCTCGTCCAGAAGGGCCGGCGCGCTGAACGACACTTCCGCAATATCGGGCGCCGCTTCGAGGCCGGCTTCCGGGTCGAGGTCCACGCGGTAGATCGCCTCCGGGAAATCGTAGGGGAGGTTGGTGAAGTAGGTGCCGCCGTCCGCCGTGGCGTTGCTCATCATCCGTGGCCGCGGCAGCAGATAGGACCACGTGTCCCGCTCGGCGCCAGTACCGACCGCGATTCTGGTGTTGTAGTGCGTGCCGCCGCTGTCGGTCGTGCCCCGCACGAAGACGTGGTCACCATCCCGGGTGATGAAGGCGCTCGAGGACGACTCGAGCAGGGAGAGCACGGTCTCGGCGTTTTCCGCCGTGTCCACCACCGAGAGGGTTTCGGGATCGCCGGATTCGTGCATGTAACTGATGAGGGCGCGGCGGCCGTCCTCGGAGAGCGCCCCCTGGCGGTTGAGCTCCCGCTCCACCCAGTAGTGCTCGGCGTCCCCCAGGAGGACGATGTCGCCTTCCAGGGGCTTGTAGTACACACCGTACAGCTCTCCCCGCCCGGGGATGCTGTCCCAAGCGAAGAGCGCGCCGCTCCCCATGGCGGCGCTGCCGATGAACGATAGGGAGTTCAGGTTCGTGCAGCCCTCCCCGTCGCAGGGGAGATCGACGAGATCGAGGTACTGCTGGAGCCCCCCCGCGAGCTCCGCGAAGAACAGCCCCTGGACGTTCCGCTGCAGGGACTCGTCAAAGCCGATGTTGTAGGGAGAGAAGAAGAGACGGCCGCCGTCGCGGGTGTTCATCATGTCGAGGTCGGCGAGGGGATTCGCCACGGCGTTCGAGCGCGTCCCGGTGGCGATATCATATTCATAGAAGAAATAGTCACTATAGGACTGCCCCTCCGCCTGCTCCGCCATGCCGATGAACACCCGGGATCCCGCGTCGTCGATTTGGAGGCCGTCCCAGCCCGACCAGGTGGAGACGATATCGGCCGGGTAGATATCCGAGATGTCCGTGAGCCCGGAGCCGTCCGGGCCGGCCACGAACGGCCGGTTCTTCGGCCCGGTGTCGTCGCCGCAGAACTCGCAGGTCACATTGAACAGCACCCTCCCGCTCTCTGCCGCGACGGCCACGGACGGGATCACCGGCGCGCTGGTGAAGTCATCGGTCCAGATGACGTCCGCGACATCCAGTATCTTCGTGAGGGCTTCCCTGTACTCGATGACCGCCGGGTAATCCATCGACAGCGCGCCGGTGTCCGTTCCGGTGTCCCCTGTATCACCGACTGTGGTGTCGATATCCGTTTCTCCGGTGTCCGGCAGAGCGTCCGTCTCCCCTTCGGAGGTCTCCGTATCGGCATCCGTTCCGGTATCCGCCGCTGACGCCGTCTCTGTTTCCGGCCCGGTCTCCGTCTCCGGTCCGGAGTCCGTATCCGCCTCGGTATCCGCCTCTCCGTCGCTCGCCTCTTCTGTCCCGGTATCATCGGACAGCTCCTCGCCGGTCTCCTCATCGGTGCCGGAGCTCTTCTTCTCGTCGCAACTCCCCGCCATCAGTATTCCCGCCGAGAGAAGCCAAAAAACACATTGAATAAAACGTATCACGCTCACCTCCTGTCTGAAGTTCCAATTTCCGAGCTTAATTAACTGCTTCTCGATTTTACATCTGTTGTGCATTTTTACACAAGAAACAGTTTCGGAAATAGATGCCCGAGACGCGCGATCCCCGGCGATACGGAAAATGTGCGGAACTTTTTCGTTGGTGAGATGTCTGTCCTCGACCGGTCGAGAGTCCGATCTTTATCAATGGCGACTTCGAGAACGGCTGATGAGAGCACAAAAGACACATCGCCGACGTCAACTGACCTGTCTCCTTTTCATTGCGGGAAGTGTGATCGCGGGGCTCCCGACGGGGGCCGCCTCGATGAGCGATCTCTCCCGGCGGATCGATGAGCTCATCGAGAAGGAGATGGCCGCGAACCATATCGTCGGGCTGAGCATCGCGGCGGTGAGCGGGGATCAGGTGGTCTACTCGAAGGGGTTCGGGTACGCGGACCTCGACCGCGGCGTGGCGGCCACGCCCGAGACGGTCTATCGGATGGGCTCCCTGTCCAAGGTGCTCACCGGCACCGCGGTGATGCAGCTCCAGGAGCGCGGGCTGGTCGACATCGATGTTCCCATAGAGCGCTATATCCCGGAGCTCAGGATGAAACGGCGGTTCGTCACGTCTACCACCGTGACCCCCCGGCGCCTTTTGACCCATCACGCCGGCCTCCCCACGGACCTGATGCGGGGGGCGGACACCGCGCATCCGGAGAGCCTCGATGCGCTGATTCGGCATCTCAACGGGGAGTTCACCGCTCAGCCCAGCGGCGTGGTGTTCCAGTACTCCAACCTGGGCTATGCGGTCCTCGGCGCGATGATCGAACGGGTCACCGGACAGCGCTATTCGGACTATATGAACGAGCGAATCTTCGCGCCCCTCGAGATGTCGAGCAGCGGGTTCTTCCTGAGCGGCGCTGTCCACGCGAAGCTCTCCAAAGGATATCTCAACGGGCGGGAGAGCCCCCAGTATCCGGTCCGGGAGCGGCCGGCCGCCGGCCTCTACGCCAGCGTCTCGGACATGAGTCGTTTCATCCGGATGGTGCTCCGCCGAGGTCGCTACGGCGGACACTCGGTGCTTCGAGCGGAGACCCTCCGGGAGATGCTCACCCGGCAGAACCGGAACACGCCCCTTGATTTGGATCTGGCGTGCGGGCTGGGCTGGCAGCTAACCCATCGCCTAAACAACGAGCTGAACGCGGGCCCCATGGCCTGGCACGACGGCTGGTTGTGGCACTTCGCGAGCGCGCTGGCGGTGCTGCCGGACCACCGCCTGGGGGTCGTGGTGGCGGCGAATACGGGCAGCGCCAAGGGCGCCGTATCGCGGATCGCCAAGGCCGTGCTCCGGCGGTTACTCTGGCAGAAGGCGGGAGTTCGTCGGGCCGATCACGCCGCGGCCGCCGCGGAGGTGCCCCTGGCGGAGACGGTTCGACGCCGGCTGGTGGGACACTACGACACCGCATCGGGGCTCATCGAAATTGCGTTCAGGGATGGTTACCTGGAGTGGCGAACCGCGACCTCGCGCCTCCGCCTGATTCCCCTCTCCGACGGGACCTTCGCCATGGAACGGTACCTCAATGATATTGTTACTTTTCAACCGCCGGACCTCGAAGAGAAACGGTTGCGGTTCGTGGAGATGGCGGACCAACTGCTCATCGCCACCCTGGACAACGGGGTTCGGATCCCCCTGGGGCGGAGGGTGACGCCCGGCGCGGTCCCGAAATCGTGGCGGGTGCGCCTCGGCACCTATGTCAACCGCGAGGACATCGATGATTTCGTTTTCGTGAAACGCGTCGAAGTGAAGCTGGACCAAGGCCTCCTCACCGCGAACATCGTGACCGGCGGCGAGTTCACCCGGGACATGAGCCTGACGGTGGCCCTCACTCCCGATTCCTCGGACCACGCCTTCGTCATGGGGGTCGGGCGCTATCGGGGGGATGCGATGACCTGGACCGGGACCGACCGGCGGCCGCGGCTGAGGTTTCAGGGGTACGTGCTCGATCGGCGCTGACGCCTCCCGTCTTTCTCTCCCCAAAGGTCGGCGTTGAGGTCAATTCCATGTTGGGAAAAGGCGAGGTTGCGGTGTATGATGCAGGCAAAATGCCAGACAAATTGGAGGATCCGATGAAGTATTTATTGATGACTCTTATCGCCTGCTGGGGGGGAGTGACGGGATGCGCGAAGAGCGTCCCGATGTATCACGAGGATACTTCCTCGGGATCCCAGGGCGATGGGGACGCGGACGGGGATGGCGACGTGGACGGGGATGGAGATGGGGACGGGGATGGGGACGGGGACGGGGACGGGGACGGGGACGGGGACGGGGACGGGGACGGGGACGGGGACGCGGATGGGGACGGGGACGCGGATAGTGACACCGACACGGATGCGGACACGGATGCGGACACGGACACGGACGCGGACACGGATGCCGATGGGGATACGGACAGTGATACTGACGCGGACACCGACGGGGATGGCGATACGGATGCGGATGGGGACGGCGACACGGACGCTGACGGGGACGGCGATACCGATGTCGATGCGGACATGGATGCGGACACAGACGCGGATACGGATGCGGACGGGGATGGCGACACGGATACCGAATCCGCCGAACCCGACTCCTCCACCGGAGTGGAGGATTGTGAAGAGGGTGATATAGAGATAACCAGCGAAGCGGAGGTAGAGCAGTTGGGCGGAGCGAGATGTTTTTCGGGAACCCTCTCCATCGATATGACGGCGGTTTCGGAGCTCGAGCTTCAGGATATCGAGACCATCTCCGGCACCCTGGCGATTCTGGGGGGGGAGGAGGCGGCCAGCCTCTCCATGCCCAACCTGAAGGAGGTCGAAACAGTGACCATCAGCATTGGCGCGGAGATAGACGTGGACCTCAGCGGGGTCACCACCGCCGGCATGGTCGGCGTCTACGGCAATGAGGTCGTAGCCCTGGACATGCGCTCCGTGGAGACCATCGACTCCCTCCATCTCTCGGGGAACTCGGACGTCGCGATGATGCGGTTCGACAGCCTGGTCATCGTCAACAGCGACGTCAACCTGATGGGCAACTCCGGGGTCAGGGAGGTGGTGTTCGAGCAGCTCGAGTCGGTGGGGGGGGAGCTGGTCCTGGTGGGGCTCAGCAACGCGACGCTCATCGATCTGCCGCGCCTCATCAAGACCGGAAACTTCGAGTCCACCGGCAACAACCTCCTCGAGCGGATCTCCATGGGCGCTCTGGAGACGGCGCAGAGTATCCTCATCGCCGGAAACAGCGTGCTGACGGACATCGATCTCGAGAGCCTCGAGACCGTGAACAATTCTGCCGAAATCGTCTACAATCAGGTGCTCACGAACCTGACGCTCGACAGCCTCACCACCGTGGGGGGCGATCTCTCCATCGACAACAATGAGCTGCTCGAGTGTGACGCCGCGGCTATCGAGGATCGCCTCGTCTCCGTCAGTGGGATCAGCATCTGCGCGAACGCCCCCGGGAGCACCTGCGGTGACGACGCCTGCCCGGACCTGAAGTAATGAAGACGCTGTGGCGCCAAAAGACCGGATACCTCGTTCTGGTGCTGGTATCGGGGGGTATCGCCACCGACTGCTCCCGCGTCGCGAAGAGCCCTCAAGAGACCGGGACGGACGGGGAGGGGGATTCCGCCACCGCTTCGGAATCCGGGGGCGTGGTCCATGACACGACGTCCGAGGATTCAGGCCGTGACGTGCCGCTGGATACCGGTCCGCCGACGGATGGGGATACAGGCACAGGGACCGCTTCAGACACGGCTTCAGACACGGCGTCGGAGGAATCGACGGACACGACGCCCGGCAAGGATACCGGCGCCGGTAAGGACACCGGCACCTCCGGAGGAGACACCGGCACTTTCAACGGGGAGACGGACAGCCTGAATGGGGACACCGGGACCCCCGGCGGAGATACCGGCCCCAGCCGGGATACCGCGTCGGGTGACAGTGACTCCGATCTAGGTGAGGACACCGACAGTCGGGGGCAGCCTCCGGATACGGAGGTGACAGGGCTCTGCGTGGGACGCCTTACCTTCGCCGATCCCCATCTCGAGGCGGCGGTGCGGGTCGCGATTGACAAGCCGGAGGGGGAGATCATCGGCGAGGATGTCGCCGACCTGACCTCCCTCGTGCCCGCCGAAGGCCGTGTCTCGGATCTCTCCGGGATCCAGTGTCTGAAGAGCCTCACCCACCTCGATCTCTCCCTCAACGATCTCGAGAGCATCGCGCCGCTGGCGTCCCTGTCCCGGCTCTCATCCCTTCTTCTCACGTTCAACGACGTCTCCGACCTCGGCCCCCTCACGGGGCTGGTCCAGCTGACCGAGCTCGACGTCAGCAGCAACGCCGTCGAGGACATCTCGGCGCTCGCCGATCTCACCCGCCTCACCACCCTCGACCTCTCGTACAACGGAATCAAGAGTATCGACGCCCTGACCGGGATGGGGGAGATGACGGTCCTGGATCTGCACAGCAACAACATCACGGATATCGCTCCCCTGGCCTCCCTCGACGCCTTGACCGATCTCAACCTCAACGACAACGGCGTCGAAGATGTCGCGCCGTTGGCGGGGCTGACCTCCTTGCGCATCCTGGACCTCGGCGCCAACCAAATCGTCATCATCGCCCCGCTCGCTCCGCTCGTTCGCGTCACGGATCTCGATCTTTCTAATAACGCCATCATCGATATCGGCGTCCTGTCAGGCCTGGTCGCTCTCCACACTCTGGACGTGAGCGAGAACCTCATCGCCGATATTACGCCTGTCGTGGACAACCCCGGAATCGACACGGGGGACAGCGTCTTCTTCTGGGGTAATCCGTTTCAGTGCGACGACCCGGTGTACATGGCGAATCTGGAGATCCTCCAGGAAAGAGCCGTCAGCTACAGCACGAACTGTGAGTGAGCGAGGGTTGAAGACCTACCCGGCCGCAATGCGAAGCCGCTCGGCGACGGCGAGGCCGAGGGCGCGGCAGTCGGAGAGATCGTCGGTGGTGGGGGTGTACTTGACGCCGAGGCCCGGCTGGACGAGGTCCACCTTCATCTCCTCGAGCATCTTGTCGAGGTGCTTCACCGACTCGCCGCTCCAACCGTAGGAGCCGAACGAGGCCCCTACGAGATTTTTGGGTTTCAATCCCTTCAGGTAGTTCATCACGTCCGCCACGGTGGGGTAGATCTGGTTGTTGATCGTCGGAGACCCGACGAGGAGCGCGCCGGCGTCGAGAAGCTCGGTCACCACGTCGCTGCGGTGGGCGCTCTCCAGGGACATCAGGCGGATCTTGGCGCCCCCGGCGGTGAGGCCGTCCACCACGGCGCGGGCCATGAGCTCGGTGCTCTTCCACATGGTGTCGTACACGAGGACGGCCTTGTTGGTGGGCCGCTGCTCGGACCACTCCTGGTACGATGTGATAATCTGATCGAAATCCTTCCGGTAGACGGGACCGTGATCCGGGGCGATCATCTTGATGTCGAGGCCGAAGGAGGGAATCTTCTCGATCAGCTTCCTCACGATGGGGGAGAGGTGGAGCAGGATGTTGGCGTAGTACTTGGCCGATTCGTAGCGCAGCACCGAGGGCTCGATCTCGTCGGCGTATCGCTCCGCCGAGGCCAGGTGGGCGCCGAAGGCGTCGTTGGTGAAGAGGACCGCGTCGTCCTCGAGGTAGCAGAACATGCTGTCCGGCCAGTGGAGCATGCGGGCCTCGATGAAGCGAAGCGTCGCGTTCCCGAGGCTGAGGGTGTCGCCGGTCTTCATCACCTCCACGGGCTGATCCCAGTGGAAGTGCTGCTCGAGGGCTTCCTTGCCCTTGGCCGACGCGATGAGGCGCCGCTGCTTCTGCCCGTGCAGGAAGCGGGGCAGGGCGCCGGAGTGATCCATCTCGGCGTGGTTGGAGATGACAATCTCGATATCATCGGGATCGATGACATCCGCGATGCGCGCCATCATCTCGTCATAGAACGGCGGCTTGACGGTGTCGACCAGGGTGATCTTGTCCGCGAGGATGAGGAAGGCGTTGTAGGTGGTCCCCCGGGAGGTGAGGTACCCGTGGAAGCTGCGGAGCCCCCAGTCGATGGCCCCGACCCAGTAGACCCGATCGCTCAATTTGAGCGCCTTGAATGTCTCCCTGGCCATCAAAAGGCTCCCGTGAGGAACACGGGCATCACGAAGCTCCGCTTGCCCATCTCCTGATCGAGGAGGAAGAGCCCCCCCTCGGTCTTGTCCACCAGCTTGAGCTGCTGGACCGCCTCGTCGGCGCTCGCCTCCTCCTCCACCTGCTCTCCCACAAACCACTGTAGGAAGTTCTGGCTGGCGAAATCCTTCTCGCTTTGCGCCAGGCTCATGAGATCGTTGATGAGGGAGGTCACCTTGCACTCATGGGCGTAGACCTCCTCGAACGCCTCGAGGGGGGAGGACCACTCGTTCCTCGGGGCCTCCACCGCCGCCAGGGTGACCCGGCCGCCGCGGTCGTTGACATAGGCGAAGAATTTATGCACGTGGGTCAGCTCCTCGATGGCCTGGACCCTCATCCACCTCGCGAACCCCTTGAGGCTCAGCGACTCGAAGTAGGCCGAAATGGCGTAATAGAGGCTCGACGAGTAGACCTCCGCGTTGATCTGCTGATTGATTGCTTCTTCCATCTTTTTTGAAATCATTCTCTTCCTCCTAATTTTTGGAGACGATACCTTTCTTATACGGAACAACCCGCGGGCTGCCAACAGTCGAAACTCCCATTTTACAGTTCCCGCAAATCGTGTCATTTTAGAGGTCATCAGACGATAGATCCCTTGGACCGACGTTCCAAGCAGGAGGGAGGGACCATGGATATCCGAGAAGCCCTGAAAACAGCCGTCGAGTATGAGAAACGCATCGTGGAGACCTACACCCGGGCGATCGCGAAGACCACGGACGACGTGGGCCGGCGCGTCTTCAAGTTGTTGGAGGACGAGGAGCGGGATCACGTGGCGTACCTGGAGAAGAAGCTGTCCGAGTATCAGTCCGAGGGGGCGCTCTCCGCCGAGGATCTCGGGACCCGGCTGCCGCCCCTCCAGAAGATCAAGGCCGCGACCGAAGGGGTAGAGGAGCCCTTGGGAGAGGGGGGGTTCAAGGACGAGCTGGATATGCTCGAGCAGGCCCGGAAGGTGGAGCTCGAGACCAGCGCCTACTACCACCGACTGGTGGACGAGCTCCCCGAGGAGGGCAAGGCGTTCTTCGGGCGCTTCGTCGATATCGAGGACGGCCACGTGGCCCTCGTGGAGGCGGAGATCGAGTACCTGCAGCACAAGGGGGCCTGGCTCAGCGTGGACGACGGCGACCTCCGGCTGTTTTAGCTTCTGAAAACTGCTTGTTTTCTTCGTATTCCCGCGCTCCTCTTCATCGCGTGCGTCGTTTGGGGCAACGGGTGTCGTAGGGCCGGAGATCCCGACACGGGTTCCGGAGAGGTCGATGGGGACGCGGACGGCGATATGGATGCGGACGGCGATACGGACACGGACGGCGATACGGACGCGGACGGCGATACGGATGCGGACACGGATACCGATTCGGACACGGATACGGACGCCGACACGGACAGCGGCAGCGAATCAACGCCGGACACGGGCTCTGATTCGGACCTCCCCGACCCCCCCGCCATCGCGACCTATCTGAAGCACCTGAATCTGTCACCGTAATAGAAAATCCCCCTTCGGATCCGGCGGGTTTCGTTGCGTCCCCGGTCTCGTCTTTTGCGTCCGGCTGGGATATGGTTGGGGGATGGAAGGGGCGGTCTTCAAAGAACGGGCGCTTGTCGAAGGGAGACGGTACGCGAAGGACCGGATGGTCTTTCTCCGGGAGCTCTGCCAGAATTCCCGGGACGCGGGCGCGACCCTCATCCACGTGACCACCCGCTTCGAGCAGGGCGACTTCGTGATGCGCTTCGAGGACAACGGCGCCGGGATGTCCTTCGACCACGCGGAGCGATATCTCTTCCGGCTCTATGCCTCCAGCAAGGAGCAGGAGAAGCAGAGCTCGGGGTGCTTCGGCGTGGGGTTCTGGTCCATCCTGCTCTTTTGTCCCGATATCCTCGAGATCGAGTCCCGGCCGCAGGACGGACCGGCCTGGCGGGTGGTCACGGACGGCGAGCTCTCCCGCGTCTCCCGACAACCGGGAGACCTCCGGTCCCCCGGCACGGTCGTCTCCGTCCGGCTCAGGACACGGGGGCGGGCGGAGCACGACCAGCTCGTCGGCGAGGCGTTCGCGGCGCTCAGCCGACACTGCCGATATCTCCGTCGAAACGACCCGCGGGCCACGCCGCTCCCCATCCGGTTTAACCGGCGGCGGGTGGACGGTCCCTTCGAGCTGGACGGCCCCTGCTGGCTTACCTTCAGCGAGGGGACCTCGGAGGGGGCCGTGGGGCTCGGGGAGACCCCGAGCGTGGAGGTGTACGCCCGGGGCCTCCTCGTCTGGCACGGCACCCTGCTCGACGAGCTCGCCTACGGCGCCAAGAAGGCGCGCCCCCTCGAGCACCCCCGGGGGCTCTCTCCCCGCTTCGTCCTCAATGGGAACGATCTGAACGTTACCTATGATCGGCGGAAGGTGGTGGACGACCGGGCGCTGCAGCGCCTCAGGCTGCGGGCTCGGCGACGGATGCGGGAGCTCCTCTCCAGGTACCTCGACCGCATCTCCCCGCGGCCCCTGCACCAGCGGTTTCGGGACGGGATCCGTGCCTTCGCCGAGGACTTCGGTGCCGGGAGGGCGGTGAAGCTGACCGGTGTGCTGGCGATCGTCCTCCTGTTGGGGGCGGGCGGTTGGTGGCTCGCGGGAGCGCTGACATCGGACGCGGAGACCGAGTCCACCGTACGCGTCCCCCGCGAGGAGGCGACGGGACGGCGGGCGCCCCTTAGCAACCCCCGCCGTTATCTCGGCGCATCGACCGAAGCGGATCCCCTCACGGATCGGATCCCCCTCGTCTATCGTCCGGAGATCGAGACCGCCTTTCGCGTGGCCGCGGTGGAACGCCTGGACCCACACCTCGGAATCCAGCGGGAGACGCCGGTCCTCGCGGGTCCCCTCGCGCCCTTCAGCTGTACCGATGGGTGTCTGGATATCGCCGCGGAGATCCGGGCCGCGACCGGGCTCCTGATCATCCCCCTCCCCACCGGCCACCGCCTGGACACCGGGAGCGTGCGACTGAACCGAAACCCTGTGAACGTGTGGTCCATCGCCGGCACCGGGGAACCCGCCCTGAAGATCGACGAAGCGGTGTCCGGCAAGCTGACCTATCGGAGCGGACCGGCGACGCTCCCCCTCTCGTCCCGACGGCAGGAGACGCTCACCGCTCTGCCCGGCGGGATGACGGCCTCCCTCGACGCCCTCGCGCGGCGCCTCCTCGGCGAGAGCGATCCCGCGGTCCAGGTGGCCCTCGCCGAGCGCCTGGTCATGGAGCGGCTGATCTACGACAACTCAGCGGCGGTATCCGAGCGTTACGCTGCTTTCTTCAATGCCCCGGACCGGGGCGGATGGCTCGACTTCGTGCTCGCGTCCGGCCGGGGAGATTGTGATGTGAAGAACGCCGTGCTGGTGTTCCTCCTGCGACGGCTGGGGATCCCGTCGCGGCTCGCCATCGGGGCACTGGGACAGGAGGGGAGGGCGCTGCCGGGCATGCACGCCTGGACGGAATACTATCTCGATGGCTGGCGGACCGCGGATGCCACGGGTGGAGGCGCCATGCCTCCCAGCGAGCGCCGCGCGGCGGAGGCGTCCGCCGTCCCGCGAGGACGTCCCCTCGAGGCCCCCGTCTCTGATCTCGGGGCGGTGGCGGTGAATGAGATCGATACATCGGTCCCCCCGTCTTTTTGGATGCGACCCGAGCTCTTGAGGAATGTCGCGGTCGTCGCCGCCATCGTGGGAGCCCTCTCCCTCCTCCTGGGCGTGGCGACCCTCTTCTCGGGACGAAAGCGGACCCCCATCTACGCCCCCGGGGGGGACGAGAAGCAGCAGACCGTCGCCGCGGAGATTCTGGCCAGCGCCATGGCCCATCCCGAGATGTGGATGAAGGGCGCCGGTCTGAAGAAGCGCCCCCTCCTGCCGGTGCTCGGGAGGCGAACGGGGATGTCCCTCGACGAGGCGAGCGCCCGGGGGCGGAACAGCACCCTCTGGAGATCCGCGGGCCGGACCGGTCTGGCGAAGCGGGCGGTGGCCCGAGGCGCGCGGGTCCTGGACGCCCGTGAGGGACCGTTCCGGAAGGTGATCGCCCGGCTGCCGGGGGGGGTGGATCTGGACGAGATCGCCGCGCTGTCTCCGGTCAGGCCGGACGAGGTGCCGGAGCCCCTCGCCCCGGTGGGCAGCCTGGTCCGGGAGATGAACCGGGTGCTGAGGCGGTGCGGCCTCCGGGGGCTCACCTTTCGGCTGACGCTCCACCGCCGGGAGTTCGCGGCGCGGGACGTGGATCTCACCGGGCTCGGGTTCAACGTCTCCAAATACATCGTGCTGCCGGCGGAATCTGACCTGCTGACGACCTGCAAAGAGGCCTTCCCGTCGAAACCCGGGCTCGCGGTCTTCACCGCGATTAACGGCCTGATGAAGGAGAGCGCCATGCTGCGGCAGCATCGCCCGCTCCTGCTCGCGGAGGCGGCCCACCTGATCTTCGAGGATACACGATGGACCGCGAGCTGAACCTCTTCACCATCGACGTGGAGGCCGAGATCCGGAAGCTCTCGAGCCGTCGGCACACCACCGCCTGGGAGCCCTTCGTGGAGCTCATCCGACTGGCGGCGAGCTTCTGTCCCGAGCGCATCGACGTGGCGATCTCGAGGCATCGCTTCACCCTCGACGCTCGGCGGGCGACGCCGAACGAGGCCGTGTTCCTCTCGTTGCTCCGGGTCTTCGACCAGACCCTCTCGCCGGATCAGCGCCAGCAGGCCATCTCCGAGCTCGAAGGGCAGTTCGGTTTGGGGATCCTCGCCGCGTTCGCGGGAACCCCCCGGCGCGTCGACCTCTCATGGCGCCGTGACGGGAAGGCCCGGGGACTCTCGTTTTCTCCGACGCGACCCCCGCGACAGTTCACGCCGACACAGTCGTCGGGGTTTGCCCTCGACATCCACGGCGCGGGGTGTGGGAGCGCCGGGCAGCGCATCATCGAGGATCGCTGTCGGTATGCGGCGGTGCCGGTTACCCTCAACGGGGTTCGGGTGAGCCGCGGAAAGCACCTGGACCGGTGCCTCCTCTGGACGGTGATCCACAGCTCGGAGCTTAACGGCATCACGGGGATCCCCGAGTCCGGGGACGTGACCCAGATCACCCGCCTCAAGCACGGTATCGTGGATGAAGAGACCTTCTTCCCCGCGGTCCGGGGGCTCGTGACCGCCGCGGTGGTGGAGGACGAGCTGGAGGATATCCACGCGGTGAACGGGGAGCTTCGCAAGGTGGGGCGGCAGCTCTACCAGAAGCTCGTGGATCACTACCCCGAGCTCGGGGCCGAGGCGCGGAGGCGGGCGGAGTCGCTCCTCTTCGAACGGTACGAGCACACCCGGGACAGCCGGCTGCTGAGCGGGGTGGAGGCGTTCGCGGTATGGGGCGGAGACGCGATGGATTTCTTCGAGGTCCGGCGGCGGATGCGCCAGGAGCGCCTCTTCGCCATCGACGCGGACGCGCCGGCGTTCCTCTACGAGCTGGAGGATCGCCTGGTCCTGGTGCTGGACAAACCGGCCCGCCGGTTTCTGGAGGGGATCCTGGAGGTCTCCCTCATGGAGCCGCCGAGGCGCGCCTACTTTACCTCTCTCAGGGAGCGGTTCACCTCCCTCGCGCGACACGTCGGGAGATGGGCGAAGACCTGGATTCACACCACGGGGCGGGCCATCCCCGACAGCGAGCTGAGCCCCGACGAGCGGCGCTTCCTGGACGCCCTCCGGGAGGCGATCCACACCCGGTTCGTCACCCTTCCGGGGGGGGCCGATGGCGCCGTCACCCTCTCCATGTCAGAGAAGGGAACCCTGCCGTGGACCCGGTTGAACGGTCGGCAAAACGGCGTCGAGTACCGCATCCCGCGCCACCACAAACGGGTCCACGCCATGGTCCGCGCCTACGCGGTGAGCCCCGCCTACCTCTACCCCGCCCTGGTGCTGCTATCAGAGGGGCGGGAGGTGGACGCGCCCCACTTCTCGCCTTTCGATTAGCGGGTCCGACGCGCGTTTGACAAGGCGCTCGGGGATCCGCCGATGGGTCAGAGCGATCCGCCGATGGGTCAGAGCGACCGCAGGGTCAGGATGGCCGTGACCGTCTTCGAGATCTCCTCGAGCTTTTCCCGCAGCTCGGACTCCTGGATGGGCTTCATGATGTAGTCGTCACATCGCGCCTTGAAGGCATCCGTGACCTTCTGATACTCGCCCTTGTTGGTCACCATGACGACTTTCGCGTCCCGGGTCTCCGGATTGGACTTGATCCGTCTGCAGCACTCGATGCCGTCCATCTCGGGCATCATGATATCCATCAGCACGATGTGGGGTTTGTCCTCGCGGATCTTCTCGAGGGCCTCGGCGCCGTCCGCGGCCTCATCCACCTCGAACCCCATCCCGCTGACGAGCGCTTTCAACTGATAGCGAACCGTTCGCGTGTCATCAACAATCAGAACCTTGACCGGCATTGTCGCATCTTCCTTAACAATAAGATGGTACCACGGGACGTGCCGTCGACAACTATAATGACCAAAGTGAGTCTCCCCGCCTGTTTGACGCTACGTCATTCGGTGCTTTATTTTTACCTCCGGGGGTCTGGCGGTCCGTCGAGATATATTGAGCCCATGGATGACATTTCGCTTGTCGCCTCAGGGCGGGGAAGCTATACCCGGCCTGAAATGGGGTGCTCGCGAATCTACGGAGTTCGATTCAATGGATGACATGAACAGAAAATCAAGTAACGACATGGTCGATTTCGGCGCTATGCTGGAGGCCTCCGAGCAACAGAGCGGGCGGCTCTCCGTCGGGGATCAGGTCGCCGCCCGGGTGGTCCGGGTCGGCCGGGACTACCTCTTCCTGGACGTTGGCGCGCGAACGGAGGGCCTGCTCATGCGGGAGGCGGAGAAGGAGGCCGACGGCCTGCCGGCGGTGGGCGACACCCTCGAGGTGTTCGTGACCGCCTTCCGGGACGGCGCCGTGATCTGCGGCCGCACCGTGACCGCGTCCGTCGGGGATCAGCCGGGGGCGGACAAGTCGGCGATACAGGAATCCCTCAAGGAGGCCTTCGACAACGGGATGCCCGTCGAGGGGGTCGTCAAGGAGTCCAACAAGGGGGGCTTCACCGTCAACCTCATGGGGGAGCGGGCATTCTGTCCCATCTCCCAGATCGATCGGGTCTACTGCGAGGTCCCCGACGAGCACGTCGGTAAATCCTACCGGTTCGAGATCATCAAGTTCGAGGAGGGGGGGCGCAACATCGTCCTCTCCCGGCGCACGCTGCTCGAGCGGGAGATCAAGGCCCAGGCCGTCAAGACCTGGAAGGAGCTCGAAGTCGGCGGGACCTACAAGGGGACGGTCACCAACCTCAAGCCCTACGGCGCCTTCGTGGACATCGGCGGGGTCGAGGGGCTTATCCACATCTCCGAGATCGGCTACGATCAAATCGAGGATCCCGGAGAGGTGCTCTCCCAGGGGCAGGAGGTCACCGTGTCGATCAAGAACCTCGACATGGACAAGGGGCGGGTCTCCCTCAGCCTCAAGGCCCTCCTGGCGGACCCCTGGGACGAGGTCTCGGATATCATTCAACCCAACGCCATCCTCAAGGGGATCGTCCGCCGCATCGCCAATTTCGGTGCGTTTGTGGAGCTGAGACCCGGGCTCGACGGGCTGGTCCACATCTCCAACTTCGTGAAGGATCGACGGTTGAACAGCCCGAAGGAGGTGGTCTCCGAGGGGCAGGAGGTCACCGTCCGGGTCCTCGAAGTCAACCCGGAGACCCGGCGCATCGGCCTGACGATGATCCTGGAGGAGGACAAAGAGGACGACTGGAAGGAGACCCTGCAGGACGTGAACCCGGGCGGAAAGAGCGCCGGGATGGGCACCCTGGGGGATCTCCTGGCGGGGAAGATCAAGAAGTAGGAGCGGGGGGGCGCAAATATCTTGGGTCCGCTCTGCGGCAGGCCGCGATGGCCCGGTTCAGGTCGCCCCGCCCGGCAAGGCGTGAGAGGTTTTTCTCGGAGAAAGCTCACACCGGCTGGAAGAGGATGCAGCACCCGGTGATGCAGACCTCGTAGGGGCCGCAATCCTCCGTGACGGTGCAGGGGGCCACCCCGTCAGCGCACTGGGCGTAGCAGCAGCCGCTCACGCAGTTGTACCCGAAGGGGCACTCGTCGCCGTTCGGGCAGGCGGTCAGGTCGTTGGGGCAGGAGGGGCCACCGGTGTCCACCTCGGTGTCAGTGTCCGCGTCGGTGTCGGTGTCGACGTCGGTGTCCCCGTCCGTGTCGGCGTCCGTGTCGGTGTCGGTGTCTCCGTCCGTGTCGGCGTCCGTGTCCACGTCGGTGTCCACGTCGGTGTCCGCGTCCACGGAGCCGCACTCCTCGGGTGGGCGGGTGAAGCCGCCGAAGCAGAACTCGCCGCAGTCGCAGGGGTTCGCGCAGACCTCATTGGACTCGCAGGGCTCGCACGTGGAGCAGAACCCGGGGCCGGTGTTGCGATCCATTAGACAGTGCTGGCCCTCATCGCAGTCCGCCTGGGTTTCGCAGGCGCACCCGTGGGTCCCCTCCTCCCCGCACTCCGGCGCGAACACGCACTCGCCCATGACGAAGACGAACTCCCCGGAGGTGTTGCCGTTGACGTCGATCTCGCAGCAGGCCTGATCGTCGCACCCATTGGGGGTCACGTTGGTGTTGGGATCCGCGGGGTTGCAGCAGACATCGTCATTGCCGATGCCGCTGTTACCGTCGAAGGGACACTCGATATTGCCCTTGTCGCCGTTGTTATCCCCGGGGATCCCCGTCGCGTAGGAGCCCTCGTCGTCGTCGAAGGGCCCGAAGCAGTGGAGGTCGTTGGAGTCGATGACATTGTCGGTATCATTGTCGCGGGTGTCCGCGCACTCGCACACGTGGGGCTCGGCGCCGTTGTAGGCGCAGATCATGCCGGTGGGGGAGTCCCCGCCGTCCCCGACGCCGCCGTCGACCGGGACGGTCGCGCAGGGCGCTTGGGCTTCGCAATCCTCGTCGTCGCAGTCGACCCGGTTGTCGCCGTCGTTGTCCACGCTGTCACCGCACACCTCCCCGCAGGCGGGGTGCTGCCCCATGCAGGCGGGATCCTCGCAGTCCATGAGGCCGTTGCCGTCGTCGTCGATGCCGTTGATGCAGTCCTCCTGGCAGTCGATCCGGTTGTCGCAGTCCGCGTCCGCGCAGTCCACCCGGCCGTCCAGGTCGTTGTCCACGCCGTCATCGCACACCTCGTCGGTGGCCACGCAGGAGGCGTCGCCGACGCACTCCGAGTCCGCGCAGTCCATGTAGCCGTCCTCGTCATCGTCCACCTGGTTGCCGCATACCTCGCCGGTGTTAACCCCGCCGGGGGTGAACACTGTGTCCTCCTCCGTCTCGGAGCCGGTGTCCGTCAGCTCGACGGTCCCCGATGCCGTGCTCTCCTCCGGAGAGGTATCGTCGGTGCTCTCCCCTGACTCTCCGGAGCCGGTGTCATCGGTCATTGTTTCGGTTCCCTGGTCCGTTCCGCCGCTCGAGCCCGACGAGTCGCTGCACCGGAGCAGAAGGCTGGAAAGCGCCACGACGGCGAGGGCCGAGAGAATACTGAGTCTTGCATTGTCCATGATAATCCTCCTTACCGTCTATAAAGATACATCACGTCACGAATCGGCTCAATAGAATTGAAATATTCCAGTAGATACAGAATAAGGGTTCCCCCTAGAAATTCTTCGACCTGTACGGTTGGGGGCACCGAAAGGACCTTAAGCATCATAGGAGCGCGTCCCTTGAGTCTTTTGAGTCCGTTGGGTCCTTTCAGATCCATGTCCATTATGCAGCGCCCATTGTCCAACCGTACCGGTCGAAATTTTTCAACGCACATTGCGGCGTCAATGTCTCGAATCGTTGTAAAAAAAATCCGTTGCGTCAGACGCCCACAAGGGATTGAATCGGATCATGACGAGCGACGAAACACAGGAGAGACCGTCGACCGCCGACGGGGAGGCCCAGATCGTGGTGACGGATCTGCACAAGCGCTGGGGGGAGAACCGCGTGCTCCGGGGGGTGAACCTCGAGATCCTCCGCGGACGCCGGAACATCATCATCGGCGGCTCCGGCGCCGGCAAGACCGTGCTGATGCGCCACCTGGTGGTGTTGGAGCGGCCGGATCAGGGGTCGATCAAGCTGGACGGCGTGGAGATCACCGGCCTGGGGGAGCTCAAGCTGGCGGCGATCCGCTCCCGGTTCGGGATGGTGTTCCAGGGCTCAGCCCTCTTCGACTCCATGAGCGTCTTCGACAACGTGGCCTTTCCCCTCCGGGAGCAGGGGGGCGTCGGCCGCCGGGAAATCCGGGAGCGGGTGATGACCAAGCTCGGGGAGCTCGGGGTGTCGGATGCCCACGCCCGCTACCCCGGCGACATCTCCGGCGGCATGAAGAAGCGGGTGGCGGTGGCCCGGGCCCTCATCAACGAGCCCGAGATCCTCATCTACGACGAGCCCACCGCCGGCCTCGATCCCCTGGGGGCGCGGAACGTGGATCGGCTGATCATGGAGACCGACGAAAAGTTCGGCGTGACCTCCATCGTCATCACCCACGACATGGCTACCTGCCTGGACATCGGAGAGCAGGTGAGCCTTCTCCACGAGGGCCGCATCCGCATCACCTGTCCCCCGAGCGAGCTCGCCACCAGTGACGACCCCGCCGTCCGCCGCTTCGTCCAGGCCTCCGGCGTCAAGCGCTGAACGACGGGCGCTCGGTGCGGGGCGAGCCTCAGATGCCGCCACCGTCGGTGAAGTTGATGCCGCAGAAGGCGGGCCCTTCCGTCTCCTCCTCCCGGAGGTGGCGCCAACGGCCCGCGCGGCGGGGCTCCCCCGGGCGCACCGGCGTGGTGCACGGGTAGCAGCCGATGCTCGGATAGGACTGCCCGTGGAGGGGGTGGACCGGGACGTCGTTCGCGACGAGGTACGCCTCCACCTGCTGGTCGCTCCAGTCGAAGAGGGGGGAGAAGGCGAGCCCGCCGGTCCTCGGGTCCGGGCTGAGGGGCGCGACCCCCGTCCGTTCTCCGCCGTCGACCCGGCGCATGCCGCCGGCCACCACCGGCCGCGCGCGCTTGGAGAGGTAGTCGAGGAGCGGGACCTCCTTGCGCAGGTGGCAGCACTCGGGTTGCCCGTCCGTGCAGGAGAAGAGCTTCTTGCGGTACCGCGCCTCCTGATCCTCCGTGGTGAGCGAGGGGTAGAGGGTGACCACGTTGAGACGGAACTTTCGCATCACGTCGTCTCGAAGCCGGAGGGTCTCGACGAAGTGGTATCCCGTATCCACGAAGAGCACCTCGTTCGACAGGCCGAGGTCGAAGAAGAGGTGCATCAGCACGGAGGCGGTCTTCTGCATGCTCGATAGAAGAACGAGGTCCTCACCGACGGTCTCCGCCGCCCAGCGGAGGCGGCCGGCCGCGTCGAGGTTCGGGAGGGTGCGGTTGGCGGATTCGAGGTCGAAGCTCTGGTTCATGATCTCCTCACAGGTGTCCGGAGGCGTTCGCGTTCATCGGCAGGAGGCGCCGGCGTCGCCGCAGCACACCGACTCCGTGTCCATGCGGCGCACGCTGATGGCGCCCGTGGGGCAGATCCGATAGCAGTTGCCGCAGCGGATGCAGTTCTTCGGATCGATCCAGATGAAGGTCCCCTCCCGGGGTTGGGCGGTCTCGACGTAGCCGGTCACGATGCCCCGCTCGTCCTCGAAGACCCGGGAGACGCGACGGATACACTCCCTGGGGGAGACCTTGATGCACCAGTCGCAGTGGATGCACCGATCCTGGTCGATTTCGTATTTGTAGTGGCAGAGGTAGCATCGGTCGGCGCTGGCCTTGGCCCTCTCCGCGGAGAGTCCCCCCTCCACCTCCTCGTCCATCAGCCGGCGGGCCGGGGGGAGCACCCGCCCGTGGGGCTGGGGGATGAGATCGTGGTCCCGGAGACGTCCGGTCTCGCCGCTCACCACCTCGCTGACGGTGAGGGTCGGCCGGCGGCGCGGCGCCCCGGTGAGGAACGCGTCGATGGCGTCCGCCGCCTTCTTCCCGGACGCCACCGCGTGGATTACGTCCAGGCTTCCGGTGCTGAAGTCCCCGGCCACGAACAGCCCCTCCCGATCGGTGGTGACCTCCCCGGCCATGGCGATCCCCCCGGCGGAGAGATCGATGTTCTGGGTCTGCCCGATGGCGAAGAGCAGCGTGCCACAGGAGATCTCCCGGTCGCTGCCCTCAAGGGGGGACACCGACGGACGACCGTCCGGCCCGGGCTCACCGAGGATGTTGCGCCGGATGGTGAGCCCCTTGACCGCGCCCCCCTCGACCCGGGCGGAGATCGGCGAGACGAGGGTCATGACCTCGATGTTCTCCTCGGCGAGCTGGTCCAGCTCCTCGGGGGCGGCGGACATCAGATCCCGGGTGCGCCGGACGATGAGGGAGACCTCGCCGCCGTCCCGGCCGAGGGCCCGGCGGGCCACCCGGGCGCAGTCGATGGCGGTGAAGCCGCCGCCGATGATCCGGACCGGCGCCTCGACGCTCACCGGCTCGTGCAGACAATAGCGCCGCATCAGCTCCAGACCGCCCACCGCGAGCTCGTCCGGCAGGCCCGCCAGCTCGAGCTTCCTGGGGGAGATGGTGCCCGCGGCCATGAGCACCGCGTCGAAGGTGTCGGTCATCCCCCGGAGCTGATCCCAGGAGACGTCCTCGCCGATGCGCACCTCGACCCCCGAGTCCAGGATCGCCCGGATCTCCTCGTCGAGCACCGGCCGAGGCAGGCGGAAGTGGGGGATGCAGAGGCGCATCATCCCGCCGAGGACCTTCTCCTTTTCGAACAGCACGACCTCGTGACCGTACCGCTTGAGCTCCCGCGCGGCGGTGAGCCCCGACGGGCCGCTCCCCACCACGGCCACCTGCTTTCCGGAGGGGCCGAACCAGGCCGGGAGGGGCGACGGCGGGGCGGCCTTGCGGTCGCCGGCGGCGCGCTTCAGGTGGCAGATGGCCACGGTGCCCCGGGTGCCGGTCCAGTGGTGCCGGCAGGCGGGCTCGCAGGGCCGGGTGCAGATGCGCCCGAGCACCCCCGGGAACACGTTGTCCTCCTGGTTGATGCGGTAGGCCGCGTCCGGATCCCCTTCGGCGATGCGCTCGATGTACCAGGGGACCCGGGTGGCCGCGGGGCAGGCCGCGCGGCAGGGGATGTCCCGGTCGACGGTGTCCTGATCCAGCGGCCGCACCCCCCCGTCCCGGGGCACCGAGAAGGTCCGCGGCTGGGGGG
>JBNLED010000277.1:0-35661 GCA_050304755.1 Polyangia bacterium | reverse complement strand
CACCGGTGAAGGCATCATTACGCAGCTCTGGGAAGGAAACTGCATCATTGACAGCGTCAGCGAGGGAACCGTCATCACCATCGAATACCTAGGCGACGGTGAGTCGACCATTGACGTCAGAGCCTTTCTATTACAGTAACCATTCAGGCCAAATCAACACGTATCGCCGGGAAACGCCCATGGACGAGCCATTGTCTTAGCCGGGGATTCGCAAGACTTTTGAAAAATCAGCCGATTCGAGCGATGGTGTTTTCAGTAGGACGAGCGACAAGGGCCATCGAACGTGACAATTGGTAAAGTAGATGTAACAGCGACACTTAGGAAGGTAAGTTAGGTAGAGGACCTTCTGGCCAAAGACAAAACAGTATCGGACTCGACATGCTCATTGCTGGAGGTGCTGGTTCTTATCGTCACCCTGATGGCAGACCGATTGAATCTGAACAGTCGCAACAGCACGCATGTCCACGGCTGGTCACCTCCTCTTTCCCCCTAGTCATCAGAATTTTTCCTTTTAGAAATGTGGACTCTCGGTGGTGGGCTACGACTTCGCGAACTCGTACGGTTACCTCGGGGGAGTGGGGGTTCGAGCCATTAATCCGATTATTATTGTATAGGCGCTTCCACAGCAATTCAGGATATTTTAAGATTCAGGCTTGTCAGACAGGTCAATTTTGGCATAAGGTACTTTTGGTTTTTCCCTAACTGGTACTTTTGTACTTGGCGATCGTTGCTGCTCACTCATTTATACCTGTTCTATATGAGAAACCGAGAGTGTTGATTCGTGACACATATGTGACTTTTGCGAATTTGCTACCGTCGGAGGACCAAAATGGAACCACAGCGTGGCATCAGCATCATGGATTTAATTGGTTGGGCGCCTCCGGGTGCACAAGCATTGCTTCCGGACGATGTTGCGAGCTTTCTCGAGAACCTGGCAATACTCGATTACCACTCGATGACGAACGACGAAGCATTCATCCATTTCGGCACCGTGCAAGCCGGATCCATCACACTTCCCCGTATCACCGGATCGACAAGACCGGTCAAAGCCCCGGACCTGACAAAAGGGGTCTATTTTCGACTGCTATTTTCTCGAGGCGAGAGAGATACCGATCAAAATGTCGAGCCGGCACCGAACGGGTTTGTGCTCGATCTCATTTGCGACCCCGTCGCCATGGAGTTTGATTCGTTCACGCCCGCCCGGTTCGCACCGGCCTCCGGAACAACCCCCGCTCACCTCGAGCCCGCGACCGAGGTGCGCAGACCCAGCGACAAACCCCGCACGACCCGGCTCTTTGCCCGCGGCGCCCTGCGCACGACCGTCGATGCAAATGGCTCCGTCGACATCACATTCATCGACTTTCCCGATCCGTTTGACGCTGCTTTTTCGCAGGGCCCGGTGTTCGAAGCGTGGTTCGAGCCCCAGCACTTTTTTGTATTGGGGGTCGGCATGAGCGTGGGGAACGTCATCGTCGACTTCTCCAGGACAGTGACCCCTCCCGAGGTGATGGCCAGGGGACAGGGACCCGAGTGGTGCGGGGTGGCCGTTGAAGAGGCCATGGTTTATCTGCCGAAGGCGGTCCCCGGCATTGGCCTCGTTAACTTCGGAGTACGCGATCTCTTAATCGGACATCCTTTCGGTATGCAGGGGGAGGTCTACCTGGAGCTCGGTCAGGATCCGTCGGACGTGGAGGCTCCCGCAGCGGGTCCTCTCCACATGTTCACCGAGGGCCCGGGGGAGTCCCAGACCCTCGAACCGGTACATGACCCAGCTGATAAAGGAAGAACCCTATTCAAGGTCAGCCTCCCGTCTGACGGCGCGTTCCGGGTTCGGGCCCAGCTGATCGCACCACCGCCCGATACAGTGGCCCGCTGGGAATTGCCCGGTCTCCCGCCGGGTGGCAACCGCGCCGAGGGATACTTCACACCGGTCTTCATCGCGAGACCCGGGGACACGTTGCGTTTCGAGGTGACCCGCATAGACACGGTCGACGGAAAGGTTCAGGCCGTCACCTTCGATAAGCGAACCTTTCTCTTTACGGGGCCAGATGACTCTGTCTCCAATACGCCGAGTCACAAGATAAATGTGGAGGTCCCCGACAACGCCAGCCCTTTTGAGAATGTAATTTCAATATCGGGAAGCGTCGACGCCCTCGAGGGTGTCACGTTGGTCGCCAGTCCCGGCGGAGACGACCTGAAGTGGAGCAGCCTTATCGATTCCATGGAGGTCGTCGGAAATCGTTATTCTTTGCGGAAACTGAACAAGAAGATCGATTTAGGTATCCAGCATTTTATTATAAAGGATGCCCAGGAGCGAACCCGCCGGATTATTGTTCATGTACTAGAAAAAGGTGACCTGGTCATTGGGTGCCAGACTGGCATTCTGGACAGGACCGGCGCGCCGCTACCGGCCAAGCAACTGAAAAATCAGTATGATCTAAATTTATTTCACAAAAGTGGCCGACCCCTACAAGCGGTGGGGGAGACCGTGCTCAACGACGGTCTGCCTCAGGTTCCAGAGGGCATTCTGGCGGAGCTGACCCTGTTGAGGGAACCCGGTGAAGAACCTAACGGGGACACCGACGGGGAAGATGACGGCGATGAAGTAGAAGAAAACGCGCGCAGTGCAAGCCGGTTGCAGATTCTGCTCGACTACGATAGGCCAAAAAAAGACGGCGATTCACTTAAATCCGCCGTCCCCAGCTGGGGCGACAAGGGGTCACAGGGCGCTGACGGTATGCCGGTTGACAACCATGACCCCCGGTCCCCAATCAGCTGCGAAGAAGATCGCAATGCCCCTGATTACGATACAAAATTCAAGCCAGATTTTCAAAACTGGGTCGCTGCTCATGTGAAGAAGGACCATGACGCAGCGTTCCTCGTGGTAGGGCGTTGCGACGACATAAAGCACGAGGACAAAGGGTACAACGCCAAGCTGGCGAGGAGACGAGCCGAGGCAGTAGCGAAGGTAATAGAAGCAGCAGCGAATTCCGCGGTAGTGGAATCCAGAGGGGAACAAGACGAGGAAACAACTCTTGAAAAGGGTAATGAAGAGAATAAGAAGAAGGCTCGCGAAGCACTCTATTCCGCGGATAAATCGATTCGGGAGGCTTACCCCGAAAGGGTAAAGGCAGGAACAACCGGTGATGAGAATGATATTATCAAGAAACTTGAAAATGGCACCGGACCTGCGAAATCCCGGCTCATTCGTGAATTGTACAAAATCCCGGAAATTGACCGCGAATCGAAAAAATGGGCAGTGCCTCGTCCCCTCTATCGACGCGTGGACATCGTCGTCCTCTCGAAAGCAGCTCCGGTAGAGGATAGACCGTCAACCAACAAAAACGAGCTCGGTCAGGATCCCGATTTGGAGCGTCGGCTGATATGGGTCCCCGGCGCGGATGCGATCGTGCCGACCCACCCGGTCGTGTCCGAGCCCAAGTTCCCCATGTTGGTCCAGGTCAGCATCGGGTGGGACAGCCCGAGCATTTCCGGTCCAGGTGACTACTTCCCCACAAAGTGCGAGGTGGATATCACCTGGGTGGACAGGATGGTCAAAATCCCGGGCACCGCCGCCCCGGTTGCGGCCGAATCCTGCAAGGAGGACCCCACTATACCCGAGTTTTACAAGCTCAAGGCCCGATTCGCGCACGACGCCCGCACCGCGGAAACCGTCTACACTGTTGGGATCGAATCAAAAGGGGACCCCAAAGGGCTCAGGTGCCTACGGTCTAATGAGCTGGCGTCCACCATGGCGCTGGCCCCGGGGCTGCTGCCCCTTTTGGACGACGCCGGGTTGGACGAGAGCGGCGCCAAGCTCGCGGCGATGATAGCCCTGATGGGGGTCGCGAGCAGCACCGCACAAAACGGCAGGTTCATCATCGAGGGGGTCGAGGCGGAGTTGCGCAGCCGCGGGTTCATCCAGCTGAAGGGGCTGAGGGCGCGACTGGGGTTCGACTACTCGGTCGACGTGGGCTGGAATCTCGGTCCCCTCACGGGCACCGGCTTCAGGATCAAATATCGGAATGTGGGGGTGCTCGTCAATCTGGAGGCGCTGACAGAGCCGTCAACCATCGACCTCGATGATGTGCGTCTGGTCTTTGACGAAGTTTCCTTCAACCAAGACAAAAATGATGACGATAAAAAGGAGAAGACCGTCGCCGAGGTGAAGAACCCGGGCACATGGAAATTGGATGACGGCCTTGCCCGACTCTTGCGCGTGACCGCCGCCCGCGTCGGTACGGGCTCTGCCTGGATCGAGATCGACCTGGGGCTGGCCCTGGATCTCGGGGTCATCTCCATCTCCGGGGCGACCCTCCGCGCAACCTTGACCGATCAGGGGTTCGACATCGAGCTACGCGGTCTCGAGGTAGATCTCGATGTACCGGGAACTCTCAAGGGGCACGGAAAGCTCACCATGGATGCACAGGGCGCCCTGAGCTCGGCTATCGAGCTGCAGATCATTCCCGCCGGTGTGTCGGCGGCCGCCAGTCTGAAGCTCGTCGATGACTTTTTTACCCTCTTTGTCGATTCGCGTTTTTCCACAGCCCTGCCCCTGGCCAGCACCGGCCTCGGCATTTTCGGCTTCAACGGCCATCTGGTCGTCAACGGCACCCGGGCGCTGCCGGCCGGTGACGTGGTCAGCCGCGAGCTGAACTGGTACGCCCTCAATCCAGAGCAGCGCTACCAACCCAAGGAGGGCAGCTGGGCCGTGGGGCTCGGCACGGTTGTCGGCACCCTGCCGGACGAGGGCTTCGCCTTCAACGCCAAGGGCATTCTCGCTATCGAGGTACCCGATCTGTCGGTGGTGTTGGGGGTGGACGGACAATTCCTCAAAAAACCGGGCCCGGCCACGGCAAAGGGCCAGCCCGCCCCGCAGAATTCCGAGTCACTCAGAATCATCGGGCTGCTGGCCGTGGATGACGATGCCGTGACCATCGCCATGAGGGGACTCTATCAGTACCGACGCCTGCTCAAGGTGGACGTTCCGGTGGGCGCCCACTTCCCCATCGGCTCGTCCGACCCGTACTTCCTGCGCATCGGCTCGGACGGCTTTCCGGGCAGCCCGCCCGGCGAGGGCGCGCGACCGGGACAGCCGATAAAGGTCACCCTGCTGCCGGGCACACTCGACGCCGAGGCCTCGGCCTATTTCATGGTCGAGGAGAAAGGGCTGCTACATCTCGGCAACAGGCCCGAGCTGAGCTTCCCCGGTTTCGCCATCGGCACGGGAGTCAAGTTCGAGCTCGACTGGGGCAACGATCTCATCGGGGTCGAGGTATTCGCCGAGCTCCTCGCCGGCATTGGATTCAATCCGTTGACCGTCGGTGCGGGAGTATTCATCGACGGTGAGGTCTTCTTCCTGCTGCTGAGCGCCGGGATCGAAGGGGAGCTGCTGTTCCGCTACGTCGAAGACCCCGACGAAAACTCCGACGAAGACTCTGATGAGACAGGGACTTTGAGCATCCGCGGCCGTCTGTGCGCAAAGGTCGGTTTTTGGAGGTTCAAGAAAACCAAGTGCGGGGAGGTCGAGATCGGAGAGCCCTTGGCGAGCCCGACACCGCCGAGCCCGGTGGCCGGGGTGGACCTCGTCAACCGCCTCGATCGCGTCGTCGGCGCGGGCGTCGCCGAAGCGGATGATGCCCCCACGGTGTGGCCTGACACGATTCCGGTGGTCCATTTCTCCCACTCGGCCGAGGTGGCGTTGGGTGCGGACTCCGCCTTCGACCCGGGACAGATCGAGGGACCGACATGGGTCGGCAGCACCGATGTACAGTTCGCCTACCGCGTCACAGCGGTTGAGATTCGTGTCGCCAACGGGCCGTCCCTCGAAGGTCCCTTGCCGTCTGTCTGGTCTTTCCCGTCGCACCGCGGCATGTTTTCGGGGGAGGACGATCCACCGACCGGCGATGAGAGGCGCGACCTCCATCTGCTGTCGGACCATCCGTTTCGGTGGGCCCGGAACGTGCTGGACGGCGCTGAAAATCTCCTCGCCGATCCGGCGCGGAGCCTCGAGAGAATATGCAACCCCACGCCCGACCCGGAACCGGTTTGCGCGTTCGGCGAGCTGGCGCGCCGGATGGGTCCGAGCCTCGTCCGCATTCCGCCTCGCGGCCCGAGCGAGGGCCCCTTCCCGAGCTATTTCGAGCTCGTTGCAAGTGAGAGAATCGGCGGCCTCGATCTATCCCAGGCCATTCTGGTGCTCGCTGACCAGGGACTGCAGGTCTGTTTCGGCCGAGTGATCCCCATGTCGTCTCCGCTGCCACCGGACACTGTTGCCAAGGGGGCACACGCGTTCTACGATTGCTCATATATCGAGGACCGGGGACAATTGCTGGTAACCGTTCCCCTGGAGGCCACATACGGACCCGAAGTGGTCGCACCGGAGCTGCTGCTGGCGCTCTGCCGGCAAGGGTCCGTACAATCAGAGCCCGGAAGCCAGTGCGCCACCTATGAAGATCTGTCAACGGACGCAACGTTTCAGACGCTGGACCACAAGCGTCTGCACTACGAGGCCATCCACGGGAGTCTCACCGGGTTCCTCTTCACGGCATCGGCCGGCGGACAGCGGGCTATCAGGTATCTCAACCAAGGGGTGCGGATCGATCTGCCCGAGGCCGCCGTCGAGGTATCCGCCACCATTTACCAGAAGTCAGAACCAGGAGACGACGTCCAGACGCCGCAACGCCTCAAAATAGAAGGGTTCAGCAGCTCCGGAGAGCGTATCAGCACCCTCACCGACAACCGAAACATCTTCGACCGAAATCGGGTCCTGCACTTACGGCGCCAAGACGAACGGGAAATCACCCGGGTGGTTCTGTCGGGCGGATCCGGGCGGTCGCATCTCGTGCGATTCTGCTACAAGAGACGGCTCGATTCGCGAGTAGAAGATCTCCTCGAAGAGGCGAACCAGGCGGGGCACGCGCCAATCGTACGGGGAACTCGAACCGACGGGACCGAGGTCGACTGGACGCCGACCATTCTCCCGGACGTCGGTACCGGGACCGGCAGACCCGCTTGCACATATGTCCTCTATCGTCCCCCCGACGCCGGTGAATGGTCCGGCGTTCGTGTCGGGCCGTGGCGTCAATCCCACGTGGGAGTTGTGCGCACCTGCGCCATCACCGCTGAAGCCCGGCGACAGCGGGATGAGGCAGAAGGGGAGCGGCAGGACTTCATCGATGACTGGAACGATTCGGATTCATCCACGCCATCCCGCTTCCTGCTGGACTCCGACACCCTCTACGAGGTTCGGGTGAAATGGCAGGCAGCGGCTTGGGCGCGTCCCCTCGACGAGGACGGCAAACCCTCGAAGACCGAGACCGAGCCCCCGGCGAGTCCGGATTTCGACCCCGAGGTTAAGGAGCAGCAGTTCTTCTTCCGCACCGCCTCTGAACCTTCGCCCCTGCCCGAAGATGCGCCGATAAACACCGAAGACGAGAGCACGTTCGACCCGCGTAAGCTCAAGCGTTCCGTTGTTCGTCTGCTACCGGACCACGGGTCCCCGCCCCACTTCACCGAGGATCCGGTCCGGGTTGCATACAACATCGGATATATCAAAGAGATGTTGGCCCTCTACGGCCGGGATCTCGAGGTCATGGTTCGTCGCACGGACCCACCGCCGGGCTCACAAGCGGTAGAAGACGGCGGAGGGCTGGGCGGCATACCAGGGAAAGACACCCTGCCGACCAAGCAGGTGACCGTCGACTTTCCCCTGGAGCTGCTCGAGGCCGTGGACGCTCGAGTCATCGCGGCGGTGGATGACAGCAACTGCCTCGATCCCCGGCCGCCAGAGGGCGACGCCCGGGAGCTGTTCTTCGATCTCGAGCCGCTGGCCGAGTACGACCTGCTCATCACGGCACCCGCCACAGCTGACGGCGATACCGATGAGGTTATCATCCGAAAGTCGCACTTCAAGACCTCGCGCTTTGCCACTCCCCGCGCTCTGCTCGACGCATTCGAGTTCATAGAGGACTCCCCCGGAATATCACTCCCGACAGAGATACTGGTGAGCGGGACAGTGCCGTCGACGGAACAATGGGGCGATGAAGCCTTTGATGAGACACTTGTGGCACTCGGATTGGACCCGCTCCCACGCGCGAAAGAGCCGCGGCTCGCGCTGTTGATTTCCGCAAATAGCGGCGCGCTCAGCCTGGTGGGAATTTTGATGGAAGGGGCAGAACCCGTGGTACGCGACGGCCGCCTGGGAGTGAGTGACGCCAAGGTGGTTCTCGCCGACGACACGTCCGTGGGTCTCGAGCTGGTCCGCCGTAACGATGCGGGTACGCGCCTGCTGTTCGCGGTCGATACACCAACCGCGCTGGCAGATGGGAGCGCGACGATGGAGCTGTCGCTCAGCGGCACGAGGGAAGGTCTGGTCAGCGGTGTTCGCTTCCTGACCGCCGGAGGCCTCGCGCTCTCAGAGGAGGTGGAACCATGAGTTTCAGCCAGAGTTTTCAGGTGGCCGCGCCGGCCGATTTGGGGGGACAGGCCCTCGATGCAGCCGAGAACTCCCATCTGGCCGCCGGTACACATATCCGGATAGCGCCCTCCCCTGACCTGGGGCTGCCGGTGCGGCCCTTCGACGTTGTCCGAATGAGCCTGGGTCCCGGCGCAAAATGGCCGGGGGTCCGCAAGGACATCGAGTGGCGGGACAACAAGGACAACTTACTGACCGAGCCCTTCACCGTTGTTCCAGGCAACCCTGTCCGCGGATATCTTCCGCGTGTCAACGGCGAGACCTGTTGTTGGTTGCAGGTCAGACATAGCGGCTTTACCCTGCCGACCCTGCCATCGGTGGCATTACGCCCGGCCGTGGCAGCCCCTTCCATCGCGATCACTTCCAGGAGCAGTGGTGATCGCAGCCCCGTCAACGTCCGCGCCCCCACGTCAAGGACCGATACGCGCACCAGCCCGACCTCGACTCAGCTGACCATCCGCGCGTGCGCGAACACGGCAATGGGCCCGGCAGTCCTCGCCATCCGAACTCAGACACCTTACGAAGTCGCCGCGACCCCGATCGAATGGATTGAGATCAGCGGATCCGGAAAGGTCGAAGGGGTATCCTGGCTCGAGACCGGCGCCGTGCTACAGGAGCTCCGTAGACGATTGTCTCTGCCGGCCGGCGATCCGAACCGGATAGTGGACTGGCGCTCTCTCTCCCTGCCGGTCGAGAATTCTGTTCGATACGACGAAGCGCCTCCAGATGCCCTCGCGCAAGCCGACGCTCGCGCCAAGGAGGCAGCGCCGCGCCGTCTCGGGCTCCACGACGAGCCCGCCGTATCGGGTCCGAAGGCGAGCCCGGGAGCCACCCCCCAAGACGAGCTCAGGCGACTCAAGGATACGACACCGAAGCTCTCAGAGTACCTGCAGCAGCTCGTGGACGCGAACAATCCGAGCGAGCTGTCCGAAGAGATACCACAGGGATCGGGCATCGAGTTCATCATGCCGCTCCTCATGGCCGTGGAGCAGTCGATTGCCGACCCGGGCATCGCGCACTGGATGGGTTTTGCGGCGGTGGATCAGGAGCCGCCGTCCAACAAGAGCGGTGATTTGGTTGCCTATGGGGTGGTCGGAACCTGGCTCAGGCACATCGAAGGTGAGCACCCGGTTCGCCTCGCCACTGCCCTGTGCGCGGTCCAGGGCCATCCCGGCAACGCACCGAAGGGTCCCCTGATCGGCGAGTGCATCGATCGGGGTTTCATGCCGCTGACCCCGCCAGAGGCAAGACGCGCCGTCGAAATTCCGTGCGAGAATCTCGTCCTCGGCGCGGGCGTGGCGGTCGCCAGACGAGTCGGAGACGAGGTGTCGGGACTCAATAAACGGGCGCCGTCAGGGCGCGCCATCCCGTTTTGGCCCTGCGTTCCGGATGAGGCGACGACGCCCGACGTATCGACTGTCATCGATCGCAAGGCCCCCCCGGAAGCGTTCGTCTACCGAGTCGCTCAGCACGACTGGTTTGGTCGCTGGAGCCCTTGGTCCGAAAAGGAAATGGCCGCCGCCAAGAGGCCGAGCCCCCCGGTACCGGTCGTACAAGCGACGTATGCGCCCCCCGCGACGCTGGACGCCGAGGGGCCTCTGGCAGGGACCATCACGGTTACGGTGCCGGTGCCGCCCGTCTCGTCCCTTTCACCTGGTTCACACCTGTTGGACCACCTGGCGCTGTTCATTGACGGAATTCTCCATACCTTCGAGGTCAACCAAGCCACGGAACAGGCGCTGACTCGCGCTATCACCGGCCCGCCCATTGAACGAGCCGGACAGCGCACGGTGACCCTTGTCGCCCACTGGCTCGACAAGGGCGGTCAGAGCTCTGATCCGTCGCAGCCGCGAAAGCTGGTGCTGAACGACCCCCGCCCAGGGCCTGACGTAACCTTTACCCCCGAGCTACGCTACACGAGTCGTCCGGATGCCACGGGCTGGGCGCACTACCGCCTGCAATGGAGCAGCGCCCCGGGGCAGGCCTATTTCAGGGTGTTCTACACCACCGAAACCCGCCTCCTCGATCATCTAACCCAACTATCCGAGGGATCCGCTCCCGGCTCGGGACGGGCCGGCCAAGCAATACAGGCCATCAACAACGCAGCGGATGCCGCCGAGCGGGCGCTCGCCTACTCGGACTTTTCTGACCTGATGGCGCGAGATCTCTTTGAGCTGCTCACCCCCGAACCCATCGCCAGCCCCTCGAACGGCGCACATATGGAGTATGTCCACGCGGTGTCGAGCGAGCTCCAGATCTTGTCTTTTTACCGTGTGGTGTCCATCACAAGGGCCCAGGTCGAATCGCCCTTCCTGAGCGCCAGCCTGGTGCCGGTACGAGTTCCCAATACCCTGCGGCCGGCGCGACCCGTGCTGACCCTGTCGCCGACACAGGCCCCTGAGAGCAAGGCATTCCTCGCCGATCTCACCGTCGCGGTGGCCCTCGGTAATATCGACGCCGCTGAATTTCGCATTCGCCGTGCCATCAACGGCGCATTTGACATCAATGCCATGCCGGTCATCGCCACGGGACAGCTCCAGGCCACGCCCGAGGGCCGGCGAGAAGCGACTCTGGTCGACAGCGGCGCGAGCCCCTTCGGAGGCGCCCTGCAGCCGTGGGTTCGCTACCAGTGGCGCGCCGAGGTGCGGGGGGCCGACGAGGTGGGTGGCGGGCCCGGCGCCGATTGGAGCGAGCCCAGCGCTCCGGTCGGCCATATGTTCGTTCCACCACACCCACCCGCGCCTCCGGAGATCGTGAGCCTAACCCACACAGAGACGGACACGACCCTTCGGATTACCCACCCGGACACATTGGGGGGGGCCTTGGCGCGGGGATACTCGATCGAGATCTATCGCCAACGCCCCGGAGAGCGGGCCGAGATGGCATCCGCCATACCGGCAGCCGCATCGACGGGTGGGGGGGGCGGGGGAAGCGAATTCGTGTTTGTCGACGGCGAAGAGAACCGCCCCCCGCAAACAGCGTACCGGGCGCTCGTGAAGGACCCGCTGGGACGGTCGAGCGTCGCCACCCAACCCGTGTTCGTACCGGAGGTTTTCAATGGTTGACCTGAATCCCCCACATCAGCAGCTGGGCTTCTCATCGCCGGTCCTCGGTCCGTGGTTCTCGGACGCGGGGATATCACTGCCTGCGCCCGGCAACAATTTGTCCATCGAAATGCAGAGCGGATTCGAGTGGCTGCCCCCTGCAGCGGGAGTGCTGTCCCTCTATGTGAAAAACGGGGTCACAAAGACAGCACTCGCCGGGCTGAAGGGGGCGGATGCTTCACCGGCATTTACCAACGGCAGTCTCGTCGCCCTGTTTCGCCTCCTCCCCGAAGTGGAGGAACGCCTCGACGCGCTGCTCTCCGATTTCATCCCGTCCGCTGACGGCAGAGCAGTCGATAACGGCGTGCAGCGCCGCGCTCGAATCCGTCACCTGGCGCTCGAAATCGTCGGCGGTGCCACCGCCATCGACCCCGCGGTATGGGATGTCGATCCTCCCGCGGCGAGTCACTCCGCGGACCCCGAAGCGCAGGCTGCTCATCTCGGTCTTCAGCTGACGGGCGACGGGCTGACGAACAACGATCGCCCCATGCGCGATCTCAAGCGCCCCGGACGATTCACGATTAACGGCTCATCGGCCATGCAGGTGATGCTCAAGGTTGGAAATACCGACGGGGTGTTCCTGTGGGCGTTCGACGACAAGGGGCTCGCCGTCGATCCGGGCGCCGTTGCCGAATGGTGGAAGGTGTTGGCCCAGGAGAAATTTGAGAATAAGACGTTATGGGCCCCTGGTCTGGAGCCCGATGAGTTAAACACGGCAGAATCACAAGACGTGCATACCGCGCACCTGGTCAACCCTCACGAAGGCCCTGCGCCAGAGGAGTTGACGGGAGCGGTTACTTCCACCAACATGGAGGCATCGGGAAATCTGTGGACCCACGACCCGGTGACATCAACCGCCCAGATGGCGTTACCCGCCGGGCAGGCGAATCAACCGAAGCGTATCGCCCTGCTGCCGAACGGCACCTATGCCCAGTCGTTGGGCCTTTGGCCCACAGGCGACACGTTTCCATCCCGGGACTTCGTGCGGGTCGCGCTCGTCGACTTGGACAGGCATCTCGTCGGGCCTCAGGCCGATGCAAATGCGCCGGAGGTCGTCGCTGGTGTTCGACCGACCCCCCGGCCGGATTCCGGAAACGTCTTACGGGACAGCATCGACGCGGCCGCCGCCGAGCTCGTCGATGTGCTCGATGGCGACGGTGAGCGCCACTTGGCCACTTCGGTCCTGAGCGCTGACTTTGGTCCGTTTCCAGCAGCCGAGGGGCCGCTAATCGAGGATTTTCCAAACAGCCTCGTCGACCCGACCGTGACCGCCTTGACAGGAGGCGGCACTGCCGACGGTGATACCGTCACGGAGCAGCGGGTTCTCGTCGACATCACCGTGGCACCGGAGTTTGCTGGAGCCTGGGTACGGGCGTGGCCCCACGGTTTTGACGGGGATACCGCGAAACACATTCGGCTGAACGGCGGCGGCGCGCCCGTACGGGAAAATGGCGTGGCGACCCTCGTCATCACCCTGCCCGGCGGATCCCTGTCGAGCCTCGCTCAGATGGGTATGGATGTGCTCCTGAGTACACCTCTCGCCTCCCGGTTCTATAGCGATCTACGTCATAATCGCCCGGCGCCCGTGGGGGGATCGGCGATATCAATCGAGTCGGCCAGTGGACCCTTCACGGTATGTGAAACCGGCCAGATTGCCGCAAACGAGTCGGATCTTACGAACCCGGGACGCGTGCCGCCGGGTGCCACGGTGGTGTCCCGCGGCGCTCAACCCGCGCTGATCGATCCGCAGAGCCTGGGGCCCCAGCACCTTAACGACGGCGCCGTTTTGTCACGGCTTTCACAGGGGGTGTCGGTCTCCCTCACGGAGCCCGCGTTTCGACGTTCTTTGCGAGGCGCGACCGTTGGCAGCCTCTCTGCCCTCGGCGCCAAGGTAGAGGAGGTTACCCGTAACGGCCTCGAGGCGGTCTTCGTCGCCGGCGCCCCCCTTCCGGGTCAGGAGCGACTGGACGTGGCAGCCGGACGCCTCGACGGACAGGACGCACGCGCGGCCATCGCCACTGCCCCCGCTCTCAGCCGTTATCACGAGCGGCTCCCCCATCAGTCCGGCCATCCGGGCGTCCCCGCAACAGACGAGCTCCACGGGACCGGAGCGGTACTCTCGGGTCAGTCTGCGCTGCCGGCAATCGAGTACCTTCGGGACAGAACGGCGCGCCGTACGCTCCCGGACCTCTTCAACGCGGCTCGAATTCTGCTCCCGGACATTCCCGCGCCACAAGCCCCGGCGCGATGGACCGCGCTGCTCAGAACGGTCTCACCGGGCGTCGAAGGGGAGCCCGGGCTAGGTATCTTCGCGAAAGAAGCTGGGTTCCAGTTCGGCCAAGAGCTCCAAAATATACTCTCTTCTCTCGCGGGGCTGCCAGGCGGCATCCCCCCGGGAATCAGCGCCCAGATTCCAGAGGCCCAAGCAGTGGCCCGGGCGCTCGACCGGCGCATCTTCACAGCGCGGGACGGCCTGACCGACGCTTTGACGTCGGTGCGAGAGGCCCTCGGTCGCGCAGAGCACTTCGTCTATATCGAAACGCCGGCGGCAGATCATCTGGATATCGAAGGAGAGGACTTATCGGTGTGGTCTGCGCTGATCGACAGAATGGGGACTCGGCCGAGCTTGCGGGCGCTGGTCTGTTTCCCCGTCCATCTGATGCCGGGCACGCCGCTCAGGTTGGAGCAGGTTCGCAACAAGCTCATCGCCGATCTACCGCTGGCCGATGGCCGCATCCAGCTCATGTCGGTCAACGCCGGTGCGGGACGCTCACTGCGCCAATCTTCCACCACGGTCATCGTCGACGACGCCTTTGCCATGACGGGAACGGCACATTTGTGGCGACGCGGGATGACATTTGATTCATCCATTAGTGTCGCCGTTTTCGACGAGGAGCTCGATCGGGGCCGGCCGCGAGAAATCAGGGCGTTTCGCCGAAGCCTGATCGCAGGGCGCCTCGGCCTCAAGCCCTCTCAGCTGCCAGAGGACCCGGACGAGCTACTCCTGGGGATTCGACAGTTGTCAAAACGAGGGGGAGGCCACCGCCTGGCCGTGGAGCGCATAGTAACCCGCGAGCTCGAGCCGACCAAAGATGACCCAACGGTATGGAACCGCGACGGGCGCGCGGGTGAAAACCTGGCTGATTGGATCAACGAGCTCTTCACACTCATACAGTCTGGACCGTTGCAGGAAGCCTTGGGTGACGAAGTATCGACCCCATCTGGATGAGGGTCTCGACAGACCCGAGAGACAGTTGAGCGCCCTACGCTTCACACACCAGGGTCAGGAGGTTGGTCCGCTGAAAACCGGTTTTAGTCGTAGTCCTTCTCACTTATAAAGTCGGGAAAACCGGGCAGAAAAATTCACTTTTCAGTGAACCTCTGAGCATACAATAGCGATGAAACGCTATATCATCAATTTGACTGAGCAAGCCTGAGACATTCGACTTTCTCGGATTCATGTCTGTGCGAAGAATCGGAAAGGTCGATTTCAGCTCCTGCGACGAACCCTTGCGAAGCGAATGCGGGCGAAGCTGTGTGAGGTCAGGGTGGAAATCAAGCGGCGGCGACACCAGCCGGTACCCGAGCAGGGCAGGTGGCTGGGCGCGGTCGTGAGAGGCCACGTGAACTACTACGCGGTGCCGCTCAACGGCGACATGACAGCCCGATTCAGAACAGAGTGTATCAAGCACTGGCGGCATGCGCTGATGCAGCGCAGTCACAAGAGCACGATCACCTGGGATCGGATGAATCGTCTCGCCAAACGCTGGCTCCCTCCCGCTCGAGTCGGTCATCCCTGGCCTGACAAGCGCTTCGACGTCCGAACCCAAGGCAGGAGCCCGGTGCGGTAGTTCCGCACGCCGAGATCTGTGCGGGGGCGGCCCGAACCCATGAGTGCTAAGGGCCGTTCCTACCGCTATCGCGCGGCCTCAATTGTCGATAAAACTTGAAGAGTTTCGAAATATCCCTAGTATTGTACCTAGGGACAAGGTGGGCGGTCGTGCCGAGGGAGCACATAAGACCGACAACCACAAGGAGGGAATCATGACAAAACGACGGGTGGCAGGGGTGAGCTTATGCGGCCTCTTCCTGCTGATGGTGGCCTGCGATGACTCGGAGGACAGACGATCCGAAACGCAGGACGAAAACAGGAATGACGAATCCGCCTCTGATGTGGGCACGGATGCCGACGCGGACGCGGATGCCGACGCGGATGCCGACACGGATGCGGATACCGACGCGGATGCGGACACGGATGCCGACGCGGATGTCGACACGGATGCCGACGCAGATGCCGACGCCGACGCGGACACGGATGCCGACACGGATGCGGACACTGAAGCGGATGCGGACACCGATGTCGACGCAGACACGGATGCCGACGCCGACGCGGACACGGATGCCGACGCCGACGCGGACACGGATGCCGACGCGGATGCGGACACTGGAGCGGATGCGGACACCGATGCCGACGCGGATGCGGACACCGATGCCGACTCAGATTCGGATACCGACGCGGACTGCAACCTGACGGGCGAGGAGGGGCTCGAAATCGGCAACCTAACACCGGACATTACCCTTTACGAATGCGACGGCGCACCGGTTCAGTTGCACCAGCTCATCTGCGAAGCGCCGTACACCTTCTTGTACAGCTTCGCAGGGTGGTGACCGGGCTGCCAGGCCTTCGTGGAAGGCCAAGGAGACGATATCGTTGAAAACTACGGAGACGACGGGCTTCAGCTGCTGATTGTCATCGGTGCCACCGAGAGCTTCAGAGACAGCCCCACCCCCGAATACTGCCAGGCAATACAAGACACCCAACAGGGGCATGTGCTCTACGATCCGAACGGTGCCATGACCGATACGCTGAACATGCGGATCAATACGGGAGCCGCCCTCCTGGACGGAAACGGCACCTGGCTCACCAATCCCGTGGGCGAGGAATCCTTTGGGGAGGCCTACGGCGCCCTTTTCGATATGTTCTGGTCCGGTCCGGGCTTCTGAGAGCGTTTTCGAGAATTACACCACGATGATGTTCCCGCAGGACGACCCGCAGCGGTCACCGTCGATGTTGTTGCCGTCGTCACAGTCCTCGTTGTCCTGGACGGTCGGCTTTTGCACGTTGATAGTTTCTCAGGATATATGCATGTCTGAGCTCTCCTCGTGGTTTTCACAATCGAGACGAGATGAAATCCCCCTACCCCCCCTGATCAAGGGGGCATCAGAATCTGCACCTGTCATTCTTGGGTTGACGAAGCTTGGGGGCTCCGGTCCGTCCCGCATGCTGTTGCTGAACCCCGGCCCACGTGATATCAACTCAATATATGAGTGATACTTTTATCGTTGCCGCGAAGCTTCGCTTATCGAAGAAGGCTGTCTCATCCGGGTTGCGTAGCCCGTTTCCCTCCCGAGACGTGATCCCCAACCGCGATCAGATGTTCGATGGTTGGTACTGGAATGGCAAGTCCCCTATCGGCTGGGATCAAGTCTCGACGTCTAGGCTGGTGAAACACCGGTTCGCCCGGATCGCGGACTTCTGCGTCGATAGCGAGTCTGAATCGACCGTGGCGTTCTACAACGGCAAGAAAAAGGCGGTGTTCATCTATCACATGATGATCGATTACTCGCCCGCGAGTGTTTGCGAAACCCTGAAGCTCTTCGGCAGGCTTCCGGATTCGGAACAATAACGATGGAAGTGCCCGAGACTAATTTTCAACGCGATAAAAAGTACCTTATCGGGATGTGGGTGGTGTCGCTTCTTATGGGGATCGTTCCGCAACTGCTGGTCTTTGGGGCCGACGGCGGAAGCCCCGGCACTGCAGACGAGCTGTGGCAAATGACAGCCGTCTTCTTTGTTATCCCGCCAGTGGTGACAGTGGGCTACATCATCATCGCCCTGTTTCGCCAGGACGCCGCGTCGATGCTTTTCGCGTTCATGGGCGCGTGCGTTTTGGGCGCCGGCTTTTCATTCGGGATGGATAGCCGAGCGTTGGATGAGGAGGGCGTGGCGGCACAGGCCAGGATAGCAAGGCGGGAAGTTCGAAGAGGGGTTTCTATCGACCAAAGCCAAGACAACCGCACGCGGACTCAAACTTCGTACACTCACGTCCTACACGTGCAGTTCTTCGACCAGAACGGCACGGTGCGCGAGGCAGAGGTCGTTGTAGACGAAGCTGTCTACGATGATAGCGACGTCAATAGCGTCGTCAATATAGACTATCTACCGAGTCGACCGGACACGATAAGGTTGTCTGGAAAGACGGGTGACCCGTGGGGAGGGGTTTACTTCGGCGGGTTGCTCTATCTGGTGTCGATTGTCATCCTGGTGGTTCATCGCCTTCGGGAAAGATCCATGGAGTTAAAGAGACGCCAGCGCTCCTATTGGGCAAAGCATTTCGGGAAAACCAAAAAGAACCAATGGCAACCCCTCTGGGTAGTCATCGCAACGATGGCGAGCATGCTGCTGGCTGCGTTGGGTATCGGTTTCTTAGCTCGATAGGACACGGCACGCTCGATCTCTTGTCATCGTGAAAGGACGTGTGTCGTGTGTCGAGCGCTTCTCGCTTGAAACCGCGGGGTAAATTATGAATATTGGAATAGCTTTGATCGAAGACCGAAGGGCTGCTTTGCATCTGTACGGTGGCCGAATGCACGAAGTCGGTGTGCGTGCGTATCCAAAGAGGACAAGACCGCGATGCCCCATCCGATGTTGAAATTCGGTGGCGACTGTCATGATGTTATGCGCTCTCCCTACGAAAAGGCAATACACCTATCGCAGTGATGACTCACCTTGACAGGCTGAGATAACAGTTTTACACTTCGAAAAGCTTCGAAGCGAAATTTGAAAGAATCACCGCGAATGGAAGCCAAGCAACTGGTAAAAATAATGAAAGCACTCTCCAACGAGACCCGGTGGGGGCTATACAAGGAGATCGCAAAGCACGAGGAATCCAACTTCGAGGCACCAGAGTGTAACATCAGCGATATCGTGCAGATTTTCGGACTCAGTCCGCCCACCATCTCACACCACCTCAAGGAGCTGGCCAACGCCGACCTCATCACGACTGAAAAGCGGGGCAAGTATCTGGTGGCCAGAATCAACAAGGAGACTCTGGGTGAAGTGAGACATATATTGTCCGAAATCGAGGGAGAATGAGGTGAGCCTTTTTTTGAGAGTACATTTCGACGTTTTTCGAATCGTACAACTAATCTTTAACGCGCTCAAAGGAGAAATGAGATGAAATGCATACTATTAGGCGGAAGCGGCGAAGTCGGTGGGGCGGTCGCTCGCGAACTGATAAAGAGCGAGGTGTGCACTCGAGTGACACTGCTGGGCCGGCGTTCCATCCCCAACATGCAAGACGTGCCCAAGGTCCAACAGGTGGTGGTCGATACGAACGCCACGGACTTCGAGGCGGTTGTAGTGGAGAAGGCACGGGGGCATGAAGTGGCCATCAGCTGCATCGGAATCGGCAGCGGTACCCCGTCGATGACCGAGGCGCAGATGCTGGAGGTCGAGGTCAATCTGCTGGGCAAGTTCGCCAGGGGCTGTAAGATGGCCGGGATCGAAGCCTTCGAGCTACTGACCGCAGTTGGTGTCAGCGAGCGCAGCGCAGACTCAAGGATCAAGTACCTCCGGGTGCTGGGGAAGAAACTCAACACCGTCCTCGAGGTGGGCTTTGAGAAGCTGGCGGTCTTCAAGCCGGGGACGATAGTGGGCAACGCGCACACACCCTACTGGATCACGCCCTTCACTGGCCTCATTCCGGACGCACTCGGCTGGGGGAATATCCGGCAAGACGAGCTAGCGCGGGCATTTGTCGCTCACTTAGAGAAGAGAGCGGCCGCGCAGCACGAACCCGTCGTTTACTATGGAAACAAGGAGATGAAATGGTTGATCCGGGAATGACGGCCTCTTCTATAAGAGCAGGGATGAACAATTGTACCGAGGCTGAAGCGCAGGAATGCCTCCGGGCGTTTTCAGATGCGCGCTTCGGGGAGGATCTCTATATTGCCTAGCAAGAAGAAAATGATGTTCTACCTCTCGCTTATGCTCTTGGTCTTCGTCGTGATCGGCTTGTCTGTCATGGGAATTCGAACCATCCTCGATCCGGGCCGTTTCGACTTCTTCAATCAAATTGGGCTGCCTCGAGTCGCCGTTCTGGTCTGGGCAGTTTACACTGTTGTTGGCGCACTGCTCATGGCACATCCTCGGACGTTTGTCGCCGGATGTGTCATGTTGCTGCTCAACAACCTCTTCATCATCGGGGTGTATGTCATATCCGACAACATCGGCAGTGCGGCGTTCGAAGCCATGGCGATGAGCCTCCCCATCGCCCTCCTCTGGCTCGGTCACCCGTACTCACTGTGGATGCAGCGCAGCACGTCCACGTGATAACGGAAACCTAAACGCGGTCAGCATCGAAGCGGGCCGGAAAGGATGCATAGATGACTTTTTTCGAACACACGGAACGATGGTTCAAGGGAGAAGCCTTCGAAGCTTGGATGCTCGTCATCTTCGGCTCCATGCTGGTGATCCTCTCCCTCTATTTCTGGAAGTTCGGCCACACGCCGACGGCCCGCGTGTTGGTTACCCCCTTCCTCGTCGTCGGTCTCTTTTGGAGCATGGCCGCTGGATTCGGTCTCTATCGAAATACCCACCGTCTCGAAGCGTACCGCGCCGAGTTCCAGGAGTCCCCTGCCGAATTCGTGAAGAGCGAAAAGGATCGGGTGGAGGCATTTGAGAAGTGGTACCGACCGCTGCTCATTGGCTGGAGCATCCTGATTCTCATTGGCCTGGCCCTGTTTCACTTTTGGGGAGGCAACCTCGGTCGTGCTGTCAGCCTGGCGGTGATCCTCTTCTCCGTGGCGGGTTTGATGGTCGATCACACCTCGGAACACAACGCTCGTGCATACTTTGCTGAGATCAGCAAGGCCTTGATGTGAAATCATGCCGCCCGCGCCCCGGTCTTCACCACGCGGCGGACGTGGTCGCTTCCGATCAGCTCCGCCGGATCGTCGAGCCCCCGCGCGGCCGCGAGACTGAGCTCCCCCTCGATCTCCGGCAGCAGGGCGCCGCCGTCCGACTGCGTGTGATCGATCAGGAGGCCCAACGCCCGAGTCGTCAGATCATCCAAATCCAGTTGGCTGGAGAGCCTCTCGCCGAAGCGACGCACCGCCGACTCCATCTGCAGGGAGTCCGAGAGGGTCACCACCAGCGCGTTGAAGGAGGCGGCGCTCTCCCCGAACTCGTCCTTCGAATCCACGTGGACGAGGCACTCCGATGACGCGTCGCAGGGGGCCTCCCCGGTGAGCATCCGCGCCTCCAGGAGCGACTCGACCTGTCGCATCCAGGAGGAGAGGGTCCTGATGCGAGCTCCCACGGTGATCCTCGCGATGCCGAAGTTGGCCACGCCCCCGCGCCGAGGCAGGCGATGAAAAACAACGGCGAGAGCACGATATGAGCCGGGAGCCCGAACATGAGCGCGAAGAAGGGAAAGAGGAGCCCGGTGACTAACCCGAAGGAGATCATCCAGATGGACAGATCATTGAATACCTTCTTGGGGATGCGCACCGACAGGCCTCCCCGGTTCGATTCTATAGAAGTATTCTTCATTCTGAGATCAGCGCGAGCGGGCCGCGATCATCCGCGGCGCGTCGAAGCAGGACCTACATGAGTCCGCGTGCCTTCCGGTAGCGTCCGACCCACCGGAGACGACGGTCGTGCCAGAAAAAAAAGCGTCAGGAAGGAGCGAAAGGATTCCGTTTTTTTTAGATAGGCGGCGCCACCGCAGCCACCACAGGAGAGGGGGGCGAGAGCTCCGCCCTTATCTCAGCGAGGAGGATCATCTCCCGCGCGTACCCGTATCCGACGCAGACGATTTCTTTCAGATACCACTGATCAGTGGGCTCGGTATCGGTCTGTTGCTCGATTCTTCTCGCAAGGGTGATCGAGTTGCTCTCGACTTTGAAGGTCCATCTGTTTCGAAGCCCATACTCATCAAGGGGTGTCAGCGTCTCAACAATACCTTGCGACCGTTTGATCTTGACGATCGACCATCCTTGTTGATTGGCCACTGACAACACGGCCGAGAACAGGACGTGTTTGGTCGCCTCGAACGTCATTTGTGGCGGCTCATACCTTTTAGTATGCATTATTGCGGTGCTGACGCATCCGGTCGAGAAACCCAACAGCATCAGGAGTGTCAATCCGGACAACAGAGTGTTGGTTGTCATCTTTTTGTTCCGACGTTGCGGGCATGTCGATGTATCACGCTGCATCATGATCTGCTCCGAATGGTGTTGAGAATCTTCTGTCATCGTTCCTGCGACGGGCACCTGCATCAGGGGAGCTCGGAGAAGATAAGAACGCCGTCCTGGAAGTGATCGGTATCTCCGCAGGTGTCGTCCAGGAGGTAGTCCATGCACGTCGGAACCAGGCCGTCGATGCGGTCCTGTTGGACACAGACGGCGCCGTCCTCGTCCCACTCGGCCTCGAAACTCCAATCTTCACTGTCATACCGGAGGCCGACGCTGTCGTACATGGCGACGAGCACGCCGTTCTCGGTGTAGGATGTCCCGTCACCACAGTAATCGGCGCGGAGCATCCGGGTACAGGCCTGGTGCTGAGCGGCGAGGGAAATGGTCTCACAGTCATTCGGCTCATGGCACACCACCACCTCTTCCCACGGTTTGTATCCGGCGTCCACGCACTTGTGGAGTACATATCCATCACAGGCGAAGGTGAACACGGCGTCGTCCTCAATCTTCGCGCCGCCGGTCGAGGTGCCCTGGCTATAGTCCCAGCGTCCAAGCAGCGGGATAGCGCCGATGGGGTCGTCGTACTCGTCCAGCCCGCAAAGCGGTTCCCAGCCGTGGTCCGTCTCATAGCTCACAAAGTAGTGGACCGTATCGGGATCGACGCGCTCGTTTCGTTTTTCGACGCTATCGATGCGAAGGGCGAGCGGCGTATCATCATCCAACACGGCGGTCATGATCGCCCCGTCGAGCTGGTTCAGGTGTTTGAACTCGGTCCCCTTGAGACTCAACGTGACCTGCTTTTTACCGTTGATGATCACCCCCTCGAGAGAGATCCCTTTGATATACCGATCATCGAGGAATTCGCCGTTGAGCGAAATCCCGTTCAGATCCCGCGCCGGCGCAAGATAGGAGATCGCGGCGGGATAACGTATGAAAGAGTAGTAAGAAAGGTAAGAAAGGTAAGAAAGGTAAGATATGGGGATCCGCGTCGCGGCCGATCCGGTGGACGGGAGAACGAGGAGATTTGCAGCGAAAACACATACCCCCACGCCCCATTTGATTAACGTCGAAACCTTTTTCATTGGCGCACCTCCTATGCTGGCATCTGGTAAGTGCAACAGCGATGCCAAGCCAAAACCCATTGATTTCAGGCGGTACCTGAGGAAGCGAGCCGATTCGGCGCGCTGATCCGGCATGTCGCGTGCTATTTCGGCGTGTCCCCGTTTAAATCGAAAGCCGGATCGGCGCACACCCTCACCCCCACGCTGACGTCGCGAAACGACGGCTCGGTCACCTCCCGGTCAGTGGCCCGGGCGGAGTTCTGACCGAAGAGATAGCTCCCGCCGCGAGCGGCGTATTCGCCCTTGGAGAGGGAGGAGACGGTCCACTCCCAGACGTTCCCGGCCATGTCACACAAACCGAAGGGGCTGTTGGACGCCGGATGTACGCACACCTCGTCCGGACCCATGGTCTCCGGCAACTTACCGTAGGTGGCGTCGAAGTTCGCGTCGTCCGGCAAGAGCCGCTCGCCGTGGGGATACTCCCGGCCGTCGCTCCCGCGAGCCCCCTGCTCCCACTCGATATCCGTACAAAGCCTCGCTCCGGGGACCCTCCCCGTCTCGTTGAGCCAACGGGTGTATCGCTCCGCGTCCTTCGCGGTGACGCCGAAAACAGGGAACCTTCGCCAGTCCTGGGTATGACGGCGGTCCCGTTGGAGATAGCGCACCGGGTCGCCCTCCGCCGCGGCGTACCGAACCGTGGTGGGTTGAAACAGTATACGCCATCTCCCAGAGTCATCAGGTTGAACCGTCAGCGCCCCCTGGAACCCCCCCTTCTCGACCTTCGGCAGCGCCGCCGGCCGTTGCGCCGCCGCCAACGCCCCGACATAGTCGAGCCACTCCCCGAACGTCGTCTCCCGCTTGGCGATGAGGTATCCGCGGGTCTCCACGGCATGCAACGGCGCGTTGTGAAAAAAGTCCCGCCGGAGCCCCTCGTCCGCGGCGCTGCCGAAGAGGAACCTCCCGGGGGGCACATAGACGAATCCGTCGGGGACGACTCCCTCCCGGGGGAGCGCGACGCGCAGGGTTATCCGCTCTCCCCGTCCCACGGTGAATGGCCGAACGACGCTGACGTGACCGGCGGCCTGAACGCGGGCGATATAGGATCCCGGGGACACCAGGAGCGCATCCGTGCGCGACGATTGCCCTTTCAAGGACTCCCGCTCGAGGCGGTCATCCGCTCCCAAGTTGAATCGGAAGAGGCGCACCGCAGCGCTCTCCGGCGATGTCCGGAGGGTCACCGTCCCGGGCGCTCGCCACTTCCGCATCCAGCTCCCGTCGATATCGTAGAGCCCGAGGCGAGATATCATCTCACCCGCCTCCCCCGTGTTCCCCGTCTGCTCCGCAAAGAGCGCCCGGTCGAAGAGAAGCGACGTGTACATCTGCCGCACCCGATCGCGGCGGGGGTCCAACAGCAACGCCGTCTCGACGCGACCGCCGGCCCTCCTGAAGAGGGGCAACATCGCGTCGCGCTTATCGAGGTGGGCCTTCCACAACGCTTCGGCGCGCTTCGGCGACGCAGCATCGAATTGCCTCAGGGCCCGCCGCCTGAGATCGGCCGCTTCTCGTTTCATATTCTCGAGCGCCGCCAATGTCGCGCCGGCCTCCGTCAGAGCCTCACTCACCCGCCGCTCCAACTCGAGCCACGCCTTCAGCTGCACCCCACCGTAAATCAAGACAGCGATAACGGGCAGCGCGGCAATCCCGAGACCCCGCCGAACGCGTTGATGTCGCGCTGATCGGAGCGACGACCTTACGAAGAGGGTCTCCGACTCGGACAGATCGTCCGCCGCTACCCCCTTGACCTCCTTGAGCTGAGGTCCCCGCCAGAGTAGGTTGTGATCCCGTCCGAGCCGCTCCCACTCCTTCACCGCGGCGCGAAGCCGCTCACGGGTCAGGCGCTTGTCCGCGTCGGTGGAGAGCCATCTGGCCAGGGTGCGCCACCCGCTGATCAGGGTCTCGTGGGCGATCTCGTATTGGGTCCCCTCCTCTGAGTCCTTCGCGACGAGGAGGCGGCCGCGGACGAGGATATCAAGCACTCGCTGTACCTCCCAGCGGGATGCCCCGAGCTCGTTCGACGTCCGCCGCGCACGCGTCCCATCCGCGGAGACCAGCGCGAGGATCAGTCGCTTCGCCTCCCGCCGATCACGGTCGCTTATTCCTGCCATGATATCGTCGGCGTGCCGGTTGAACGCACCGACCACGCCCCCCATTCGATCCAGGGCGGCCGACGGGATCATCCGCTTCGCTTTGTCCCGATGATCCCAAAGCTCGGCAAGGGCAAACTGCAGGAGCGGGAGCCCGCCGCCGGCGCGCCCCGTGGACGCAACCAGCTCCTGTACCAACTCCTGAGACTCAAAGGCCACCCCCTTCATACGGGCGGGGCCGACGATGGCTTCGCGGATACGCTCCTTGGAGAGCGACCGCGCGAAGAAGAGCGCGTGGGAGATCTCGTCACCGATATTGGGGAGCGCCGCCAGCCGGCTCAGGAAATCCCCCCGGGCGGTGGCAAGCAGGCGGATGCAAGGGGAGGGAACCATGAGCCATGAGAGCAGGTCGGTGGCGTATCCCCGCTCGTCGGGATCGCTGATCGTGGTCATCTCCTCGAACTGGTCGATAAATATAACGAGCCCGCGATCCGCCTGCCGCCCGGCCCGAAGGGAGCGCGCCACCCCGCCCGGATCAGAACGAATCGCCTCCGTCACACCGCTTTCCGAGTCACCCAGGAGTGGCGCCAACACGGCCGCCAGCGCCCGCACCGGAAAGCGCCCCGGTACGAGCTGCACCACATCCCATCTCTTCTTTGGGATCAACCACTTCTCCAACCGCGGCAACACACCGGCCAGGCACAGGGAGGATTTCCCTACACCGGAGTCCCCGGCGACCAGCACGAACGGCGCCTTGTTCATCCGCTCGAGGATGAGCCGGATCTCTGAATCCCGTCCAAAGAATAGGTTCTGATGGGACTCTCCGAAGGTATTGAGGCCGCGGTAAGGGTTGCCGTCCGGCAGGACATCGTACTTCACATTCCTCGCCAGGCGCTCCAGGAGTGACCGTACCTCGTTCATCGATTCGAACCGGTCGCCCGGATCGCGGCAAAGACAGCGATCGATGACAGCGGCGAACTCGGGTTCGACAAACGGCGCGGCGTCGTTCAGCGGGAGCGCGTCGTTGCTCAGGATGTTATTGTATAGCTCGACGACGCTCGCCCCCTCATGGGGTGGTTTCCCCGTCAACAGGGTATAGATGAGCACGCCGAAGGCGTAGATGTCCGATTGAAAGGAGGCCGGCGCGCCCGTCCAGAGCTCCGGAGCCATGAAGCGCGGGGTCCCGAGAAGGCGCCCCTTGGCGGTGAGCTCTGTCTCGGCGCGGGGGTTCGTTCCCTGTAAGACCTTCGGCGACACTGCTTCATCAACAGATGAAGCGTCCGGTGGGGAGCTCACGATCGCTGTCGCGTCCACGGGAGGCCCCGCGACAGCCGCATCCGGCGGAGAGCTCACGATTACGGTCGTATCCATGGGACTCACGACGGCCGTCGCATCTGACGGCGCGCCTCTGATGGCGCTCGAGTCCGCGATCGATTCGGGCGCGACGGACTCCGGAGAAGATCCCGGTCCGGATCGCATCCCCGGTGTCTGATACTCCACGAGCTTGGCGATGCCGAAGTCCAGGAGCTTCACGGTCCCGTCGTCCGACAGGATGACGTTGGCCGGTTTGATGTCCCGGTGGAGCACCCCGCGGGCGTGGGCGGTGGTGAGCCCGCAGGCGATACCGATGCTCAACCGGAGGGCGTGCTCGTAGGAAATCGGCAGATCAATTTCATCGAGGGGGGTGCCCGGGACGTATTCCGACACGAGGTAGGGATACCCGTCCGTCTCCCCCACACGGTATATGGCGACGACGTTGGGATGCTGCAGCCGCGCGATGGCACGCGCTTCGATGATGAAACGCTCCCGCGCCATCGGATCGGTTTCCTCGGACGTGATGAACTTGATGGCCACCTGCCGTTCGAGCACGGTATCCGTCGCGAGGAAGACGGCCCCCATCCCGCCCTCGCCGAGGAGCCGATCGACTCGGTATCCGTCAAACTCGGATTTGGGGACAAAATCCGCCACCGGCTCATTCTTCCCGACGGATCGCGGAGCCTCGGCTGACGGACCCGAGATCGTACACCTTCATCTTGGTCACCAACGTCCTGAGGGGCATCCCGATGAGCGTCGCGGCCTGCTTCCTGACACCATTCGACGCGATGAGCGCCTCCCGTATCCGACGCTTCTCCAGGTCCCGAATCTCCTCCTTGAGATTTTTGAACCGACGTTTTAAAGGACCGTTGCCTCCCCGGTCTTCCACCCCGTCGGCTGTCGGGGCGACATCACGCGCATCAATGTCGAGCCCCAGCTCCGCCGCATCCACGACCGGGCCGCTGTGCGTCGCTGCGATAAAGGTCATAAGGTTGCGCAGCTCTCGCACATTCCCGGGCCACGTATAGGTCTCGAGACGCTCGATCGCCGCCTCTGTAAACCGCAACGCCGAGCTTCCGGATGGCTGTCCGCCCATATCGATAAACGAACGGGCGAGGGGCATGATATCTCCCCGCCGTTCCCGAAGAGGGGAGATTTCTATCTTGGCGGTGCAGAGACGGTAGTACAGATCCTTTCGAAAATGTCCCTCTGAGATCGCCTCCGAGACGGCCCGGTTGGTGGCCGCAACGAAACGAACATCGACGCCTCTCTCCTCTGTCGCGCCGAGTCGCCGGAGCCGGTGGCTCTCTAAAACCCGGAGGAGCTTGGCCTGAATCTCTGCCGGCGCCTCGCTGATCTCGTCCAGGAAAAGGGTCCCCCCGTCGGCGCTCTCGATGAGCCCGACCTTGGCGCCGTCCGCGCCTGAGAAGGCCCCCTTTTCATAACCGAAGAGCTCGCTCTCCAAGAGGGCGACGGGGATCCCCGCGCAGTTGATGGCGATGAACGGTCCGCCCTGGCGGTTCGACCAGCAGTGCAGGGCCGTGGCGACGACCTCCTTCCCAACGCCGGTCTCACCGGAGATGAGGGTCGCCAGATCCGCCCTGGCGAGATTGCGCACCAGCGCGAACAGCCGCTTGGTCGCCGGGTCCGCAGCAATAATCGAGGTATCGTACTGGGCGAGCGGGTACCGCTCCGTACTTCCGGGGAGGGCCTCGAACGATCCCGCTTTGGCGCGGGCGGCTGCCTGCTTCGCGCTCGTCAGGAGCGCGTGGCCATCCGTTCCGTTGTGGGGGCACCGGGCGATCCCCCCTCGGGCGTCCGGCGCGATTCGAGAGGCCGCGGTCAAAACACGAGTCACCGGGATCTTGGCCTGTTCCCCGGTCTCGGGAAAGATAACCACCGGCTCGCCGTCACGGCTCTCACCCAAAACATCCGAGAACCGGATTGCCCGGGCGCAGGCGGCCGTGATCTTTGTTGCGAGGTCCGGCGATGTCTTCCCGACATCTAGAACAAACACGGTGAGCTCTCGGTGATAGCGGAGTGCCCGCTCCGCCTCTTCGTCGAGTCGATGCTGCGTACCGCGCCAGTCCAGGACGGGGCGCTGATGCGGGTTCGGATAATCAAAGCTCATAGACCGCCTCTTCCTCTGTGTGAGACATGTTCCGATTGCAGGCGTTCTTCCGAGGCTCCATGCCCCCCTAATAAGGCTAGCGCGTTCTAAGGCGCGTTCAACATTACGGGCATCATTCAACATTATGATAGTACTCGAGTTTTCAGTCTCCGCGTGGTCGTTTCCCTCCCCTCATCGGGAGGATGGCGAGGGAGAGCGCTTGGAAGAATTCAATCGGCGGGGACCTAACGGCTGCAGACCGCCAGCACCTTCTGCACGTCGGTGTGGCCCGCGATGGCCTTGTCCAGGCCGTCCTCGAGGAGGGTGCGCATTCCCTTCTCGCGGGCGAGGGAGAGGAGCTCGTCCACCGTGGCCTTCTTCTGAATCACGGCCCGGATATCCTCGTCCACCACGAGGAGCTCGTGGATGCCGAGGCGCCCCTTGTACCCCTTGTAGCCGCAGTGCTCGCACCCCGGCGACCGCCAGAGGGTTAGGGGCTCGCCCTTTGTTCTCTTTCGCAGCTTCTCCCGCCCGAGCAGGGACTCGAGCTGCGCCAGCTCGTCTTTCGAGGCCGTGTAGGATTCTTGGCACTCCTTGCAGAGCCGCCTCGCGAGCCGCTGGGCGAGCACGCCGAGCAGGGCGTCCGCGAAGCTGAAGGGATCGATGCCCATGTCGATGAGCCGCGTCACGGTCTCCGCCGCGCTGTTGGTGTGGAGGGTGGAGAGCACCAGGTGGCCGGTGAGGGAGGCCTCCACGCCGATGGCGGCGGTCTCGTGGTCCCGCATCTCCCCCACCAGTATGACGTCCGGATCCGCCCGGAGGAACGAGCGCATCGCGGCGGCGAAGGTTAGCCCGATCTGCGCCTTGACCTGCACCTGCCGGAGCCCGTACTGGGTGATCTCCACCGGATCCTCCGCGGTCCAGATCTTGCGCTCGGCGTCGTTGATGTGCCCCACCAGGGCGTGCAGCGTCGTGGTCTTGCCGGAGCCGGTGGGGCCTACGGCCAGCAGCATGCCGTAGGGGCGTTTGACGAGGTGCTCCAGGTGATCCAGGTTGTAGGGGTGAAACCCCATGTCGCCGAGGGGCATGGGGCCCCCGCCGGCCAGGATTCGCAGCACGACATCCTCGTTGTCGTTGACCGTGGGGATGGTGGCGACTCGGAGCTCCACCGTGCGCTTGCCGATGCGGAACCTGATCTTGCCGTCCTGGGGCAGCCGGCGCTCCGTGATGTCCAGGTTGGCCATGATCTTGATCCGGGCGACCACCTGCTTGCGGTTGGCGACGGGGATCTTCTGGAACTCGCCGCAGACCCCATCGATGCGGAACCGGACCACTGTCTGGGAGGTGCTGCCGTAGGGCTCGATGTGGATATCCGACGCGTTCCGGCGATAGGCCTCGACAATAATCTGGTTGACGAGCTTGGCAACCACTGAGTCGTCGAACCGGGCCTCGATGAAGTCGCTGGCCGCCTCCCGATCCGCGTCGGTGTTGGCGTTGAGCTCGGCCATCAGATCGTCCATCGCTACATCCGGCATCACGGCGTCGATCGGGTTGAAGTAGGTGTTGATGTACCGCTCCAGCTGGCTCGGCACGACCATCACCTCCACGATACGCTTCTTCACCGAGAACCGAAGCATGTCGAGGGGCTCCATGGCGAGGGGATCGCTGATGGCGATGCAAATCTCCGAGGGGGTGCTCTTGAACGGAAACACCCGGTACTTCTCGACCAGGCGCGCGGGGATCTCCGCCAACGCCTCGTCGGTCAGCGTCTCGTCGTCCAGGTTCACGAACTGCAGCTGGAACTTCCGGGCCAGGGTCTTGGCCACGTCGATCTCTTTGACGATGCCGAGCTCCACCAGCACCTCGCCGAGGCGCTTCCCCTTCCGCCGCTTCTGCTCCATCAGGGCCCGCCCGATATCGTCGTCGGTGGCGAGCCCGGCCTGTACCAGGATCTCCCCCAACCGCATGGGGCGCCCCTGCTTGGCGAGGGCCGCCTGCTGCTCCGCCGCCCGCTCCGCGTCCTCGGAACGGATGACGCTCTGCTCCACGAGGATCTGGCCGATCGGCGGGCTCCGGGTCTGAGCCTGATACGCCAGCCCCCGATCCACCGACTCCGCGTCGGTGAACCCCTCCTTGACCAGCCACGACCCGAGGGGTTCCTTGTCCTCCCGGATATGAATGGCGTGGTTGAAAAAAAAGAAGATCTTCGGGACCGATTGCCTGGAGACCGGATAGCCGAAAAATCCGAACGCGTTGGACACCTGTTCCGGCCTCACCATCACCGTGAAGGTCCTGTCCATCACGAGGCGTACATCGAACTCGCGAAACTGGTCCCACCCCTCATTCGGCTGAATCACCGGTTCATGGAACGCCACGAAGCCGACTTCCTGGACGTTCAGCCTGAGCGGGATGCTCTGGGTCCTGTTCTTCGAATCGAGAAAAAAAACAGCGAGCCGGATCTCTTTGCTCGTCGGGTCGAACTCGGAAAGCCTGCCGGTCTTCATCGTTCCGTCGATCAACCCGACGTCGACGATCACCGGGGTGTCGAAAAAATAGGGAACGAACTCTAATGTCTCTACTGTCATGACGGGGCTCCTCCTGAAAGTGTAGCAATAGAATTAGGAGGCGCTATCATCCATTCTGGAACGACAAAAACGAGACCCGTTGTTCATCCCTGCGAACACCCAGAACAGAAAATCAGACGGCGGCCACCGCTACCGCGACCGCCTGCCCTCCGGAAGGGCGTGGGTGCGTTGGGCAGCTCATCGAGAATGGATTTCAGGATGGGCAGGCTGATATCATCTTCCAGAGGACGGATATTTAAGGGGGAGTCTCCATTGAAAATCTACGCCCATTTCGGTATGCAATAATTGCGTTTGAGTGACGGTGACACCTCTTCTCCAGAGAAGCCGGATTTTTGGCGGGCCCCCTGTCCATCAGCTAGGTCAGGACCACGCGCCGAGGGGCCCATCCCCGTTGATGGGCGCGGAGCGCACCGCGAATCGTTTTGTCCTGAACCGCCGCAGGTCAGGGGGCCTTCTCCTCCGTGAGATACCCTGCGTTGATCAGCGCCTGGACCATCTCTTCGGTGAGCGCTCCCTTGGCCTTGTCACCGGTGATCTCAGGAGCGAGGGACCGCATCAGCGCCTCGAGCTCGGGGGAGTTCCGGCGGGCTTCGAAGAGGTCCGTGTTTTCATCCCGGTCTTCGAGCAGGTTGTAGAGCTCGTAGCGCTCCTTCTTCCATGCCAGGGAGGGGAGACTCCGGGGATCGGGCTGCTTGATGAGGGGGTGCAGCTCGTCGAGCTTCTCCACGGCCCAGGGCTTGACCTTGTGGTGGTGGATGAGCTTCCAGCGGCCGTTGCGGACCGCCTGGCGTCGTATGCCGTGGGCGTTGTACTGGCTGAAGAGGGGGCGCTCCTGATTCCGGGAGAGGTCCGCGAGGGTGTTCTTCAGCGAGGTCCCCTTCAGCTCGCTATCATCGTACGGGATGCCCACGAAGTCGAGCAGCGTGGGGGCGATATCCACATGGGTGGTGAACCGGCTGTCTGCGGCCCCTTTCACCGGGAGGTTCGGGGCCTTCAGGATGAGCGGCACCCGGAGGGTCTGCTCCCACATGTGATACACGTGCAGGTAGCAGTTGTGCTGGCCGAACATCTCGCCGTGATCGGCGGTCATGGCGATCACCGTGCGATCCAGCTGGCCCGCCGCTCGCATATGATCGAGGAGCCGGGCCACCTGCTGGTCCAGGTAGGCGATCTCGTCGTCGTAGGCCGCGACGATTCGGGCATGTTCATCCTTTCGCAGCGGCTTTGGGTACTCCTTGAACGGGTGCTCGATGATGTCCCCCGGCGGCACCTCCGACAGGAACCGCCGCGGCGTCCGCGGGGGGCGGTAGGGAGGATGGGCCGAGGTGAGGAAGAGGACGAGGAAGAAGGGGCGGTCCTTGACGCCCTCCAGCCAGCGAATGGCGTTATTGATGAGGATGCTGTCCATGGGGAACGCCTTGACCCCCAGGGTGAGGGGGTCTTCGTAGGTCTGGTATCCCTGGTCGAACCCCCACGCCTTTCGGACCAGCGGGTTGCCGGTGAACCCGGCCGTGCGGTACCCGGCGTTTCTGAACCGCTCGGCCAGGGTCTTGACATGGGGCTCGAGCCGCCACCCCCCCTCCAGCTCCACCCCGTGCCCCTTCTTGGGGAGGCCGGTGACGATGGTGGTGAAGCTCGGGCGGGTCCAGGACGAGTTGGAGATGTGGTTGGTGAGGACCAGCCCCTCCCGCGCCACCTTGTCGATGGTGGGGCTGGTGTCCCGCTCGTAGCCGTAGATGCCGAGGTGCCGCGCGTTGAGCGCGTCGAAGACCAGGAGGAGCACCGATCCCTTTTCGAGGGGGGCGACCGTCGCCGGCTCGGAGAGGGGGGGGAGATCGACAGCGTCGAAGTACTTCCGGGAGACGGCGGCGTGCTCGGCGGGCTTCTCCTTCGGCGCCGCCCGGTCCTGAGAGGGGCGGGGGGCGCTCCCCGAGGTCTCCCGGGGCGACGGCTCCTCAGGGGCGGTCTGCTCCCGAGGGGGGGCGGTCCGTTCGCCGTCTTTGCAGGAGAGGATCCACATCGCACAGGCGACGAGCCCTATCGCACAACGCGCTCGAGGTGACATCATTTCTCTTTCTTCTTTGTGGGTTGGGCCATGTTTCCGATATACCCCGCGTTCTCGAGCGCCTCAATCATCTCCGGGGAGAGCCCCTGGTCATCCTCTCCTGTCTCGAACATGGGAAGCAGGGCGGCCATCAGCCCGCCGCGCTCCTTTTCGATCTCCGGCGCGCTGATGCGGTTCTCGAGCTCCCCGGGATCCTTACAGAGGTCATAGAGCTCGTACCGCTCGCCGTCCGTGGCCAGGGAGGGCAGATCCCGCGGATCGGCCCGGGGGATGTTGCGGCCCAGGCTGTTGAGGTGGTCGAGGTCCCGGGGATCGACCTTGTGGTGATGGATGAGCTTCCAGCAGTCCCGACGGATCGCCTGGCGCTGGATGCCGTGGGCGTTGTACTGGCTGAACTGGATTCTGTCCCGCCCCTCCGGCGGGTTGGGCTCGGGCGCCAACAGGGACACCCCCTGGTACTTGTCCGGGGGGTAGTCGACTCCCGCGAGGTCGAACAACGTCGGCGCCAGATCGATGTGGGTGGACGGCCGGTCGTCGTGGATTCCCGTCGTCCGGAGGGCTTTGGAATTGACGATGAGCGGCACCCGGAGCACCGAGTCCCACATATGGTAGGTGTGGGCATAGCAGTTGTGATCGCCCATGGCCTCGCCGTGATCGGCGGTGATGATGATGGCGGTGTCCTCCCGCCGGCCGAGCTCATCGAGCGCCTTCAGCACGCGGCCCAGCTGCCGATCCGCGTAGCGGACCTCGTCGTCGTAGGCGGCGACTATCCGCTCGTGATCGGCCTTCGGAAGGGGCTCCTTGTACTCCCTGAAAGGGTACTCGATGACGGAGCCGGCCGGCGCCTTCCGGAGGAAGTGCTTGTCCAGCGGCCGGTAGGGCGCGTGGGGGGAGGTGAAGAAGATCATCAGGTAGAACGGATCATCACCGACGGTCTTCAGCCAGTCGATGGCCTTGTCCGCCAGCACCCGATCCGGTGGGAACATCTTCCTGAGGCTCGCGGTGTCCTCGTAGCGTTGAAATCCCTGCCCGAATCCCCAGATCTCCCGGACGAGGGGGTTGCCCACGAACCCAGCGGTCTTGTATCCGGCGAGGCGAAAGCGCTCAGCGATGGTTGTGATCCCCATGTCGATGACGGAGTTCTTGAGCTCCACGCCGTGCTCTTTCTTGGTGAGCCCGGTGATGAGGGTGGAGAAGCTCGGCCGCGTCCACGACGAGTTGGACACGTGGTTGCTCATCAGCCATCCCCCCTCGGCCAGTCGGTCGATGTGGGGGCTCGTCCGGCGGAGGTAGCCGTACGCCGAGAGGTGCCGGGCGTTGAGCGCGTCGATGACCACCAGGAGCACCGAGCCTCGCTTCACCGGCGCGCTGTGTGACGGGCGGCTGTTCCGTTTTGAGGATAGGGCCTCGAAATAGGCGCCCGGCGCTTCCAACGGCGGATCGACTTTCGATGCTTGGGTCGCGCTTCGGGGCGGCCGCTCTCCTCCGGTCTCCGGATGAGCCTTGTCGGATTCTTCGATCGATTGTTTCTGCTCGGTGTTGCTCGAGCTGCATCCGGAAAGCAGGGATAGCGCCGCGCCGGCTATCAGGGAATTGAGGAGGAGGAATCTGAAATACAACTGTTCAATTCGACTTTCAGTGCTCATAACCAAAAGTGAAATGGTTGCAACTGATATACCAACCCGGTCGTCGGGCTAGACACCTGTAAAGCTCGACTTCTCAACAGCTGAGTCACGTTTTGTGACGTGCCCGCCTCCGCTCGCTGCGCGAGGCTACGGCGTGGTCTTGGACCTACGATTTTGAACTCGAAGATCTCGCCGTAGGCTTTGCGGAGGCGGACAGACAAATGTTTGTGTCCTGTTATGTAGGATTATGTACTGTTTCGTAGGACTATGTCCTGTTATTCAGAACACGGATGGCGGGATCATCGCCTCGCGGTCTGCTGGAGGGAGAAGCCCGACGCGGCGATCCCGTGCTTCTTGAGCAGCGAGTAGAGCCGGGAGCGGGACAACCCGGACACACGGCACGCCCGCCGTATCTTTCCGGAGGTCCGCTTGAGGAGCATCTCCAAGTAGTGTCTCTCGAAATCCTCGATGACGGCGCCCCGGGCTTCTTTCAGCGTGGGCATGGGGGCCGAGGGATCGATGATCTCCGAGATGGCGGTCGCGGGCTCGAGGGAGTCGGTGTCGTCAAACGCCTTTCGCGCGACCTTCGCCCGGATTTCGTCCGGGAGATCCTTGGGGAAGAGCATCGGAGTGGGGCCGGCGGAGGTCAAGGCGTGCTCCAGCGACTGGTTGAGCTCCCGCACGTTGCCCGGCCAGTCGTAAGACGACAGGATATCGAAGAAGTCTGGAGAGAACCCCTTGGTGTCGGTGCGGTATCGCTCACACAGCACCGAGATGTGGTGGAGGGCGAGGAGCTTGATGTCCCCCCGGCGCTCCCTGAGGGGGGGGAGGGTGATGGACATGGCCCGCAGGCGGAACAGCAGATCCTCCCGGAAGCGCCCCTCCCTGACCAGCGTGTCCAGATCGCGATTGGTGGC
>JBNLED010000276.1:0-2382 GCA_050304755.1 Polyangia bacterium | reverse complement strand
ACCTCCTGGGCGTCCAGCCCGGCGAGAGCCTGCGTCTCATCGGTCATTGGACCCACGACCGCAAGTACGGCGAGCAGTTCAAGGCGACGTCGTACCTGACGGTCAAGCCGTCGACCTTCGTCGGTCTCGAGAAGTACCTGGGCTCGGGGCTGGTGCCGGGGCTCGGGCCGGTGATGGCCAAGCGGATCGTGAAGCGGTTCGGCGTGGACACCCTGGAGATCCTGAAGCGGAGCCCCGCCCGGCTCGCCGAGGTGGAGGGGATCGGCCCCAAGCGGGCGGCCGCCATCAAAGAGTCTCTGGTCTCGAAGGAGGCCCTCCAGGAGGTGATGGTCTTCCTGGAGTCCGCGGGCATCTCCCCTGCCTTCGCCGTCCGGATCTACCGGCGCTACGGCAATGACGCCATCCGGGTGGTGAGCGAGAACCCGTTCCAGCTCGCGTCCGATGTCTCCGGGATCGGTTTTCTGTCCGCAGACCGGATCGCCGCCCACCTCGGTATTCCCAAGGACGCCCACCCCCGCGTCGAGGCGGGGCTCCTGTATGTGCTGGACGAGCTGGCCCGGGAGGGCCATGTTTTCGCTTACAAAGAACCCCTCTTCACGAACGCGGCAGAGCTCCTCGATGTGGATCGGGACCTGCTCGCCAACGCCATGGATCGGCTCCTCCTGATGGGGAAAGTGCGGCTGGAGGACAAGGAGGCGTGCTACCTCACGCGCCTCCACCGGGCCGAACAGACCGCCGCGGAGATCCTCGGGGCGTTCATCGATCGGCCGGGTCCCCCCCTCGAGCTGGACGCGGCGGCGGCCGTCCGCGCGGCCGAGCAGAAGAGCGGGATCCGCCTCGCCGACGCGCAGCGCGCCGCCTTCCACGAGATCCAGCGGGCGCGGGTCATGCTGCTGACCGGCGGCCCCGGCACCGGCAAGACCACGCTCCTCCGGGGGCTCGTGGAGGCGCTGGCCGGGACCGGGCGCCGGGTGGTCATGGCCGCCCCCACGGGACGGGCCGCCAAGCGGATGACCGAGGCGGCGGGACGGGACGCCAAGACCATCCACCGCCTGCTGGAGTTCACCCCCAAGACCCTGCGCTTCGAGCGGAACCGGGAGCGCCCCCTGGAGGCGGACGTAGTGGTGGTCGACGAGGTCTCCATGGTGGATATCGAGCTCTTCGCCGCGCTCATGAGCGCCCTCCCCCTCGAGTGCCGGCTCCTCCTGGTGGGGGATCCGGATCAGCTGCCCTCTGTGGGCCCGGGCACGGTGCTCACCGATCTCCTGCGGCTCGACCGCCACCCGGGGCTCGCGGTGGTGCGTCTCACCGAGATCTTCCGCCAGGCCCGCTCCAGCCTCATCATCACCGGCGCCCACGATATCCTGCGGGGGGAGGAGCCGCGAACCGGCGAGAAGGGGGAGGCGGCGGATCTCTTCCTCATCGAGCGGCGCTCCCCCGAGGAGTGCCTCGACACCATCAAGTCTCTGGTGTCGAAGCGGATCCCCGAGCGGTTCGGCCTGGACCCCTTCGACGACATCCAGGTGCTGACCCCCATGCACAAGGGCATCGTGGGCGCCGCCACGCTGAACACGGAGCTCCAGGATCTGCTCAACCCCGCCCCGGAGGGGGGAGGCGCCAGGGCCCGGTTCCGGCTCCGGGACAAGGTCATGCAGGTGAAGAACAACTACGACCTCGAGGTGTTCAACGGCGACATCGGCCGCGTCTCCGCCATCGATCCCGAGCTCGAGTGGGTAGAGGTGGGCTTCGCAGAGAAGAAGGTCCGGTATCCCGCCTCCGAGCTGGACCAGCTCACCCTGGCCTACGCCTGCTCCATCCACAAGTCCCAGGGGAGCGAGTACAAGGCCGTGATCATCCCCCTCCACACCCAGCACTTCGTCATGCTCAAGCGGAACCTCCTCTACACGGCCATCACCCGGGGGAAGCGGCTGGTGGTGCTGGTCGGCTCCCGTCGGGCCCTCGGCATCGCGATCCGGAACACCGATCAGCTCAACCGCAACTCCGGGCTGGTTGAGCGGATTCAAAAGCGTTATCATTGAGTCGGGTGCCTCCCCGGCGGCGCAACAACGCACCACGACAGGAGCACACCAGGAAACGGGAATGGCTCATCGACTGGTCCTGACATTGCTGTTCGCTCTCGCCGGATGCGAGGATAGCGCCCCGAAGTCGATCCCCGAACCTGAGGATACGGCGATCGGGGGCGGGGACACCGCCTCCGACACCGACGCAGACGCGGATTCAGATGCGGATGCGGATTCCGATGCGGACTCTGACTCAGATGCGGACTCTGACGCGGATTCAGATACGGATTCAGATGCAGACTCAGACGCGGATACGGACACAGATTCTGATAGCGATGCAGATTCGGACGCAGACTCAGAC
>JBNLED010000275.1:0-10062 GCA_050304755.1 Polyangia bacterium | reverse complement strand
CCTGGGGACCTATGACGAGCATACGCCGGAAGCGGCCGCCGACCGCGAGGCGCTCCTCGCCCCTATCCTGGCGCAGTGCGAGCGGGTCCGCCAGGCCCGCAAGGGACGCCGCGCTTCGAATGACGTCGATCCCAATACCGGCGAGGAGCTCCCGGGGGACGCGGACGAGGCCTCTGAAGAAGCCGCGGGTTCTCCTGATAGTGTCGCCGTTCCGGCGGACACGACCGCGATTGCCTGATCCCAGCATCCTTTTAAGGCTCACTCTCAGCTGTCGCAGGCCTGAGACAGCGCACTTCGTGCGAGGCCGAGAAGGTCATGGCGAGCGAGAACCAGTAAAAGCGCCTCCACCTCGAGCTGCTCGTCCAGGTGAAGAACACCCTGACGGAGGACCAGCAGGCCCGGCTGCGGGGGCTCCGGAAGGTGGAGTAGCGATTGCAGTGACGGGGTGGGCAAACCGAAGTGCCCGAGAGGGTGGGCTGTTGTCTGTTGTCCACAGCAGCGCGATTTGGTAGCGTCGAGGCCGTCGAATACCCGATGATTCGAGAGGAGACGAATGGGATTTTTATCGAGGCTGTTTTTCGGGGGCGACAAACCGCCGTCGCCCCGTTGTGTGGCCTGTCAGAGCGAGGACTTGACGACGCTCGCACCGTTCGTATACCGGTGCAACGGCTGCGGGCACGAAGGGGGAAAGCGGTACGCCGAATACTACGCCGCCCAAAATCGGGACCGCCTGGCGGCACTGTCGGATGCCGAGCTTCGACAGCGGCTGGTGGCGAACTTCGAAGCGTGTCGCCGGTCCGTCCTCGCCACCCTGCCGGCCGAATCGGGGCCGCCCGAGTGGGACATCCTCCACGGGGGCTCCGAGGAGACCCACTACCACGGCCCGGACTACCACAGCCCGGACAACCGGCGTCGCCATCGCCACGGAATCGAAGACGAGCTGCGCGATCAGCGCATGGCGGAGCGAGACAAGATGCGCGAGCAGGCACGAAACGAGCTGGCCGGCGCCCGGAACCTGCTCTCGGCGTGGCGGACCAAGGCGCGCCCGCCGGCGTTCGTGACGGAGCTGTCGGCGATGGTGGATTCGCTCATGGAAAAGGAGTGGACCACGGACGCCCAGATCGACGCGGTCGGGCAGGGGGCGGTAAGGGCGCTCGCGATGTTGAGAGACGTTGAGGCCTCGAAGAGTTGACGCAGATCGCGACGCCTGATTTTTTGACCGCCCGTGCGTCAATCGTACTATGATGCGCGATCATGATAAGGCGACAACTATACAGAATCCCGACGGTCGCTCTGGCCTGGGGAGTGTGCCTCGGCTGCGGCGCGGCGGAACACGCGGCGGACGGCGCCGCCGGCGACGGAACGAGAGGCCTCGGGATACCGGCAGAAGACACCGCCGCTGAATCACCAGGGACCTCCGCGCCGTCACCCTCCGGGGAATCCCCGGCGAAGTCGGTCGACGCTTTCGCGTTGCCGCTGGTCTGGCAAAGCGAGGCACCGTTCGGATTCGATACTTACAGCGAGCTCTTCGTGGCGGTCGATCCGATTCGATGGTCCTTCATCGGGATGAAGGACGACGGGGTCTACTGGGTATCCGAGCGCGAGATCGAGGGGCCCTTCGCGGAGATCCGTCCGCCGGTGATCGACGACTCCCGCACCCTCCGGGCGTTCGCGGCCCGGGCAGATGACGGCTACCGCGTCTTCATCAAGAACGGGGCCAAGAGCCGCACCCTCGGACCGTATACGGCGGTCGACGCGATCGGGTTCCCCCCCGGGACCCGCACCTGGAGCTTCGCGGCGAGCGAGGGGGATCGCACCACCGTCGTCTATCCCGACAGGACCCTCGGGCCCTTCGAGAACGCCTACATGATGACGGACATGGACGAAGAGCCGTTCGGCTTCTGGTACACCGCCACCCGGAAGGGCCGGCAGCTCCAAATCATTCACGGCGTCGAATACGCCCGGGCGGGGGTCTATCCCCACTATTTCGGCTTCCAGGACGGCGGGAAGGTGTGGAGCTTCCTCTCGGAGACCGAAGCCGGCGAGGCCTATGTTGGGGTCAACGGCCAGGAGCGGGGCCCCTACGACGAGATCATCTCCCTGGAGACCTCCGACGATCCCGCGGCCTTCGGCTATATCGCCCGCAAAAAACGCAGCTACGTCCTGATGATCGGCGGCGAGGAAGCGACCTCGTCGAAGCCCCTCTCGAACCTGGCGTTCTCCACGAACGGCGCGCGGCACGGTTATGTCAGGTCGGACAGGAAAGAGGACGTGGTCGTGCTGGACGGGACGACCGTCGCGCTGTCGGGAGGGCGGGCCGAGTCGCTTGTCTTCTCGGAGGACGGTCGCGCGTGGGCTTGCGCGTACCGCCTGGGCGATCAGCGGTACCTGATGGTGAACGGGGACCGCTTCGGCCCCTTCGACGAGCTGAGCGAGGTGGCGTTCTCCGCGGACGGCGGGACCTGGGCCGTGGGCGCGGTGCTGGACGGGGTCTGTTTTGCGCTCGTAAACGGCGCGCGCATCGAGATGTGCACCGCGGGGTGCTCGTCGCCTCCATGGCCCCATCTCTACGACAACGAGTGGGAGCTCGCCTTCCGGGCCCAGGAGTCCACCGTCCTGTACACTCCGAAACGGGGATGCGAAGCCTACGACGAGATTCGACCGCTGACGGTCACCGAGGGGGTCGGGGAATCGGTCTTCGAGGCGGTCGGGGACGGCGTACGCCGCCTGCTGGTCGGCAGCGAGGTGTTCGACATCGACCCCCAGGGCGGCATCTATGATTTCGTATTCTCCCGCCATTCCAAACGCTGGGCCTTCGTCTCGAACGACGGCAGGACGACCTCCGTCACCGTCGACGGCAGGAGCTACGGCCCGTTTTCGTTCGATTGGGAGGGGGCGGTCTTTCCGCACGAGCGATATTCGAGGCCGGTGCTCTCGGAGGTCGACGACAGCTGGGGGGTCGTCGGATACAAACAATCCCCGAAGGGGCTGGCCCACGCCGTGATCCTGAACGGCGTCGAATACGGACCGTTCGATGCGGCGACGGTCACGGCCGGCCCGACCGGGCTCGTGGCGGGGGTGATCCGGTCGGGGCGCCTCTCCATCTATCGCCGGTGAGTATTCGGTGTCCGCTATGAAAACTCCGGGGCTGTGTCGTGGGGGCTCTCCGCCGTCCTGTCTCGGGCGGGGCTCCTGTCGGCTCAGTCGTCGTCGAAGATCGACCCGAGGAACATCGTCAGCGTCGCGCTGTCCATGTGCTTCAATTTGCGCTGCAGCTTGTCCGGCAGGGCGCGGAACTCCACGGTGTCCGTATTCAGTGTCAGCCCGGCGTCGGTCTTCGATATGCACTTCTGGAAGACATCGAGAAACGAGTTGCCTTGGCCGTCCGCGTTCTGCCACAGGGGCGCGATCAGCGATCCCAAGGTCTCCGTCTTCGCGGCCCGGGGGTTGGCCATCTGGAACCCGCAATGCTCGCAGGTCAGGATTTCAGAATCGGCGTAGCCGACCGGCGCGTTGCAGTTTTCACATTTCATTTCGTATCCCTCCTATTCGCGGCCGTCGGCGTTGATAATAGCAGAAACGCCCGAACAGGGATCGCCGGGGTCGGGTTGCTCCATGACGCCGAGAGCGTGGGGGTGGCGCGGCGGCTGGCGGCGGCCGGCGCGGCGGTGGAGGCCCCGGACACGTGCGGGCGATCGGCCCTGGCGGCGGCCTGTGCCCGCAGGAACGACGAGGTGGTCGAGGCGCTCCTCGAGATGGGGGCCCGAGCCGATGACGAGGTGCTCGATTGGGCGGCAGCGGCTCGGTCGCCGTGCTGGACCGGATCAGCGCCAACGGCGCCGACTTCACGCCGGCGGGGATGACCCGGGCGCTGGCCCGGGCGACCTTCTGCCACGATGGGGTGATGTGGCTACTCGACCACGGGGCGCTGCCGGACGGGGTGTCCCTCGGCGGACTCTACCGGGAGGGCGACTGGGAGGCCTTCGAGGCCGCCGTGAAGCGCCTCGTGCAGACGGGGAACCCCGTTCCCGAGCAATCACACAGCAAAGCGCCCCTATGCGAGGCGGCGCGACGGCGGGTCGAGGACTGCGATTCACGAGGTCTCGCCCCCCGCCTTCATCGGCCGCAGCTCTTTTGAGAATTTTGCCAGGGCCGTGCCTGAGACCTTCTACAGTATCGGACCGCGCCGGACTCGGGTGGTATAATCAGAGCTCAAAGCGGACGGCGCTGGGGCGTCAGGAGGTGATGTTTCATGAACAGGGTCATTTATCTACTGGTGGTCGCGCTCGGCATACAGTGCTCCGGGAATAGGGACGAGGGGACGCGAGACGGCGGCGGGGACACCGATCCGGGGGACACCACTCCGGGAGAGCCCCCCGAGGCGATCTGCGAGCCCTTGGCTCCCGCGGACGTCTCCGAGCCCACCGCGACGGTGGGGGACGGCACGGCCGGAAGCTGTACTCAGGAGGCGCTCCAGGCCGCGGCCGACGACGGCGGCGTCATCGTCTTCGACTGCGGCGCCGATCCCGTAACCATCGAGGTGGGGTCCCAGATCGTGCTCACCCGGGAGACCGTGCTCGACGGGGGCGGCCTCGTGACCCTCTCGGGAGGCGGCGCCTCGCGCATCCTGTACCTCGACTCCGGCTACGATCAGACGACCCCCCGGCTCACCGTGCAGCGGCTCACCTTCCGCGACGGCCGAAGCGCCGAGGGCGACGATGACACGGCGAGCGGCGGTGGGGCCATCTATCGCGACGGCGGCAGCCTCACGGTCAACGACTGCTCCTTCATCGGAAACCGCGCCCCGGCGTCCGGCCAGGACGTCGCGGGGGGGGCCATCTACGCGTTCGGCGGCGGCGAGACGATCATCGCGGGCTCCCGCTTCGACGGCAACCGGGCGAGCAACGGGGGCGCGGTGGGCAGCCTGAACGGGGACCTCACCATCGTTAACAGCGCCTTCACGGACAACGGAGCCACCGGCACAGGGGGCAACCCGGGGGACGGCGGCTGCGGCGGCGGGATCTACATGGACGGCACCGACGAGGTCGCGTCCCTCTGCGGCGTCCGGATCTCGGGGAACACCGCCGGGGCCATCGCCGGGGGATTCTTCCGCGTCTCCAACGACGACTCCGGCGCCCTCGCCATGGATCGCACCACCGTCGACGGAAACCGGGTCACCGCGGATGACGGTAACGCGGGCGGCCTGTACCTCCAGGGGCTCGCGCTCTCGATAACGGACAGCGCCATCACCCGCAACGAGGGGTTCTACAACGGCGGCCTCTGGATTCACACGAGCGAGGTGGCGCTGACCAACACCACCATCGCCGAAAACGTGGCCACCGGCAGCAACGGCGGCGGGATCTGGCTCTCGGCGCCGGTGAGAGGGACGATCCGCAACTGCACTATCGCGGACAACAGCGCGCCGGCGGAGGGCCAGGGGGGCGGCGCCGTGTTCAACGCGGGCGACATCACCGGGCTCGAGCTCAGGAACACCATCGTCGCGAACAACACCTCGGGGACCTGGGCGCCCGGATGCAGTGATCCCTTCGTCGACGGCGGGGGCAACCTCGAGTGGCCGGAGGGGGCGGGCTGCACGGAAGCTCCGACGGTGGCGGATCCCCTCCTCGGCCCCCTCGGCGACAACGGCGGTGAGACCGAGACGGCGCTCCCCGGCGCGGCGAGCCCGGCCATCGGCCTCGGCGCCGACTGTCCGGCGACCGATCAGCGGGGGGAGCCGCGGAGCGAGCCGTGCACGGCCGGCGCGGTGGAGGTCGCGGAGTAGGGAAGAGGGGCGCCGGTGCGCGGGGAACGGAACGACGGTCGAATTGATTTCGTCCGCGCCGCCCCCCCCACGCTCCCGGCGGCGATTTCGCGATGGCGCCTCTTCGTTCACGGTCTGCCGACGAACGTCGTGACGCTTTCAGCGCCCAGGGGTAAACTATTTATCCATCGCCTGGCGAGGGTTTCTCGCGAGAGTTTCTCGCGGGGTTTCTCGAACCGGAGGGTCCGCTCTCGCCCCGGCTGCCCCTTCACAGACGCATCAGGTTTCGATGATATGACCGCCGCGGCTCGTCCCATTGCGCGTGCCTACCGCGAGGTCCCGGCTTCACAGTTCAGGCCGCCCAGTGCAAAATGACAGCGGCAGTTTAAATGATTGAAAATATGATTTCAATGTACTAATTTTCAGAGAATCTGGAGGAGCTTTGTTCAGCGCTTGATTCGCACCCTTTCGAGACTGGAGAGTTCATGGCCAACATGCCCCTGACTGAGACCCTATCGCTGCTCGAATATTCAGAACGTCTGGCCCATGTCGGAAGCTTCAGAATAGACCTGGAAGACCATTCAATCGAATGGTCCGATGAGATGTTTCGCATCCACGGGCTCGACCGGAGCGCCTTCACCCCCGCCATCGGGGCCAACCGGGAAAAGATCCATCTGCGTGACCGCGCCGCTTGGGACGGGGCCCTGAAGGAGGCCGCGGAGGCCGACGAGATCGTGATTCGCGAGCAACGGATTCTGCGTCCGGACGACACCGTCCGCTACGTCATCATCTACTTGAAGCGGGAGCCCCATCGCAAAGGGCGCTGCATCGCGGGCACCATGCAGGACATCACCGATATCAAACACCGGGAGATGGAGCGGAACAAGATGGAGTCCAAGCTGCAACAGGCGCAGAAGCTGGACTGCCTCGGTGTGCTGGCGGGGGGCATCGCCCACGACTTCAACAATCTGCTCATGGGGATCCTCGGCAACGCGGATCTGGCGCTCATGGATCTCGCCCCTGAATCGCCTGCCCGCCAGAGCATCCTCGCCATAGAGACCGCGGCCAAGAAGGCCGCCGAGCTCTCCCGTCAGATGCTCGCCTACTCCGGTCGCGGCAAGTTCACGGTGAAGCGGCTCGGCCTGCCGAAGCTGGTCCAGGAGATGGTCCACCTCCTTCGAACCTCCATCTCCAAGAAGGCGGTCCTGAAGCTGGAGCTCACCAACGATATCCCGCCCATCGAGGCAGACGCCGCGCAGATCCGCCAGGTGCTGCTGAACCTGGTGCTGAACGCCTCCGAGGCCATCGAGTCCGTCAGCGGGGTCATCTCTATCCGCACCGGCGCCCTGGACTGCGATCGCCAGTACCTCAAGGAGACGTTCCTCGCCGACGATCTGAAGGAGGGCACTTACTCGTACATCGAGATCTCGGACACCGGGATGGGCATGGATCGACAGACCATCGCCCGGGTGTTCGACCCGTTCTTCACTACGAAGTTCACCGGCCGGGGGCTCGGGCTGGCCGCGGTGCTCGGCATCGTCCGCGGGCACGGAGGGGCGATCAACGTGTACAGCGAACCGGGCAGGGGCACCACGGTCAAGCTCCTCTTCCCCGCGGTCACCGCCCCGGTCTCATCCTCTGATCCGTTGATGGACTTCCAGGTGAACGATCGGTTCAAGGAGAAACGGGTCCTGCTCGTAGACGACGAAGAGACGGTCCGGACCGTGGGCAAGGCCATGCTCAAGCGCCTGGGGTGCCATGTGGTGACGGCGGAGGACGGGGAGAAGGCGGTCGGTATCTTTCAGAAGACCCCGGACTACTTCGACTGCGTCATCCTGGACCTCACCATGCCGCGGATGGACGGAGAGGAATGCTACCGGTCGCTCCGGCGCATCAGACCGGACATCGCGGTGATCATCTCGAGCGGTTACAACGAGCAGGATCTGGTGGACCGGTTCGCCGGCAAGGGGCTCGCGGGTTTCATCCAGAAACCCTACAAGACCGCCAAGCTCAGCGAGGTGCTGGGGTTCGTGTTCCAGAAGCTCGACGGAACACTGTAGAGGCGGACCTGCGTGTCCGCCCGATGTAGGGAGGACCTTACCCGACCGGGACGCGGCGGGTCCGCCCTACAAGGTCCCGGTGGTCATGTCGAGGACGATCTTCAGGTGCGGGACGCTCTTCGGCACATCCCCCTCCCCCGGGGAGATCCACTTCTTGGGGATGAGCTTGATCATGCCGCAGTCGTAGGTCGCCTTGGAGAGGAGGCGCCGGACCCGGTTGATATTTCTGTCCTTCCAGACCACCGCCACCTCCATCTCCTTCGACTTCTTGTTTCCCTTGGCGTAGAACTTGACCTCGTCGTCATCGCGCTCGGGGCGGTCGAACACGGCGAGAATACTCTGGGTGTGGTCGTCCCGCTCCTCCGAGAAGACCAGAAGGGAGCCCCCGCGGCTGCCGTCTCGCTTGTCGTACTCCAGCTTGACCACGATGATTTTGACGTTGGGGGTGGGACGCCAGACGGTCTGGGTATCGTTGTCCTTCATCCGTCGGATGTTCTTGAACTTCTGCCCCCGGTTCGCCCGGGGCCGGAAATCCCGCAGGAGCTCCTCGAACCCCCGATCCATCAGCTTCACCGACTCGAACAGCTCCCCCTCCGTCTGCGGGACCGAGACCACCGGCGTGTTCACCGGGCCGTAGCAGCACCGGTAGCCGAGCCGCTTGCTCTCCTTGTCGTGCGCCGCGTGGTATCGATGGGCGCACCGGTTCGGGATCCGGCCGAACCCCTTCCATCCGCCCCGGAGCACCAGATCGTTGTGATCCTTGCCCGGGATCCCCCAGGTGCTCGACGTCCACTCCCACAGATAGCCCACCATGTCGTGGACCCCCTCCTCTGTGACGCACCCGGCGAAGGTGCCGAGGGGGGGCATGTAGTCGCTCTTGTCCTTGACGGCGCACACCGCGGGGTTCCAGTCGGTGTTGTACGGATATTCGCTGTTGTCGGGGCCCTTGCAGGCCCGCTCCCACTCGATCTCGGTGCAGAGCCTGGCGTTCACGGACTCGCAGGCCGCCTTGGCCTGATCCCACGTCGCGCCGGCGGTGGGGGGCTTTCCGATACCGGGCACCGGATACTGCATAATGTAGAAACCGTTCAGGGCGACGGGGGTCTCGACCATCTCGTTCTTGGCGCATCGCGGGGTCTCCCCCTTGGGTGTGCCGACCAGGACGGTTCCCGGCGGAATGTAGACGTATCCCGGGATCTGCTGGACCGCCGCGCTTCCCGCCGGTGGGGTGGGCCGGGGCATCCCGGGCTGCGGCGTCCCGGCTTGCGGCGTTCCGGGCTGCGGCGTTCCGGGCTGGGGTGTCCCCGTCGGGGGTATCCCCGTCGGGGGCCGGGTGCCGGGAGCGCCATGTTGGGCCTGGGGCCGGCCCGGCTGGGGGGGCTGCCCCGTGGGTCCGCCGACGGGGATCGGGGCATTCGCGGGATCGGTCCCGCACGATATCAAGCACAGACAGAGGGTCGCTCCGAAGAGCCGAACGCGAATTGAGCTCATCCTGCTTCCTTTCCAACCATCAGGTTTTCATGACTATGCCACAGTCGCGCCTATTTCGAAATCAAAGGCGGACCCGGTGCCTGATAGGGTTGCGAGATCGCACCCTTGGCTTACAAAACGGCGGGAAGCACACAGTTGTAGCGTTCGCAACGATATCAGTATTAGACAGGTGATATTCATTTTAGCATATCCAACACATACACCATCGTACACCCTGAAGGAATCCAACATATCGGCGGGAGTCCGGCGGCGGAGCCTCACGCCCTTCGAGCTCGTACCGTCAATCAGACGCCGGAAACCGTCTCCTGAAATCAAGAATTCCGGTGCCCGAAGGTCACAAGGGGTAGCTTGAGAGAGCAATCATGGTAATATCATTAAAGAAAGAATGAAGAATCCCGTTGCAGAGCATCAACCATGAACAGTGTCGGACATTTCCATCGGAAGGTGAAGCCCTCGCGGACCACAACGAAAATCCGGCAAATGATAGCGATCGAGGGGATCCCCCATAGCAAACTTTCCATGTGCGCTCCGATCCTCGCGATGCTCCTCGCGGGATGCGGCCAAATCAGCGTTGAGCGTCTCGGCGATTTCCCCGATTCCGGGACCCCGGATTCAATGACAGGATCGGCGGGGGACGGCGATACTGATGTAGACAGCGATACCGACACGGACGGCGACACCGATGCCGACGGCGACACCGATGCCGACGGCGACACCGACACGGACGGCGACACCGACACGGACGGCGAC
>JBNLED010000274.1:0-2720 GCA_050304755.1 Polyangia bacterium | reverse complement strand
GGGCCGGTCTTTCCCCAGGCGTTCGGGGCGGTCCTTCCCCAGGCGTTCGGGGCGGTCCTTCCCCAGGCGTTCGGGGCGGTCCTTCCCCAGGCGCTCGGGGCGGTCCCCCAGGCGTTCGGGGCGGTCCTTCCCCAGGCGTTCGGGGCGGTCCTTCCCCAGGCGTTCGGGGCGGTCCTTCCCCAAGCGTTCGGGCCGGTCCTTCGCAGGGCGCTCGGATCTCTCCTTCAGTTTGGTACCGATCTTCTTCTGGAGCCGCCCTCCCGTTTTAGATGCCACCTTGCGGTCTTCCTTTACCGCGCCGTGTTTCGCTCCGAACGGTGTCTTGCCGAGGGGGCTCCCGAGAGCCCCTTTCTTCACTTTCTCTTTGGCCCGGCCCTTTGATATGCCTTCGGATCCGGCGCCGCGCTTCGATTCTACCTTCGCCTTGGATTCCTCCTCGGGGGCGTGCGGGGGCTTCAGCGTCGGCTTGGAGGAGGGATCTGTCTCTTCAGAGAGCTCGCTGAGCTCATTGATCTTGTCGGCGTAGGCCGAGAACGTATCGGAGTTGACCACCAGTGTCGGGATCTCCCCGTCATCGGCCGGGTCCAGGAAATCCAGCTCGCTCTCCAGCTCTTTGATCTCGTCCTCGGACCCCAGAATCGACCGTGGGGAGAAGAACCCGTCTCTCGAGTCGGACGGTTTCGCGCGCTTGCCCGCCCCCTTCTTCTGCATGGAGGGGGACCGCTTGGGCTCTTTCGACTCGGCGCGGTGATCGGGAGACCGGTTGCCGGTGTCCATCGCGGGCATGCCGAGGAGTGTTTTTTTCGGAAACCGCTGTTTTTGAGTCGTCGATATCGCGACCTCCTCAGCCGGGATCTTCTTCGGAGACGCCTCGAAAAGCAGGGTTTTACGCGCCTTCTTGGACGGGGCGACCGGTTTGCCGGCCACCGTTTCCTCACCCCGGGGCTTTTGAGCCGCCGGCTTCTTGGCGCCGTATTCCATCGTCAAATCCACCCGGGGTTCCCTTGCGGACTCGATAATGGGAGCGGACGTCACCGCCTTATCTTTCGACGTCATGAACCCGGGGGGAGGGTAGGACTTCCTGAGCGCGACGGAGACCTCATCACTCATCGGTTCGTTGTAGAGCTCCCGGAGGGGCAGGAGATCCCCTACCATCTGTGTGACGTTCTGGTATCGCTGGGTTTCGTCCCGATCGAGCGCGCGTCGGATAACCGCCATCAGATCGTCGGGAACCACCCGCTTTCCGGGATCGAAGTCCGGATCCTCGAGGAGGTTCTTCTGAGCGATTTCGTAGGCGTTTCCTTTAAACGGCGGATGTCCGAACACGAGGTGGTAGAGGATCGCGCCCGCCGCCCAGATATCCGATCGGGGATCCCCCTTGTCGACGTTCATAATCCGCTCGGGGGAGAGGTAGTGGGGCGCCTTCAGGTTGACCCCGCCGCCCCCGATTCCGCAGCTGACGAGCTTCAACCGCAGGTTGTCATTCTCGTCCCGAAACAGAAAGATGGTATTGATGCTCAGGTTCCGCGCGATCTTCTTGGTCTGATGGATCGCGTGGAGCGCGGAGAGGAGCTGGAGGATAGCGGAGAGGGTCTGGCTCGTGGTGAACTCTGCGCCCTGTTCGCTCTCGATGAACTCCATTATAGGGCGCCCCTCCGGTTTTTCGATGACGATGACGACGCTGCCGTCTTTCAGCTTGAGAACTTTATAGGCCTTACAGATGTTGGGGTGCTGGATTTTGATGAGCTTTTTCGAGATTACCTTGCACTTGGAGGCCAGCACGTTGATCGCCACCTCTCTGCCCTTGTAGGTGGATGCCGCGGAGTAGAGGGTTCCCGTCGCGTCCCTGGTGAGCACTCTCCCCAGCTTGAAATGCTGGTGGACTTTTGAATCTGCTAGGTTATCGGGTAATGATGAACCGCGATGGGCAGACTTTTTTTTGGTCATCTGTTGCATTCACCACACTACTCAGTAAAGCCACTGACGGTGACTCTTGATAAGTATAGCAAAACAATTTCAATACGGTAATAGTACGAAGTTGTTAGGTTAATAAAAGACTCCAAGCGAGGGATTCATGATGCTTGAAATCCTTCGGATAGCTAATAATGCAATGAAACCGTGTGTTTCAGCGTTTTTTTCTTCACCGGTTCGTTTCCGGAGCTGATATAATTCAACCGCTGAACAATCAAATGAGACGAACAATGAGGGAAAAAATGAAAAAGTTTTCTTGGTCAATTCTGTTGTTCGCAGGGGCCTGCAACCCGTCGAATATCGCCGGCGATATCATCGGTGACCTCGACACCGGCACCGCTTCTGACACGGATGGTGATTCAGATACGGACGGAGATGGAGACACGGACGGCGACACGGACGGCGACACGGACGGCGATTCCGACGCCGACTCAGACGGCGATTCCGACGGCGATTCCGACGGCGATTCCGACGCCGACAGCGATACCGGGGGGACCTGTTCGGAGGGGCGCGTGCAGCATGTCTCATCCAGCGGGGAGGTCTTCTGTTGCAGTGACACCTATCCCGTCTTCTGCGATTCGACCGACTCGGGATACCCCGGCGGCTGCTGGTCCGATGGCGTGGACTGCGACAGCGTCACCGATTGCGGAAACGGCTGGGAGGCGTGTCCCGAGGAGTGGCTCGGGGAGTGTGATCAGGGCGAGCTTCGGTGTACGTCCTGTCCCGCGGACGCCACCCGATCCGAGACC
>JBNLED010000273.1:0-40348 GCA_050304755.1 Polyangia bacterium | reverse complement strand
CGGATCAGGTGCTGGCCATCACCTTCACCAACCAGGCCCGGGACGAGCTGGCCGAACGGTTGAACGGAGCGGCGGGCAGTGAATCGGGCGGCCCGATGGTGTCTACCTTTCATGGTCTGGGGGCCCATATTCTACAGCTGCAGGAATCCCCGACGGGAGGGGAGCGCGGTGAGGTCGTGATTCTGACGGATGACCAGCGCTTCGAGATCGGACAATCGATCCTCGGGGCGAAGGCGAAGCGTCGCGAGGTGGAGGCCCTGCTCTCCAATATCAGCCTGGCCAAGCAGTCCGTCGACCCCGCCGGGGCGTTTGTCGGCAAGCCCGACGCCATGAAACACTATGACGCCTACGAGGCGGCGGTCCGCGCCGGCGACGCGATGGATATCGACGATCTGGTGCTCGGCGCCTACCGGGCCCTCCTCGCGTCTCCCGAGCTCACGACGACCCTGCGACGGCGCTTCCTGTCGGTCTCCATCGACGAATACCAGGACATCAACGACGTCCAGGCGGCGATGGTGAGGCAGCTCTGCCCGGACGGCGCCAAACTCCTCGTCATCGGTGATCCGGACCAGGCCATCTACGGCTTCCGAGGGGCGAAGCCGGGCCACTTCAGCCGGTTCCGGGAGATCTTCCCCGAAGCGAAGGTGGTCTCCCTCTCCACCACCTACCGGCTCACCGCGAACATCCTGCACGCCGCGGCGGCCGTGCAGACTCTGAGCGCACCGTTGAAGGCGATCAAGGAGGGACCGAAGGTCGAGGTATCGGTCTGCCCCACGGCGGACAGCGAGGCCGAGCAGATCCTGGTCCGCATCGAGCGGATGATGGGGGGCACCAGCAACTTCGCCGTCAACTCGGGACGCGGGGGGGACGCGGAGCTGCACCACGTCGGCTTCGGGGACATCGCCGTGCTCACCCGGATGAAGACTCTCCTGAAACCCATCCGCACGGCCCTCGAGCGGAGCAGCGTGCCCTGCCGGGAGGTGGCCGCGGACGAGCCCCACGACCCCCGGTCCGACAAGGTGGCCCTGATGACCATGCACGCGTCCAAGGGGCGGGAGTTCGAGGTGGTGTTCGTCGCCGGCGTGGAGCCGGGGCTCGTCCCCCTCGACCTGGAGGGGCTCTCCTCCGATCCCGGCGAGGAGCGCCGTCTGCTCTATGTGGCCATCACCCGGGCCAAGCGTCTCGTCGTCATCAGCCACGCCGCGAAGCGGACGCTCTTCGGCCGAAAGCTCGACGGCGGACCCTCTCCGTATCTTCACGCGCTGCCGCCCGGGGCCATCCTCAGGACCGCCCCGAGGCTCAAGGAGAAGCGGAGGGATTCCCAGCTCAGCCTCTTCTGACGGCGGGGCGACCTTCCGAATACCGCTCTCACAGCGTTGCGCTATTTGTGTTCGCTAACACTTGTGGTAAAACGGGCGTATTGAACAGGGTCTAGACCCGTGGAGCGTAAGGTGCGATCTGCTTTCCTTCAGGTGTTTATCGTCGTCGCAATCGTTTTCGGACTGCCGGCCTCGCCCGTTGCCGATGAACGGGAGACCAAGAAGGAAGCGAGGCGTCTCTTCATTAGGGGGCGGTGGCTCATGGAGGAGCAAGATCTGGACGCGGCCGCGAGGACGCTCGAGCAGTCGGTGGAGACGGTGGCGACCAAGAACAACCTCTATCAGCTGGGCCTCTGCTACCGCGCACTCCACCGCTACAAAGAGGCCGTCGCGCTCTTTGATCGGGCCCTGAGGGAGTTTTCGGGGCGGCTGGGACAGGAGACGAAGGAGAAGATCGATCAACAGCTCGCTGAGATCAACGCCGCCGTGGCCCGGCTCACCGTTACCGTCAACCTCGACGGCGCCGAGGTGGCGCTGAACGGTCGCGCGGCGGGCGTCTCTCCGCTGGAGGAGATCCTCGTTGATCCGGGGGTGTATTCCGTTGTCGTGTCTCTCGACGGATACAACGCGATAACCGAGCAGGTGACACTGGCGGCTGCCGAGACGCGCGTCTTGTCCTTTGATCTGGAGATTACCAAGGCCAGGCTCGTCATCCGAACGATTCAGCCCGGCGCGGAGGTCACCCTCGACGGCGATCGTCTGGGGGTAACCCCCCTCGATCCCGTGATGCTCCTCGAGGGGGCCTACTCCGTCGCGGTTCGCCGGGCGGGGTTCAAGACCATCGAGCAACGCGTCGAGCTCACGGCGGGCAGAGAGCGGGTGCTCCGCTTCGAGCTGGAGCCGGATATCCCGGCGCCAGAGCCCCCGCCGCCATCCGTTGACACCGCACCGGCCAGACAGGAGAAACCGCGATCCCTGGTCTTCTGGTCCGGGCTGGCGGGGACGGTCGTCATGGCCGGCGCGAGCGGCGCCATGTGGGCCATCACCGCCAAGAAGGTCAGCGAATACAAGGGGATCATTCACCGTATGGATGATGAGTGGACGTCGGTCGACTATGACCTCGCGAGGGGCTTGAGCGATGATATCCCCAAGCTCAACAAGGTCGCCATCGGCTTGAGCGCCGGAACGGGGGCCTGCGTGGCCCTGATGATCGGTGGACTGTTCATCAAGGCCGATGATGAAGCGCCGGGGTCAAATCGGGTGACCCTATCTCCGTCACCGGGGGGAATCACTCTCAGTTTTTGAACCCTGAACGTAAGGACGCACGATGACACAGCGAACTGAACACGGACTTTGGACCCTTCCGATCGTCCTCTCTCTCTTGTCGGGGTGTATCGAAATGGCGCCGATTCCGAGCCCCGAGTGTGGCGCCTCCACGGACAGCATGGACACCGAGACCGATGAGCCATCGGACACGGGCACGGGGACGGGGATGGATACGGGCACGGGGATGGACACGGGCACGGGGATGGATACGGGCACGGGGACGGGGATGGATACGGGCACGGGGATGGATACGGGCACGGGGACGGACACGGGCACGGGGACGGATACGGGCACGGGGATGGACACGGGCACGGATATGGGCACGGGGACGGATACGGGCACGGGGACGGATACGGGCACGGATACGGATACAATGGATACCGACACCGGGGGGGATACGGACACCGGATCGGATACGGGGACGGGCTCGGCGGGCACCGATACCCACACCGGCTCGGAAACCGAAAGCGCATCGGACTCGGACAGCATGGCGGACATGGATGGTGGGACGGACTCGCTATAAGGGGGGGTTGGGCAACCATTTTTTATCTGTACACAGGCTGCTTTTCAGGAGATAAATGTCACTTGAATGTTACATGGGTATAACGATCAACAGTAAGGTGGAAAAATGAAAAAATGGCATTTGCTGGGTATTATGGTGTTATTCGCGCTGGGAACGGCGTTTTGTGGTGACGGAATAGCCAAGATCGACATCGCTGGTGGCGGGGACGGTGACGCGGACGGCGATTCGGACGGCGACGCGGACGGCGATTCGGACGGCGACGCGGACGGTGACTCGGACGGGGACGCGGACGGCGACGCGGACGGTGATACCGATGCCGATACTGACGCGGACGCCGATCCGCCGACAGGCATGGGGGATGCCTGCACCGAAGGCGGCGATGAGTGTGACGGGCTCGAAGCCGACTTCTGCGCCGTAATCCCCGGGACCGCCAACCGCGACGCCTACTGCACCATCACGGACTGTCTGGACTCAACCGAATGCCCCGACGAGTACACCTGTTGCGAGATGTCCACCGGCAACCTGCCGATATTCTGCGCCGCCGACGCGGAATACGACGACGTGTGCAACTGACACCGTCTCCTCTGTGAGCTAACGACCTCCAGTCATTCATCCGAATAGGGCCCGAGCCGTCGCGAGGGGTGCAGGGGAATTCATCCGAATAGGGGCCCAGAGGAGACCTCCGACTGGCACGGGCTCCATGAGGGCTATGTCACGGTTCGCTACCCCCAATAGCCATCGTGTTTTTTTGTGTTTCGAAAGCCAATGCAGCTGGATACATGACCCCCGGCAGTGGTGGATATATCAAGGTTATAAAAGGTGGTAGTTGGACCTCACAGCCTGGATATACTTTTGATACAACAATGGCACCGGGTTGTGGCAGTCCAGGTGATTCCAATCGCATCTTTTATACATGGTGGTTCCTTTGGCGTTTTCGGATAGAGAAAGGCGGTAACGACTCAATCGGCAGATAGAGTTGGCGTTTTGTACGTAAACCCACGGAAGCGTTTTACGGCAGCCGGGGGAATGGTGGTCCAGGTGCGCGTATCGAATAGCAGCGTATATGGTGTCGTGTCATTGGGATTGTAGAGGGCATCCTTTGAGAGCTTGAAGTAGCCCCGCCATTTTCCTTCGACAGCTACGAAGAGTCTGTTTTCTCCGGGTTCTGAGAATTGTGTGGGCCACTTGGAGAGGTTCCATGCCTGCTCGGGGTTCTTTTCGTGCCTGGCCTCGAGCTTGTGGGCCAGGGTTTGCTTTGACATCCAGACGCCGATATCCATCGGTTTTTGCCTCTCAAAAAAAAAATCGAAAAAAGTTCAGAGCACAGCTTCACTCGTGTTCCCCATCTCCCTACCAAACGCAAACCCTGTCAAGGACATTTTTTCAGGAGGTGCGGCATGGCGAATCAGCAGAGGAAAACGCGCTCTGCGCGTTCGACGACGACGTCCTTTCTTCAATGCTCGTGGCATCTCTTTCCGTTCGGTTCCGCACGCCAGGTGAGAAGGTCATTCTCGCCCGAAGCCCACGGCGGCGTGCGGTTCAGCGCAGAGGATCTGAACGAGGTGGAAATATCGTAATGCGAAACGATGCGGATCCGAGCCATTTCGATGGTATTTACCGGCGAAAAGAGGTATGCCGATACCCTCGAGACCGCCGATGTCGGGTGAAAAGAGGGAAACTCACTGGTGGATTTCAGTTTTTGAGATAGACTCCTGACTCATGGGAGATTGGCATGAGCCCTGGGGTATGGTAGGTTCCGAGAAAAATTTGGTCTGTATTCAATTTGTGCAAGGTGCTTCAGAATGCAAAACAGAATCGCGGAAATAATAATAGAGGAACTCAAGATAAAGGATGTCACCCCGGAGACATTTGATCCCCACCTCGATCTCATCGAGGATCTGGGGATTGACAGCATGGAGCTTACGACCATAGTGGTGGTGTTGCAGGATGAGTTCGGTATCCGAATTGATGAGGATGACTTCGGTCAGCTGACGACCCTGGCCAAGATCACCAGCTACGTTAAAGAGAAAAAGGGATAATCAGACGTGGGCGTCACTTTCAAGCAGATTCTCGAGGACCCCGAAATCAACACGCGCTGGCTCAAGGTCAAGGAGTACTTCTTTTTGAGGGAGTCCACCTATGACATGACCAGCCGATGCAATCTCAAGTGCGACGGGTGCTACTATTACGAAGGGGACAAACAGAACACGCAAGATGTGGTCGATCCCGAGAGCTGGCGTGCGCTGCTCGAGCAGGAGAAGGCGAGGGGCATCACCTTCGTGGTCCTCGCCGGGGCCGAGCCCGGACTGGTGCCGGAGCTCTGTCAGGCGTGCTACGACGTCATCCCCCTAGGGTGCATCGCCAGCAACGGGCTGCGTCCGTTCCCCAGGGATATCGGCTACAAAATCCACATCTCCGTGTGGGGGGACGATGCGGAGTCCAAGAAATACCGAGGACGCGCCTGCCTCGACCAGCAGCTCAAGTCGTTCAAGGATGATGATCGGGCGGTGTTCGTCTACACGGTGACGAAACGGAATGTCGACCAGATTGACGGTGTCGTGAGAAGAATCGCCGAGGCCGGCGGCAAGGTGACCTTCAATGTGTTCTCCCCCCCCGTCGGGTATCATGGCGAGCTCACCCACGATACGGAGTCGTTCCACCGCATGCACGACAAAACTCTGGCGATGCTCGATGCCCACCCCGAAACAGTCCTCTTCTCCAGATACTCCGCGGAGGTCCACTCGGACCCGGAGCGGTCGCTGCACCAGCGGTTCGGATGCCCGTACCCCCGGTGCAAGCCCGATACCCAATTCGGACTGAGCCGGACGTTCAGGCAATACCGGACGGACCTTACCTGGGATCGCTCCGTGGCCTGCTGTGTGCCGGACACCAACTGCGATGCCTGCCGCCACTACGCCTCCGGATCGGCCATCGTGACCTCCCGGATGACGCAACACGTGGATTCGGCGGAGCGGTTCAGGAAGTGGCTCGACTATGTCGATACATACCTCGCGGTCTGGGTCCGGGGATATGAAAAAGGAAAGAACCTGGTCGCCTGAGCTCGAACGGTCGGCGATACCCATCCAATCAGGGGTGAAAACGTGCTCACTATCAAGCAACTGATTACCGACGACGAAACGCGCAGAAAATACAAGGACATCAAGAACATGGCGGGGCTCGGGGGGATGCGGAGTTCCATCTACGATGTCACCAACCGGTGCAATCTCCGGTGCAAGGGGTGCTTCTACTACTCCAGCGACCAGCACAAGGTGGCGGACGAGAAGGACCTCGGCAAGCTCAAGGCCTTTATCGAGAAGGAGAAGGCCCGGGGGGTGAACTATGCCATCCTCATCGGGGGGGAGCCGTCGCTGGAGCCGGAGCGGCTCGATGTGTGGTACGCCAACATCAAGTGTTCCTCCGCGACCAACGGCCTGAAGAAGATCGACCGGGACCGCTTCCCTGAGATGCGGGTCGGCATCTCCCTCTGGGGCGACGAGGAGTACGAGAAACGCCTGCGGGGAAAGAACACCTTCCGGATCTCCCGGGAGAATTATAAAAACGATCCCAACGTTTATTACCTCTACACCATCACCGCCGGGTATGTGGACCAGGTGGAGCGGGTGACCCAGAAGATCGGTGACGCGGGGCTTCGCGTTCACTTCCAGCTCTTCTCCAACGATCAGAACGTCACCGGCTTCGACTGGAGCGAGGACGAGCTCAAGAGGGCCCGTGACGTCATGGATGACATGCTGGAGCGGTATCCGGAGGTGGTGGTCTCCTCGAGGTACTACCACGAGGTGCTGACCACTCAACGCATGCTCGGCCGCAAGTTCGGCTGGATGGAGTGTCCGTCCGTCTCGGAGGCCGTGGACGACCGGAATCCCAAGGTCAAGCGGCTCATGGGGTTCAACTCCTACGGCTCGGATCTCCGGACCATCCACCGCTGTTGTACCTCCGTCACCCGCGACTGCGAAACCTGCCACGACGGCGCCGCGACCATGTCCTGGATCATGGTGAACAAGCGGGAGCACATGACCTCCCCGCAGGATTTCGCCAATTGGATCGACGTGACCCACATGTTCGCCAGGCTCTATGAGTACGTTCCCTGGTAGCCCCATGACGCGCGATCCACATAAAAAGGACATCGTCGTAACGGGCTATGACATGGTCTCCCCGCTGGGCGATACCCTGGAGTCCCAGTGGTGCGACTTCGCCGCGGGCCGCTCCGGTGTCCGCTGGATCGATCGGTACGCGCTGCGGGAGACGGATGAGGTCAGGGTCGCGGGACAGGTCCCGGATATCGACTTTTCAGAGCAACCCTTCTGGAGCGAGCGGGATGCCGCCAACTGGTTCTCTCCCGTCATCTTTCACTCGATGCTCGTAGCGAAGCGGGCCGTGGAGCACGCCGGAGTGATCATCAATGACGACAACGCGGATCGCGTGGCCACCACCTTCTCATCCGCCATCGGCGGGCTCGACGCCATGATACAGGCGGAGGAGAAGGTCTCGAGGGGCCGGCTGCCGCACCCCTTCACCAACCCCAACGGTTGTCTCAACCTGGTGGGCGGGAAGGTCTCCATCCTCACCGGCGCCAAGGGGCCCATCTTCAGCCCGGTGGCGGCCTGCGCCACGAGCGCCGCCTCGGTGGCGACCGCGGCGATGTTCCTCGAAACCGGCCGGGCGGACGTGGTCATCGCGGGGGCGTGCGACTTCCCCGTCATCCGTTCCCTGCTCGCCTCGTTCGGATCCATGAACGGTGCCTTCAAGCGCTTCAGGCCGGCGGATCGGGCCTGTGACGATCCCGCCAAGGTCTCCCGTCCGTTTTCCGTCGACCGCAAGGGGTTCGTGGTGTCCGAGGGGGCCGCCGCGTTCGTCCTGACGACCCGGGACTACGCGGACAGGCATGACCTCCCCGTCCGCGCGGTCATCGAGGGGATCGGTATGACCTCTGACGCCAAACACTACGTGGCACCGAACCTCCCCACGATTATCGCGTGCATCCGGCAGGCCATCGCGACGGCGGGCGTATCTCCCGAGCATATCCAAGCCGTCAACGCCCACGCGGCGTCCACCAGCGCGGGGGACAAGATAGAGATCGAAGCGCTCGCCGAGGTCTTCGGCCTCGACGCGGCGCCGGCCATCTCCGCGAACAAATCACAGATCGGTCATACCATGGGGGCCTCCAGCGGCATCGAACTCATCCTCGCCATTGAAGGAATCCGGCGTTCCCGGCTGCTGCCGACGGTGAACTTCGAGCGGGATCCCAAGATGCCGGCCCTCGATATCGTGAGCGAGACCCGATCTCTCGAGCACCACCGCGTGCTCTCCAACTCCTTCGGCTTCGGTGGTTGTAACGTATGTCTCGTCGTGAGCGGCTAGTGCGCGGATCGCCCCTCATCGTCGTCCTCCTCGGCCTGTCGGTGCTCGGGCTCTGCACCGCGTGCAAGAAGGTCGCCCCCCCGCTCACCGTGGACGTAACGGCGAGCGACGACCCCGCCGTTGAGGCGGCGTATCGAGAGGGAAGGGCGCTCTTCGAAGCGGGCAAGCTGGGGCTCGCGGATGAGACGTTCGCGGAGATTATTCGAAACCACCCGGCGGATCCGCTGGCGAGACCCGCCCGAATCATGCGGGCTCGGGTCGCCATCGGGTTCGACAACCCGAAGCGGGCCCGGGAGCTCCTGAAGGACCTGAAGGACGGCAAAGACCCGGTGGCCGAGCGGGCCGTGCTCTACGACGGGGTGGCCCTCTTCCATCTGGGAAAATTCGGTAAGGCCATCGACCAACTGACGCCCTTCGAGGGGCGCCTCACCGACCCGGACGACAATGCCAATCTCTACGGGACCCTATGGCAGGCGGCCAAGGCTCAGGGGAAGGTGGAGGCGGCGGTTATCTACATCGATCGGTTCTTCCTCTACGGAGACGGACGATCAAAGACCCCCGCCCTGGATACCTTGGAGGAGATGGTCGCCTCTATCGAAGACATCTCCGTGCTGGAGAAACTGGCGGAGACGCTTACCGCCGGCGGTGAGCCCTGGAAACAAATCATCAAGCGACTGGCGGACATTCACCTGGCGGCCGGGCGATTCGATGAGTCGGCGAGCCTGTTGGAGTCCCTGGAGAAGGGAGGGGATCTCCCCCCGCGGCGGTACCATTCGGTCGTCGAGAGCGACCAGTATCCCATGCAGCGGGATACCGTGGGGCTCATCGTTCCCCTCTCGGGGCGCTCCCGATTGGTGGGAGAGACCGTGGTCAAGGGCGTGATGCTCGGGGCGAAGAGATTCGGCCTGCAGGTGGTCATCCGGGATTCCGCGAGCGATGCGGATCGCGCCGAATCGGTCGTCGGGGAGTTGGTGAAGGAGTCCAGGGTGGTGGGCATCATCGGGCCGGTGGACGGAGAGGTGGCGGCCCGCGCCGCCGCGGCCGCGGATCCCTTGGGGGTGCCGATGCTGGTGCTCTCCCTTCGGGACCACGTCGCGGACACCGGCTCTTTTGTTTTCCGCGAGTTCTTGAGAAATGAGAACGAGGCGGCCGCCCTGGTCTCCACGGCGAGCGGATTGGGGTATCGCCGATTCGCGGTGCTCTCGCCGGACAACGGTTATGGGCATCGCATGACCGCGATTTTCAAAGAGGAGCTGCAACGGAACGAACTTGAGCTCGTCACGGCGGTTACCTATCCCGAGAGCACGAAAACCTTTACGTCATACGCCGAGACCCTCTCGGCCTCCTCCTTCGAGGTGCTCTTCATCCCCGATATCCCCTCGCGGCTTGCCCTCATCGCTCCGGCCCTCGCCGCGAAGGGGCTCTGGTCCGCCAAGGGGGGAGAGATCCCAGACGCCCCGGGGCGTCCGGTGCAGCTGCTCATTCCGTCCGTAGGGTTCTCGGAGGATCTCCTCCGGAGGGCCGGTCGCTATCTGGAGGGCGCGCTTTTCACCTCTTTCTTCCACACGACGGAGGCGTTGCCGGGGGCCGCCGAGTTCAGTGACCAATATCACCTCGAGTATGGGGGGACGCCCAACTACCTCGCAGCCTACGGGTATGACGCCGTTCGGCTGCTGGCGGCGGCCCTGAAGAGCGGCGCGACCACGCGAGGAGACGTCAGGCGATGGCTCCTGGAGGCCTCCCCCGGCCGGTTCGATGCGTCGATGATGTCGACCCCGTTCGCCGGGTACAGCCTGAACGGCGAGCCGAAGGCGGCCCCCCGGATTTTCCAGATACAGAACGGTGGATTCGAGCTGATTCGACAATGAACGGCGTATCTCAGATCGTGCTTCGCGCAAGACGCGTAATCCCCTGGGTCATCGACCAGCCGAGGCGATGCCTGAAGAACATCGTCCGGGAGCCGTTCAAGTACATCGTATTCGGAATCCTGCTCATATTGGGGGGCGTCGCCGAGATCCCCTTTTCCTTCGCGGAGGACGCGGTCTCCATTCTCAAGGATATCAACTTCGAGATACTGGTGCTGCTGCTTCTCGGCATCTACATCCTCTATCAGCGGCACGGGGATCTCCTTCACGACCGGCGCTACGCCGTTCCCCAGGTCGTCGATACGCGTGCGACGCGTACGCTCATCCGGTTCCTGCCGTATCTCCTCTTGTCGCTGATCGGTCTCTTCGCGTTCCTCCTCAGGATGTACAACATCGACCGCCTCGATTCCTACACCGACGAGAGCGCGCATCTTATGGGGGCGCTCAACTACCGCCTGGGGCTACCCGTCAGCTACGACAGGTTTCCTGTCCTGAGCTATCTGATATATCTGGTCTGGCAACTGGCCGCCCCCTCGAGCTATCTCGACTTTCTCTACTGGTCCAGGATGCCGGGGGCCCTGGTCGGCGCGCTCACCGTATTCCCGCTGTATGCGCTGGCCCGCAGAGTGTCGGTGCCCGTCGCCCTGACGTCGTGCATCCTGTGGGCCATCTCGCCCTGGGCCATCGGTGTTTCGAGGTACGTCAGGGAATACACCTATTTCCCCTTCTTCATTCTGCTCACCCTCATCTCGTTTTTCGCGGTGGTGGACATCGTCAGGAAGGGAGCGCGTGACGACCTCAAACGGCTCGTCCTGCATGCGTCGGTGTTGGCACTCTTCTTTATATATACGTTGCTGATAGATCGCTCCTCCACGATCAAGGTCGGGGCTATCGTCATCGCCGGGGCGGCGCTGGGGATATTCGCGGAGGCCATTGTAAAGGGGATGTCCTCGGACGAGGCGAGGCGTGAGCGGGCCCTGAGCTACGGTCTGATTCTGACGGTGGCCGGCGTCATCCTCGTCCTGAAGAATTTCTCCATCAGCGCGTTCGGTTATCAGCTGGACGACAAGTATCTGGCGGTCTTCATGTCGTCGGATACCTTCGAGCCGACGATGTGGTGGTCCGGGTACGGCATCACGAAGAGCATCATGTCGGTGATCATCTTTGTCGGATGCGCCGTCGCGGCGATTCGGAAAAATTTTTCTTTCTTTCACTTTTTCTTTATATTTATTATAATGCTATTTTTCTATTATCTCTTTTTCGATCGGTACTTCAAGCCGAGATACTGCTACTACACGCTGCCCGTCTTCTGTATCGTCATCGCTGCGGGGGTCTGGCACCTCATCGAGCTCGCCGCTGTTTTTCGTCATCGGTTCGCGAAGGCGGCGGCGTTCCTCGTCGTGGTTCTGTTCCTGTCTTCCGTCTTCAAGCCGGAAAATACGTATATGGCGCTCAACCCCACCCTGAAAAACCCGGTGGAGAATACGAAAACCCGCGATTCGGGCTACTTCAGGGTCACCGGAGAGTATCACCAGGGCATGCGGCGGGTGGGGAGATTTCTGAAAACGAGGATCGAGGAGGAGGACGTTTTCATCACGACGATATATCAACCCCTGCTGACGCTCGGGTTGCGCGTGCATCCGAAACGGATCTTCTACTACAAATTCAGAAGTCGGGATGTCGAAAAACAGGTCCGACAGATTATGCACAAACACAAGCAGGGGTGGATGATCCTGGACTTCAGACGGAACGGCAAGTTGACAAAACGTCGTTTCAGCGACGAGCTGAGAAAACCGTTCAGAGTGGGGCCCTACACCATGCGTTTGGTATACGACAAGCACGAGGCACAGGTGTTTCGCTGGAAGCGGAAGTAGCCGCTGTATTCATGCGCAGACGCCGTTCAAAGGCCGACGCCGGGCGCGCTCTTCTCAATTGCGGGATTACGCTCCGTCCAGGCCGGCGTGCTCACTCTGGGCGAGCCAACCCTCGGGGTCTTCGAGGTAGGCGAGGGAGTCTTTCAGCGAGGCCATGTGCTCGGTCTCGATCTCCGAGAGGAACCTGAAGAAAGTGGCCTCCATGGCGTTGGTGCAGGCGGCTGCGATATCGCCATAGAGCTTGGCGGCGCCGCGCTCGGACTCGATGCTCTTCTTCAGGGCGGCGATGTCATCGTCGTCGTGCTCCTGCGTGGTGGTGAGCTCCCGGCGGAAGTCCGAGAGCGCGGCCTTGACGTTGGTGCCGCTCACCTCGAGGGGGACATCCTCCGGCCACGATTCGTCAGCGCGAAGGCGCTTGTGCAGCTCTCCGATGCGCACCATGTGCTCCTTCTCCTCCTCGGCCAGAGTCTTGAAGAGCTTTTTGGCGATGGGGTTCTTCGAGCGCTCGGCCTCGCCGTTATAAAATGCCATTTCCTCTTTTTCATTGTTGATGGCCAGCTCCATCGACGCCATACGATCCATTCGACACTCCTTTTCCTAGGTGGTGAAGCAGGTTTCACCGAATTCTACAAATCACTTGTCCGAAAGGGCGACTACACCGGGCAGCGCCTTGCCCTCCAGGTACTCCAGGGACGCGCCGCCGCCAGTGGAGACATGGGAGACCTTGTCCTGAAGCCCGGCCTTCTCGATGGCGGACGCGGAGTCGCCGCCGCCGATGATGGTGATCGCTCCGGCCGCGGTGGCCTCGGCCAGGGCATCGGCCACGGCGAAGGTCCCCTTGGCGCTCTCCGCGATTTCGAACACCCCCATCGGACCGTTCCACACTATGGTTTTCGCGCCTTTTACGATGTCTGCAAACAATTTACTGGATTTCGGGCCGATGTCGATGGACTCCGCCTCCGCCGGGATGGCGTCAGCATCCACGTACTCGAGCTTCCCGATTTTACGGCCGGCGAAGTCGAGCATGTCGGTGATGGCGCAATCCACCGGGAGCTGGATCTTGTCGCCGCCTTTGTCGAGGAGGCTCTTGGCCATCTCGATACGCTCGGGCTCGCAGAGGGACTTGCCGATCTCCTTACCCATAGCCTTTAAGAACGTATACGCCATGGCCCCGCCGATGATGAGCTTCTCCACCTTCGGGAGCAACGCCTCGATGACATCGATCTTTCCGGAGATCTTGGCGCCGCCGATAATCGCCACGAAGGGCTTCTTGGGAGCGTCCAGGCTGTCGCCGAGGAAATCGATCTCCTTCTTCAGAAGGTAGCCGCAGGCCCGGGGCAGATCCACCCCGACCATGGAGCTGTGGGGACGGTGGGCGGTGCCGAACGCATCGTTGACGAAGATCTCACCGAGCTTCGACAGGGAAGCGCGGAAGGCCTCGACCTTCGCAGGATCCGCCTTGACCTTCTCACCCTCCGGCGAGAGCCCCTTGCCCTCTTCCTCGACATGGAAGCGGAGGTTTTCGAGGAGCACCACCTCCCCCGGCTTCATCGCGGCGCAGGCGTTTTCCACATCGGAACCCACGCAATCCTCCAGGAATTTGACCTCCCGGCCGAGGAGCTCGCTCAGACGGCCGGCCACCGGGCGGAGGCTGAACTCCATCTTCCGGTTCCCCTTCGGGCGGCCGAGGTGACTCATGAGCACCAGGCTCGCGCCCTGATCCAAAATATACTTGATGGTCGGCAGGGACGCCCGGAGGCGTTTGTCGTTGTCCACCTTGCCGTCCTTGAGGGGGACGTTGAAGTCCACGCGGGACAGCACTCTCTTACCCTTGAGGTCTACATCTTCTACGAATAATTTTACCATGACTCTTCCCTTTTCTTATCCAGTCATTTCCGATGTCGGGACATTCCAAAAATCGCGATGAAGTGTCTCCAATTTTTATCCTCTTAGAAAGGGAAAAATTTTCATTTTTCAGCTTTTTTGGCTTCGGGCGGGTGTAGACATTACATAAAATACCGCGAAATCAGAATATCAGCTGGATCAGCGAGGTCACCGGAGCGTCCTCTCCGGTCCCGACCGCGCTCACCTGACAACCGCTCCGACCGGTCGCGGCAAGCGGCGTTTCTCGGGGGACCGTCTCCGCCGTCGGAGTGTCGCCTGGCGGTGTGCTCTGGACGATGGAGAACCGCAGCTCCCCCTCTACCGCGATGATGGGCTCTTCGGTGTCCGCCGAGAGGAGCACGTAGAAGATCTCGCCGGGCGCGGCCGCCGCCATGTTCTGGAGCGGAAAGCCGACCTCTGTCGGCGCGCCGTCGAAGGTATAATCGCACAGGGCCTCGAAGGCGGGCTCTCCCTCGATGAGATCCGCCGCCTCCAGCCACCGGATCTCCACCGGCTCCCCCCGCCGGATGTGAACGCGATATCCAGGGGTTACGGGCTCACCATCCTCGCTCTCCTCTGGGAAGGTCCAGCTCAGGTAGAGCTTGAATGATTCCGCATTCGCCGGCGTCGTAATCTTCCACTGAAGACCAAACGGGTAGTCGTAGTTGTTCGTGAGCCGATTGCCGTAACCGACCACTATCCGCGTCTGTTTGTCGATGAAGGGGACCAACCGATCGCGGCAATCCTCGTCGAGCAGTCCCCGGTTGACCGCCTGTTGGCGGATGGCCTCGACGTGCCAGCGCCTCACCGCTGACGCCTGTTCCTCGGCGAGATCCGTCGCGGACTGCTCCAGGGCCAGCACGAAATCCCGGAAGTTGATATTTTCTTCTAGGAAGAACATCGATCGATAAAGGATCTGCTCGTGGGCCGCCTTGCCGATCTGCTGACGGACATCCCACGCGAACCCGGAGAGGATCTGCGCCTCCAGGTGGCCTTCGCTGTACAGATCGTTCGGACAGGTGTGGTCGTTGGCCGCCGTCCTCGATCGGGTGATATACATGTCCATGGTGGGGTCCCCGGCGAAGGTCTCGGCCCACATGTCCGCCAGCCCCTCCTCCAGGCCGTTCATGGCGACGTCAATGCCCAGGGCATCGCGGCTCATCCAGGGGTGTTCCCAGAGGGTCTGGATGACCGCGTGGGAGAGCTCGTGATAGATGACATCCGCGTCGTAGGCGAAGTTGGCCTCCTCGTCCTTGCCGAAAACAATAAGATCCGGGCGCTCTTCGGTTCCGAGATAGTAGGCCGCGTTGTTCCACTGACGCCCCACGCGAACCTCGATCCACTCTCGTCCGTGGAAAAGGGCATCCCACCCGAAGGTCTCCCTCATCCATTGGCTGAAGGTGGTGATGTGGTGATAGGTGTTGACCTCGGCGAAGGGGTCATCGAAATTCTCGGGATCGAAGACCGGATCGAAAACGAACTCGGCGCCTTCCGCCGCGCGAATGGCCAGGGGCGAGTGCTCTTTGCACTTCTCGCGGTCGATGCAGGTCGATACTTGGGCATAGCGGCCGTTCAGAACTGTCGTCTCCTCTTCCAGAAACGTCAGGGGAACGGTGGCCACCTCCGAGGTGGTCAACGGGTTCTCGATGAATATCGATCCCACAGGTGTCGACATCGCCTGGGTCCACCGCAGCCGCTCGGTCCGGAGGATACGACCGCTCGATGCATCGAGGTAGAGCCGGAGGGGTTCCGCCGGCGGCCGTTCTCGGGTATCGACGCGGACGACGGCGGTGAGGCGGTCCTCCCCGAGACGAAGCCACCCCGGGACGGCTTCGTCGACGACCTCACCATGAGCTTCAGTCCAGGCAATGATCCGTTCAATAGCGGGGGTCGGGTGGGACGGCTCGTCGGCCACCGCCAAGGCGGTCCCGGCCCGCCGGCGGATGGTGAATGCTTCATCCATCTGTACCGTGGTATTTTCGTGAAACACGGGAAGCCCGTCGAGGGTGGTCTCAAAGGTCGCGATGCGTTGGGTGAGATGCCGGGTTATCCGGGGACGAGTCGCTTGGATGCGACCTGAGAAATGAGTCAGAGAGGCCCGAGCACGTTCCAGATAGGGATCCTTCAGAGACCGGTCTCCGGCTCGACTCCCAATGGAAAACAACACTATTCCCGCGGAAATGATCCCGTATCTCAGCATGCCCTTAGAATACGGTTCTTCATCGGGTTTCTCAACCGGGTTGTGACCGATTGTTGAGGAGCCTCTGAAGGGTACCGGAGGTCTCCTCCAATGGGGTGGTCTCCTCTCGTCCCTGGGCGAGAAAACGGTCGATGGCGGTCTTCTTCTCGATCGCCGAGTCCGTATCCGGTGAGGTCCCCGGCCGGTAGGCGCCCATCAGAATCAGGTCCTCGTGCTCCTCATACGCATTTACGAGGCGCTTCAACTTCCGCGCCCGCGCCAGCTGATCTCTCGTGAAAACAGACTCCGCGACGCGAGACACCGATTGAAGAATGTCAACGGCGGGCCAAAGACCGGCCTTGGCCAGTTTCTTTGACAGCATGATATGCCCGTCGAGGAGTGAACGGGCCTCCTCGGCCACCGGGTCATCCGTTCTGTCCTCGGTCAGCACTGTATATACCGCTGTAATGGACCCCATCGCGCTCCTGCCGGTACGTTCGATAAGTGACGGCAGTGACGAAAAGGCGGAGCTCGGAAAACCGCCGCGGGCAGGCGCTTCTCCCAGGGCGAATGCCACATCCCGTTTCGCCCGAACAACCCTTGTCAGCGAGTCCACGAGGAGCAGCGCATGGTCGCCCTGTTCCCGGAACCATTCCGCGATCGCGGTGGCGGTGTCCAACGCCCGCACGCGGTTGAGCGGCGGCGTGTCCACCGGTGCGAGGACTACAACCGACCGTTTCATGCCCTCGCTCCCCAGGATGTGATCGATAAATTCACCGACCTCTCTGCCCCGCTCCCCCACCAGACAGATGATGTTGACATCACTCTCTGCCCGCTTTGCCAGCATGCCGAGCAGCGTGGACTTCCCGAGCCCCGGTCCGGCAAAGAGGCCGAGGCGTTGCCCGAGCCCAATCCCCAGCACGCCATCCAGCGATCGGATTCCGGTAACGAGCTGTTTGTTTATGGGCTTACGCTGAAGTGGGTTCGGGGCGTCACGGGTTATCGGCCAGGCTGCGGCGTCAGCGACAGCCCCCCCGCCGTCCACCGGAGTCCCCAGGCAGCTCACGATGCGACCGAGGAGCCCTCGACCGCAGGGGATGTGATGTTGGGCTCGGGCGCTGGTGATGGTCGACCCGGGCCGGACAGCGCGATGGGGGGTTAACGGCAGGAGCTTCACATTGAGTCCATCGAACGCGGCGACCTCGGCTATCACCGTTTCCGATGAGGCCGTATCAATCGACAGACGCATCCCCATCCTCGCGCCGGGCAGCCTGCCCTCGACAACGAGCTCATGAGCCGCGGTCACCTCTCCTCGAACCACGGGAAAATACGCCGCGTCACATGCCGATGTCAGCGCCGAGAAGCTCACTTGACGGAATGAATCGGTGTCTGCCATCAGGTTGTAGTACCGAAAAGAACCTTAACTGTAAATCGTTTGGATAAAATGGAGGGGCGACGTTTCAAAGGTCGCTCACAGTCTCTTAATGACTATTTGTTGATGACTTTGGCGAGCCCGAGCACCCTTGAGGAGAGATTCATCCCATGGCTCTGAGAGGCAGCATGGTTGATGATGATTTTGGGTTTGCCTGACGCCTTGTCGATGAACAGCCCGACAGCGAACCCCTTTTGGGCGAGCTCGGCACTCCCTCCCAGGGTCGGGATTTTCTTTGCGGATGCGATGGCGAGAATTTTCTTGATTGTGCTCGCGCTCGCACCGGCCGGAGCGTAGAGAATGCTGTTCCCTCCCACATTGGCGATGTCTTTTTCACCAATAGAGGTGACGTCTATTTTCTTGCTCTTTAGAGACTGTCCCTTCAACTTCTTGAAGCCCGCCAAGAGAGCGTCCTTGTTTGATCCGTCAGCCACCAGATATATCGTCAGCTCACTGCCTTTTTTGGCGTCAATATTTTTGTCATATGAAAGAACTTTGAAAAATATGGCAGCCTGCAGATCCGCTGGGATATTCTCTTGAGCATAGGCCTTTTGCTCAACCAGCCCCAATATCGAAAATAAAAGACATGCTGTGAACGCTTTGAAGAACATTTGCCTTTCTAATTGAGGTTTAATTTTTCAGCCTCCCTCATCTATCCTTCACTACGACGGCGTTTCGCTAACCGAAATTCATGGTCTGGAGATATTTGTTTCATAATCCGCTACCCAATCTGAAATCGCGATACGAGCTGCTCCATCTCTCGAGCCTTATCGTTCAGTTTTTCCCCATATTTCTCAATTTCCCGAACAGCCACCAGGTTGCTCTTGGATAGATCGTCGATCTGGAACATGGCTCCGGACATCTCCCGCAGTCCCACCACTTGAACCTCTGTGTTCGAGGAGATCTGTCTTGCGGCTTTCGCCGTGTTGTTGATGACTTCGGCCAGTCGCTTGATCACTTTTCCACCATTTTCGATGCTCATCATGCCGCGGCTGGCGCGGCGGCGGCCGTTTTCTGATGCCTCGGCGATGTTCCGGATTCCCTTTTTGACATTGCCCAATGTCCGTCGCACCGTATCCGTCGCGTTCTTTGACTGCACCGCGAGGTTCTTGATTTCTCTCGCGACGACGGCGAACCGCAATCCCGCCTCGCCCGCCTTGGCGGCCTCGATGGAGGCGTTGACGGCGAGGAGCTGAGATTGCTTGGCGACATTCGAAACCGAAATAATGATCGAGTCGATTTGGGTCAGCTGGGCGTTCAGCTTGTCCACCGCCTCGACGATGGTTTGAACCTGATCCCGTACGCTGTGAAACTGACTTACAGAATCACTGACAACGCTGAGGCCTTCTCCCGAGACCTTGACGGACGTCTCCGCAGTTCCCGAAATTGTCTTGGCACTCCCCGCGGTCTCTTCACCGGTGGATTCCATTTTCTTTGCGGTGGTGAAGGCCTCCATTACGCCGTCGACTTGCCGAGTCGCGGTGTTTGATAGCTGCGAGGAGGAGGCCAGAATTTCATCGGCGATAGCCCCAAACTCGTTGGAGGCCAACTGAATCAGTTGAACGTTCTGTCTAAAAGATTTTGTTGTCTCCTCCAGCGCGTTCCGCATGAGGCTGATCTCCATGGTGTCTTTCGCCTTTTTGGATGAAAAAGTGACTCTCCTGAGATCGCCTTCGCCTATTTTCTGTACAAAATCTATCATTTCCGAGATAGGGCGAACGATGGTCCTGTTCATCGCATAGGCAAAATAAAGGGTCAGCGCCAAGATAAGGATGGCGCAGACGACGATACCGCCGAAACGAATCTTGAAGCTCCTGTCGAGGATCTCCCGCAGTGAAAATCCAAGTTGCAGCCGTCCGATGGGCTTGTCACCGCTGACAATCGGGTAGACGACGTGTATCATTCCTATTTTCTGGTATATTTTCAACTTGTTGCTGCTCGAAATGAAAAATCCCTCTTGCGTGGGAATCTTGCCGAGGGTAGCAAATTCGCCACCGTCTTGATTGACGATGACGGCGTATTTGAATTGACTGTCCTGCTCCAGCCCCTTCATGGTCTCTTCCGCGGCGGTCTTGTCATCGAATTCCATGGCGGCGCTCAGGTTGGTGCTGAGAAGGGTAGCGAGGGCCTTTGACTTCTCCTCCAGCCCCTCTTGCAGCTGGTCGACGAGAAACTTGGAGATGAGCAGCGTGGCGGTGATGGCTACCACGCCGGTACCGGTAGCGAGAATGAGATTAATCCGCCAACGAAGAGAACGAAACCGAGAATTGGCTTGCTTCATATTTGTTCCGTGTTTCTTCACACCCCTGACGTGGGCTTCACACCAACCACCCCGCTAGTCCTCTATACGACCACGCCCCAATTAACTTTAGCGCTTGTTTCTGATGTTGATTAGTGATTTTGTCCCCATCCAAACATTCAAAATTAAAATATAACACCAAAATTGTGTCCAACGAAGGGCTCATGAAAGATCTTTAAAATAAAACCGTGTCGTAAGTACCTCCGGGTTGTCAATGAATCGTCGAGATCGTAGATTGCCTGCAATGGATTTTATAGAAACCAGAATTGAAACAGTGGAAACCCCCTCCCCAGGTTATGTCTACCTCAAGTTCAGAGGGCGTCGGCCAATTCGAGGCGCTCCCGGACAGTTCGCGATGGTCCGCGGCGACTTCGGCACGGATCCAATTCTCCCGAGAGCCTTTTCACTGGTGGCGGTGGGGGAGTCAGGGGCGATACTGGTTCGTGCGGTGGGGAAGGCGACCCGGCGACTGGCCCAGTTGAAGCCCTCCGACCCCTTGAGTGTCCTCGCCCCACTGGGCAATACTTTTATCCGTCCACTGAAATCCCATCGTCCCATCCTCGTGGCCGGGGGGGTGGGCGTCGCGCCGCTCATCTTTCTTGCCGAGACACTCTATTCCCAGGGAAATCATCCGATGTTTTTCTATGGCGGGAGGACCGCTGACGATATTTTGTTTAAGGACAGGATATCCCGGGTCAGTGAGCTCATCGTCACGACAGAGAACGGATCCGCCGGGGAGCAGGGGCTCGTTACCGAGGCCGTGGACAGCTTTCTCTCGAAAGAGGGATCGGATGTCTCGATATACACCTGCGGTCCGGAACCGATGATGGCGGCCCTCAATACTATCGCTCGAAAGCGGCGCCTGCCGCTTCAGGCCTCTCTGGAGCAGAGTATGGCGTGTGGTGTGGGAACCTGTAAGGGGTGTGCTGTTCATGGGAGCAACGGCCGTTACAAGTACGTCTGCAGTGACGGTCCTGTCTTTCACGGGGAGGAGATCTTCGGAGGTGATACATGAGCGGTCGACTGAAGGTCGAGTTGGGGCCCCTCACCCTCGAGAATCCGATCATGGTCGCTTCAGGGACCTTCGGCTATGGCCTGGAGTACGCCGGAATCGTTGAAATTGATCGCATCGGCGCCATCAGTGTAAAGGGCATCTCCCTCGAGCCGCGGCTCGGCAACGAGCCGCCCAGAGTGTGCGAGACCCCCTCGGGAATGCTCAATGCCATCGGCCTTGCCAATATCGGTTACAACAAATTCGTTGACGAAACCCTTCCCGAGCTCAGGAGAAGGAATGCCACAGTCATCATCAACACCTATGGGACGTCCATACAGGAGTTTCAATCACTCGCTTCAAGGTTCGATGAGCTGGAGGGAGTGGCCGCCCTCGAGATCAACATATCGTGTCCGAATGTAAAAGCCGGCGGTATGCATTTCGGCATGTTTCCGACGGCGGCCGCAGAGGTGACCGCCGCGGTCCGCGGGGCCACCGACCTCCCGGTCATCGTCAAGCTCTCTCCCGAGGCCGCTGACCTCGTCGGTGTGGCCAGGGCCGTCGCTGACGCAGGCGCGGACGCCCTCTCGCTCATCAATACCATTCGCGGGATGAGCATCGACGTTCATACCCGGCGACCGCGCCTCGGCAATATCATGGGCGGGCTCTCCGGTCCGGCGATACGTCCCATTGCGGTTCGGATGGTCTTCGAGGTCCACCGGGCCGTGGCGATTCCGCTGATTGGTATCGGGGGGATCACCACCCTTCAGGATGCCCTCGAGTTCTTTATTGCCGGTGCTTCGGCTGTTCAAGTGGGCACGGCCAACTTCACCAACCCCAGAACCGCGACAGAGATCATCGACGCCTTGGACACCTACTGCGAGGAACGGGGGATATCCGTGAGCGATCTGGTCGGGTCTATTCAAACCGACTGAGTTTTTAATGATTTCGAATCTTTACGCAGGACGGATCGATGTGTCCACTCCGATTCTGCTTGATGAAGTTGTTTTTCAGGGCTCCATATTCACTCATATCTATATATACATACATAAGTACTAAGATCCCCCCTTTCCCCCCAAAAGCTTGACGAAGGGCTTCTTTGTGGTCCATTTACTCTGACTTCTCCGATAAGGGAGAGCTTGGGGCCTGTGAGAGAATGAGCGAGATAGTCAGGAAACCGGTGAAAACAATTGAACGGGGGAGCCAATTGTACCCGACGCGCTTCGATGTTCTGCCGGATCCCCCTGCGCGGCTCTACTTGAAGGGGAGCCTGCCGGAGCCGCCCCTGGTGGCCATCGTCGGCTCGAGAAACGCTGACGCCGGGGCGCGTCGTTTTGCGTTTCGAATGGCGGGGGAGCTGTGTGGCCGGGGGATCGGGGTAGTCTCGGGGGGCGCGCTGGGGATCGACACCGAAGCCCACAAGGGCGCGCTGGATGCCGGTGGACAGACCCTGGCGGTGATCGGCTCGGGGTTCGACTTCCTCTATCCGGAGGCCAACCGGGCCTTGTTCGCCGAGATCGCCGGAACCGGTGGGCTGATGACCGAGTTCAGGCACGACCAGCCCCCGACGAAATGGACTTTTCCCAAACGCAACCGGTTGGTGGCGGCGCTCGCGGACGCAGTGCTCGTTGTCCAGGCGGGGGAGCGCTCCGGGGCGCTCATCACCGCGAGGTTGGCCCAACAGCTGGGCGTCCCCCTGGGGGCGGTCCCCGGAGTGCCGGGGGATCCCCGAAACCACGGGAATCACGCGCTGCTGAGGCGGGGGGCAAGACTCGTCGAGAATATCGATGATCTGCTCTCATTGATGTCCCTTCAGCGGAGCGGACAGCTCCCCCTGCCCAACGTCGCCGCGACGCGGCGCTCGAAGCCGGAACCATCCCATCACGAACACTCTCCTTTGGAGATGAAAATACTTGAAATCCTATGCACAAGCCCCTTACACATCGATGACATCACAACGCGGCTGGGAATCGTCCCCTGCGAGACGAGCGCGGCGATCATCGCCCTGGAGCTCGAAGGCCTCGTGGAAGACCGGGGTGGGAAGAACTATGTCAGGGTGGGGTGACGAGGGAGGTAATCAGAGAGCACTATGGCCAAATCACTAGTTATTGTCGAATCACCAACCAAGGCCAGAACGATACGCAAGTACCTGGGGCCGTCGTATACCGTCAAGGCCTCTCTCGGCCATATCAAGGATCTGCCGAAGGCGAAGATGGGGGTCAACATCGAGAAGGCCTTCGAGCCCGAGTACAAAATCATCACGGGCAAGAAGAAAGTGCTCGGTGAGCTCAAGAAGGCCGCGGGACAGGCGGAATCCATCTTCCTGGCGTTGGACCCTGATCGCGAGGGAGAGGCCATCGCGTGGCATATCGCCGAGGAGCTCGAGGTCACGGGGGAGCGCATCGAGCGGGTGCTGTTCAACGAGATCACGAAGAAGGGCATCGCCGAGGGGTTGGCCAATCCGAAACCCCTGAACACTCGACGCTATGAGTCCCAGCAGGCCCGCCGTATTCTCGACCGCCTGGTGGGATACGAGATATCCCCTATTCTGTGGAAGAAGGTGCGCCGGGGGCTCTCCGCCGGTCGGGTCCAATCGGTCTCGCTTCGTCTCATCGTCGACCGTGAACGGGAGATCGAGGCCTTCGAGCCGGTGGAATATTGGAAGATACGGGCCCACCTGAGCTGCGAGAATCCGCCGCCCTTCATCGCGCAGTATGTCGGTCCGGGGGGGAAGAAGAAGGAGGTGGGAGACGGGGAGACTGCGGAGGAGATCAGGCAGGAGCTGGTATCCAGTGCTTTCGTGGTCGACAAGGTGGAGCGGAAGGAGCGCCGCCGGAGTCCCGCCCCGCCCTTTATTACAAGTCGACTGCAGCAGGAGGCGGCCCGCCGGTTCCGCTTCACCCCGAAGCGTACGATGATGATCGCCCAGCAGCTGTACGAGGGGGTCGATCTCGGCAAGGAGGGCGCCACCGGTCTCATCACCTATATGCGAACCGACTCGGTCCGGTTGGCGGACGACGCGGTGCAGGAGATTCGGGACTTCATCTCGAACCAGTATGGTCCGGAGCACGTCCCGCCCAAGCCCAATGTGTTCAAGAGCAAGAAAAGCGCCCAGGACGCCCACGAGGCCATCCGCCCCGCCTCCGCGGCGCATCCCCCGGACAAGGTGAACAAGTACCTGACGCCGGATCAGCGGAAGCTTTACTCCCTGATATGGAAGCGCTTCGTGGCCTGCCAGATGAAACCCGCGGTCTACGATCAGACCGGTGTCACCATCGCTTCCGGAGATCATATGCTGAGGGCCAACGGCTCCGTGTTGAAGTTCAAGGGCTGGCTCGAGGCGTACGAGTCGAAGGAGCAGCCCCCCATGAACGGGAAGAGTGACTCTGAAGGAGATGAGGAGACCGGCGAGCTGCCGGAGCTCAACACGGGCGATCAGCTGACGCTGACCGACGCGAGTGTCACCACGGAGCAGAAGTTCACCCAGCCCCCCGCCCGCTTCACCGAGGGCACCCTTATCCGGGAGCTCGAAGATCGGGGCATCGGCCGTCCGAGCACCTACGCTACGATTCTCTCGACGATTCAGAGCCGGCGGTATGTGGAGAAGGAGGACGGTCGCCTCAAACCCTCGGAGCTGGGGCGCTTGGTCACCAAGCGACTCGTGCACCATTTCCCCACCATCCTCGATGTGAACTTCACGGCGTCTATGGAAGAGTCCCTCGATAACATCGAGGAGGGCAAGGAGAACTGGGTCAACCTACTCGGGCAGTTCTACAAACCGTTTCACACCGAGGTGGAGCAGGCGCTCAAGGAGATGAAGGACATCCGGGAGCTCGTCGAGGAGACCGATGAGGTGTGTGACCAGTGCGGTAAGAAGATGGTGGTGAAGTGGGGACGGAACGGCCGGTTTATCGCCTGTTCCGGATATCCGGATTGCCACAACACCAAGGAGCTCACCGAAAACCAGCCGAGCGAGCCGCTTCCGGATATCGATATCAAGTGTGAGGCGTGCGGATCCCCCATGGTGCGCAAGCGGGGCCGCTACGGCGATTTCATCGCCTGCTCCACCTATCCCAAATGCAAGGCCACCCGCTCCCTGCCCACCGGGATCGACTGCCCCCGGGAGGGGTGCCAGGGCGAGCTGGTGCAGCGCCGCACCAAGCGGGGGCGGGTCTTCTACGGTTGCTCGGAGTATAAGAACACGGGGTGTGATTTCGTGGTGTGGGGCACGCCGGAGAAGGCGACCTGTCCAGATTGCAAAGCGCCGTTCCTCGTCGTCACCAATCGCCGGAAGGGCGGTCGGATTCTGAAGTGCGTCACCGAGGGGTGCAAGTACACCAAAACCGAGCTGTGAGATTTTCTTCCGGGATTGGGGTCTGGGAAAACGGTATAGCGCATAGAATGGGGGCTTGAATGTAAGGGCGATCCTTGTGATCACCCTCTTGGGGTGTCGTGCCGGGCGAATAGAAGATTCGCTCTTACGCGGCGTTCTCTGCCTTCCGCATCTCCGCCAGCGCCTTGATGATATCCGGGCGGACGCAACCGTGCTTGGGCCGCTTCCTGAAGACGCTCTCCTTTACTTCAGCATCCCGCGCGCGGACCAGGACCTGCCGCGCCTTCCGGGTCCCCAGCGCCGCCAGCTGCTGCACAATCTCCCGTTTCTCCTTGCATGACTTCGCCTGGTTGAGATCCAACTCGAGACCGGCGGCGCGATCCACGTTCTCCAGGGCGCCGAGCCGCTCCACGAGGGTCAGGGCGTGGTGGCGGACCTCCCGGTTCGGATGCCGCCCGGCGAAGTGAATCAGCGCTGGAAGGGCTGGCTCGCCCAGATTGTCCGCCATGAAGTCGAGGGCGCTCAGGCGAACCTTAGGAACGGCGACCAGTCTCTTGGCGTCCTCCAGGATGCCCGTGTCCGTCCGGAGCCGGTCATCCTTCTCGACCGCCCGACGATAGTGTTCGAGCGCTTCCTCTTTTTGTCCAAGACACATAGCCACCTGTCCCTGGAGGTGCCGCGCCCGGGCCGCGCCGGGATCGGACGCCCCTTCGAGCAGCGCCGCCGCCTTCCGGCACTTCTTCTGTTCGATGAGGAGGGAGGCCTCGATCAAGACCGGATCGCTGCGCTCCTCCTTCACCGCGATCTCCGAAGGCGTTCGGGTCCCGGCCGCTTCGACGACTGCGGGCGCTTCGACGGCCGCGGGCGCTTTCCGGGAGGCCGAAGCCGGTGCCGCGGGGGGGCTCGGATTTTCGACTTCCGGAGGGGGCGCGGCGGCTTGGCGATCCACGGGCTCGCTCCTGAAGAGCATCATGATCACCCCCGTTAGGAGGAGCATGAGGGCCAGCGATCGGATGAGCACGACCCGGCCGGTCCGCGTGGCGACCAGTCCCCTCAGCCGGCGGGGCCAGGTCGGCGGTCCATCCCCCTCGGGACAACGGTACCAGTAGGTCACCTCCGCCCGCAGATCACCGAAAAACGCGGCCGCCGAGCGCAGGACCGGATCGAACCGGCGCTTCACGCTCCGGGGGCCCCCTCGGCCCTTCAATTCGAGCCCGTTCAACGCTGCCAGCATCTCACTGGCGCTGGCGAACCGATCAGCGGGACGCCGCTCGAGCGCCTTGGCGATGAATGCCTCGAGCGCCGGCGGGTAGTGGCTTCCCGTGACCTCCGCCATCGTGGGCGCCCGCCGCTTCAGTTTCACCGTGAAAAGATCGAGATAGTTGTCGCTTTCAAAAACCAGTCTTCCGGTGATCAGCCGAAACAGGGTCACCCCCACGGCGTAGAGGTCGACTCTCCCATCGATGGCGTCGTTCCGGATCTGTTCCGGCGCCATGTACTGGGGCGTCCCCATGACGACTCCCTGACGGGTGATTTTGGGATCCGATGAATTTTGCGGGGGCTCCTTGGCCATTCCGAAATCGAGGATTTTTAAAATGGTCTGCCCGTCTTCCCGGCGGCACTTGACGAGGTTCTCGAGCTTGATGTCCCGATGGATGAGCCCCTCTCCGTGGGCGTGCTTCAACCCGAGCAGCACCTGCCGGATGTACTCGATGGCCGTCGGAATGGGGAGCGGACCGTTCCTTGCCATGTCACTCAGCGTCACGCCGTCCACATACTCCATCACGAGGAAGAGCTTGCCGTCGGTGGTCTGCCCGAAGTCGGTGACGCTGATGCAGTTGGGGTGATCGAGGCGTCCGCACGCGGCCGCTTCCCGCCGGAATCGGGAGACATACTCCGGCAGCTCGGCGAATTCCGGGTTGATCATCTTGAGGGCGAAACGCTTTCCGAGCTTCAGGTGCTTGACCAGGAAGACCGAGCCCATCGCCCCGGTTCCGAGACATCGCACCACCTCATATCGATTGTCGATAATCGTCCGGGCGAAGGGGTCATCGATAATCTGTCGCCCCTGGGCGTCGGTCCGCCGGGGCGCCGGGGACGATCGTTTCGGTGTGGGCCTCGGCACGCGGATGGCCTCGAGATCCGAGACGGAGATCTCCTCGGTCTTCTGTTGTTCTATCTTCTTGTTCACATTTCAGGTGTAATGGTTGTAGGTCCCGATTTCAACATATGGGGTCGGTCGGCTAAACGCTTTCGATGTTGAACTGGAGCATGGTCTCACCGACGATCAGCCGATCGTTGTTGCGGAGGGCATACTCCTTCACCTCGGAGCCGTTCAGGATGGTGCCATTGGCGCTGTCCAGATCCTTGATGCGGAACTCCATGTTCGAATACATAATCGCGGCGTGACACCTGGAGAGGGTTTCATCGTTGATCTTTATGGTGACATCGCCGGTACGGCCGATGGTGGTCACCTTTTCTTTTATTGTGTAGACCTTTCCCGCGCTGCTCCCGTTGATGATCTTCACGACGGCTTGTATTGTGTCGGGAACGGAATCGACCCCCATACTCTTTTTTCGGGGGACCACCTTGGTCTTCTCGTCTGGTAAATCAATCATCGCGACGATCACCTTTCTAAAATAAAACACCCGCCACAAGTCGCTCTTTCTATCACTAGGAAACACCCTCAATGACCAGAGCCCTTGTGAGGGTCTGGCATTGATTCTAGTATAGATGAAAATATCAGAGAGAAGAAGTTTTGTCAATTATACTGGAATATTTTAAAGCAATAGGCTTTCGGAAAATCCCCTCGACGCCTACTCCCTAGGCTGACGGCAGGCCCAACATCGGCTCTTTATAGTAAGTGTTCACGCCGCGTCAGATCGGGTAACGAGGCTCGGATCCGACAAGAACGATTGAATTGAACCCGGGGGGCGGATATTCTCCGAATGTTGTCGGAATGGAAAGGACCACCATGAAGGCGCTTTTTATCGGCGGTACGGGAAATATCAGCACCTCTGTCAGCCGGCTGGCGGTGCGCCGGGGGATTGAGCTCTTCCTGCTGAACCGGGGACGGACCGGCAGCGACATCGAGGGCGCCCGCACCCTCAGCTGCGACATCAATGACGAAAAAGCAGTGACGGCGCTCCTCGCGGACCACGCCTTCGACTGTGTGGTCGACTGGATCGGGTTTACCCCCGAGGACGTGGCGCGGGACATCGCCCTTTTTCGAGGGAAGGCGAGGCAGTACATCTTCATCGGAACGGCGTCGAGCTACCAGAAACCGCCCCTCCACCCCGTGATTACGGAGTCCACTCCCCTCCACAACCCCTTCTGGAAGTACTCCCGCGACAAGATCCGCTGCGAGGCGGCGCTGACGGACGCCTACCGGGATTCGGGGTTTCCCGTCACCATCGTGCGGCCCTCTCTGACCTACGACACCCACCTCCCCATCGCCATCGGCGGCTGGGGCTGCTACACCCTGGCGGCCCGGATCCTCGAGGGGCGGCCCATCATCGTCCACGGCGACGGCACCTCCCTTTGGACCGTCACCCACGCCGAGGACTTTGCCGCGGGGTTCGTGGGGCTCATGGGACACCCGCAGGCCATCGGGAGCGCGTTCCACATCACCTCGGACGAGCTCCTGACCTGGAACCAGATCTACGATACCATCGCGGTGGCCCTCGGCGTCACCGCCCGCAAGATCCACATCCCGTCGGAGTTCATCGACGACATAGCCCCGGACGTGGGGGCTGGGCTCCTTGGGGACAAGGCCCACAGCGCTATCTTCGACAACACCAAGATAAAGACCTTCGTCCCTGGCTTCCGGGCCACCATCCCGTTCCACCGGGGCATCGAGAAGACCCTCGCGTGGTTCGACGCCCACCCCGAGAGGAAGGTGGTGAATGAAGCGGTCAACCGCACCATGGACATGATTATCGACGCCTACGAAAAGAAGTAGCCATGACCCCGGATGTCTCCTTCGTGGACGTCGAGACCGCGTCCCGGATCGCCCTCGTGGCCGAGCTCGCGGAGGCCATCTGGACCGAGCACTTCACCCCCATCATCGGCTCGGATCAGGTGCGCTATATGCTCTCCCTGTTTCAGAGTGAGGCGGCCATCGCCGGTCAGATCGCCGAGGGCTATCGATATGTCATCATCACGGTGGACAGGGAGCCGGTGGGCTATTTCGCCGTGGTTCATGCAGCCGCGACCCGCGAGCTCCGGTTGAGCAAGTTCTACGTCCGGTCAGCGCACCGCCGGAAAGGCGCGGGGAGAGCGGCCCTCGATCGCGTCGAACAAATCGCCCGGGAGCTGTCGGCGGAGATCGTCCGGCTCACCGTCAACAAGAACAACCGGATCGCCATCGGCGCCTACGAGCGGCTGGGGTTTCATCGTGCCGGGTCTATGATTCAGGATATCGGCGGGGGGTTCGTGATGGATGATTATGAGATGCTGAAACGGTTGTAAGCACCGCGCCTCAGTCAATCCGTTCCATCCTCTACCGCTCCGGCGGCTCCCGGAAGGCTTTGATGAGCCCCTAGGGGATCCCCGACGATGAAATCCCTTGCGAAGTGAAAGTCCCTATGCTATCGATCTCCGCCTCATACGGGCGCCAAAGAGAGGCGATAAGGTGTAAGTTATGAAAAAGACACCACTTCAAGAAGTGAAAGAGAAATTCGGCTCCAAAGACAACCTGATCAAGGAGCTCAAGAAGTTATTTGACAAGGGTGATCTGTTCGAGAACCGGTTGAATCCGGACAAGGGCATTTCGATGATCTCGAACGCGAAGCTCCTCAAGCTCCACAAGGTCGCCGAGGAGGTCAAGGAGCGTTTCACGACCCGCGCCAACCTGGTGGACGATCTCGCGAAGACCGTGGGCCGGATCAAGGACGCCGACTTCAAGAAGCGCTTCGACAAGTGGGGGCTCCCCCGGCTCTGGGACTACTATCAGAGCGTGTCGAAGGGAACGTCCAAGAAAGCCTAATCGGTCGCCGACGCAGCTTCTGGAATTTCAGGTAGCGGTCCGCACGATCCGCGGTTATATAGCTCCTCGTGCCGATTTATCTCGTAGAAGAGGAGGTCTTGGACAATGGGATGGAATTACACCGATACCGTTAAAGAGCACTTTTTCAACCCCAAGAACGTGGGAAAGATCGAAGACGCGGACGGCGTCGGGGAGGTGGGATCCATCGCCTGCGGCGACGCGCTGAGCCTCACGATCAAGGTTGACAAAGAGAGCGATACCATCCAGGACGCCAAGTTCCAGACCTTCGGGTGCGGGAGCGCCATCGCCTCCTCCTCCATACTGACCGAGATGATCAAGGGCAAGACCGTTGACGATGCCCTGAAGGTCACCAACCAGGAGATCGCCGAGGCCCTCGGCGGGCTGCCGCCGGAGAAGATGCACTGCTCCGTGATGGGCCGGGAGGCCCTGGAGGCGGCGGTGGCCAACTACCGGGGGGAGACCCTCGAGGAGGAGGACGAGGACGAGAGCCGTCTCATCTGCAGCTGCTTCGGCATCACTGAGGGGAAGATCCGGAAGGTGGCTCTGGAGAACCAGCTCCGCTCCGTCGAGGACGTCACCAATTACACCAAGGCCGGCGGCGGCTGCGGCTCCTGTCTGAACGACATCGCCGAGATCCTGGAGGACCTCTGGGGGGACGGCGCCGAGGAGGACAAGGTGGCCCCCACGGCGCCCAAGAAGAAGCTGACCAACCTGGAGCGGATTGTTTACATCAAGGAGCTCCTCGACAACGAGATCCGGCCCATGTTGCAACGGGACGGGGGCGATCTGGAGCTCATCGACATCGACGGCACCCGCGTGATCATACGCATGATCGGTCACTGCTCGGGCTGCCGCGCCGCGCCCCTCACCTCCGTGTGGATCCAGGACAAACTCCAGGAGATCGTGGATCCGGCCATCACCATCGAAATCACCGAGGAGGCCTGAGGCCATGCGCGTCATCTATGCCGACAACAACGCCACGACCCAGGTGGACCCCGAGGTGTTCGAGGAGATGCGGCCGTTCTTCACTGACCGCTACGGCAACCCGGGCAGCGTCCACGGGTTCGGCAACAACGTCGGGCGGGATCTGGAACGGGCGCGGGAGCGGATGGCCGCGGCCCTCGGCGCCGAGCACGCCACAGAGATCGTGTTCACGAGCTGCGGCACCGAGTCGGACAACACCGCCATCCGATCGGCCCTTGCCTCCCGCTCCGGCCGCAACCGCATCATCACTACCCGGGTGGAGCATCCGGCGGTGCTGACCCTGATCCGCCGGCTGGAGCGGGACGGCTACAAGGTCACCCTCCTCTCGGTGGACAAGCGGGGGCGGATCGACCTCGACGAGCTGAAGGTCGCCATGGGGGACGACGTGGCGGTGGTCTCCATCATGGCCGCCAACAACGAGACCGGCACCCTGTTCCCGGTCGAGGCGGCGGGGCACATCGCCCACGATCACGGCGCCCTGTTCCACACGGACGCGGTGCAGGCGGTGGGGAAGATCTCCTTCAACCTCAACGCCGGCGCTATCGATATGTTGTCCCTATCGGGGCACAAGTTGCATGCGCCCAAGGGCGTCGGGGCGCTCTACGTCAAGCGGGGCCGGCGGTTCCGTCCTTTCATGCTGGGCGGCCATCAGGAGCGGGGTCGCCGCGGCGGCACCCACAACGTGCCCGGCATCGTGGCCCTCGGCAAGGCGGCCGAGATCGCCGCCGCCCGCATGGACGAGGAGCAGACCCAGGTCCGAACCCTCCGGGATCGGCTGGAGGCGGGGCTTTTGCAAATCGACGCGACCCGCGTGAACGGCGATGTGGAGAACCGGCTGCCGGGGACCACGAACATCAGCTTCAAGGGAGTGGAGGGGGAGGCCATGCTGATGCACCTCGACCAGCACGGTATCTGTGCCTCCTCGGGGTCGGCCTGTACCTCCGGATCCCTGGAGCCCTCCCACGTGCTCCGGGCCATGGGGGTGCCGTTCAACTATGCCCACGGGAGCCTCAGGTTTTCCCTCGGGCGCTTCAATACGGACGCAGATGTGGACGAGATACTGCGGGTGATGCCCGAGATTATCGAACAGCTCCGCACCATCTCGCCGTTTGGAATAGATTAACAAAGGGGACGAGCTACTTGACACCAAGTGGGAAAATCGTAATATTCGCCGCCTTGCTCAGGCGAAACGGTTTTTTCGAGTCGCCCTGAAGGAGAGACATCATGAGCATCGACACTGGTTTACTCGGCAAGAAACTGGGCATGACCCAGGTCTTCAACCCCAACGGTTTCCTCGTGGGCGTCACCGCCATCGAGGTGGGTCCCTGCGTGGTCGTACAGAAGCGGACCGAGGAGAAGGACGGCTACATCGCGCTCCAGCTCGGCTTCGACGACAAGAAGGAGACCAAGGCCAAGCGCCCGGAGATGGGGCACTTCACCAAGGCCAAGACCGCACCCAAGCGCCTCCTCAAGGAGTTCCGCGTCTCCAAGGAGATCGCCGACAAGTACGAGGTAGGGCAGACCCTCACCCTCGAGGACCTCGCGGTAGGGGACATCCTCGACATCTCGGGCGTGAGCATCGGCAAGGGATTCGCCGGCGTCATGAAGCGCTACGGCTTCCACGGCGGCAAGGCCACCCACGGCGTGCACGAGGCGTACCGCCATGGCGGCTCCCTCGGTCAGAACATGACCCCCGCCCGAGTGATGAAGGGCAAGAAGATGGCCGGTCAACAGGGGAACAAGAACGTCACCGTTCAGAACATCGAGGTGGTCCGGGTGTTCCTCGAGGACAACCTCATTTTTGTGAAGGGGCCCATCCCCGGCGGAAAGAACAGCTACCTCTCCATCCGGCCCGCCATCAAAAAGAGCTAATCGGGATCTCGTCTCGTTGGCGGGGTCGGGAGCGCTCGAGCAGCGGGGGCGCTTGATCAATGGACAGAATGGACCCAATGGACCCAATAGCCCCAATGGACGCGCCCTCGGGACCCTGTGACCCAGGGACGAGAAAGGGCGGACCTATCGGTCTGACAACCGAGCGCCCAATCCCAATCGTTCCCAAAGGCAAAAACCCGTGACCGGGCGCCGGCGCACACGGGACCACTTCGCCAAGCGGGCGGCCAAGGAGCACTTCCCGGCCCGATCAGTCTACAAGCTCCAGGAAATCGATCAGAAGACGAAGATGGTCCGGCGCAACGACACGGTGGTGGACCTCGGCGCCGCCCCCGGATCCTGGACCCTGTACGCCGCGGAGAAGGTGGGCCCGAACGGCCTCGTGGTGGCGGTGGACCGGCAGCCCCTCGGCGTGGGCACCGCCCGCCACGTGCTGTTCCTCGAGGAGGATGTGATGGAGATGGATCTCGCAGCCCTCGAGGCGCTCCTCACGGGCGACCACCGCGTCGACGTGGTGCTCTCGGATATGGCCCCCCACACCACCGGCCATCGGTTCGTCGATCAGTCCCGATCCTTCAACCTCTTCAGTCGCGCCCTCGAGATCGCCGATCGACTGGTCCGCCCCGGGGGCCGCTTCGCCGCCAAGATCTTCCAGGGGGAGGACTTCGAGACCGCCCGGGACAATGTCCGCGCCCTCTTCACCTCCTGTAAGATCATCAAGCCGAGGAGCGTGCGGCAGGAGAGCTACGAGATATACCTCGTCGGGTTGAACCGGAAGTAGGTCGCGCTGCGCCCTAGGCCGTCGAGGGACAATGGCGGGACACTGACCTAAATAATTGAACCATCGCTGATATTTTATGATAAATATATAGGTGCGTCATTTAGGCACTAATCAGGAAATTTATCATGACCCCATTAAAGACTCACATTAGCGATCACGAAAAGCGCCGAACCGCCGGCATCCCCTCCGTCCTATCGGCCCTGCTCATCGTCCTCTCGATGGGCTGCTCGGACGACACCGTGCCCCGGCGGCCGCCTCCGGGAGGGGGAGGTGGTGACGGGGACTCGGACACCGACAGCGATACCGACACGGATACAGATACGGATACGGACTCGGACTCCGACGCGGATGGGGACGGCACCAACCTCTGCGAGCTGCCGAACCCCCCGCCCGAGTGCAACCCCCCTGCCTGCGGTGACGGCGAAATCAACCAGGCCACCGAGGAGTGCGACGACGGCAACGGCATGCCCGGCGACGGCTGCAACGGCGTCTGCAAGATCAACGCGGGGTGGGTGTGCCCGGTCCCCGGCCAGCCGTGTCAGTCCCTCTACGCCTGCGGCAACGGCGTTCTCGAGCCCGGGGAGATCTGCGACGACGGCAACACCGCCGACGGGGACGGCTGCGCGCCGGACTGCGCCCTCCAGGAGGCGGGGTGGATCTGCCAGCAGCCGGGCCAGCCCTGCGTGGATCTGAACGTGTGCGGCAACGGCATCGTCACCGCCGGCGAGGAGTGCGACGACGGCAACGACAACCCGGATGACGGGTGCGACGGGTGTGCCGAGTCGCCCGGGTATAATTGCCCCTGGCCCGGCGCCCTCTGCATCCCGGAGTGCGGGGACGGCATGATCATCCTCAACGAGGTGTGCGACGACGGCAACACCGCCGACGGCGACGGCTGCTCCAGCGAGTGCGAGTGGGAGAACGGCTGGGCGTGCACCGGAAATCCCGGCGCCTACGACTGCCACGAGACCACCTGCGGCGACGGTATCGAGGAGGGCACCGAGGGGTGCGACGACGGTAACATGTCCGCGGGGGACGGCTGCTCCCCGTTCTGCACGGACGAGCCCGAGTGCCCCCCCGGCCAGGCCTGCACCTCCTCCTGCGGCGACGCCATCGTGGTGGGGGAGGAGTGCGACGACGGTAACAACGTGCCCGGCGACGGCTGCTCCCCGAACTGTACGGTCGAGGGGGGCTTCGAGTGTGAGCAGCCGCCCCTCGGGGAGACCATGGCGGTGCCCATCGTCTACCGCGACTTCATGGACAGCCACCCGGACTTCGAGAACGGCGTCACAGGCCAGCTGGAGGCCACTCTCGGGATGGTGGAGGAGATGCTCGACGTGGACGGCAAGCCGGTCTACACCGGCAACGCCGGATGGGTGGACAGCGCCCAGTCCTTCTCCGAGTGGTTCCGGGACGAGGGAGCGAGCGTTTCGGTCCCCTCTATCCTAACACTCTATGACAACGGCAACGGCGGCTACGTCAACCGCTGGGGGGAGGACGGCGAGCCCTACCCCTACTACACCGACGCGGTCTGGTGCGGTCCCGGGGGCAGCGAGTGCAGCCAGTGCACCGCGGCCGAATACGACATCTGCCTCGATCCCTGCACCTACTGGGGCGAGGAGAACACCGACGCCTGCGGCGTCCAGTCCGAGCCGATGGACGGTAACCCGGTCTTCTTCCCCCTGGACGACGTGCCCGGCGCGGATCCCGTCGCCATCGCCCAGCTGCCGCCCCCCTACGCGGACAGCTGGCCCGAGGAGAACCCCCCCATCGAGCACAACTTCGCGTTCACGAGCGAGGTGCGGTACTGGTTCGAGTACGACGCCTCCCGGACCTACACCCTCGAGTTCCTCGGGGACGACGACGTCTGGGTGTTCCTCAACGATCGATTGGCCGTGGATCTCGGCGGCATCCACACCCCGGTGGAGGGCACCCTGCAGCTCGCCACGGCCCAGGACGCGGCCCGGTACGGCATGGAGGACGGCAACGTCTACGAGGTGGTGGTGTTCCACGCGGAGCGGCAGACCACCTGCTCCTCCTACAAGCTGACCCTGAGCGGCTTCAACGCCGCCAAGAGCGACTGCGGCCCCATCTGCGGCGACGGGGTCATGACCCCCGGCGAGCAGTGCGATGACGGCGTGCTCGACGGCGGCTACGGCCAGTGCGCCGAGGGGTGCGTCATCGGCCCCCACTGTGGCGACGGCATCGTCAACGGACCCGAGGAGTGCGACAATGGGGTCAACATCTCGGAGGCCGGGGACATCAGTCCGGACTCCTGCGGCCCCGGCTGCATCAAGCCCCCGTTCTGCGGGGACACCGTGGTCTCCCTGTTCGCCGGGGAGCAGTGCGACGACGGGGAGAACGACGGCGGCTACGGCGAGTGCGGCGAGGGGTGCCTCATCGGCCCCTACTGCGGTGACGGCGTGGTGCAGACCGAGTACGAGGAGTGCGACGACGGCATCAACGAGGGGGGCTATGGGGAGTGCATGCCCGGCTGCACCATTGGCCCCCACTGCGGCGACGGCGCCATCACCCACACCGAGCAGTGCGACGATCAGAACGACATCAACAACGACGGCTGCACCAACGACTGCCAGGTGACGGTCATCATCGTGTAGGCCGGCCCCTGTGCCTGCCCGCTTCAAATGAAAAGACAAGAGGGCGTCAGAGCTGGTCGAGCACCCCGTGGAAGGCCGCCAGGCCCTCGGCCCGGTTGATGCGATCCCGGACGGCGGCGGCCCCTGGGAACCCCTTGAGGTACCAGGCCATGTGCTTCCGCATCTCCAGCACCGCGCGGCGTTCCCCGGCCCAGTCCACATAGAGGGCCAGGTGGCGGCGGCAGGTGTCGATGCGCTCGCTCAGCGTCGGAGGCTCGTCCGTCCCGAGGAGCTCCCGGAAGATCCACGGGTTGCCCCGGGTGGCCTGGCCCACGGCGACGCGGACGCAGCCGGTGTGTCGGATCATCGCCTCGGCGTCTGAGCAGGAGCGGATGCCCCCGTTGCCGATGACCGGGAGGCTCACAACGTCGCACACCTCGGCGATCCCCTCGAGGTCCACCGGGCCGGAGTGCACCTGGTCGCGGGTGCGGCCGTGGACGGTGATGGCCCGTACCCCCGCGTCCTCGAGGCGCCGCGACACCTCGGGGGCGTTCCGGATCTCCCGGGACCAGCCCAGGCGAATCTTGGCGGTGACCGGCACCGGCACCGCCGCCACCACCGCCGCCGCGATCTCCTGGAGGAGCGCGGGGACGGTCATCAGGGCACAGCCGGCCCCTTCTCCCCCCTTGACGACCTTCCGGGCGGGGCAGCCGAAGTTCAGGTCCACCACGTCCGCCCCCCGGTCCACCACCTCCTTCGCGGCCTCCGCCATGAGGGCGGGCTCGCGACCGAAGATCTGAACCACGAACGGGGTCTCCCCCGGGCACCGCTCGAGGAGGGGCAGAGTGGCTTGGCCCAGCCGCCGCTCTTCGAGGGAGGGTTTCTTCCGGAGTATGGAGAGGGCGTTGGCGGAGACGAGCTCGGTCACCGTGAGGGAGGCACCGAGCTCCCGGCAGAGCTCCCGGAACGGCGGGTTGGTGATGCCCGCCATGGGGGCGAGCATGGCGCCGGCGGGGATGAGGTGGGGGCCGATCCGCAGCTCAGAGCTCATCGCCGTCGGCCTCCGAGAGGGCGCCCTCCAGCGCGTCCTGCGCCTCGAGCCAGCGCTCCTCCGCGGTTTCGATTTCCCCGGCGAGCTCTTTCTGTCGGCGGGTGATCGGGGCGACCTCGCCGGCGTCGCGCTCGTAGGTGGCGGGATCGGCGAGGGTCCGCTCTATCGCCTCCAGCTCCCCCTGCAGCGCCTCCAGGTCGGCCTCGGCCGCCGCCACCGCCTTCTTGAGGGGGGCGAGCCGGGCCCGCAGGGTGGCCGCCTCCCGCCGCTGCTCCCTGCGATCGGTCTTCGGGGCTGCCTCCCGGGTGGCCGCCCGCGCCTCCTTTCGCGCGGCCCGCCGCGTGCTCATGACGGTATCGTAGTAGTCGTCGAGATCCCCGAAGAACGCCTCCACCCCGCCGCCGGAGACCCGCCAGAGCTGGTCCGCCGAGGCCTCCACCAGGTGCCGGTCGTGGCTCACCAGGACCACGGCTCCGGAGTACTCCGCCAACGCCCCGATGAGGGACTGGCGGGAGTCCACGTCCAGGTGGTTGGTGGGCTCGTCCAGCACCAGCAGGTTGGGGCGCTCCCGCACCGCCAGGGCCAGGGCGAGCCGGGTCTTTTCCCCGCCGGAGAGGTGGACGATGGGGACCTCGGCCTTGTCCTCCCCCAGGCTGAACCGTCCGAGCCAGGCGCGGATGTCCTTCACCGGCGCCGTCTCCATGATGAGCCGGAGCTGGTCGATGGGGGTCATCCGGGGGTCCAGCCGCTCCAGGTGGTTCTGGGCGAAGTACCCCACCTTGAGCTTAGAGGTGCTGAACACCCGGCCCGCCATGGGGGAGAGCTCCCCGGCGATGAGGCGGGCCAGGGTGGTCTTGCCGTTGCCGTTGGCCCCGAGCAGGGCGATCCGATCCCCCGCGTAGATGCTGAGGTTGAGGTCGTCCAGCACCCGCGTCTCGCCGTACCCCGCCGCGGCCTGGTCCAGCCGGACCAGGGGGGAGCTCCCCGGCGAGGGCTCGGGGAACCGGAAGGAGACCCTCTGCTCCGTGGGCAGGGCGGCCACCGGCGCCATCCGCTCCAGCATCTTGAGCCGGCTCTGGGCCTGCCGGGCCTTGGTGGCCTTGGCCCGGAACCGGTTGACGAACGCCTCCATCCTCGCTCGCTCCGCGGCCTGCTTCTCCCGCACGGCCGAGTCCAGGGCGAGCCGCGCCAGCCGGACCCGGACGAAGTCGTCGTAGCCCCCCGTGTACATCTCCAGCCGGTTGCCGAAGAGGTGGAGGATGGCGTCCACGCTGTGGGAGAGCAGGCGCCGGTCGTGGCTCACCATGAGGAGGGTGTTGGGGTAGGTCCTCAGGTGGCTCTCGAGCCACATGGCCGCCTCCAGATCGAGGTGGTTGGTGGGCTCGTCCAGGAGCAGGAGATCCGGCGCCGTGAAGAGCACCGCTGCCAGGGCCACCCGCATCTGCCATCCCCCGGAGAAGCTCGCGAGGGGCCGGTGCTGGGCCGCCTCGTCGAACCCGAGGCCGGACAGGATGGTGGCCGCCCGCGCCGGCGCGGCGTGGGCATCGATGGCGGTGAGGCGCTCCTGAACTTCCGCGATGCGCACCGGGTCTATGGCGGTGCGGGCCTCCTCCTCCAGGGCGGCGAGCTCACGATCCGCCGCCAAAGTCGCCTGAAGCGGCGTGAGCTCCCCGTCCGGCGCGTCCTGGGCCACCATCCCCACCCGCATCCGGGTCCGCACCTCGATGCTCCCCCCGTCCAGCTCCCCCTGACCGTTGATCAAACGAAGCAGCGTGGTCTTGCCGCTCCCGTTCGCCCCCACCAGCCCCACCCGGTGCCCCTCGGGCACGTGGGCCGTGGCGTCCTCGAACAGGGTGCGTCCGCCGATGCGGTACGAGATGTTCTTGATGCGCAACATCGAGAAGGGGTCCTACCACAAGGCCGCGGCGAGGGCCAGTGACTCTGACACGGCGTACCTCACCTCAGCGCTCGCGCGGCGAAGCCCTCAGGCGCCGACGTTGACACCCGTAGTGTTCGCAGCTCAGACCACGCGTGTCCCTCGAGACCTTCCCTTTCAAGGTCCAGACCGACGTCAAGAGGGCCGCCATCATGCAGCTCGCCGAGCTCGACTTCATCGCAACCGCCACCAACAACAGGTGAGGATTTAGGGTATAGAATTCCTTTCGGCCTTTTAAGCAGTCGTCGAGAGCAATATGAGCCGTTTTATGGAGAGGCACCAGCCGACTTTTATGAACCCTTGTTTCTCGGATCACGAGACCATCTGCTGTGAAATTACAGCGGCGCATGGCACCATGTCATGAACAGGGGACGGAACCGGGCAACGATTTTACTAAATGACGACGACGCCCTGGATTTTCTGAACACCATCGGGGACACCGTGGAGCGGTTTGGCATCCTTGAAATCAAAAGATAAAGAATAAACTGGGTGGGGATCTCGGAAAGGACGACTGTAGGGGCAGGTCTCCCGCCTGCCCTGCTGTCAATCGCAGTTGGGAACGAGGTCGATGTTCCACATGTTGCCGGTGATTGCCAGCAGATACATGTTGCCGAGGTACTTGCTGTACCAGTAACCACTCGAGATTCTGCCCGCCTCCGTGGCGAAGTCGTCCGCCACGCTCTGTGAGTTGGCCATG
>JBNLED010000272.1:0-9778 GCA_050304755.1 Polyangia bacterium | reverse complement strand
GAGCCCATCCAGTGGGAGGCGGGGGTGGTGGTGCCCCCCGCCGGGTACCTGTCCAAGTGCCGGGAGATCTGCGATCGCCGCAACGTGCTGCTCCTGGCGGACGAGATCCAGACCGGGTTCGGCCGCACCGGCGAGATGTTCTGCTGCGATCACGACGGCGTCATCCCGGACGCCTACATCATGGGCAAGGCTCTCTCCGCGGGGATGCTGCCGGTCTCGGCGGTGGCGGCGAGCCGGGAGGTGCTCGGCGTCTTCAACCCCGGCGAGCACGGCTCCACCTTCGGCGGCTCCCCGCTGGCTGCGGCGGTGGCCCGGGAGGCCATCTCCGTGATCAAGGACGAGAAGTTGGTGGAACGCTCCCGGGATCTGGGAAGCTACTTCATGGGGGAGCTCCAGAAGATGGGCTCCCCCCACATCGAAGAGATCCGGGGCAAGGGCCTGTTCATCGGCGTGGTGCTGCGGGACGAGGCCGGCCCGGCGCGCCCCTTCTGCGAGCAGCTCATGGAGAAGGGGCTCCTCTGCAAGGAGACCCACGAGATGGTCATCCGGTTCGCTCCGCCCCTCGTCATCACCCGGGACGAGCTCGACTGGGCCCTCGAGCGCATCCGAAGGGTGCTCGGGTAACACCACAGTTCTATCTCCTGCCATGAGACCTCGAAGCGCGAGATCGCCTCCTGTCCGGAGCTCTCTCGGACGACCTCGTACCCGAGCTGCTCGAGAAGCCCCGCCATGGTCTCGACGACGGGGCGGTCCCGCCGCCCTCACGTCCCGGAGATGACGACCGCCGCCGCCCCTTCGCGCCGGAAACAGTTGATTTTTCAAGCACGGCTCAGTAAAGAGGTCGAGCATCTTCGTCTTCGGATATCTACAGGGCATACTCATGGGTTACCAGGTGCGGATCAGAATCGGGCGTTTTGTTTCTCACGCGGACGGCGTCCTCGAACGGCTCCGGTCCAGGCTGTCGACGGGAGGCGCGCGTATCGTCGTCGTCTCGGTTCCGCTCCTGGCGCTGGTGCTTTTCTCGGTCGGCTACACCTATTGTTACGGGACCCACCTCCTCGACTCGATCTCGACGGAGCACTACTTCCGGGGCTTCAACTGCGACGACTCCTTCTATTACAACAAGATCGCGCTCAACTTCGCGGGCGGACACTTCTCCACCTTCGACGGCGTCAACCTCACCAACGGTTACCACCCGTTGTGGATGTTCCTCCTGATCCCGGTCTACCTGGCCGAGAGCGACCTGCTGGAGGCGCTCGTCGTCATCAAGCATCTGGAGTTCGCGCTGCTGGCCGCCGCCCTCGCGGCCCTGTTCGTCGCCGCCCGCCTCTCGCGGCTCAACCCCCTCCTGCTGCTCGCGGTCCCGTCCCTCTTCATGGCCAACTTCGCCTTCTACAACGGCATGGAGGTGGCGGTCCTCCTGCTGACGCTGAGCCTGCTGTGGCTCGGGCTCGCGCTCAAGATGCGCTATCCTGGGTCCCGCGCCGCGACCGTCCTGCTCTCCGTCGTCCTGTTTCTCATCCCCTGGGCCCGGCTGGAGGCGGTCTCCGTCTCCCTGTTCGTGCCCTTAGCCCTGGCCGCGGCGGCCCAGCTGAAAATCATCGATTTCCCTTACCGGAGCGCGGTGAGGATCCTCATCGTCGCGGCGGCGGGCTTCGCCGTCTACCTCCTCTACAACTACCTGGTCTTCGACATCGCCGTCCCGGTCAGCGGGGTCACCAAGGCAAAGGTCTTCTGCGGACGACTGCAGGAGAAGGCCGGCGGCCTGGATCCTCGAAAGAATTTCTTCAAGATCCTGGCCATCAAGAGCTACCGGGAGGGGCTGCTGCTCGGCGCTCCGGTGCTGCTCATCGGGCTCTCGAAGCTCATCGCCTCGTTCAGATGGCGGCGCCGGGCCCGGCTCTCCTCCATCGACTTCCTGATGGCCGGGCTGGCCCTCGGGCACCTCTCCATCTTCGTCCACGCGGTGTTCTCCCTGTGTCCGAAATACAGCAACTACCCCCGGTACTTCGCCATCTCCAATCTGCTGGAGTACCTGCTGCTGCCCTACGTCGCGTACTGCGCCTACGCGCTGCTCGCCCCCCGGCTCCGGAGCGCGCTCCTGCGGGGAATCATCGCGGCGGGGCTGGTCGCCGGCGTCTTCATCCACTCCGCGGACTACGGCGGGCCGTTCGAGACCGTCGATCGGGTGGCCAAGGAGGTGAACGTCAACTGGGGCATCGCGGACTACTACGGCGCCCAGGTGCTGAACGCGGCGCTCTCGCCGGGGGACATCGTCGGCTCGACGGACGCCGGGATCCTCGGCTACTTCGTCGAGAACCGGCTCATCAACCTCGACGGTCTGGTGAACTCCAACGCGTTCTACGTCGCGTTCAAGAACAAGCGCCTCGGGGAGTGGATCGAGAAGAGCCGCATCACCCACTTCGCCAACGTGATGCTGTCGAACCAGCGGAGCGCGAACTGGTTCTTCGGCGAGCTGTCGAACCAGGAGGGGCTCTTCCGGGGGACGGCGCAGCTCGCCTACGAAGGGACCTACTGCTACGGCCGCAGCCGGCAGCTCAAGATATGGCGGTACTCCCCGCGGGAGCAGGAGATGCTCCCCGTGGACCAGAACAAGGCGCGTTTCTTCAAGACCCTCTTCAGGAACGCCCAGAAGATGGTCCAGGGGCGTCACACGCTCTATCTCACGAATAACGTCTTCGGTATCAAGACCGAAAAGTGTTCGATGACTGACGGATATCCTAGTATCTGGCTCCGCGTATTCCCCAAGGACCCGGGGGATATCAACATCCGCTTCAGAAAGCAGGGGTACCGGGAGCGCTGGGTGACGCGGCAGTTCAGCTACCGGAACAGCTGCTACGGCGTCCTCCCGATGGCCTCCTTCGACAGGCGCCGGCTCGTCGTCCGGGGAGACCCCTTCAAGACCGAGCCGCCGTGGTCCGTCGACCTCTGAAACCGGGAGTTTCGGAGCCCCCGCCTCGAATCGCGAAACCGCGACCGAATTTGCAAAACCGCTCTTGCATGTTGGGGCGACCGTCGGTATCGTAACGCCGCGAATTTGGATGACATTTGGTAACCGATAACAGGAGTAATCACCAAAGGAGATAGCAGATGAAGTACTCATCGGAAGTTGAAGAGATGGTCTGTGTTGCCAAGGGGCCGAAGAACGGTCCCGCGCCCATCCCCCAGGAGGGACAATGGGTCCAAGCCAAGGAAATAAAGGACATTTCCGCCTTCACCCACGGGGTCGGCTGGTGCGCCCCCCAGCAGGGTGCCTGCAAGCTTTCGCTGAACGTCAAGAACGGCATCATCGAGGAGGCCCTCGTGGAGACCCTGGGGTGTACGGGGATGACCCACTCGGCGGCCATGGCGTCCGAGATTCTTCCGGGCAAGACGATCCTCGAGGCGCTCAACACCGACCTCGTGTGCGACGCCATCAACGTGGCCATGCGGGAGCTCTTCCTCCAGATCGTCTACGGCCGGGCCCAGACCGCCTTTTCCGAGGGCGGCCTGCCCATCGGCGCCGGGCTCGAGGATCTGGGCAAGGGGCTTCGGAGCGTCACCGGCACGACCTACGGAACAAACGCCAAGGGCGCGCGGTACCTGGAAATCGCCGAGGGGTACGTCCTGGAGATCGGGCTGGACGGGGACGATGAAATCATCGGCTACAAGTTCGTACAGCTAGGCGTCATGATGGATCTGATCACCAAGGGCACCGACCCGAAGGAAGCCCTGGACAAGGCCACGGGCACGTACGGCCGATTCGCCGAAGCGGCTAAAACCATCAACCCGAGACACGAGTAGGGAGGCACAAAATGGCACTATTTGAAGGATATGACAGAAGAATCGGGCAGATCACTCCCGTCCTCGAGAAATACGGCATCGGCTCCATTGAAGGGGCCGCCGAGGTGTGCAAGGAAAAGGGAGTGGACGTCTACCAGGTGGTGAAGGGCATCCAGCCCATCTGTTTCGAGAACGCGGGGTGGGCCTACACCGTGGGCGCGGCTATCGCCATCAAGAAGGGCCAGACCGTGGCCAGCGACATCGCCGCCACCCTCGGCGAGGGGCTCCAGGCCTTCTGCATCCCCGGTTCCGTGGCGGACGATCGCAAGGTGGGCATCGGACACGGCAACCTGGCCTCCATGCTGCTTCGGGACGAGACCAAGTGCTTCGCCTTCCTGGCGGGGCACGAGTCGTTCGCCGCGGCGGAGGGGGCCATCGGCCTGGCCAAGTCCGCCAACAAGGCACGCAAGGAGCCCCTCCGGGTGATCCTCAACGGCCTCGGCAAGGACGCGGCCCACATCATCTCCCGGATCAACGGGTTCACCCATGTGGTGACGAAGTTCGACTACGCCGCCGGCAAGGTCGAGGTGGTCAAGGAGAAGGCTTACTCGGACGGGGATCGGGGCAAGGTCCGGTGCTACGGCGCCGACGACGTCAGGGAGGGCGTGGCCATCCTCCACCTCGAGGGCGTGGACGTCTCCATCACCGGAAACTCCACCAACCCCACCCGGTTCCAGCACCCGGTGGCCGGCACCTATAAGAAGGAGTGCGTGGCCCAGGGCAAGAAGTACTTCTCCGTGGCCTCCGGCGGCGGCACCGGCCGCACCCTGCACCCGGACAACATGGCCGCCGGGCCGGCCTCCTACGGCATGACCGACACCCTCGGCCGCATGCACTCCGACGCCCAGTTCGCCGGATCCTCGTCCGTTCCCGCCCACGTGGAGATGATGGGCCTCATCGGCATGGGCAACAATCCCATGGTGGGGGCCTCCGTGGCCGTGGCCGTGGCCGTCGAGCAGGCGATGAAGTAGGGGCAGGCCTCGCGCCTGCCCTCCGAAAAGAGGTCCCCCTAATCTAACGGGCCGCTTCCAGCATATCCAACAGATCGTCCGGAAATCCGTCGCCGTCGTCCTGTCGGTAGAGGATGGTGGCCGTGTCGAGGTCGACCACCATGAGGAAGGGGGTGAAGTAGTACCGGCAGGGGTAGTGGTAGGGTTTGCTGCCGGTGACGTAGTCCGGATCGGCGTCCTCGACGACCGACAGCGCCTCGGAATGGGCCAGATCATAGGCGCCGAAACCGTCGGTGTAGGAGATCACCAGCGCGGCGTCGCGAGCGTGGATATCGTCCGCCATATTCCCCAGCTCCTCGAGCCAGAAAGGACAACTGGGGCAGTCGATGTCTCCGGCGAAGAGGACCACGGCGGCGAAACCGTCACAATAAATATCCGAGAGGCTGATCTCCCCCTCCGTTTGGGTGGAGAGGTCGATGCCGTTGAAGGTGACGTCGTAGATTTGCCCCTCCTCCTGGCAGGAGTTTCCCCAGGGGACCTCCCCGCAGTCGTCATCCGCCTCGGTTCCGGATCGGTCACCGCCGTCCACAACCATGGCGTACTCCCCCTCCCCCGCGGTCGATCCGAAGGCGACGCAGGCCGGCAGCCCCGCGAAGAAAGACGCGAGGGTCAGGGATCTTGACACACATGAGAAAAACTTCTTCACGGATTTCATGAAACCTTCTCTCTGAAGCTCGACGCTTCCCAGAGCCGTATTGTACCAGGCGCGTTCGCCAAAACAACACCTCATTGTTCCCGCCCCGGCCTTCGAAATCGAACGGCACATCACGACGGAGTCCGCTATGTAGAATAGCGCTACACGCCACACACCATCTGCCCCATTTTGACCGTTCCAATGACGTATAGGGGGTCACGCGGGTCACCAACCCCAGGTTGAAACAACGATCCGCATCCCTATGAATTGGCACAAAAGCTGCTATTCAATAAAGAAAGCCGTCGAATGGCGGCTACAAGAGCGGGGATGATGTCGTGAATATTCGTCAGAGACCTCCATATCCCGCGGGCAGGGATCGGATTACTTTCGTGTTGCCCCCCACCGAGTTTTCCAACATCGGTGGCATGGAGCTGGTCGCGGCCGATCTGCTGCACCGTCTGGATCAGAAGGTCTACGCCCCCTCCCTCGTCTGTCTGGGGGCGAACAACGGCGTCATCCCCCGGATCGACCAGAGCAAGGTCTCTTTGACGGTGGTACAGAAGAAGGAAGCCCTGGATCCATCGTTGATCCTACACCTGGCCGCCCATTTCATTCGAGAGCGCTGTCAGCTGGTCCATACCTTCAACGAGGGGGCCCTGGTCTACGCCTTCCCGGCAGCCAAGCTGGCAGGCGTGCCGGCGCTGGTTCATGCGGAGCACGGCCGTCTTCCCCTGAAGGAACGGTACTCCTTGCGGACGGTCCGGACACTCATGACGCGTCACGCCGATCACGTCATCGCCGTCAGCGAGGAGCTGAAAGCCCTCTTGATCGAGCACGAGCACGTGCCGAAGGAGCGGGTCTCCGTGATCACCAACGGCATCGACCTCGCCAACTTCTACCGGTGCTTCGATCGCGCGGCGTTCCGCGCTGAATGTGGTCTGACCTCCGATGAGTTTGTCATAGGCACGGTGGGGTCATTGACCCCCCAGAAGAATCACAAATTACTCATCGACGCGATCGCCCGCGTTCCCGGCGTAAAGCTCTTCATCGCGGGAACCGGCCCCCTGGCGCAGGAGCTGGAGGATCGCATCGCCGCGCTCGATTTGAAGGGGCGCGTTTTCTGCGTGGGGCAGCGCGCCGATGTCCCCAGGTTCCTCTCCTGCCTGGACCTCTTCGTCCTCCCCTCGCTAACCGAGGGGACCTCCCTCGCGTTGCTCGAGGCCATGGCCTCCCGGCTTCCCGTGGTGGCCACCGACGTGGGCGGCAACCATCGCGTGGTCGATGACCGACACACCGGCTTCCTCGTCCCCTCGAATGACCTGAACGCGATGGTCACGCGACTGCAATGGTGTGCCCGCCACCGGGAGGGACTGCATCAGATGGGCTTGAACGGACTGAAGAGGGTCGAGAGCGCGTTCAACTTCGAGAACACGCTGCAGGCCTACACGGATATTTTCGAGCGGGTGCTCCGCCTCAAGCGCGGACGGATGCGGAACGGCCGCGCGAAGGTCGTAAACCCCTGATCGATCCGCTCCCGGACAGTCCTCGAGACGCCGGCCGATTCTCGTGTTAAGATCCCCCGAACAAAGTAATGACAGCGGAGAGGAGGTCTTGAATGTTACTGGCGCAATATCCCTACTATCTCGGCGGCACGGCGGTGCAGCCCAACGCCGACCTCGTGGTTCGAAACAAGTACACCGGCGCGCCGGCCACCAAAGTGGCCCTCGCGGATCGGGCGGCCATCGATGAGGCCATCGGGCTCGCGGTGGCGGCGGCCCCGGCCATGCGGCGGCTCCCCGCCTTTCGGCGCTCGGAGGTGCTGCACCACGCGGTGCGGCGGTTCGAGGAGCGCCACGGGGAGCTGGCGGAGGCGCTCTGTATCGAGGCGGGGAAGCCCATCCGGGACGCCCGGGGGGAGGTGACCCGTCTCATCGACACCTTCCGCATCGCCGCGGAGGAGGCCGTGAGGTTCGGCGGCGAGTACATGCCCCTCGACATCTCTCCCCGCGCCGCCGGGTACGAGTCCGTCACGAAGCGGGTGCCCATCGGCCCCTGCTCCTTCATCAGCCCGTTCAACTTTCCCCTGAACCTGGCGGCCCACAAGATGGCCCCGGCCATCGCCGCGGGGTGCCCCTTCGTGCTGAAGCCCGCCTCCCTCACCCCCATCGGCGCGATCATCATCGGCGAGGTGCTGGCGGAGACGGATCTGCCGGCGGGGGCCTTCAGCATCCTGCCGGTGAGTCGGGAGGGGGCGGACCTCTTCACCACGGACGAGCGGCTCAAATACCTCTCGTTCACCGGTTCCCAGGACGTGGGCTGGCAGCTCAAGGCCAAAGCGGGCAAGAAGAAGGTGGTGCTGGAGCTCGGCGGGAACGCCGGGTGCATCGTGGACGAGGGCACGGATCTCCAGCGGGCGGCGGATCGCATCGCCTTCGGCGCGTTCTACCAGTCCGGCCAGTCCTGCATCAGCGTACAGCGGGTCTACATCCACGAGTCCTGCTTCGACGAGCTGGTGCCCCTCCTCGTCGCGCGGGCCGAGGGGATGAGGGCGGGGGATCCGCTGGAGGAGTCGACCACTCTCGGGCCCCTCATCAGCGAGAAGGAGGCCGTCCGCATCGAGACCTGGATCAATGAGGCGGTGGACCACGGCGCCGAGGTGCTGTGCGGTGGCAAGCGGAACGGCGCCTTTGTGGAGGCCACCTGGCTGAAGAACGTGGACCCCAACGACAAGGTCTACGGAGACGAGGTGTTCGGTCCGGTGGCCTTGGTGGAGCCCTTCTCCGACTTCGAGGAGGCGGTGGCCAAGGTGAACGACAGCCGCTTCGGGCTCCAGGCCGGGGTGTTCACCGACTCCCTCGATCACGCGTTCTACGCGTGGAACGAGCTGGAGGTGGGGGGCGTGGTGGTCGGAGACATCCCCTCCATGCGGGTGGACAGCATGCCCTACGGCGGCGTCAAGGAGAGCGGCCTGGGGCGCGAGGGGATCCGGTTCGCTATGGAGGACCTCACGGAAATCCGGCTACTCGTCCTCAGCTCGATGGGGAGGCGCTGAATGCTCTTCCTGTTGATCCTCGCAGCGGCGGTGGTGACGGTGATCGTGCTGCTGGTGTCCAGCAAGGGGAGGAAGGAGCGCTGAATGGCCGTCATCCTGGTCTCCATCATCGTCGTGGCGGCCATCGTGCTGCTCGTCTTCGAGCTGCTGCCCGTGGACCTCACCGCCATCGGCATCATGGCGGTGCTGATGGTGCTCGGCATCCTCTCCCCCGCCGAGGCTATCGCGGGGTTCGCCAACCCGGCCCCGGTCACGGTGGCGGTGCTCTTCGTGGTGAGCCGCGGGCTCATCAAGAGCGGGGCGCTCGACTTCATCACGTCGGCGGTGATGCGGCTCTCCCGGGGCAGCCCGAGGCGGCTGCTCTTCCTCACCCTGTTCCTCGTGGGGGGCTTCTCCTCGTTCCTCAACAACACGCCGGTGGTGGTGCTGTTCATCTCCGTCATTATGGCGGTCTGCTGCGAATTCAACCTCAGCCCGTCCAAGTTCCTCATGCCGGTGTCGTTCGTCTCCATCCTGGCGGGCACCGGCACCCTCATCGGCACCTCCACCAACATCATCGTCAGCGACCTGGCCGCCGCGAACGGCCTCACGCCCATCGGCATGTTCGAGCTCTCGATCCTGGGCATCCCCATGGCCATGGCCGGCGCCGTGTTCCTCTTCTTCGCGGCGCCCCGGATCCTGGGCGATCACAAGGAGCCGGTGTGCGAGATCCGCGAGGGGGAGAAGCACCGCTACATCTCCGAGCTGGTCATCCCCAAGAGCAGCCCCCTCATCGGCCGAAAGCTGGAGGACGCGTTCAAGGAGCGCTTCATGGACCTGGAGCTCTACCAGGTCATCAGAGACTACGTGGTGCTGGATCCCGATCGGCAGGAGATCCGGCTCGCCGCCGATGATGAGATCCTGGTGAAGGCCACCGCCCAGCAGCTCACCCGCATCCTGGACGACCGCTGCGTCCTGCTGCCCCACGGGGACACCGCGACGGAGGCCCGGCCCCACGACAAGAAGACCGTCATCGCGGAGCTCCTGGTGCAGCCCAACTCCGACGCGGTGGGGCGCGCCATGACGGATCTCGTCGCGAGCCTGGACACCCACGTCAAGGTGCTGGGGGTCAAGCGCCACTGGCAGCACTTCCCCGCCGAGAAGGTCCGGGAGCTGGACCTGGCCCTCGGTGACATCATCCTGGTGCAGGTGCCGGTGGATCACATCGACCAGATCCGGGCCCAGGGGGATCTGATGGTC
>JBNLED010000271.1:0-86387 GCA_050304755.1 Polyangia bacterium | reverse complement strand
CGCCGAAACGGCCATTCCGAGGAGAGCAGCGAGAACACTTTGGTATTACCTTGAAATCCCACCACCAGGGCAGGTCGCCGTCGATTTCGTCGTCGTTGTCGACATCCCCGCTGAGAACAGTAGGGCACTCACTGATATTTCTCTCATCAAGCGAGCTCTCGTCACCGCAAAAGCCCCGTCCCCCAGTTTCACTCCTTTTTCCGATAGGCTCCTATCCCCGATCGCCTTGTCCGACGACGCCCGAAGCAAAGGTCCAGCTGGCCTGAGCGTCGGTAAAGTACGGCTCCGAGAGCCCCACGGCCGCTGAATCCAGGGTGGCGGCCGCTCGCCAGAGGTCGAGGGCGGGCTCCCGGTCGAGGGCGTAGGAGTGGACCGTGGGCAGCTCGCTCGGCACCCGCTCCGAGGGCACCCCCCGCATCTCGACCTCCCGGTCGAGCCAGCGGGCGCACCGGTTGGGCCCCCGCCGCATCAGGAGCAGCGCCTTGACGCCGTGGCGCCCGTCCTCGTGAGGTCCGCAGGCGGTCAGCTCCACGTAACGCACCTTCGCGTGATCTTCACCGGGGAGTGAGCGCAGATTGAGGGAGTACTCCTCGTGAGCGTAGCCCGGGGGGACATCGTTGAGCAGCAGGGAGGCCTGATCGAGCCTGAAAGTCCTAACCCACCAGGTCCTGAGACACCCGTGGCGGAGCATCTCCCGTTGCATCGCCTCCGCCCGGTCGACGTGAACCCGGGTCCACGATCCGTAGTGGCCATCGCGCGCCCCGAACGCCAGCTCCAGGGGGGCCATCACCCGGTTGAACCACTCGACGGCCTCCGGGTCCCGGGCCCACTCCGCGCGCCCCTCCCCCTCCACGTGGACGTCCACCCGGGTGCCGTGTTTGGAGCAGCTCACACCGAACTCCCAGGTCCTCTCTCCATCCGGAGCCAGCACCTCGAACCCCTTGGAGTTCGGCATCCCCGCACGGAACGCGAGGTAGTTGTCCAAGGATTGATCCGTCATCGGTCCCACCTCCTGTAGGTTGCGGCGTTATGTGGCGCCGGGCTCGGCATTGTCTCACTGTCACTGGAACACCTCATCGGCCACTCCTTACGTACGACGGCAACGGGCAACATCACGTGTCCCGGCGATGGCGCGCCTGCCTCGCGGGCAGGTCCGGTTTCGGTGGACGGAGATCTGCGGGGGGACGGGTCACGTGCCCTGCCACCGGCTTCGGCAATCCACGGCGACCGGTGTGGTAAAAATCCGCGGCGATCCGGTTGGCCGCGTCTCCGGTATCGCAACCGCCGACGGTTGTCGCGTGCTCAAACAGCAGCTCGGCCAGGTGGTTCAGGGCGATGGAATGGGTGCGCCCGGTTCTGTCAAACAGCCAGTCGGAGAGGGCCATCAGCCGGTCGAAGGGGGATCCGTCCCGCCAGATGAGCGGTATGAAGGTGTTGAAGTTACCCCGATTGCAGATGAGGTCGTGGAACTTCGCGAACCGTTTGATCCGCTGCATGGCGTTGAAATCGATGTCTCGGTTCTGCAGGATATCGTACGGTGGGTCCGGGTTGTAGACCATTTTCCATGCGCCCTCGTGCCGCGCGATGGGCGCCCCCCGAAGCCTCTTGAGAATCCCGACCTGGATCTCCTGCAACCCGAGGGCGAAGAGCCGGTCGAAGCCGGCGCCGAAGGATTCGAGGGACTCCCCCGGCAGCCCCGCCACCAGATCCGAGTGGATGTGCACGCCGGTCTGCCGCCGAAGCCGGCGGAGGGTGTCGAGGGCCTTTGCCGTGTCCTGCTTCCGGCCGATGCGCTCCGCAACCCGGTCGTCGAGGGTCTGCAACCCCGCTTCCAGCTGCACCGCCCCCGGCGGAAACACCGCGAGCTTGTCCATGGCCCAGGCCGGGAGCCGGTCGGGAATGAGCTCGAAGTGCAGAAACAAGTCGGCGTCCCGCTTTTCGAGAAACCAGTCCAATAGCGACGACGACACCGCGAAATGAAAGGACCGATCGATAAACTTGAACCGCCTCCCCCCGCGCTCCCAGAGCCCGGACAGGGCGGACAGTATCCGATCCTCGGGAAACCGCCGGACCTTCGTGTCCAGGCTAGAGAGACAGAACTCGCAGCCGAAGGGGCAGCCCCGCGATGCCTCCACGTAGATCACGCGGTGGGCGATATCCTCATCGGTGTACAAATCATAGGGCAGGCCTACGCGTTCGAGATCAGGCGGCGCTCCGATCACCTGTTTTTCGCCCCCCACCTCCGGTCTGTTCCGCCCTGTTTCGTTTTCCAGAATGTCCGAAACGATTTGCCTGAAAGAGACCTCGCCTTCTCCCGAAACGATGACATCCGCAGCGCCGGAAATGGCTTGCGCTTCCGACTCGTAGCTCACCTCCGGACCGCCGATCACCAACCGGACGGACGGCGCGACACCCTTGAGAACGGCCGCGACCCGGGTGAGGAGGGTCACGTTCCACAGATAGACGCTGAGCCCCACCACGCGGGGATGTCTCGCCAGTATGGCCTCGGCGATATCCGCGGCGTTGTCGTCGATGGTGAACTCCATGATCGCGGTGCGCTCGACGAGCGCTCCCAGGTTTGCGGCGACGCAGCGCAGGGCCAGGGAGGTGTGGCTGTACCGGGCATTTGCCGTGGCCAGAACGATATCCCGTTGTTCTCCCATGCGCCTCTTTCCCATCCTCCCGTTGTCTCCGACGGTTTTTGATCTATCCTAACTTACTGAGGTTAAACACCTTTAACCGGACGGGATCAATGCCGAACGTACTGCTCGTGGACAGTCTCGCGTCCCAACGGGTAGGATACATGAGCGCCCTGTTCGTTTGCACATGAGCGTTCAAATCCAGGAGCCGATCACCTCCGCCTTCTTCTGAATCCCCAAAAATCTGGCCTTCCACCCCAAACGCCGTTCACTTTCACCGACCGTTCTTCTCTCCAACGGTTATGATAGTCGTAAGAATCCTGCAATATTTTAAAGTTTGTTCTCAAAAAGATAAACTGGTGCGTTTCTCTCCCATAGTCGACGACGCTACCACATCGTGACGCGGGGTTGTCTCGGGTTCCCTCCTTTTGATTTCAGGTTTTGCCCGTGAGTGGCCGATTGCTTCAATGACTGATAAACTGACCAAACGATGCGAGGATTTCATCTACCAGCCTGGTCGCGTAAGCCGGAGGCAACATCCCGATTTCACGAGCCTTTCCACATGCTGGCCACGGCTCTGGTCATCGGTCTGTTGGGAGGGGGCATCGCGGTGCTCTTCCGCATGTCCATACAGTTCGCCCAACAGCTCTTCTGGCAAGTCGACAACTACACCGTGGACCACGTTCGCGGGCTCCCCTGGTACTGGTTGCTCTGCGTTCCCGCTGTGGGGGGGCTCATCGTGGGGCTCATCATTCAGCGGTTCGCCCCGGAGGCAAAAGGGCACGGCGTCCCCGAGGTCTTGGAGGCAATCGCGCTGCGCGGCGGCCGGATTCGGGCCCGGTTGGTGCTGGCCAAGCTCGTTGCCTCGGGCATCTGCATCGGTTCCGGCGGCTCGGTGGGGCGGGAGGGGCCCATCGTGCAGATCGGCTCCGCATTCGGGTCGGCCTTCAGCCAGTGGCTGGGCCTCAGTGTTCGGCTTCGGCGCACCCTCACGGCCTGCGGCGCGGCGGCCGGTATCGCGGCCACCTTCAACGCACCGGTGGCGGGCGCGTTCTTTGCCGCGGAAATCATCCTCGGAGATTTCGCTGTCTCCAACTTCTCCCCCCTGGTCATCTCCTCGGTGTCGGCCACGATCGTCAGCCGCTATTTTCTCGGCGATGTGCCGGCCTTTGTCATCCCGCGATATGCGCTGCACAGCCCCATGGAGCTCATTGTATACGCCGTTCTGGGCGTGGCCGCGGCCCTGGCGGCCCTGCTCTTCGTACAATCCATCTACAAAGCGGAAGACCTCTTCGATCGCATCCCTGTGTGGCCCCCCGTCCGGGCCATGGCGGGGGGGGCCGCCATCGGCGTCATGGGCCTCGCCGTGCCGGAGGTGTTGGGGGTGGGCTATGAAACCATCTCGGAGGCCCTGACCAATCAAATCGTCGTGGGCACTCTCCTGTTGCTGGTCCTCGCCAAGACTGTCGCCGTATCGTTGACCCTGGGTTCCGGTGGTTCCGGGGGGGTGTTCGCCCCTTCCCTGTTCATCGGCGCGGCCCTGGGCGGCGCCGTGGGTGGCGTGGTGCACGAGTGGTGGCCGGCAATGACCGCAACCTCAGGAGCCTACGCCCTGGTCGGCCTGGGGGCGGTGGTGGCGGCCGCGACCCACGCGCCCATCACGGCCATCCTGATCATTTTCGAGCTGACCGGTGATTATAAGATTATCATCCCCCTGATGATCAGCTGCATCATCGCCACCGCCCTCGCCATGCGCATTCAAAAGGCCTCGATTTACACCCTCAAGCTGCTGAGACGGGGGGTCGACCTCGAACGGGGAAAGGGGGTCAACCTCCTCAAGCATAAACGGGTGCGCGATATCATGCGGCCCAAGACGCACACTGTCCCCCCGGATGCCCCGCTCCTGACCATACTCTCAGCCCTCGTGGAATCCAGCGGAAACAGCCTTTTCGTGGTCGGCGGAGACGGCGCGCTGCGGGGCACCATCACCATGGAGGATCTCCGCCCCCTGCTGGACAGCACCGCCACGCTCGAACGCCTCGTGCTGGCAGTGGACGTCATGAAACGCGAGTATCCGGTCATCCGTGCGGACGATTCCCTCGATCACGTAATGCGCCGACTCAGCTGGTACCGCCACGAGCTCCCCGTCGTGGAGGGGGACCGTCTGGTCGGAACGGTCTGGCCCGAAGACGTAGTCTCCCGCTACAATGCCGAGCTCTTCAAACGGGAGATGGAGGCGAGCATGGGGACATCCCTGGAGGCGTTCGAACACCTGGTCGAGGTTCCCGGGCCAAAGGGATTGCAACTCATCGAGATGCCCGTGCCCGAGGCTTTCGTGGGAAAGCCCCTGCGGGAGGTGGACCTCAGACACCGGTACGAAAGCAACGTCCTCCTGGTCCGGAGAAGCCACGGAGGCGAGACCGAGCTCAGCAACCATATCCCCGACGGCGACTTCGTCTTCACCGCCAAAGATACCCTTTTCATCCTCGGCCCCTCGGACGAGCTGAAACAGCTGATGCGGTAGCAACATCCCCGGGCCGTCTTTGCCCCCTTACCCCCTCCCGCCAGGCCGAGGCGTCTTCATTCGGACTGTTCCGGCCGGCGGCGAGCGGCGGTCTTGCGACGTAACGACACAATCTCTCCAGCCCAGCCTTATCGCCGGCGGAGATCCGGGTCACGGCATGCAAGGAAAACCTTCGTGAGGCATAGCACAGCTCTCCCGTCCGCACCGCCTCGGCAGGGTCCGTCAATACCCGCCTCACTCGAAACCCCGCCCGGTCCCCGGTTGCCACCATCCCTCGCACCGACGCCGCGGTCATCCCGGGGAGGACCGGTAATTCGTCGACCAGCGGGTGCATGGTGTCTCCATCGAGGATGGCCTGATAGAGCACATCCTTTTTCGGCTCTCGGCGACGGTAGGTGTGGGTATCTCAACCGTCAGCTGGAGTAATTTGGGATTTCGGCGGTAGAGCTCTCGGGTGTAGGCCTCAGCCACGCCCTCGTCAAACGGGACTCTTCCGTTTAGATACCGCCATACCGTCATGAAACCGGGCAGATCCCGCCGTATGTCGCCGCGCGGTTGGTTCGCCAGCATGGCCTTCCATGTTTCTTCTGACGGCGACGGCAGATCGGGATGCGCGGCGTGAGACGACACGCTCGTCAGAGAGAGGACGCGTTCGGAATGGTGTATGGCCGCGAGCTGGGCCACAAAGCCCCCCATGGAGTGCCCGACCCAGTGAGCGCTCTGTACACCCACGTGATCGAGGATGGTCAGGGCATCATCCAACAGATCCAGGTTGGTGCCGAACACCGGACCTTCCGGGGGCTCCTGGATAAACGAGGTGCACGCTCGGGCCCGTCCGGTGAAGGGCCCCGTCAGCAGGAGTATGAACACGGCCGAGGCAAGGAGCAGGCGAAGCCCCATGGTAGGATGATTTCGACTAGACAATATCATGGCGGCTCTGGTCATGATGCCTCCGCTAGGCGGGACAAGGCGGTTTCGAGAAGCGCCTTCGCCGCGCCGGGCCCGACGATTTCCTCACTGCAATTGAGCGTCAGGGTGAGCTTGCCCCCCACGGTGACGGCACCCACCACCTTCTCGTCCACGTCAGAGTAGAAGCTCGGTCCATACACCGACTCGAGCTTCATCTCTCCATACTCGGCGGGGATGTCCACGCGACCGACGTTGGTCAGGGCGACCCCGTAGCTCACCCGGTGCCAGCTCATCTTCCGGAGAAACTTCTTCGCCAGGGGCTCGTCGAGCAGACCGAGCTTCTGAAAGTAGAGCGCATCCAGCAGCGTGGGGTGAACGCCGTCCGCCATCAACATGCGGAACAGATCCGTCCGGTCCAGGGCCTTTCTGATGGCTTTGTGTACGGCCCTTGCCGTATCCCAGAAAGCGGCTCGTGACGGGGCGGGCAGGGTCACCGACAACGACGACGCGTAGAACCCGAGGACCTCACCCACCGGGACGGTCAGCTTGTCGCGGGTGCTCGCGGCTAGGGCCGACCGCAGTCGATAGCGCTTTCGGTCCTTTTGGACCTCTTCCTGGGCGGCGAGAAGAGCGGCCCACAAGGCGGCGTTGACCGTGACCCGCTCCTCCCGGCAGCGGGCGACGAGGGCCTTTGTGGCGGCTTCGTCCAGCTCGCGGGCCACGGTGCGGATATTCTGGTTTCTCTCAAAGAAGGCCGCGTGCATCTCGCGCATCTCGGCCTCCCCAAACCGAATGTTTTTCTTGGCCCACTTCCGGTTCATGAGATTCATGATCCATTTCACCAGCGGTTTGACCCGCGGCGGTTTCGGCACCGTGCCGGCATCGATGGGCGGCGGCGCCGGGAGCGGTTCCACGGGAGCGTCCGGATGCGCGATGCATTGCAGGAGATCCCGCATCAGAAAGGTGAGAGACATGCCGTCCGAGATGACGTGGTGCGCGACGAGCAACACGTCGAACCGGTCCTCGCCGCGAACGAGAACACAGCGAACCAGCGGGCCCGTCTCGATGGGAAAGGGCTTCCGGTACTCGTCCTGCAAGCACGACAGCCACGTGTCGCAGTCGATGCGCGCCAAAACCCGCACCGGAATTCGGGGCACCCCGTCCGACACGTACCACCCGGCCCCCGACTCGTCGAACCGCACCCGAACACCGAGTTGCTTGTGTCGGGCGCGAAGCGTTTCGAGGGCATCCTGGACTTGCTCCGGTGTCGCCGTCCCCGCCACGCGGGCCGCCATAACGATGTTGAGCGGGACCATCAGCAGGGCCCGCTCGGCGCCGATCTTCTTTGTGAAATGAGACATATCTTCCTTCAGGGATGCGTCAGACATCCATCGATACATTTCGTATCGCGACGATGTTTTCCGGCAGGACCGTATCGTTCTTATTTGCCGTAAACACATACCGACAGGTGTCGTCCCCCTGACCGATGCAGGACGATTGCCGGAGGCCGAGCCCAAAGGCTTCGGCTTGGGCAAAGTCGAACGCATTGCAAAACCCCTTCATCTCTTCGAGGTCGTTCTTCTCCATGAAGGCAATCATCCCGCATTGGGTACAGGTCATGTGGGTGGCCCGACACGGTCTCTTTTGAAACGCGTACTCGATAAAGAACGTATCCGCGCGGCCGCTTTCGGTCATCTTGCGCGTGTTTTTTCTCATGAGCCTCGAAAACAGGGGCGAGACCATCACCCGTCTGGCCAGGCCCCGAATCGGTCTCGGGATCTTGCCGAAGAGCGCAAGGTATCCCTCGTACTCGAGCCGGCCGATCTGCTTGGCGGTATATCCATGCGCTTTCAAAACCCGGTACGCCGCCGAGATGGTCCCGAGCGCCGGCATCAGCTCGTTGAACAGATGGGCCTTCGATCCCGGATGTAACGGGAGCTTCGGCAGCAGCGCGACAAACTGGTCTTCGGTTTCCTTTAAAAAGGCTGCCTCTGAAATCCGTTCGGGGTAGGCCTTCATGGCGCGCACGAAAACGTCGATGTGCTTGCGATACGCCTTGAGGGCCTTCTTGTGGTTTTTCTCCCAGTAATTCTGTTCCATGGTCTCGCTCCTTTGCAACGAGTGCTGCCCCGAGGGAGTGCATACCCCGTGCCAGAGATGAGCGGGCAAGTTGGCACGCTACCCGCATAGCTTCCCCCTCATACCGCCGAGCAACGGCAGAGGAGAATTGACATGTTGGACGAAATCTCACTCAAAGGAACCTTTTTCGAGATGGGTGAGCAGCTGGGAAAAGCCCGAGCGGGGCGTATCCGAAGCTTTTGTAAAATGAGCTATTTCATGGCGTCTATATCCAAGAAGCCGGGATCGCAAACCTTCAACCCAAACCTCTGGTACATTCTCCCCACGCTGTTGACCTACCGACGAGACAAACGGGCCTTTCGGGAGTGGGCATCTCAATATGAGCAGGTGATTTTGGTATACCATCCCGATGCGATTGACTTCATGAAGGGCGTGGCCAAAGGGGCGGACATTCCCTACGAGGACATTTTGTTCTTCAATGTGGCCACCGAATCCATCCTCACCTGCTCCATCTGGGGCGCGGTCGGCAGCAGCACCAAGACGGGCGAGCCCTTCATCGGCATGAACGCCGACGAGGAACCCATGGCGGCCAAGTACGAGGCGTTCCTCGATTTTCAGCCGGACACCGGTTACCGGTACAAGGTTACAGCCTTTGCCGGCTGGGCAGCCTTCAATCACGGCATGAACGAAAAGGGCCTCGCCCTCGCGAGCACCCTGTTGTTCCTCAAGCCCCCGGAGCAGAAGGCCATTCGCCCCCCGAGCTTCATCTTGATGAAAGCGCTCAATACCTGCGCCACCGTGGAAGAAGCCAAAGCGTTCTTCGAATCCGTTCCCAACCCGGCGGTCGGAATGGTCTTCTACATAGCCGACACCGAAAAGCTCCTGCGGGTGGAGTGCACCCCCGAAAAGCGAGTCTACGAGGTCGTGGAGAACGGCGCCCGAGGACACGCCAACATGGTGCAGAACGAGGAGCTGAAGCCTTACGACGCGGTTCCGGAGCTCAAGCAATCGTTCAACGCCGTACCCAGAACAAAGCGCATGCAGGCGCTGCTCGCCCGATACGACGGCACGATAGACGAAGATGTCATGCGCGCCATCGCCAGCGATCACGGGGACCGAGACGACGGCACCTTCGGGAAGAGCATCTGCCAGCACGCAAAACCGCTTCGGTACAACTTTCAAACCCTGGTCTCTTTTGTCGCAAAGCCCAGGGAGAAATGCTTCTGGATAGCCGATGGCTGCCCGTGCCGGGGCGAGATGAAACAGTTCGGATTCTGATTCGGGCAGGGCGATTAGCCATCCGCGGGCAAACGAATGGTGAAACAGGTGCCCTCACCGGGCGTGCTGTCCACGGCGATGGTGCCGCCGTGCTCTTCGATGATCTTCTGAGAGATCGACAGGCCGAGACCGGTTCCCATATCCCGCCCCTTGCTCGTAAAAAACGGCTCGAAAATCTGATCGCGGATATCATCCGGAATCCCGGCGCCGTTGTCTTCAACGAGGATCTCCACCCACGCCTTGTCCGCTGCTTTGATACCGGGACGGGCGGTCAACGTGACCCACGAGTCCTCTTTGTCCGCGGCCTGCCCGGCGTTGATCACCATGTTGATGAGCACCTGTTCGATCCTGCCCGGATTCATGTTCACCGGTTGCAATCTGGAGGCGACCTTCACGTCGAATCGCTTGACCATCTTGCGCACCTGCTTGCCCACCAGCGCCATGACTCGATCGATCACCGGGGCGACGGCGCCGCGCTCCACCGCGGCCTCATCGTCGCTTCGCACGTACGTTTTCAACTCCGAAACGATGCCGGTGATCCGCTTTGAGCCGTGCGCCATGTTCTCGAGCAGCTTGAACACGTCTTCTATGAATACCTCATAGGGCATGTTGAGAATCTTGAGATCGGGATCGTCCTCCAGGTGATGCTCGAGCATCGGCAACATCGCCTCGATGTACCGCTTCAGGATCGGCAGGTTGAAATAGATAAAGTTGTTGGGGTTGTTGATCTCGTGGGCCACGCCGGCGATGATCTGCCCGAGGGCGGCCATTTTGTCCGCCCGGTACATCTCGTTTTGCGCCCTCTTGAGCGCGGTCATGTCCTGAAACGAGGCCACCCGTTGATGCGTGCCGGGCACCACCTGGATGTTGATGATGCCGTCGTGTATCTCCCCGGCCCGGTCCAGGAACTGGGACTCGTAGGTGGTGGGCACCGATTCGGGATCCACGGTTCGCATCTTGTGGTATTGCTTCATCTTGGTCAAAGATGCCTCGCTGAAGAAACGGGCCCATGTCATCTTGCCGATAATCTCCTCGATTGCGTAACCGGACAGCTTGGCCCACTCCTCATTAGCCAGGGTGATGATGGCGTCGTCGCCAAAGCTGATCATCCCCGTCCCCGCGGTGTCGAAGATGGTGCGGTAGCGCTCCTCGCCCGCGGCGAGCGCCTGCTGGGCCAGCTTGAGATCCGTGATGTCGAAGGTCATCGCCATGAACGATTCCTTACCGTCGAGCTCCACCATCGTGACGTTGGCCTGGAACCAGTTGCCCGCGGTGTCCGGATATTCAAAACGAAACTGCTTGTCGCCCCGCGCCATCGCCGATTGCCAGGCTTTCATTGCCGCCTGCTCGGTCTCGGGGGTCAACATCCCAATTCCCAGATCTTCCACCGAGATGTACGCCAAGTCCGCCTCATCGATGTCGTAGTAGTCGAGAAACGCCTGGTTGGCATAAATGTAACGGTCGTCCTGCATAATCGTAATGTGGGCAGTCGTGGACTCGGCCAGGCTGCGGAACTTCTTCTCGCTCTCCTCGAGCTCGCGAACCGCGCGCCGACGCTCGGTGATATCGGTCAGCACCGCAGCGAACCTCTGGGGATTCCCCTGCTCGTCGCGGAGTAGGAACATGCTCAGAATCATCGGCGTGGTACTGCCGTCGACATGTTGCATCGGCATCTCGCCTGTCCACTCCCCGTGCTCGAGGACTTGCGGCACCACCTCCTCGACCATCTGCTTGTGGTACTCCGGGGGATGAAACTCGGTGAAGTGCTTGCCGATTCCCTGATCGGGGCTCTTAAGCCCGGTGAAGCGGACCACGGACGGGTTGACATAGGTGATATTGCCCTCGAGGTCGGACATGCCGAATCCCTGGACCGAGGTCTCGGCGAACTTCTCGAAAATCTCCACCCTTTCTTGGGCCAGCTTGTGCTCGGTAATATCGAAAGACGTATAGATAGCGGCGGGCTCGCCGTCGATCTCAATCCCGGCCACATTGACGTCATACCAAGCGGACCCCTCTCGGTACTGAAAACGCCACTGGTTCTCACCCCGCGCCACCGCCGCTTCGGCCGCTCGCATCCCGGCCTCGCGGGCCTCGGGGGTGAGCGACTCTCCGGGGTTGAGCGCGGCAAACTCATCCCATCCCATCCCGGCGCGCTCCAACGCCGCCCGATTGGCATAGACAAAGCGCTCTCCCTCCCCGGCGACCACGACGATCTGTGCCGTGGTGGAATCGGCGAGCGCACGGAACCTCTTCTCGCTCTCCTTGAGCGCCTCCTCGGCGCGCTTGCGTTCTGTAATGTCAAAGCTGGTGGACAAGTCGACCAATTGATCGCCGAGGCGGATAAATCGGCCGGAGGCCTCCAACCAGCGCGTTTCTCCGTCCTTGCGCCTGATCTTGAGCTCTATTTTCGCGGTAAAGTCTTCGCCCCTGTTCTTGGCCTTCTCGATCGCCTCGGCCATGCGCGCCATATCGGTCGGATCGAGCAGTGTCTTGCCCGCCTCGAAGTTCGAAAGCTCCGCCAGCGTATACCCGGTGGTCTCCTCGGCCGCCTTGTTGGCGTAGAAGATGCGGCCGTCCTCTCCAGCCATCAGGATGATGGCGCTTGTCGAGTCGGCCAAGGCACGAAATTTCCTCTCGCTCTCCTCGAGGGCGGCCGTACGTTCCCGGACACGCGCCTCGAGGGCCTCCCGCGCGTCGATCAGATCGTTTTCAATCCGCTTACGCTCGGTGATATCGGTGGCAATGCCGCAAGTGGCGAACGCCTTGCCGGCGTCGCCGAACAACGGAAACTTGACCGATATGTAGGTGTGGTCACCGTCATTGTGTGGAACGGTCTCCTCATCTTCTATCGGCCTGCGCGACTCGAGGGCCAACCGGTCCTTGACCCTGAACCGTTCGGCCGCCTCGTGGGGAAAAATATCGAAATCGGTCTTGCCCTTGATCGCCTCGCTGGAAACGCCGAACAGCTCCTCGTAACGCTTGTTGATCAGCAGGTACCGGCCCTCCACATCCTTGACAAAAATCACCTGGGAGGAGTGGTCGAGCACGCTCTTTAGCATCAGCTCGGTGGCTCGCTGTCTCTCTTCTTCTTCCTGCCGGGCAGTGACGTCGCGGAACGAAACCAGGTCAACCGAGCCGTCCGTCAGCTCGATTTTGGTCCCGTGAGACTCGATGTGCATGGTCTTGCCGTCAATCAGCAGCTTGTATGTTCCGAAAAAAGCGGCCTCGGAGTTCTTGACCTCCAGCAGGTCCGCCGCGGCCTGCGTCCGGGAGTCGGGGTGCATGATCGACGCGAGGCTCATCCCGGCAATGGCATCGGCCGAGTCCACGCCGATCACGTCCGCGGCCATCCCGTTGCCGTGGAGCAGGTTGCCTTCCCAGTCGAGGATCACGGTCGGCTCGAGCATTTGGTCGACAAGGGAGCGCAGCAGCGCCTTGTCTGGACCAGTGCTGGCGCGGTTGGACTCGAGCCGGTCACAACGCGCGCGAAGCGCCTCGAGCTCCGCGATCAGCTGGGCCTTGGTCTTTCGTGTATCTTTCATAAATCTTTCATCTCGTCGTTCGATGTGGGTGCGAACAGCCGCAATATAGATTTCGAGCACACTGCCGCACGGGCTGTCAACCTCAACGTTGCATACCCCGGCATGACAAAAACGAAGCTCGTCGTGGCGAAATCCCCCCGCCCCCCTTTGCGAAAGGGGGGGCGGTTTACCCGACGGCTCTTGTTTGACAGTGCACCAGAGCACCGAACGAGACTGCCATCTTGGTATGGTGTCGCTATTTTCTAATTGATTCAGTCAGATGGCGCGTCGGGTATATCAACGTGAGCTACCCCGTTCGTCGAAACGCCCCGAGCAACACGCCCCTCATGAACTTTGTATCTAGCTGTTGTCATACGGAAAATCTCATTGGCGACCATCCTGGCCTGTCCGTTGCAATGTCCTGGTGCCACAAGCATGCACACAATTAGTGCAAAAAAAGGACAAGAAAAGGAGACATAAAATGAAAAACCAAAGAATGAGAATAATCGTTTCATCTGCCATATGCACGGCCATCATCACCCTGTTTACCCCGTTGGCTCAGGCTGATGAGGGGGCGATGGTGAACACATCCAGACAAGTGACGATCGCACAACGAAAACCGGTCTATTTCAACGCCATGCTGTCGGGATCGATGCTTCACGAGGACCGCGACAATCGTCTGACGAGCTACGACAACACCGGTCTGTTGACGCCGGGGTTGAGATTGCGGGCCGGCGGCGTCATCCAAAAGCACCACCTGGTGGGCGGCAATCTCCAGGCCAACTGGCGTTCCACGCAGTCGGTGCTCGACAGTGAAACTGAGGTCGACGACAACCAGTGGGGTGCGGTTTCAAACTACTTCATGGGTCCGGAATATCGGTATTTGACCGACTACGGCCTCTATGTCGGCGCCACCGTCGGCTTCTCGGCTATCCTGGCGGACGACCAGGTGGGGGGCGGCGGTGATGACGAACCGGATTGCAGTACCGCCAATTGCCTGGATACCCATCTGGAACAAACCGACGATCACGCCTCGTTCGGTGTCGCCGTGATGGGGACCGTCGGATATGAATACCGCATCAAACGCTATCTCTCGGTGAACGTCGAAGCCTTTGTGGGGGTTCTCCACGGCGAGGACGAATACGACGAGAACATGACCAACGCCACCTACGGGATGGCCCTGGGCGTCGGGATTTAGTTCCTCCCTGTCCGCCGACCTCTGCTTTCACCCTGCAAGATTGCGTTTCATTTTGACAATATGATATGGGAGTAAATATGTTCAAAGAATTAAATCGAATCAACCAACGCCCAGAGCCCTTCTCTTGCTACACGGCAAAAGAGCTCTGGACCGACGAGCACACATCGTCACAAATGCTGAAATACCATCTGAACGAATCCGTGGACCTGTCCTCCCGGAACCACGGATTCATCGGCCGGTCCGCGGCGTGGATCATTTCGCATTTTGATCTCGACGAGACCAAGCGCGTCGCCGACTTCGGTTGCGGCCCGGGGTTGTATACGACGCGTCTCGCCGCTTCCGGGGCCCGGGTCACCGGCATCGACTTTTCGATGCGTTCCATCCGGTATGCGCGGGAGCAGGCTGCGCACAAAAGACTGAAAATCAAGTACGTTCACGCCGACTACCTGACCTTCGAAACCGACGAGCGCTTCGACCTCATCACCATGATTATGTGTGACTTTTGTGCCTTGAGCCCGGATCAGCGTCGCGCCATGCTCGACACGTTTTACAAACACCTCGAGCCCAACGGCGCCCTGTTGTTCGACGTTTATTCTCTCGCTGCGTTTGAGGCCAAAGCAGAGGCCGCGATCTATGCCGAGAATCTCCTGAACGGGTTTTGGTCAGCCGCGCCCTATTTCGGCTTTCAAAATACGTTCAAGTACGAGGAGGAGAAGGTCGTGCTCGACAAATACACCATCGTCGAGGCGGACCGGACACGGGTCGTTTACAATTGGCTGCAGCACTTCGATCACGATGCGCTCAAACGGGAGGTCGAGGATCGTGGCTTCAAAGTGGCGGCCCTTCTCGGAGACGTTGCTGGTTCAAAGTTTGTATCGACGTCCCATGAGTTTGCGCTCATCGCACGACGATGAGCGTCCGTCGCTCCCAAGGGGCCTTGTCTTCGAATGTCGGTATCCCGATGGGGCGCGTCTTGTTTCCGTCCTTGGGTATGTCACGGCGTCTCACGGGCGGTGCTTTGTAGCTCCCGCTCTTGAAACGATTGAGCGCGTCTGTGAGGTTTGCCTCCAGATTCGCCGCATACTCGGTCGCACTCTGACCATCTACTCCCCTCGCGCCGTCCTTACGTGTCCTCCGAAATGCTTCTCGAAGAAACGATTCATCAATGTGGCGAGACAAGCTTGTTATCACCATCCCGGGTGATTTCCTCGCCACTTCCGCTATCCTATGATCTATCACGCGGCCTACTTCCTGGCTGTCAGCGCTTCGCAGTGCAGGTTACCCATACACCACGCATGACTCGCTTCCGGGCGGCGGTCGACCTTACCCAGGTGGGATTGGTTACCCACGGGAGACAACCGAAAGGTTTCTGTTTTCCATCCTCCTTTCCCAGGCTTGGCCTGGCGCACGGCAACGTTAGGGAAAATTAATGAGCGTTTCGACGCCTTGATTGCTTGAACGACGCCGAAAATTCGGTACTATAGGGTCAATGTTCAGGAAATCGCGGAGTTTTCAGCGGCCGAAGGCCGGAGATATTGAGGACGAGTTAGGGCACCTATTTGTCATGGGCCGGGAATAGAGGACCTTTGCGTCCCGTGACGGACGCAGAAAGGGTTTGGTAATGAAAAGGTTTATGGTGTTTCATATTTTCATACTTCCACTCATAATGTTGACAGCTGTGTGTGGCTGCTCACCCAATAACCAAAAAACAGATGATGATTCTGAATTCAACAGCGATGGCGAGAACGGTGGCGGCGTGGATACCTCACACGACACTACAACGGACAGCCAAGGCATCATTCCAGACACTGTAGAGAAAACCGAAATCGGCGACCGGATTTTCAACGATGATACGGTGTTGTCATATTATCTCGACTTTTCGGATGAAGCGTTAGAAACACTGATGGACATGAGTACATTGGTGGACGTGAACCGTTTTGAAATAAACAAGGATAGATATGTGGAAGCGAGTCTGACCGTGGAAGATGCATCCATTGCGTCGGTCGGCGTTCGATTCAAAGGGGCTTGGTCCGTGACATCGTGCGCGTATACCGGTCAACGGGTATCCCGTGTGGAGCCGGTTTTCGGAAATATCGACGTGTGTCAACGGTTCTCGCTGAAAATTGATTTAAACCGATATGACGATAACGCCCGGTTGGATGGTCTAAAGAAAATTAATCTGCACGCGATGTCCACCGATCCGACAAAAATGAATGAACGGCTGGGCTACTCTCTTTTTAGAGAGATGGATATTATTGCGCCGAGAACGGCGCATGCGAGAGTTTATATCAATGGGGAATATCATGGTCTCTTTTTGGCTGTTGAACAAGTGGATGGGAGATTTACCGCAAACAGATACCCCGAGTTTGGCGATGGCAACCTGGTTAAGGAGGTATGGCCCACACAGGATGTCGCTGAGGCTCAGGTGATCGATGGTTTGAAAACCAATGACGACGACCCCTCCACGATAGATGTATCCGGTTTTTTGAACTTCAGAGATGTGATTATGACCGCGTATGAAAACAGCGATGCGGACGCGTTGGCAGCGCTGGTGGATTTTGATTACCTGGCCAGGTACATTGTTGTGGATAGAGCCATCGCCAACACAGACGGCATCATGGCGTTTTATGGCGGAGCGTATGGAAACCACAATTTTTATTGGTACCACGAGGAAGAGAGTGGTCGGTTTACGCTGATTCCCTGGGATTTGGACAAGATTTTTATCGTTCCGGAGCCCAACTTCTGGTTTAACGGGGATCCCGTTTCCAGCACTGATCTCATTCCAGCATGCACGCCGACGAATACGCCCAACTGGAACATCGTATCCAATTCATGCGCGGCGGTTACTTGCTCGTTCGATACCATGAACCTATTTACATACCAGCTGACACCACTTGACTGCGACCCCCTGTTGAATTTTACACGCAAACAGGTATACGACTCCCAAGCCCAAATCGCAGAAGCGTTTATCGCGGGTCCGTTCTCTCAGCAGCGCATCGAAGACAAAGTTGACAAGTGGAAAGCCCAGATAGCAGCGGCTTTGGATGAAGACGAGCTCGTGGATAGAGCGGCGGTGGAAGAAGCAATAGACGACCTCTACGCCCGAATACCCGCACTTCAAATCAACCTCACCCAAATGATGGGCGGCCTGGTCGACGAGTGAGGGATTTACGGTCGCGGTAGGAATGCCCCGCTATCGGGGGCCCCCCCGCACAGATCCCGGCGAGCGCTGCTAGGGAGGCTGGGGTCATCGAGAAAGCGGGCCTCTCGGTCAAAGGATCACTCTTATAGGGTGCATAACGAAACCACGTCCTTTGGGCGTGGTTTCGTTGATTATTCTCCATATTCCAAATTATCAGAAAAATACGGCAACAGTCTTGTTTTAACCTGCTCTCTATCCAACCAATGTCCGCCGTTGAATTCATAATCAAAGTTTGGGATATCATTTTCCGTTAATAAATTTGCGAGAACTCGACACCCGCGTGTAATCCATTTGAATTCGTCATTGGATCCATAGTTGATTGCTATTGATTTCAATCGTTCGCTTCCTTCCAAATAGAGTTTCATTTTCTGGTCAAAATTACCGAAACCGTCCAACCATTTCTCAACAATCCGATTGTCCGCTTCATTGCCATCGAACGCGGGAATTTCTGCGTGGGGATAGAGGAGATCCAAGTTGTAGGCAAAAGCCGCTCCGTAGGCTTCGATAAAATCGGGATACTCCCGCTGCCATTGGTCAAACGCCGATTCGATATCGTCATCGGTGAGCACACCTGGAGAGGAGGCGAATACGAGATTGTAGATATCCGGATGCTTGAGCCCGAGATTCAGCGCGACAAATCCTCCCATGGACAAACCGGTAATGCCTCGGCTCTCTTTTCGAGAAAGCGTTCTATAGTGATCATCCACATAGGAGATGATTTCCTTGGTGATGTGCTCCTCCCAGTTCCCCGTAACAGGAGAGTTGACGCCGAAACTTCCCCCGAGCCGTGTGTGGCTGTTTACAGAAACAATGATAAATTCATTTATTCGCTGTGCCTCCATCTCTTCCGATGCCCAGAGAAACAGTCCTTCATCATGACGGTAATCGCTGCTGAAACCGTGGACATAGTACACAACCGGATATCGGGTATCCGGCTCGTCCTCATAGCCCGGCGGGAGCAGTATCTTTGCATTTTGTCTTGTAGGAGCATTCACGAGGCTGCCTTCTAGGGAAGGCGCCTCAACACTGAAAGATTCGATCGTACAGACGTTCTCTTTTTCTGTCGAGCGACCTGCACCCCCGTCTTGGTTATGGGGCCTACCCGCGTCTCTACTCGTGTCCGTAGGATCTCCACTGGATTTGCATCCTTGGTATGTGAGCGTTATTACAATAACGGTCATCGTGTTCAATAGACTTCTACTAATCATCAGTCCACACCTTCCTATTTATCACAATAACGTAGCATGTCAGTCTCGTTGGACTTACAATATGTTGCTATGTGGCGCAACAAAGAAAAATCATCTCCTCGAATACTCATGGCAATCTCGGCCGCGGTTACACATATTGAATCCCCAAGACAACTAAGCGGGTTTCAATATGTGTTACACACAAATCCAACCTCGAAGCCCTGAGACGAAAGAGAACTTCCTCTATTGAGAGAATAACTGTACCAAAGTAACACCTTCTCTTGGCGTCATTGTTGTCTCCTCGCGGTTGGACCGATGGTTACTGTTCCCGGTGGATACCCGGTATATTGGGAAGGAGAAAGCGGATTGCTTGTGACCTCTCCCGAACAAGCTCGGCAGGAAATTCAAAGGCTCGTCGATGCAGGCGCGGATGCAATAAAAATCGCGGTGGAAACCGGAACGGTTTTTTGGGCCGAGCTCCCAACCCTTTCCACAGAGAAAGTGGACGCCATTGTATCGGTAGCACACCAAAACAACATCAAGGTTGCGGCTCACATCACACATTCTCAGGATATCCCCGCGTTCCTGGATGGTGGAGGCGATGAAATCGCTCATATGGTCTTGGACGAATTGTCCGACGAACTCATTGAGAGAGTTGTCGCTGCGGATGTCTATTGGGGAACGACGTTGGAACTTTGGTATCTTGTACAACAAGTATATGACCTTGAAATCCCAATAAATCGACGGCCCAAACCGCTTGCGTTGTGATAACGTGCTGGACCTGGCCAACGCCTACTACGAAGTGATGGACTACGCAGAAGCCATCAAGCACTATGAAGCGATCCGGGACGACCTCGAGAAGCTGCCGGACCGATCCCCCGCGGACATCGCGGCCGTCAGAGAATACATCGGCGCATGCAAACAAGCGCTCGGCAAGTAGGACCGGGCAGCCGCGTCTACTCTACCTCGAAGGCGCCTATATCCGGCGCCGGGCCCTTGATCCGCGGGGCGCCCAGCCGGTCGACGGCGGGATAGTGTTGGGTGAGCCGGACGCCGCGGTTCCGCGCCGGGCTGCCCGGTCCGGGCCGCAGCTGCTCGTCCAGGAGGGGATCGACGATGGCGTTGCCGCCTCCCAGTTTGGCGAGCTGTACGGCGCCGTTTTGAGACTCGATGAGCAGCTCTCCCTGCTCCAGCACCCGGCCGTTGTCGTTTCCATAGAAGAGGGACCCGGTGACGGTGAGCGCGGCGCCGGGATCCACCCAGATGCCCCCGGACGCGTTGAAGAAGACGGAGTTGATGATCTCGGCCTGGGTGACGCCGCGGGTGTCGTACCCGAGAGTCGCGAAGTAGCTCGTCGGTCCCTTGTAGTTGTGGTAGCCGAACACGCTGTGCAGGATGCGAATGCGCCCCTCCTCGGTGACCAGCGAGGCGTCGGCGCCGGTGTGGTGAACCAGCGTGTTGATGACGTCCCCGCCCTGCCAGAGCTTGAGCCCGTTGCGCCCCACGTGGTGGACGTGGCAGCCCCACACCACCGCCCGGGTCCCCTTGATGTCGATGCCGTCCGCCGAGGCGCCGCTCACCGTGACGTCCACCAGCAGGAAGTTGTCGCCGGATTCGATGGCGAACCCGTCCGCGCCGGAGCCCTCCACCTGGCCGGACATCTCGATGGTGACCCCCTCCAGGCGCCAGTTGCGGCAGGGGCCCTCGCCGCAGTGGAAGCCGATCTCCCGGGCCCCCTTCACGGCCAGGTTGAACGCGAGCAGCCCGTCGAGCTTGGACTCCATGGTGGCGATCCCCTCGCCGGCGCCCTCCACCGTCATGTCCGCCAGCGCGGTGCGCTTGGCCGAGGGCCCCCACGTCACCCCCAGGTTGCTGAAGCCGGCGAGGTTGATCCCCCGGACCTTCACGTCGGACGCCATGATCGAGAGCCCGGTGTGCGCCCCCCCCTTGGGCCGCACCACTACCCGCTCCCCCGGCAGGGACATGAGGGTCACCGGCTTCCGGATGACGAGCCCGCAGTGGTCCCAGTCGTGATCCTGCTCCAGGTACTCCCCCCCCGCCACCAGGATGACGCTGTTCGGCGCCGCCGTCCGGAGCGCCTCGGCGATGGAGGTGAAGCGGCCGCCGCTCTTGGCCACCAGGAGGGTCGCCCCGTCCGGTCGCCGCCACGGGGGGAGCTTCGGAAACTTGCCGAAGTCAAGCGAGACAAAGGCGCCGTTCGCGATGATCCCGTCGGCGAGGAGCGCCCCGGCGGGCGGATTCACCGCGGCGCCGGGGGCGGCCACAGAAGCAGGCGGGGGCACCGGCTGAGGTGAAGGAGCGGGCACCGCCGCGGCGCCGGGAGCGGGATTACACAGACAGCTCCCCCACCCCCCGCCGCTCGCGTCGCAGAGCTGGGACGCCTGGCTGCCATCGGCGCAGACACAGGGCCGGTAGCTGCCCGGCGCGCAGACCTTCTTGGCGTTGCAGCCCGTCAGGATCATCGCCGACGTCAGTACAATAAAGGTGAACCGACGCATCATCAGACTCCTTTCGGATACCCCGTGGCCCCCTTCCGGGTACCGCCGTGACATGTCACAACCGGCTACCCCCAGGGGCTCGCCGTCCTTTGTTCCCAACAGATCCAGGGGACTCTTTACGCCATGGACTATATATTGTCCCCGCAAATCGTATCTACGACGCCGGTATAGTCCGGGGCTGAAAACTCATTGGTGCCCGAGTATATCAGTCCGAGACTCTCGAGGGATTGGTTCCCCACATTGTACCGGATTGCCTCGACAGGACAAATCACCGAACCTGTTCCCGCCGAAAGGTCCACATCTCCTGACGCGCCGACGTAGTCGATAGTTGAATCATCGGCGGCCCTTAGCGCCGTGACGCCGATATTCCAGTCTTCTGCGCCGGCATTGATTTCAGCACCGGCCGATAGCCGCTGCATCGCTGCGGCTATCTCCGCGCCGGTTGGGTTTGGATTTTCCTCACTCGACGCCGCAGCATAGGCATAGGCCAGCATGTAGAACGCATCATAGAAATTGACGGTATACGGGACAGGGTCCTCGCCGTTCCATCGCGCACGGTATCGGGTCAGAAAGGAGCCGTAGACGATGCCTTCGGGCATCTGCTGAGACGTAGCCATTGTTTGACACAGTATCGAATGATACTCCTGGGGCAGCAGTGAAAAGACGAGCTCACTCACAAGGCCGCTGTTCCATGCGAAACGGCGGAGCGGGGCGCCTGTCATTCCGACGATATTGAAGAATGTCAGCGCATCGTCAATATAAGAAAAGGATACGGTGATGTCCGGCTCCCATGCAGCGAGATCGGTAACCACGGCGCTCATTGATGTTGTCAAATCCGCGGTGTCGTATGACCGCACTAAAAATGTATCGTCATCGGTACAGTCGATCCCTCCGGCCGAGCAGTACACTTCGTAAAAGGCGTTGAACATACTATCTCCCCACGTATCCGAGCGATGGATTACCGCGACCCGTTCCCACGACGAGGAGAGGAGATACGCCGCTGTGGCGGCTGCCTCCCGCGCTGCCGGCAAGGATGTGCTCCAGATGAGCCCATCACCGGAAGCTGTGGCGATGATCGGCGCATTGGCGCCGGCGCTCACCACCATCATACCGGCATCCCGTAGAACATCACTGTAGACGGACATCACGATTTCGCTTGAAAAAGGACCGAGAACAGCCTGAACCCCGAGGTCTCTCAGATGTTCCGCCGCTTCCCTCGCCTGGGTAGGAGACGTTCCTGAGTCACAGCCTATTTTGATGATGTCTCTTCCCATGATTCCGCCGGCGCGATTGATCTCCTCGTTGGCAAAAATCGTCACATGGTCGAAGTATTCGCCGGCAACTGACAACTCACCGGTGACGGGAAGAATAGAGCCGATAATGATCGCATCGTCGGGAATCTCATTCGTGGGATCGTCCATACCGTCCAGCCGTGTGCAAGGACCACCGAGAAGATCCATCCCGACTACCGGTCGTGTATTCGAGTCACCACTCGAGCCCCTGTCCCCGTCGACTTCTTCTGCCCCGACACAGAGGTTTTTTCTGCACTCGACCTCTGCACCGAAATTGGCACAATCTTCGTCCACATCGCATTCGTCATCAATCTTATGGATTATCGAGCAGCCTGTGTTTGCATACAAAAGAATAAATAGAGCAGCCCAAATCCCGACCTTCGAAACGTTGTTCAGCGTATTCATGAGGCACCTCCTATTAGAAATGACCGCGCAGCCCACAGGCAAACATTTCTTGATCTACCGCAAAGGAAGGGAGAATACGCATTCTTTGCCGACTAGCGCTCTGTTCTCTCTCCGGGCGCTGTTTTATATAGTTGATCACAAGCAGCGTCACCCCTGTTGCTGTCAGCGCCGCACCACTGATGAACGCAATGTCGAAAATCAATGCGTTGCGTTCCACGTCTTCTCTGTATTGTATCCGAGCCGGCTCTATACCCGCTGCTTCGTAATCGTTTTCCGCCTTGAGCGTCAGGCCGCCGAAGATCGCACCCGTGACCCCCCCTGCTACACCGACACCTGTGAGAATCCAACCGGTAAGCTTGAGCTGTTCGGATTTTTTTACGTTGTCTTTCGGCGACATCGCCGTCTCGTCGCCGCTTCCGTCATTTGCCACTTTCGTATCGCGTTGCGCGCCCGTTGCGGATTCATCGCCGTCGACGGTCGGATCTCTCGGTGCGCCGTTCCTGTTCTCACCTTCGGCCTGTTCCAATTGTTGAGCGGCCTTTTGGGCAGAAATCTCCTGTCGCAATGCGGTCTGATTTGTCAGCGCCTTTGATCTCAGCTCGCTCGTTGTTCCCGGCGTTTCAAGAAGCCTTTGATACCACTTCAACGCTTCTTCGCTTTTGGCCAGTCGTTCATATGAACGGGCGATATTGTAGAGCAGCTCCGGTTCCTCCTGGATTTCAATCGCCAGCTTGAAACGCTCCACGGCTTTCTCGTATTGACGGGCGCTGTAGTATTCCAGGCCCTCTCCGACCAGCGTATCGAACGTCTCCTTCTGTTCAGTCTTGGGGGGAGCCGGTCGATCCGCTGCCGCGGGACCGGCCGTTGTCGTCAAAATGACGCAAAACAGCCCAAAGATGGATTTGGCTCCCCGGCAAAGATCTTTAACTATGCATATAATCCATGTTCTATTTGTGCGTTTCATGAAGTGCAGCCTCCCAACAAAGTATATTGACAGATATCCTGTTTTTGTTCCATCATAATTTAGTTTTTGTGTTATAACTATACGCGTAAGTCAGTACTGGGAGCGATTTCCGAGGGAGGCTTTTTTGCACAATTGAAAAGGCAAACAGCGGACTTCCCGCGACAGCCAAAAATGAAAACAACTGATTTCAATCTCCTCAATAACGATTTCGGTCAGAAGTATCAGCTTTTAGCCAAAATCGGTTCCGGCGGTATGGGGGATGTTTTCCTCTGCGTTCAACGGGGGGCTATCGATTTCAGCCGATTGGTTGTTCTGAAGGCGATAGGCAGTCGTCAAATACAGCACTCGGAAGAGCACGCCAAAATGTTTGCCAACGAAGCAAGAGTGGTTGCGTCTCTCAACCATCCCCACATCGTCAAGATACACGACTTTTTCATGTCCGGCGACGCTGGGTACATCGTGATGGAATATGTTGAAGGCGAGACGCTGAAATACATTTTCTCGTCGTGCGGTCACCGCAGTCGGCGAATCCCCATGGCGTTGTCGTTTCGTCTGATACTGGATGCTTGTGACGCCCTCCATTACGCACATAATTCGACCTCCCCGACAGGTGAGAAAAGACAAATTATTCACCGGGACATCGGCTTGCACAACTTGATGCTGGACAGCAACGGCTATCTGAAAGTGATCGATTTCGGTATTGCCAAATCCAACCTGCAGACCGACCGAACGTCACCGGGATTGATGAAAGGCAACCCGGCGTACATGGCCCCCGACCTTTTTACCAAGGAGTCGCCGGATCATCGGATAGACATCTATGCTCTGGGGCTTTGTCTGTATGAGTTGTGCACCCAAACACGTGCTTTCAAATTCCACAAAGAGGCAACTGTCGGGGAAATTATACAGATGATCAGCACAAAGGAGCTGGTCCCCCCCTCAAAGATCGTGCCCGACCTTCCCAAAGGGATCGATGAAATTGTCCTCAAGGCCGTAGAAAAAGAGCGGGACAACCGGTACCAGACCATCGAAGCATTCGCAAGGGACTTGAAAAAAGTCTCAAGGCCGTACCTTACAAGCGAGCTCGACGCCAAGGAGTGGGTTCAAGAGCATTTCGCCGACAGACTGAGAGAACGTCGAGAGTTCGGTGCGCGGATGCTCACACTGGCGGAAGAGAGCGACGGTTCAGTGTATGAACCGACAAATTTCCCCGGGACAATGCCCGCCGGGCTGGTCAGCATGAATAATCCTACGCGGCTTGTCCGCCGCACCAGAGCGGTAGACGAGAAAATGCCCGCCGGGCTCGTCAGCATGAATAGTCTCACCCCTTCTACCCAATCGGAGAATCTGCTGTCGCGGGTGGTGCTCACCCCATCCAATCTGTACAAGCTGATGGGGGCGCTTTTCCTGCTCTTTGTTGCGTGCGTCGGTGTGGTCTATTTTTTGTTCTTCGCGAAGCCCGCTACAGAGCCGTCATCAACAGCTACAGACAACGTCATCGTCTCCTGCAATCCGGCGGGATCGACGCTTACCGTCGACGGCGAACCACTGGGGACGCTTGGAGACAGCCCCCTGGCGCTGCGCGTGGAACCAAACGAGAAACATGAAATCGTATTGTCAAAGAAGGGTTACGAGAAGTATACGCTTCCTTTTATCGGCCCGGTTACCGGCGCCAAACGGATCGATGCGACGCTGATCAAAATTGAGCCCGATTTGTCATTCTCAGCTGCGAATAAGGCAGAAGGCGACGTCGACGAATCCGCAATGATGGAATATTCAGATACCCCGGCGAAGCGCCGACATAGCAGACTCAGCAACATCCGTAAGAAGTCGGCGCGCCCCTCTAAAAAAAAGAGAGCGACGGATGACGTCCAAAGCAAGAAATCCAAAGTAAAGCTGGTTGAGACAGAGGGTTCGGGGGCGCAGCTGACGGAAAAGGTGAAGAAGGTGCCGCTGATCGATGAGGACAGGAAAACGATTCCCCTCGTCGACGACTAACCCGCCGCGCTGGTCCTCGGCACCACGCTTCGCTCCGCTCTCGATATCCGAATCTTCATCAGAGCGTCCTCTACTTTTCTCTTTTTGCCGCGTGGCTGACCCCGGATTTCCAGCCGGTGACCCCCATCATCTACCTCTTCTACCAGCGCGATCATGGTTTGCCTCCGATTTCGACAAAGCTCTCACAGGCAGAGGCGATGTCTCGCAGGAGATGTGGTGTGGCTTGGAGGTACCAGTAAGTATCCGCTACGTTGGAGTGGCCCATGCAAGTGGATAACGCCAGCATATGGCGACCGACTCCCGTGCCCCCTCCCTGCCTTCCCCCGACCCACTGGATGCGGATCGGGTATTGTTCAATGTTTTCGGTATATTTAGGCTATAAATGTATCGTCGTTCCGTGGCTGCTCACTCGAACGTGGGAGACAATGCAGTGTAGCTGCGGGGGGGTATCCCCGTTTTCCCCGATGTTCTCCCACTCAAGCGGGGATAACCCGCTCAACTACATTTCGAACTACCAAATTCCGGGACCGACCATTCGGATTTACACTCCGGCCTCGGGGGGGGCCTTCCGCGGCTGCAAAACATATAATGGACATACCGTTTCACCCTGGAAGGCCCCCGAGTCCTCCGTTCGAACTGTAAAGTGGTTACCGGGTTTTTTGATCGGTGCCCAAATTCCGTTATTCATATCCTCTGCCGAAGACACATATATGTATGATATTACAAAGATTTACATGGATACGGATCCGGTGGGCCCGAAGCGGGGGAGGCGTCGGTCACGAGACCTCCCCGGGTCCAGTTCTAAAGGTCAAAAGCCCTTCCGGCGCGCCCCCGGAGCCTGTTTCGGAAGGTAAAAAGACCCCCAAGGCTATCCCCAGGGCCTTTTCGGAAGGCAAAAAGACTCGGCGAACCGCTTTGGCGCGGGCCGCCGCCGCAACAGGAATTCGACCTCGAATACTGACGGGCGCGCGCACTGGTGTATCTTTTTGAAAACAAACTATTAAATATTGCAGAATTCTTGTTACTATCAAAGCCGTTAAAAAAAAAGAACGGTTGGTGAAAGCGAATGATGATGTTTGGGAAGGTCAGATTTTTGGCGATCGGCTCTTGGATTTGAAAGCTCACGTGCTAACGAATAAGGTGTGCACTTTTTCCCTTTTTGTAAGGCAGAACAAGCAGGGAAAAACATGGGTCATTGACCCAGGGGATAATGCCAAGTACAAGTAAATAAGAGAGGTAATCGTGATAGTTCGTCCATTGCCAAAGGCCGATGGTTCTGTTTCAAAGAGGGGCTTTCTCGGGCTGGTCCCGGCGCTCTTATGCCCTTTTGTCATCACAGTGTTTCTATTTCCAGCTGATGCCGCTGGCCTTGAAAAGAAAAAGCCAAATCGAAGCAGGAAGGCCGGATCGGCGGTCGAACCCCCCTCCGATCAGGCGAAGGCTCACGAGCACTACGCCGCTGGCAAAAGACTTTACGATGAAGGAAAATTCGACGAAGCTCTAAAAGAGTTCAAGGCTGCGTTCGAGATCAAAGCCCATCCCACGGTACTCAAGAGCATTGCTGAATGCCAGTTTCAGGCAGGGGATCTTTCCGCCGCCCTCGATACGTTTCAGCAGTATGTGGATAATCCGGAATCCTCAGATAAAGATGCCATACGGGCTCGTATCCAAGAGCTCAAGAATATGCCGTTGAAGGTGTTTATTACCAGCCATCCCGCCGGGGCCAAAATATCGGTAGACGGAAAGGGATTTGACGCTGTGACCCCTGCCGACATCGAGCTTGTCCCAGGGGAGTACGTCATCACACTCTTCGTTGACGGGTCCCCCCCTGTCTCGCGGGACATGACGGTAAGGCTCAGCGGTCACAACGAGTTGTCCGTTGACTTTTTGGCCGAAGCCGGTATCGCTCAACCGGAAAACGCTCTGGCCGATCCCTTCAATGATGAAGGGAAAGCCACCACAAACGGGTTCTCGAACGAATCAGACAAGAAGAGGCTCCCTCCGGCATTTTGGATTAGTATCACGGCTGCCGGCGTCGGTCTGGTGAGCGGAACGGTTTTCGGCGCCCTGGCATTGGGAGACGAAAAAGATTACAAGAGTGCGCCCACTCGCGCTAAGTTGAACAGCGGCGAGCGGAAGGCGATCATCGCTGACGTGTCGCTTGGTTTCGCCGGTGCAGCGGCGGTAATGAGTACAGTCATATGGTTGACGAATCGAAACAAAGAAAAAAAAGAAAAAGCGGCATCCGGAATTAGTGTCCTGCCGACCACGGGAAGACACGGGGCGGGTGTCAGCGCAACATTTCCCTTTTAGAGACGGTAAGAACGATGAAACATCACTATGTAATCATTCTCTTGGGTAGCCTACTGGCGGTCACCTTTGGCTGCTCAGCTATCACCGATTTTAACCCAGACCTCCTCGATGATGGTGAATCAACCGATCGCGAAACGGAGAACCCCGGATCAGATTCCGATGAAACGGATACCGGCGGAGATGGTGATACCGACAGCGACGCTGACGGGGATGGTGACAGTGACTCGGATGGGGATACCGATAGTGACACAGACAGCGACTCCGATACCGGGTCCGAGACGAACGGAGAACCGGACGGCGATACCGACGCTGATGGTGATACTGACGCCGATGGTGATACTGACGCCGATGGTGACACGGACACAGACACGGACACAGACACGGACACAGACACCGATACAGATGCAGATTCGGACACCAATACTGATACCGAAACTGATACGGCGCCTCCGGACGACGCCGGAGTCGATACCCAAGATACGGGCACAGACACCGGAACCGAAGAGCCCCTCGATACCGGAACTGGAGAGCCCGTCGATACCGGAACCGGTGAGCCCCTCGATACCGGAACCGGAGAGCCCCTCGATACAGGAACCGAAACGCCACCGGACGCCGGCCCCGAGTAGGTTCGCAAGCGTACCGATATCATTTCCCCGCATCCGTTTTTATGGTTTTGAAGGTCACGTTTCCCGGCCGGCCTGTCGCGCCTTTGGTGCCGTCTCTGCCGGGCTGGCCGTCCATGCCGTCTCGGCCGTCCATGCCGTCCCGTCCATCCATTCCGTTGGATCCATCCATCCCCTTCATGCCGCTCATGCTCTTGGTCTGTTCGCCGGAGCTGCCGGTGTAGGAGGAGCCGCCCCGTCTGCCGGCCCCTTTGCCCCCTCTGCCGCCGCGTCCGCCCTTGCCGCCGCGTCCACCCTGTGTCCCGGTCGAGGTCACAGTAGATATGAAGGTATCAGAGGCGAACAGACACGTTACATCAGCGGAGAGAGGAGCCGGGCCACCGATCTCACGAGCCGCTTGGGGAGCCGGGTGTTCCTCTCCCGTTCGTAAGTGACCTCGGTGGACCTTCTCAAATCGTCGCGGAACCGGTCGGCGATATCCCGGCAGACGGCCTCACCGAAGATGAACGCGTTGAGCTCGAAGTTGAGGTTGAACGAACGCATGTCCATATTGGCCGACCCCACCGTGGCCACCCAGCGGTCCACCACCATGGTCTTGGCGTGGACGAACCCGCGCTCGTACTCGAAGACGCGGACCCCCGCGGCCAGGAGCTCCTCGTAGTAGGAGCGGGAGGCCTGACGCACCAGCATGTTGTCGGACTTCGCCGGCAGAAGAAGGCGCACATCCATCCCCTTGAGGGCTGCCACGGTGAGCGCCGCCGCGATGGGACGGCTCGGGATGAAGTAGGGGTTGGTGATCCAGACCCGCTCCCGGGCGAGGGCGATGGCCTGGGCGTAGTAGAGCTCCATCGCGGCCCAGCGCTGATCCGGTCCGGAGTCGATGACCTGGACCACACACTCTCCTTGCTCTCCGCAGTTGGGGAAGTAGCGCTCGCCGTCGAGGGCCTCTCCGGTGGTCAGCAGCCAGTCCTGGAGGAACGCCTGCTGGAGGCTGAGGGCGGCGGGGCCCTCGATGCGGATATGGGTATCCCGCCATTCCCCGATGTTCGGATCGAGGCCGAGGTACTCCTTGCCCACGTTGATGCCGCCGGTGAAGCCGACGCGGCCGTCCGCCACCACTATCTTGCGGTGGTTTCGAAAGTCGACGCGATCCCGACGCCTGAGCCGCGTGAAGAACCTGAGCACCGGCGAGAAGTAGGAGACGGTGCCGCCCGCGTTCTGAAGGGGGGCCCAGAAGTCCAGCGGAAGGCCCATACTGCCGACCGCGTCGCAAAGCACCCTCACCTCGATGCCCGCGGCGGCCCGCCGGGCGAGTCGATCCCGAAGGGATGTCCCCACCATGTCCGGTTGGATGATGTAGAACTCGACGTGGATGTGGTCGGTCGCCCCCTCCAGCGCCCGGATGATCTCCCGATACGTGGCGGCGGCCCCGTTCAGCACCCGGGCGGCGTTGCCCTGGCTGGCCGGCGTGCTCGCCATCGCGTTACCGAGGGCGATCTGAGACGCGGTGCGGGGATCCATCGTGCCATCCCCGGGCTCCAGAAGCCGGTTGTGCACATCGTGGCGGGAGAGGATTCGGCGGACCCTCTCCTCGGCCCGCCCGCTCCGCCGGACGGTCCGCCGCATGCGGGTCCGTCCGATGGTCAGGTAGGCGATCACGCCGATCACCGGCGCCAGGACGACGAACAGGATCCAGGCGAGGGTGGCCGACGGATCCCGCCGCCTGGAGAGCAGCACGGAACCGATGACGCCGATGTGGACGATCACCGCGAAAAACTCGAGGATGACAGCGAGGGTGACCGGATGGATATCGATCGGCATAGTGTCATCATTCTATGAGTTGCGAGAAAACAATCCACCCCAAAACAGACCTTCTTCATCACCCGCAGCGATCCTGGTATGGGGCAACCGTCGCCGTGAGGGAGATTCCGGGGCACCCGGATTTCGACCTTGATGCCCCTCTCCTGGCTGGTATAGTGCCGCCATGATTTACACTGTTTCCCAAGAGATTGAGGGGCTCATCTTCGATTTCGACGGCACCGTAGTTGACAGCATGCCGGCCCACTACCTGTCGTGGCGGGCGGCCTTCTCCGAATTCGGCGCTGAGTTCACCGAGCGCTTCTGCTATGACTACGCCGGGCTCTCCCTGACGGCGGTGGTGGAAACCTACAACCGCGAGATGGGCACCACCTTGGCCCCCGCAGAAGTGGTGGCGCTGAAAAATAAGAAGCACCTCTCGTACAACGACCATATCCACCCCATCCCGGAGGTCATGGACCTCATCGACCGCTACTTCGGGAAGCTCCCGATGGCGGTGGCCACCGGCGGGATGAGGGAGGTGACCGCCCCCCTGATCACCGCCCTCGGCCTCATCGATTACTTCGTGACGGTTGTCTATTCCGATGATGTGAAGCGGAGCAAGCCCCACCCGGACGCGTTCCTCCAAGCCGCCCGGGCCATGGGGATAGCCCCCGATAGGTGTGAAGTTTTCGAGGACGGCGAAGCCGGGTTGGAGGCTGCCCGGCGCGCCGGCATGAAGGCTACGGATATCCGTCCGTGGCTTGAATAGAGGCGCGTCCTCGATTGGCGAATCCCCCTCCTTTGCATGTCGCTAACGATACACAACACACAAACGCCTCAGCGACTCAAGAGACCACAAGACGTCCAGCTGAATTCGTCCCCTCGTCTCCCGATGAGCCACAGGATATCTTCAATGAGCTTAAAAGAATTATTTAATGATTGAGCCCGCAAATACATTCTACTAGTATTTGGAATAGAAAGGAGTCTAGGCCGCGTAGCTATTACAATGATATGGGTGTATGATTATATGTCGACCCCATGAAATCCTAGACCAGGACAGGTGCAATGACACAAAAAGCAACATCGCATACAGCATCGAACAACCGTTCGACGGATGGGTACTCAACGGCTGACATCATCGAGCAATACGGCTGGGAGGAGTACTACAATTACGCAAAGAAGCTCTACGCCGCCGGTGACGAAGAGCAGGCGAACCAGTACTACACCTACGCACAACAGCTGTACGATGAGGCACAACAGGCCGAGAGCCTCGAAGCCCAGGTGGTCGAAGAGGACACCGACTCGCCGGAGTATGAGGGCTTCCTCAATCCGGAGGCTGAGCAGGAGTATGTGACGCAAGTGTCCCCCACCCCTACCTGGGAGACCTATTACAATTATGCGCAGCAGCTCTATGCCGCCGGGTATCAGAAGCAGGCCGAGGAGTACTATCGACAAGCGCAGGAGATGTACAACGAAGCCGAGAGCCAGGCCATCAGTGACAACACGGAGTATGAAGGAGAGACGCCCCAGACGGGGAACGCCGACCCGCAACAGAGTTCCGAAGCCCCTGTGGTCTCGTATGCCCCTCAGGCCGCTTCAAACATTTCCAGCTCATACATGCCATCCAGCGCGTACACGCCGCAGACCGCCAGCCCGCAGCCGACCAATTCGTACGCGCCGCAGACCTCGTACGCGCCGCAGGCTGCCAGCCCGCAGCCGACCAATTCGACTGCGCCGCAGACCTCGCAGGCTGCCAGCCCGCAGGCGACCAACTCGTACGCGCCGCAGACCTCGTACACGCCGCAGGCTGCCAGCCCGCAGCCGACCAACTCGTACGCGCCGCAGTCGACTATAAGTCTGTATGGTCTTCCGTCCACGCCGGACAGCGGCGCAACCGAATCGATCGCGCCGCAGACTGCTGCCTCGGGCGCATCTGCAACCAACTCATACACGCCGCAATCCACCGCGAGCCTCTACGGAGCCCCCGCGACACCGGGCACCGGAAGCGCAACCAGCGCCTATGCCCCCCAGAGCACAAACTCGATCACGCCCTCCGAAGCGCCTCAGGCATCAAACAGCCTCTACGGGATGGCGTCCACGCCACCGATGGCCGCGGGGTCTTCCGAAGCGTACTCCTATTCCCCCGATGCGCCGGTCGCCGCGACTGCCGGTATCTCCACTCAACCCGTCATGACCTCCTGGGACACCATGGACATGGACGATGAACCACTGAAACGCCCCAAACGCCCTTTGAAGCAGCGCGTGAAGATAGGGGCAGCGGTGGGTCTCCCGGCGGCGCTGGTGCTCGGGATCATCGGGTACATGGTTCTCTTTTCCATATACCAAGAGCAGCGGGAACAGGCCTCGCTCGGATTGGAAGCCGAGAGGTCCGCGGTCCAGCCGATGATAAATGCTATGAAACCGACGTTTGACAAGACCCTCCGCCTCTCGGCCGCTGCCCAGCCTCTGTTCTACGAGCTCGGACTTCGCGACACCCCTCCGGAGGATCCCTACGCGAAAGAGACCTCCACAGAGTCCGAATCAGCGTCAGCAGCGACCACATCTTCCAAGGACACCGTCGCAGTAGAAAACACCCCGCCGCCGGAGGTCCCCGCCGAGACCGAAGCGACGACCGAACCCGAGGAAGTCGCCGAAGTCGCACCGACGGCTCCCCCTGCTGACGCGACAGCCGAAGCCGATGCGCAACCGAAGGTGGCCTCAACCGAGGCAGAATCATCAACAGCCGAGAACAGGGAGACGACCGAAGAAAATGCGGTCGTCGTAAAGGAAGCGAAGGCTTCGACAGAAGAAAAACCGTCTAAAAGTATTCGCCGCAGCTCGAAATCGAAACGAAGTAAAGCCCAGAGGTCCCGGCGGCATAGAAACACGAGATACCGTGCACAGAACAACCAGGGGCGGCAACCCGGGGCCCAGGCGAACAAACAGTCCAAACCCAAAAAGCGCAAGAATTCGGACCTCAGCGATGATCCGCTGGGTAAATTCTTCCTCTAACCGCTTTCATTTCTTCCGCTACAAATGTTTAGAGACTCGCAATGAGATCCCCGCTAGTGCCATGTCAATTGAGAACTGACGGGTATCCCTCTCCCCCTTTTTCGCATAGGGGGCCGGGGGGATCCCTAACCCCGTTTTCAAGGGGGAATAAGAAATTGCACCCGTCATTCTGGGGTTGATGGAGCACTAGGCTTTGGGAAGAATGATGGTGAACACGCCGTTTTCGTTCTTGGCGGTTATCTTGTCGGGATCAACGGCCTCCGGAAGATCGATGGTTCGGGAGAAGCTGCCGGTTCGGCGCTCCTGACGAACCACATGTCCCGCGCTGTCCTTGTTGGTCACGACGTCATCCCGTTCCCCCGAAATCCGGATCTCTTTCCCGTCCACTTTCACGTCGACGCCGCCTTCCTTCACCCCGGGCAGGTCTAGCCGAATGACAAAGCTGTCATCTTTCTCCTGGACATCTAGGTCCGGCGAGAAGGCCGGCTCGTGTACCAGATCGCTGAACCGACTTCTACCGAACCGGGAAAACGAATCATTGAAGACCTTGTCGAAGTGATCCTGTATCCGCTGCATTTCGGTAAAGGGATTCCAGCTACCGGGATCAAACGCCTGGGAAAACCAGTCCTCATCCGATGTAGCGGATTTTGAGTCGGACGATTCCGTTTTGGGTTTCGCTGAAGCAGGAGGTGACAGCTCGGCTGCATTCTGTTGCGTTCCCTGACCCATGATCTCGAGCTGTGCCTGCATCCTGAAGATCATCACGGTCAGAAAGACGACCGCGGCGACCATCGTGGAGAGCAACCCCAGCTGGACCCATCTGGCCTTGTCAAAGTGCTTTCGTTCCATGGCTTCTCCTTTCTCGGATTCACTTCAATCCGGGCAACGCGACCTCGCACTGATCAACAGGAAAAAGGCTCCTCATATTCCACTCCACAGTGCGCCTCAGAACATCTTTTTTTACCGGTGCCCCACCGTTCCGGGGAATTGAAACACCACACGGTCTGTTGATATCGGTGACCCTCCACGGCGACCTCGCGGCGCGACAACCGCCCACCCCCTACGTCGCGAGGCCGTCCGTCTCCCCTCCATCACATCAAAAAAATGTATCGACTGATATGAAGATCTTCAGCGGCAATTATACCGTGTCAGGCTACGAAAAAATCACCGTGACGAGCCTGAAGAGGCCGATTGACGGCGGGCTGACCAGTATACACCCACAGGCGCCGGAAGGTCGATTGTCGAACGTGCTTCCAGGCTCGTTGTCTCCGGCGGTATCAACGAAAGCGTCGCTGTCTGCATCATCCGTGTCCGCATCGGCATCGCTGTCTGTATCAGCGTCGGTGTCCGCATCAGCATCTGTGTCCGCGTCGGCATCTGTATCTGCGTCAGTGTCGGTGTCCGCATCAGCATCTGTGTCCGCGTCGCTATCGCTGTCCGCATCAGTGTCTGTGTCGGCGTCGGCGTCGGCGTCGGTATCCATATCCGTGTCGCTATCCGAATCGGCGTCCACATCAGTGTCCGTGTCGGTGTCCACGTCAGTGTCCGTGTCGGAGTCGGTGTCCGCATCAGTGTCCGTGTCGGTGTCGGTGTCCACATCGGTGTCGGTGTCTGTGTCGGCATCAGCGTCGGTATCGGCGTCGGTATCACCATCCGATGCGCCGTATTCGTACGCGCCGATATCGGGGCTGTTATCTCTTGCTGCCGGATTGAAGCATGCGGCGACGCCCCCGATAGACTCTATGTATTCATAGTCTATTGCATACTGCCACCACGAGACCTCCCCTTGCTCCTGCTTGATACATCCCCAATCGAAGCCGATGTCGGTGGCGGGGGCGCCGTCCGCCCCCTGGTCGATCGCAGATGCGCCTTGCCGAAGATTGAAGTCCAGCTCACCGGATGCGCTGACAACCACATCTTCGGTCCCCTCGAAGAGGTTGCTCACAGCCTCGACGCCGTCCCCCATCGCGAGCCCCCGCTGCTCGGGGGAGGGGATGCACAGGTTGTTCAGGAGGAGGGAACCGGTCCTGGAGGTGGGGTCGGAGTAGAATATCTCGTCGTGATACTCCACATTGGTATCCTGTCCGTTGTAGATACAGGTATTGTTGATAAGCTGAACGTCGGCGCTGTTGGTGATACGGATGCAGGACCCTCCGTTTCGAAAGCCGATGTTGTTCTCGAAGGTCGCGCCGCCCTCGCTGTTCTGATCTACGATGTATCCGCTGCCGTCCGAGCGGTGGTCGGAGATGTCCAGGTTCTCGAAGGAGACGTTCCCACGGACGACGTTGTCGGCGGGCACTCCCATCGTGTGGAACAGATTGACCCCGCTCGACCAAGACGGGAGCTGGTTACCGTTATGGGCGATGATCGAATTCTCGATGAGCACCCCGTCGGCGCAATAGAAGGCGATGCCGTTGATGCCGTTGTTGTCGGCGATGCAATTGACGAACTGGAGATGTCCGTTGGACCGATTTTCCTCGGAGGTACAGCTTCCGTCGGTCCAGCCGTTGCCGAAACCGCCGGATGAGTAGTTCCGCGAAACGATCCCCTCGTATCGAATGTATTCGGAATCCCCATCCCCCACACCGCTCCCCCACGGGCTGTCTACGCCGTCGAAAATCGGCAGGGCCCCCGGAGCCGCCCTGAAGGTTATCCAAGCATCGGGCGTCCCCGATGTGGAGGGGCTCAGGTTGCCGGAATAGACGCCCCCCTCCAGCAGGACGACATCTCCCGGAGCCGCCTCGCGGGCCACCTGGGTGTAGTTGCTCGGATTCGCGGAACGCTCCTCTCCACGGGTACTCTGTACGACAAACAGTATGATGGAGGTTAACAGGTATCGCATATCCTCTACGATACCATAAACATCCGAGTTTCCTACACTAAGAAACGCGGCAGCTCGTAGATCATAGACCGCGCCAATAACCGTAAAAAAGATGGACGAGTCCCGAAACGTGAATTCCGGGACTGGAGAGGAAGGATTCTTGAAGGATTTTTGCGACAACTCATTAGCCAGGAGGGAAAACAGCTAAATCTGTTGCCGCAGTTTAGAATCAGCGTGATATCTTTGCAATTACCGATCCAAATGTCTTAGAAGCAACCCTCTTCGAATATTATTAGCATTTTTGCTGCAATAGATCCAGCCATTGTCTCAAAAAACACATCTTAAGGGTGTATCATGACCTAATCGCTGATCAATCTGAGGCAAACTATACCCAGTTTTGGTCCACATTCCTTTCTATTTTGAAGGGATACATTTCAAAAGCGAAATAGAATCATCGGATAATCGCTGTTCCACCACCTGAAACGGGTTCAACTCCCGACCATCGGCCAGAATGATGACGGAATGTGCCAGAGAGAGGCTGATACGCCACTCCCCCCCTTCCATAACCCAGCTCTCTCCCAACAGTATGGCGATCTCGTCCGCAAGCTCCTCGAAGTTGGTTCGATTGGTGGTTGCCCAGGCATCGACAATCTCCAGATTCGCGGGAAGCCCAGGAGGCTTGCCCTCACTTCCCATCGGATGTCGCGCCATCTCGAGGGCCCTTTTTCGAAGCGCCTTGGCCGTTCTTCCCGACGAAATATTCTCGATGAGCCCGAGCAACTTTCGGGCCTCTTCCTGAATCTCAGGCTCTGCTTCCTCCACGAGCTTCTCGAGCCGAAGCCTGGCATTCTTGAAATGAAAGCGACGGCCGGACATTACCGCCAGATCCAGATGGGCCCGCATGTTGGAGGGATCCAGCTTGGCGGCCCGGACGATCTCTCGCTCCGCCTCCTCTATGCGTCCAAGACCATCGAGAATGCGTCCCCTTGTCAGAGCGTGCATCGACCTCACCGCAGGGTGGATCTTCTTTTCGATGCGATCGAGATCAGCGAGGGCCCCCACCTCGTCCCCCTCCTTGGCCCGTTTGGCGGCCTCCCCCACCCAGCCCACATGACGGATCCGCCTGGCATAGACTATTCGTGTGAGGAGCTCCAGTATGCGCCAGAACACAGGATACTACTGCTTCTTGTTTTTAACGGCGGTCTCTTCAGACTCGGGAGCCTTGTTTGGGGTGGGGAGCACCGGGAGCTCCAGCTTCTCTCGAAGCTTCGCCTCGATTGACGTGGCGATCTCCTGATTTTCCTTCAGGAAATCCTTTACATTTTCGCGTCCTTGGCCAATCCGCGTCCCCTCGAAGGAGTACCAGGCGCCGCTCTTGTCCACTATCCCTTCATCCACGCCGAAATCAATCAGGCTTCCCTCCTTGCTGATCCCCTCACCATACATGATATCGAACTCCACTTCCCGGAACGGCGGCGCCAGCTTGTTCTTCACCACCTTGATACGGGTACGGTTTCCCACGACCTTGTCCCCTTGCTTGATGGCCCCGATACGACGGATATCCAACCGTTGAGATGCGTAGAACTTGAGCGCGTTGCCCCCGGTGGTCGTCTCCGGGCTGCCGAACATGACCCCGATTTTCATCCGGATTTGGTTGATGAACATGATGCAGGTGTTCGACTTGGAGAGGTTCCCGGTCAGTTTCCGGAGGGCCTGGCTCATGAGCCTCGCCTGCAGCCCGACATGGGAGTCCCCCATCTCTCCTTCGAGCTCGGCCCGGGGGGTCAGCGCGGCGACCGAGTCGATGACGATGAGATCCACCGCGCCGGATCGGACCAGCATATCCGTTATCTCCAACGCCTGCTCACCGCAGTCCGGTTGGGAGACGAGAAGCTCGGCCGTGTTCACCCCGAGCTTCTTGGCGTAGGACACATCCAGGGCGTGCTCGGCGTCGATAAAGGCGCATACCCCCCCCTGCTTTTGAGCCTCGGCCACCGCGTGGAGCGTCAGCGTCGTCTTCCCCGAGGACTCCGGCCCGTAGACCTCGATGACCCGTCCCCGCGGATATCCCCCCACGCCGAGCACGGCATCCAGACCGATGGCGCCCGAGGGGATGGTCGCCACATCATCGAACATCGTCGACACATCACCGAGGCGCATGATCGCACCCTTTCCATATGATTTCTCAATGGCGCTCACCGCGAGTTCCAGCGAACGGTCCCCGCTATTCTTTTGTACTGACTTCATCTACTCTTTCTCCCTTGTCATTAGGTTGAGTCTCCTGCGCCTGCTTACCGTTGTGAGCGTTCCTGCGGCTGGTCCTCTGGAACGGGAGAGCCCATACCGATGTGTACTCCGCCCCCTTCGGGGTCAGATCGCTACGGTAACAGTGGAGGTTGGAGATAGTGCTTACGCCGAAATCGCTTGCGATATCATCACTGAGACAGCTCGTGAGCCCCTCCGGTGGCCCCCCCTTGATCCTCCCGAGGGTCACATGGGCCCTGAATGGCTTGTCGTCCAAATTGAATCCGGCCTTCAGCAACCGGTTGTAAATCGAGGAGTGGAGCTCGGTAAGCACCTCACTCCCCCTCCCGAACCCCGCCCAGATCACCCGGGGATGTGTGACATCCGGGAACGCACCGAGCCCCACCATCTCCAATTCGAACCCCTCGGTCCTGGTGATGATGGGCTCCAACATATCCTTGACGGCATAGGCCATCGGCTCGGTGACATTGCCGAGAAAACGCATGGTGACATGGATATTCGGCGGCGGGACCCAGCGAACCTGCATCTCGGCGTCGCGACAGAAGGTCCTCAGTTGTTTCTGGGTCTCGGCCAGGCGCTCCACCACCGACAGGTTCAACTTGAGCGCCAAAAAGCTTCGAATCGTTTTCATCAATGCTCCGTTCTCAATGCGATGGTCCGGTGTCCATGACGCATCTCCCCCATGCCTACCTCCACGAATTCATCTTGTCTACCTTTTCAGCCCAGCGATAAACACTGAACACATTTTCAGTCTATCGGAATTTACCTCACAGTCCGAGTCCGATCAAGCTTTTTGCAAAGCCCTGGGAGCTCACTCGAGCACAAAGGTGGAAAAAAAATCGACAATGAAGATGGCGATGGCGGAGGCGACCACGGAGGCGTTTACCGACACCCCCACCCCGGGCGCGCCGCCTCTCGTACCCAGCCCGAAGTGACAGCTCGTCACGGCGATGATGCCGCCGAACATACCGGCCTTGGTGATGCTGATGACATAATCCCATGGCGTCAGCATCGCGGCCAGGCCGTTCCAGAAGGTATTCTGCTCGACCTCCATCAGGACGTTGCCGATCAGGGAGGCGCTCACGAGGGCGACGGTATTTCCGATGATGGTCAACGCGATGAGCGATATCACCATCGCCAGGAAACGGGGCACCACGAGATATGAGATCGGGTCGATGGCCAGGCAGCGCAGGCCGTCAATCTGGTCGGTCACCGCCATGGTGCCGAGCTCCGCCGAGGTGTACGCGCCGACCCGTCCGGAAAACATGAGCGCGAAGAGCACCGGTCCGAGCTCCCGGATGGTCACGAACCCCGCCCCCCAGCCGAGCTGCGAACGCAGCCCGTACCGATCCACGAACACAAACGCCTGGATGACGAGGATGATCCCCACGACGAACGCAGTGGCGACGATGACGGAGATGGACCTGAAGCCCATCCTGAGCAGACAGCGTCGCAACTCGTTGATATCCAAGTCCGGGGGAAACAACCGTCGAAGCACCTTGAGAAACAGGAGGGTCACACCGCCGGTATCCTGTGAGGCCGAGAGAAAGAGCCGTCCCATCTGCCGTACGGGGGTTACCATTCCCATTTCACCACTCCGCTCGGGGTTCTCAGGGCGTCGGGGAGCTTCGCGTCATCCAGGAACCGCTTGACGTGACGCCGTTTGTCGTTCCAGATAATGCCCGGCGTTCCCTCCGCGATCACCTTTCCGTCCCAGACAATCGCCGCCCGATCGACCACCGACAGCAACCCCAGGACGTCTGAGGAGACAATCAGCACGGTGTTCTTCGCCTGATAGTGGATGCCCACGATCATGTCCAGGATGCGCCGCGAGGTCACCGGATCGAGGCCCGCAGTGGGATCGTCGCAGATCAGGATATCCGGATTTGTGACGCAGGCCCGGGCGATGGCCACCCGACGGCGCTGCCCGCCGGAGAGGCGGTTCGGAAAGCGTTCCTCCATGCCGGCGAGCCCCACCATCGCCAGGCGCTCCATCGCCTCGTACTCGATCTCATCCGGACGCATGTCCGTCATACGCTTGAGCGGATACTCGACGTTCTCGATGACCGTCATGTGTTCGAACAGGGCGTCGTTCTGAAACTGGACCCCCAGCCGCGACTGGACCTTGCGGATTTCCGTCGAAGGCGCCGTGATCATATCCACCCGTTCCACGAACACCACACCGGAATCCGGCCTCGTCAGACCGCAGATCACCTTGCAGAGGGTCGACTTTCCTCCCCCCCCCGGTCCCATGAGCCCCATCATCACACCGTCCGCGACCACTAGGGATATGCCGTCCAGGACCTTCATGCCATCAAATGATCGATTCACGTTTACGACGTTGATCATCTTGTCAGTTTACCAATCGTCTCATGGACTAACAAATAAGGGCGCACGAAAAAGTATGCTCCGAGCTTTTGGGAGTGGAGGCGCAATTCTAACAAAAAGCGAGACGCTTTCATACTGGTGGTATGGGGGGCGCCGACCGATGCCGTTAGAATTGATAGATCCGCCCCCTAACCCGGGAGCTTTTTTTTCGTGAGACTAAAGGTGATTCGCGATTGGGAAAAAGGGGGTTCGGAGTCGGGATGCGGTCTTCTACTTTTCGAGGGATGCGACCGTGGCGGACTTCTCGGAGGTCTCTCCGTAGAAGAGGCGGAGCCCCACGCCGCCGCTCCGCGGGGTGGTGATGAAGCGGGGCAGCTCACCGGTCACGTAGATAATGAACCGGGCGCCGTTCTCTCGCTGGACCGCCTTGATGGAACGGACGAGGGGATAACGATTGGCCATATCGAGCCACCCCTCGCGTTTGACGAGCCCTCCGGGAACGTCCACCACCACGCCGTTGGGATCCCTCACCCGATAGGCCGTGGTGTACTCCACCGGCCACTTGGTCGGCAGCGTCAGCGTCACTTCCGATTCCTCAATCTCCTCCACCGCGCCCTCGCTCGGGACGTCCGCCTTCTTCGGCTCGGGCACCGCGACGGCATAGTCGTCGGCGGTCGGGGCATAGGATTCGGGGGTCGGCTTATAGGAGGCCTCAGCCACCTTGGGATTCAGGGGAGCGTCTCTATTGACAGGCGGCGTGCTGTCCGGGGTCTTTGCCTCGGTGAGCGCGACCTCATTCTCCCCGACCTCCTCGATCATGTCGGGGGTGACGGGCGCCTCCAACTCGGCCATGGCCACGGGCTTTTGGGGGGAAGCGTCCTCCTTGGAGGCGAGAGGAGAAAATCGATCCTTCATGTTTCCGAAATCCAGGATCCCCGCTCGCTCGAGGGTGTAGCCGGTGGCCACCACCATCCCGAGGACGAAGGTCAGCACCGCGAACTTGACCGCCTTGTATCGGCGACGGGTCTTCATCCGTTGCTGGAACTCCGCCGGCGCCGGAAAGTCCTCGCATCCGACCCATCCGGGATCCGTCTGATCGGGCCCGACCTCACCGGTACCGTCCGGCGCATCGTAAAAGACATCGGTTTGCTCAAACACGCCGCCAGTGTCGATATCCTGTCCAAAACCGAAGAAACCCGCATCAGCGTCCGTTTCAAGCGCCCCGGTCGGCTCCACAGGCTCCGACATCTCTCTTCCCATATTTTCCGTATCGTCATTGTCGACAACCTCCTCCGGCACCTCCGTTCTGCAGCTCGCCTCGTCCAGAAGCTCACGCGACGCCTCTCGTACCGTTGTCTCCCGGGAGTCATGGGTTCTGACCTGGAGACGCAGCCGGGGAAGCCCGGTCTCGGGATCGTCCTCCACACCAATCCTGTGAATCGAACCGAACATCATCTCCTCGCCCTGTCCCACGCAGGCGGGGATATCCACCTCCAGCGCCGGGAACGGACAAATCAGTGAGACTCCCTTGGCGGTCTGCTGCTCCCGCAGCGTATTGACCGAGGTTTTAATTCCATTGATTTTTAGGCGAACGATGTCCTCGTACCTCTTCTTCGGCATATCATCCGTATTGCTCATGGTATCCTCCATCGGTAATGAGCTCCTGAGCCTGGTGTATACCATGGTGGGATGATGTATGCAAAAAAACTACACCACTTTTTTCGAGCATCGGTCACATGGATATCACGCGACAGAACAGGTACACTGGCGCTCCCGGCGACAACGCCGGGGAAATTCTGATGATTTTGAAACAGAGTAATGATATCTAATGAAAGATAAATCTATATTATTGGGAATCACGGGCGGCATCGCGGCTTACAAAAGCGCGGAGCTCTGTCGTCTCTTCATCAAGGCGGGCGCTTCGGTCCAGGTGGTCATGAGTGAGGCCGCCTGTGAGTTCATCACGCCGCTCACCTTGGAGACCCTGTCGGGGAGACCAGTCGGCGTGAAAATGTTCGATCGGAAAAACGCCGAGGTGGCGCACATCGCCCTCGCGGACAGCGCGGAGCTCTTCGTGATCGCGCCCGCCACGGCAGACTTCCTGGCGAGGGCCGCCGCGGGGCGGGCGAACGATCTGATCTCCGCCGTGATGCTGGCGTTCAAAGGGCGCGTGCTCGCGGCGCCGGCCATGAACACCAACATGTGGGAGAACCCCGCCACCCGACACAATATGACCCGCCTTCGGGATGAACACCGTTGGTACTTCGCCATGCCGGGGGAAGGGGATCTGGCCTGCGGTTGGACCGGACCGGGGCGGATGGCCGAGCCGTCGGAGATCCTCGCGGCGGCGCGGGCGCTCTTCGAGACCGACCTCGACGGCCGGCGAATCCTGGTGACCGCCGGCCCTACCGTGGAAGACTTGGATCCGGTGCGCTTCATCTCCAACCGCTCGTCCGGGAAGATGGGTTACGCGATCGCCGAGGTCGCGGCGCGGCGGGGAGCCGCCGTCACCCTGATCTCCGGTCCCGTCGCCCTGCCCTGCCCCCATGGAGTCGTTCGCGTGGACATCCGTTCGGCCCTCGAGATGGAGGCGGCTGTCTCTCGGGAGGTCGCGCGCTGCGACGCCGTCATCATGGCGGCCGCGGTGTCGGATTTTCGGCCCGCGTCCCCGAGCGCATCGAAGCTCAAGAAGAAAAGTCAAGAGACGCGCCGAACCGTGGAGCTGGTGCGTAATCCGGACATCCTCGAGGGGCTGTCCGCGCGCTTCGAGACCGCGCCGCCGGTGCGCGTCGGGTTCGCGCTCGAGACCGAAAACCTCCTCGAGAACGCGAAGCGGAAGCTGTCGAGGAAGGGCGCTCACGTCATCGTGGCCAATCTCGCCGCCAAGGGGTTCGGCGGCGACCGGAACGATGCCGTGATTGTAGACGATGAGGGCGCTGTCGAGCAAATCGGAGAGATATCCAAGAGGGCGCTCGCGGACCGGATTCTGGATATCGTCGTCAAGCGCCTTTAGTAACGTCACTCGCCGCCGTCCGCCACCCCCGCGTCCGCCATTTCGTCAAATGAAACGGTGACGGTGAGCTCCCCCTCATCGGAGAGGGCGATTACCGCAGTAAAGGGCTCCTCCGCCTCTGTGCATGTAAGGATCCCCTGGATCACGATCTCGTCTTCTTCCGGAATCAGCAGGTACCACAGGCTGGTCACATCATAATAGACAAAGCCCACCAGGGCCCCCGTGATGGTCGCCTCGCCGGAGAGCGCCACGAGCCCCTCTCCGGTGTTGAAGAGCAGTGAGACCTCCCCCTCTTCGGTGAGCTCCGCGGAGACCTCCAGCGCCTCCCGCAACGCCTCCGCATCCTCGCAGTAGGGATCCATGCCGATGTTCTCGTCGACAAGGGCGGTATCCGGATCACCGCAGGAGAGGAGCCCCAGGGCGAGCACACAACAGCAGATTCGAAATATCGTCACGTTCATCTCTTTCTTTCTATCGTACCAACTCCGCTGGACAATACCATCAAGAGAGGAGAAACGGAATCGTTCCCGGATCCTTCCCTGTGACGCCCGCCCCTTCGTCATTCCCGAGAATGAGGGATCCATATCGAGCACGACCGCGTGTACGCGAATGACGAAATTGTCCAGTCTTGAAATCCGGGTCCGGAAGTCAAGATTTTCCGGGGGGTGCTTTTGGGGCTCCAGAAATCCCATTCTGTGATATCCTGCGCGAGAAATATCGGACGTTGAGGGGTGATCAACAATTCTAGGAGCCGAGCATGGAGCAGACTGAAGAAGCAAAGAAACTTGAAGCCATCATTCTAAGGGCCATCGACGATCTGGAACTCACCACCAGCGAGTATGACGAGATTATGACCCAGGCCAACGCGGACGGACGGATAGACCCCGACGAGGCGCACCTGCTGAACGAGCTCCAGCGGCTCATCGATGACGGCGTCGTTCGACGCGTCCCCGACTGATCAGTCGAAGGGAACCGCCATATAAACGACGATCGGATAGCACAACTCACCGTCTATCAGACTCTGCTCGGTTTCCCCGGAGTATTCTTCATTCAACGCTCCGTCATAAAAAGAACAGCACTCCGTGAGCTCCGCAAGCGCCTTCGCGATATCCCGGGCGTCACCTCGCAGGAAGAGCGCCTCCAGCCCGTCCCGCCAGCTCCGGTTCAGGTTGGAAAGACAGGTGCAGACCTCTTCCCGTCTCCAGTTGACCAGACAGGAGGTCTCGATGGTATCCCCGAGGACGTCATCTGAATCACAGGTCGTGGCGTAGTCCTCCCCGACACAGTCCACTACACCGTTGCAGTCGTCGTCCAGTCCATTCTTCGGAATCTCGAGGGATCGGGGATTCACCAGGGGGTTCTCGTCATCACAGTCCGCATAGTACGAGGGCAATCCGTTGGCACAATAGCCGTCTTCGTCTTCATCGATACACTCCGTGTCCGCATCCGCGTCGGTGTCCGCGTCCGCATCCGCGTCGGTGTCCGCATCAGTGTCCGCGTCGGTGTCCGCATCGGTGTCCGCATCGGTTCCGACCGCTTCGGAGCCGGACGCCTCGTAGCACCCCGCCATCGCGATGCCCATTCCGACGAACCCCGCGAATGCGGACGCGGAGAGCCGGGCGCGCAACCCGAGAAGGACCGAACCTCTCTTCAGCTCCCCTTTTGACACGGTTCGCCTGAGCTCAAAGAGCAGTGCGTCGATCTCGCTGCGCTCGAGAAGCTCCGCCTGGGCGGCGGGCAACACCCCCTCACTCTTTGCGATTTGTCGGAGGAGCGCCCTAAGGGGCTTCCAGAATTCCGTATTGTTTCGCTCGTGATAGAGCAGCGAATAGAGCGTCTCGTAGGTCTCATCCAGGCTCGACCAGGGGCTCAGATCTCCCCCCCGCGCGTGGAGAAAGGCGCGCACCATTTGCGTTGTCGTCAGTTTTAAAACGGGCCTCATTCCTCTTCCTCCTCAGTGTGTCCGTGTTATCAACTCCCCTCCTACTAATTCCAATCGGTACGAAAACGAGAACCGGATTTCAATTTATCCATCAATGGTCCACAATAGCCCCCGTCGGGAGGAGACATGAAGCTACAACACCTCGTCGGATTCATCCTCGGACCGGCGGTATTCGCCCTGATCCTCTTGCTCCCCGCGCCGGAGGGCATGAGCTTTCAGGCCCAGCGGGTCGCCGCCACGGGAGCCCTCATGGCCGTCTGGTGGATCACCGAGGCGATCCCCATCCCCGCGACGGCGCTCCTGCCCATCGCCCTCTTCCCCATCCTCGGCGTGATGCCCTCCAAGGAGGCCGCCTACGAGTACGCCAACCATCTCATCTTCCTCTTCCTCGGCGGCTTCTTCATCGCCATCGCCATGGAGAAGTGGGGGCTGCACCGGCGGCTGGCCCTCCATACCATCCGCCTGGTGGGGGTGAGCCCTGCCAGGATTATCCTGGGGTTCATGGTCGCCACCGCGGCCCTCTCGATGTGGATCAGCAACACCGCCACGGCCATGATGATGGTGCCCATCGCCCTCGCCGTCATCGGACAGACCGCGGATCACCTCGCCGCCCAGAACAGCCCGGTGGACACCACCCCGACCCGCTTCCGCTTCGCCATGGCCCTCATGCTGGGGATCGCCTACGCGGCCTCCATCGGCGGCGTGGCCACCATCATCGGTACTCCGCCCAACACCATCGCGGTGGGCCTCGTCGAGAAGATGTACGGGCAGCAGATCGGCTTCACCCAATGGATGCTCATCGGTCTCCCCCTCTCCGTCGTCATGCTGTTTCTCGCCTGGCTCTATCTGGTCAAGCTGGCGCTGCCGCCGGAGATCCGAGCGCTCGACGGGGGCCGTCGGCTGGTCCACGAGGAGATCAAACGGCTCGGACGGATATCACGCGGAGAGCTCGGGGTGCTCGCGGTCTTTGCCCTCGTGGCCGCGGCGTGGATCGCCCGCGGTCTCCTTCGCCTCGAGCATCAGATGGTGCACGACGCCACCATCGCCATGGCCGGCGCCATCGGCCTCTTCGTCATTCCGATAGACCTCAAGAGGCGCGTCTTCCTGCTCGACTGGCCTTCGGCGGTCAAGGCCCCGTGGGACATCATTCTTCTTTTCGGGGGCGGGTTGAGCCTGGCCAAGGGGGTCGAGCGGTCAGGGCTCGCCGCCTGGATCGGCCAGCAGGTCTCCGGGCTCGAGGGGATGGGGCTAGCCGGCCTCGTCGTCATCCTCATCGTCGTCTCCATGCTGCTCACCGAGATGACCTCCAACACCGCCACCGCCGCCATGCTGGTCCCCGTCGCCGGCGCCGTCGCCGTGGGCTGCGCCCTCCACCCTTTGGGCCTGATGTTCGCGGCCTCCACCGCCGCCTCCTACGCCTTCATGCTGCCGGTCGCCACCCCGCCCAACGCCATCGTGTTCGGCAGCCGCCATCTGACCATTCCCAGGATGGTCAAGGTGGGTCTGCTCCTCAACCTCCTCGGCGTCCTCCTCATCACCCTGGCGATCCTCTACCTGATGCCCCTCGTCTGGGGTATCGATCTGAGCCGGGTCCCCGACTGGGCCGCCCACGGACCGATCCTCAACTGAACGAGGCCGCGCCATTCTCGCGGCTGCTCCGGGTCGCCACCCTCCCGCGATACTTTTGGGAAACGGAATAATCTGGTATGCAGAATGACAATGGGCAATACCACTCAATCGAACGTCTGGCGCCGGGAAGCCGCGGCCGGCGTCACCACATTCCTCACCATGGCCTATATCGTGGTCGTCAACCCGACCCTCCTCTCCGAAGCCGGGATGCCCTTCGGGGATGTTTTCTTCGCGACATGTGCGGCCTCCGCGATCGCAACGGCGACCATGGCGCTCTTTGCCAAGTACCCGTTCGCGCTCGCGCCGGGGATGGGGCTCAACGCGTTCTTCGCCTATACGGTATGCGGTCAGATGGGGCTCCCTTGGCAGAGTGCCCTCGCCTGCGTTCTCGTCTCCGGCGTGGTCTTCCTCGCCCTCTCCCTGCTCGGCATCCGTGAGCGGCTCATCGCCGCTGTTCCGGGGGAGCTCGTCAAGGCCATCGCCGCGGGCATCGGTCTCTTCATCGCGTTTATCGGGTTGGAGCACGCGGGGATTGTCGTGGACCACCCCGCCACCCTGGTGACCCTCGGCGATCTGACGGCCCCCGCGACGCTGGTGTCTATCGCCGGTCTCGCCCTGACCGTCGCACTCCTGTCCGCGAGGATTCCCGGAGCCGTGCTCATCGGTATTGTCATCACTGCCGCAGCGGCCATTGCGGCAGGGGTCTCGCCAGCCCCCGAGGGACTGGTGCGGCTCCCGTCCCTCCCGGACGAGACCTTCGGCGCCGCCCTGTTCGCGCTCCGCGATCTCCTGCGTCCAGAGCTCCTCCCGGTGGTTTTCACCCTGCTCTTTCTGGATCTGTTCGACACCATGGGAACCCTGTTGGCCCTTGGCTACACCACGGGGTACATCGATGAGAAAGGCCGCCTTCCCAGGGCGGGCCGCGCCTTCACCGCGGATGCCGTGGGGACCGTCATCGGTGCGCTCCTGGGCACCAGCACCGTAACGACCTACATCGAAAGCGCCGCCGGTGTCGTGGCGGGGGGACGCACCGGCAGGACCGCCCTCGTCACCGCCGCGCTCTTTCTCCTGGCGATCCCGCTCTTCCCCCTCGTCGCCGCGGTGCCGTCCGCGGCCACGGCCCCGGCGCTCATCGCCGTCGGAGCCCTGATGTTCAACGGCGCCGCAGAAATCGACTGGCGGGATCCGGTCATCGCCGTCCCCGCGTTGAGCACTATCCTCGTCATGCCTGCCACGTTCAACATATCCAACGGCCTGGGGGCCGGCTTCGTGCTCTTCACCATCGCCAACCTCGCGGCCCGCCGTTTCGATCGGTTACATCCGCTGACCTGCGTCATTGCTGCGTTGTTCGTTTTTTATTTCGCACTGCGATTGGGTGGGTGACCGTTTTTTTTAGAAGCGTCCATTTTTCTTGGCAACATTTTCCGAGATCAGCCGATGTCTAGTGAAAGCGCTGACGAAACGCACCCAACTGGAGGAAGAACCAATGTATTGCATCAACATCGCAACGCAGATCAGCGGCAAGCTTTCTGATGAGATGTGGAACTCCCGAAACAATATCAATGAGGGGCACTCCGGACAAAACGAGATCCTGTTGGTCGCTCTCCACCTGCTGGAATCAGGACATATCCGTCAGGCGGACGATCTGCTCACCGCCGCGACCCTCGATGATCCCACGGATCCTCAAATGTGGCTCGCCGCCGGGTTGTGTCGGATGAGGCGGGGGGCGATCCGTTCCGCCGAGGTGGCATTCGAGATGAGCGCTTGGCTGAACGACGATGAGGAGGCGAGAGAGCTCTTCGAAATCTGCTCCAGATTGGCCCTCTGATCCCTTCCTCCTGAACCCCTCGGGAGCCTCCTCCCATTCTGCTTTGGGGCTGTTTCGCCACGAGGCGATGCCCTACCCCGGATTTCCAAAGAGATCGCAATATGAATAGGCCTTGACGGCTCATCGTATAGATTAGACTTGGAAATGAACCCCGTTTTGGCTAAATTAACCTTCAAATTTCTCAACAGAGCAGACTGATGCGCCTCCAGAAAACAGGTTGTTTTTATTTTGATATTTCCCCAAAATTTTGGGGTGTTGAGAGGAAAGGTAATCATGACAGACAGAAAATCACTCCCGGACAAGCTCGGTTTCTACCTATTCCTGGTGGGCCTGGTCTCGACCATCGGCTGTACGGAAGTCACCCCCAAGGATGACAGCGCCGACAATCCGTTGACTCCAGACGGTTCAGGCCAGACGGCGTCAGCGAATTTCTGTCACGAGCTGCTCTTTGGGAACGACGCCATCCCCCTGACGCTTCTCATCGGCGATGGAGACCGCCAGGTCTCGTTGTCAACGACCTCTCACGGCTGCGCCTCGAAGCTGAACACCGAATGCCTCTCTATTCCGGCCGGGCAGGTATCGGTCCGGCTCCAGGACGAAAACGGCGTGATCCTTCTCGATGAGACCACCAGCATTGTCCCCAACGAGGCGTATCTCTTCATGGCCGTCCTGGACGACCTGGGGGAGGTGGACCTGGACTTCGGCACGCTGAATCCTGGGTACGATTGCTCCCGGGTAGAGTGTTTCATCGACTTCTATACCTATGATGTATGCACCATTGATGATCCCTGCGATTGGATCAACAATGGCATTTGTAACGATACCTGTTTCGAATTCACGGACGACATGTTCGATGATTCAGCGGACTGCGCCTCCGTTGACGGAGATGCGGACACCGATACCGACGCCGATGCCGACGCCGATGCCGATGCCGATGCCGACGCCGATGCCGACGCCGATACGGATACCGACACCGATTCGGATGCGGATGGGGAGGCCAATGTCAACTTCTGCCATTCCGTCACCCTCAATGGAGAAGAGACCTCGTTTTCGCTCCACATCGGAGACGTCGTCCTCACGGCGAGCACGGGAAACTGCAGCACCCCCGCGGGGCAGATGTGCGAAACCGTCCCGGCCGGCCCCGATATCCCCTACGAGATCCTCAACCGAGAGGGCACGCCGTTGGTTTCGGGAACCGTATCCATCACCCCGGATGTGGGCCACACGTTTCTGGTGGATCTCGACAACTCGAATGAGCTCATCCTGGAGGGGGGGGAGCTCGTTGACGAATACGCCTGTTCGGAGATGGAGTGTGTACTGAACTACTATACCGTCAGCACCTGCCATCCTGACGATCCCTGCCTCTGGGCGGGCAACGACTACTGTGATGAAGCCTGCCTCCTGTATACGGACGAGATGTTCGATGATTCCGAGGATTGCGCAGGGGGCGGCGCGTCTATCGGAAACTTCTGCCACGCCCTGGCGGCCAACGATGAGAACATCACACTTGACTTGAATGTGGGAGAGATCACACTCTCTGCGGGCACCGGGATGTGCAGCACGATGCTGGACGGAGAATGCGACGCGATCCCCTCCGGCGACGGCATCCCGGTCGAGCTCCTGATGGAGGGCATGGCGATGTTCTACACCACCACGGATATCGTCGAAGGAGAGACGTATGCGTTTATCGCCGACGTCGATGAGAGGAATGAGGTGATAATGGACATCCAGACCGTGGACGAAGGAACCTGCAACGACCTGGCATGCAGCTTATACAGCGTTGTCACCTGCGCTGTCGATGATCCGTGCAACTGGTCGGGTGACGGGTTCTGTGATGATATTTGTACCGGGTATGTCGAAACGATGTTCGACGACTCGGTGGACTGCTGACCTTCCCTGGTCCGCACAGCGACATCCGGGGGGAAACAGACCAACCAATTAGGAGAATGGCATGAACCGTTTTCAGATGAAAAGAAACTGTCAGGTGCTGGCGTCGATCATTGCACTCCTGCTTTTCGGATGCAGCGAGGAGAAGAAGCCGATCGACACGACGCCGGACACCACCTTCTTTCCCTTCTGGGACACCCACGGGGACACCGACGGCGATGCCGACGGTGACTCTGACGGTGACACAGATGGTGACACCGATGCCGATACGGATGTCGATACTGACGCGGATACTGATGTCGACACGGATGTCGATACCGACGCCGATGCTGATACCGATACTTATTCCCAGCTCTATGCCTACGCCAACTTCTGCCACAGTCTCATCATAGAGAACGCGGAAATCACACTGGTGCTGGCGATCGGGGAGGGAAACGATCAGGTCACCCTCGAGGCATCGACGGAGACCTGCAGCACCCCGCTGAACGACACCTGCACCCCCGTGCCGCCGGGGAGCGATGTCCCCTACGAGCTCCGACTTGACGGGGCCGTCATCCTGACGGGCACCGCGGACCTCCACGCCAACGAGGAGTATCTGTTCAGCGGGGAGCTCGACGGGGAAGAGGACATCGGCGTGTCCGTGAGCCCGGTCACCGGTGACATCCCCTGCTCCCGGATGGAGTGCGGGCTGGTGTACTACACTTCGAACACCTGCGCCGTTGATGATCCCTGTGAGTGGGTCGGCGACGGCTTCTGCGATGAGTACTACTGCCTGCTCACCGTGGGCGAGATGTTCGATGATTCCGAAGATTGCGCCGGCAGTGACGGAGACACCGATGCGGACACCGACGCCGACACCGATGTGGACACCGACACCGACACCGACACCGATGCGGACACCGACACCGGTCAGACCGCCCTCGCCAACTTCTGTCATGCATTGGTCTATGAAGGTGAAACGTCGACCACCTTCTCCCTCGCTGTCGGAGAGGGGAACGATCAGGTGATCCTCGATGCCTCGACGAATACCTGCAGCACCGCTTTGGGCGGGACCTGCCAAGCGGTTCCGGCCGGACCGGCGGTCTCCGTCACCCTTCGGCGGGGGGCCTCCACGATCGCAAGCAGCACGATCGAAATCGCCTCCGGCGGAGTCTACGTTTTCACCGCCAGGCTCACCGATACCAACGAGGTCGAGGTGGTCACCGAAGCCCTGTCAACGGTCGACTGTACCAACGCAGAGTGCTCCTACTACAATGAGAACTCCTGCGCGCCGAGCGATCCCTGCGGGTGGATACAAGACGGCGTCTGCGATGATTCCTGCCTCGACCTCGTTTCCGCCATGTTTGATGATGGGGAGGATTGTGCCTGGATCGATACCGGTACCGGTGAGCCCGACACCGGGACCGGCACCGGTGAGCCCGACACGGGGACTGGCACCGGCGAGCCCGGCACCGGTGAGCCCGACACGGGGACCGGCACCGGCGAGCCCGATACGGGCACCGGCACCGGTGGGCCCGACACGGGGACCGGCACGGAGACCGGGACGACGGAGAATCCAGCAACCGCCAATTTCTGCCATACCCTCACCTCCGCAGGTGATGACGACATCACCCTCTCCCTTGTGATTGGAGAAGGGGGAGAGGCGGTGACCCTCTCCGCGGTAACCTACAACTGTAGCACCCCGAACGGGGATGAGTGCGTCTCCGTCCCCATCGGCGTTGACGTCCCCTACACCCTCCACTGGGATGGCGACATGCTCGAAATGGGAACGCTGACCCTCGAGGAGGGGGTGGAGTACGCCTTCTTCGCGGTGCTTGATGGCGGCGATATCACTCTGGAGGGAGAGATTATCGGACCGCTGGACACCTGCCGGGAGTGGGAGTGCGCCCTGTTCTGGCGTACCGCCGCGACCTGCGATCCCAGCGATCCCTGCGGGTGGGGCGGCGATGGGGAGTGCGACGACTACTGTCTCAACGTCGTTGACGAGATGTTCGATGACTCCGCGGACTGCGCCCCATAGCCCCGAAGCTTCCGCGGCCTCGGAGTAATCGCGGTGAACCGTTTGGAAAGCGCTATTTGAGGTTGACTGCCCCGCGCCCCTCGGCCATCATCGCCGCCGATGCTCGAGACCTACCAAGACTACCTTGAAGTTGTTGAGAACGACGCCATCGCGTCAGGGATATCCGACTTCAGGCTCGCCCGGGAGGAGTTTCACAATGCCTCGGGGAAGTTCGAGGACGGGGAGCCCTGGTTCGAGCTCCGCATGAAGATGTTCCTCGAATGGTACCTCCTCGACCGGACGGGCCCCGACGACCTGACCCCCATTGAACGCTTCATCATGACGCGGGGGCCGGCCCTCCCCCCGGGGGAGCTCGCCCAGCTCCGGCACCTGACCACCACCCATCGTTCGGTGTTTCGAATCTCCCGGATCAAAGGCCCGGATATCGTGCTGCGGGATCTCGCCCTCGGGGGCATCTGGGAGGTGTCGAGCACCACGCCGACCGCCGGGCTCGAACGGGAGGACATCATCCAGACCCGGATCATCTATTTCAACCACGCCCTCATCATCTGCCACGGCACCGTGCTCCACCCCAAGGAAGCCCAGGAGGCGGTGCTCTCCATCATCGCCCGGGCCAAGGCCGAGGGCATGCCGCCGAGAGAGCTGGTGGATCACCTGGACAAGATGCGTCTCAAGCTGGATCGCTATTCGAATGTCCGCATCAACCACATCTACCGGTATCCCACAGAAGCCCCCTTCTGAGCGATGGTGCCCCGTATATCGAGATTCGAAGGGGCCCTCTCGCGCGCGATGAAGGCGGGGCGTCCCCTGCTGCTGGACGGCGCCACGGGGACCGAGCTTGACAACCGGGGAGCGGACACCACCTCCCCCGTCTGGTCCGGCCTCGCCCCGCTGAATCACCCGACCCTCCTCTTCGAGATTCATCGGGACTACGTCACGGCCGGCGCGGAGGTCATCACCGCCGCCACCTTCAGGACAACGGACCGGGCGTTCCGCCGTGCCGGTCTCGAACAGGGGCGCTGGCGGAACGCGGCCTCGGAGGCGGTGGCCATCGCGCGAAAGGCCGCTCCCACGGTGCTCGTTGCCGGGAGCGTCGGCCCCCTCGAGGACTGCTTCTCCCCGGCTTCAGCGCCCCGAGGTGATGCGGCGTACAGCGAGCACATCGGGCTCATCCGGCACCTCGTGGAGGCCGACGTCGATGTGCTCTGGCTCGAGACCTTCGGCACGTTAGGCGAGCTTCGGGCCGCGGGACAAGCGGCCCGGGATATCGGCACCCCGAGAGGGATCCCTTTCGCCGTCAGCGTGACGACGCTCGCGGACGGTCGGCTCCTCTCCGGGGAGCCCCTCGTCGACGCCCTCACCGCGGCTTCGACCCTCGGCGCAAAGGCCTTCTCGGTGAACTGCGTCCCCGTGGGCCATGTCGATGCCGCGCTCACCGCGCTCGAGTGCGCCCGCCCGTTCCCCATCGGCGCGTATGCGAACCTCGGGGTGCCCGAAGAGACCCAGGACTGGAGCGGCAGCGCCTTCCTCACTCCCGAGGAGTACGCGCGCGCCGCGGCCCACTGGCGAACCGACATCGTCGGGGCCTGCTGCGGCTCCACGCCTGACCACATCCGCGCCCTCAAGAACCGCTTTACTTCTTGAAATACATCTTATAGGGCTAGCAACGTCGATGATTCGTGTTATCCCTCAGGTATCCGCTCACCTGAGGGATAACCGGGAGACCATGGAAAACGAGGTTGAGATGAGAAAAGAAATAGCAGTCCTCGAGGGGGACGGGATCGGACCGGAGATCGTTCGGGAATCGATCAAGGTCATCCACGCCATCGAGGAGAAGTACCACCACGAGTTCACGCTGACGCCGGCGCCCTTCGGAGCCACCGCCTATTTCGACGAGGGCTCCCCGTTTCCGGACAGGACCAAGGAGATCTGCGATCGCGCGGATGTCATCATCAAGGGGCCGGTGGGGCTCGCCGTCGAGAAGATGAATGAGATCCCGGAGGAGAGCCGGCCGGAGATAGGGGCCATCCTCCCGCTCCGGAAGCGGTACGACACCTTCGCCAATTTCAGACCGGTGAGGCTCCCCAAGTCCCTCGCCGCGTTCTCACCGCTTCGCCCGGAGATCATCGGCGACGGGCTCGACATTCTCATGATCCGCGAGCTGGTCGGGGGGATCTACTTCGGCGAGAAGACCGAGGGCAGCGTCACCCGCATGCGATATGCCCAGGACGACTGCACCTACACGGAGGAGCAGGTCCGCCGGATCGCGAGGGTGGCCTTCGAGGAGGCGCTGAAACGCGGTGAGCAGCTCTCCAACTTCCACAAGGCCAACGTGCTCGCCACCTCGCGGTTCTGGACGCGGATCGTCGAGGATGTGAAACGGGAGTATCCCGAGGTGCCATACCAATCGGTGCTCGTCGACAACGCCGCGTTCCAGCTCGTCAAGAACCCCACCCGGTTCAACGGCGTGGTGTTGATGGAGAACATGCAGGGGGACATCCTCACCGACCAGGCCGGCGGCGTCATCGGCTCCCTCGGCCTCCTCCCCTCGGCGTGCATCGGTCCCAAGAAGAGCTATGTGGAGGCGGCCCACGGCTCGGCGCCGGATATCGCCGGCCAGAATATCGCCAACCCCTACTCCATGATCGGCAGCATCGCCCAGATGTTCAGCCGGTGCCTCGACCTCCCGGAAGAGGCCGCGGATGTCTGGAACGGTCTGTTCTCGGTGCTCGAGAAGGGTTATGTTACGAAGGATCTCGCCACCGCCCGAACCGCCCCGGATTATATCCTCACCACCAGCCGATTCGGTGATATGGTGGTCGAGAACATCCTGAAATAGACGGATCCCTCAAGACACCTTCACAATCCTGCCAGTTAAACTGTAAATTTTCACTTGCGCGAGTGAGATTTCTCTACTTTTTTTTCTGTTTCTATCTCATACTGCGGAATGATTATTAATGTCGACACCATTATTGAATAGGGTTTGTACTGTGTCTTTAGGCAACATTTTGGATTAAAAAAAGGAAAAGAGTATGAAAGCGGCCAAAAAACGAAACAAAAAATCTTTGATGCCACTTACACACATCAGCTCCGGACATCGACTGACGGTTCTGATTGGTCTCGTCCTGTTCGGAGGGGGACTGCTCGCCTGTTCAGAGGATGATGTCATCCCCAAAGGTCCGGTGAACCCCCTCGGCGGAGGGGATTCGGACACGGATTCCGACACCGACACGGATTCCGATACCGACACCGACACGGATTCCGATTCGGATTCCGATGCGGACGGAGACACGGAGTTCAAAGACCCCTACCGCTGCTTGAATGAAGATCCGCCCCCCTCCTGGTGTATCATTGATATCCCGCCGGCCTGCGGCGACGGTGTCATCAATGTCGGAGGAGAGCAGTGTGATGACGGCAACACCCTGCCGGGGGACGGCTGTACCGGGATCTGCCTGATGGAGCAGGACTATGTCTGTCCCGTTCCGGGGCAGCCCTGCCAGACCACGCTGATCTGCGGCAACGGCATCCTGGACCGCGGCGAGATCTGTGACGACGGCAACACCAACGACAACGACGGATGCAACAGCACCTGCATCCAGATTCACCCGGACTTCGAGTGTCCCATTCCGGGGCAGCTCTGCAACCGGATCGTGTTCTGCGGTGACGGGCGAATCAAGGGCGCGGAGTACTGCGATGACGGCAACAATTTCGATAATGACGGCTGCTCGAGCACCTGCCAGACCGAGGACGGCTGGTACTGCCCGGTGCCCGGCCAGCCCTGCCAGCTGGCGCCGCGGTGCGGTGACGGCCAGATCACCGGAAACATCGGCGAAGTCTGCGATGACGGTAACGCCTCGGACAACGATGGCTGCACCGCGGACTGCCGCGCCGTCGAAGTCGACTACGAATGTCTGGTTCCGGGACAGCCGTGCGAGTTCATCCCGCCGGTCTGCGGTAACGGCATCGTGACCTCCGGAGAAGAGTGCGACGACGCCAACGACAACAACCCCACCGACGGATGTCACGAGTGCATGATTCAGGACGGGTATCAGTGCCCCTTCCCCGGCGCCCCCTGCATGCCCGCCTGCGGTGACGGCATCAAGGTCGCCACGGAGGAGTGCGATGACGGAAACCTCACCAACTTCGACGGCTGCTCCGACCTGTGCCAGTGGGAGGAGGGGTACGCCTGCACCGGAACGGTGGGAGTGGACTGGGAGTGTCACCCCACCGTCTGCGGCGATACCATCGTTGAGGGGACCGAGGGGTGCGAGGACGGCAACAAGCTCCCCGGGGACGGCTGCTCCCCGGACTGCTCCAAGGAGCCGGAGTGTCCCGCCTCGGGCGCCTGCGCGACGGTCTGCGGCGACGGGCTCATCATCGCCGGTGACGGCGAGCAGTGCGACGACGGCAACGATGTGGACGGGGACGGCTGCTCCTCGACGTGTCAGGTGGAGGCCGGGTACCAGTGCGAGCAACCCGGGCTCGGCGACACCCTGGTGGTGCCCCTCATCCTCCGCGACTTCACCACCGCCCATGACGACTTCGAGTATCCCGGCGACGAGGAGGGGGACATCGCCTACGGGCTGATGACCGCCACCACGGGGCTGGTGCGGGACACCCTGGACGTGGACAAGAAACCCGTGTTCACCGGGACGGAGGCGACCACCGACGCCCGGTTGCTGCAGAACGGCCTCATCCACTCACCGCTCACCTTCGACACCTGGTACCGCAACCCCACCGATCCGGACGCCACAGTGGTCACCGAGCTCGTGCTTTACGATGACGGGGACGACAACTACGTCAATCGATACGGGGCCGCCGGCCAGCGCTGGGAGCGCTTCGACGAGGAGTACGACGGCAACCCGGTCTTCTTCCCGCTGGACGACTTCGACGGCATCACCCCCGCGAGTGAGTACGATGTCGCCCGGATCCCCCCAAGCTACTTCGGCCAGACCGAGACCATGGACGAGGAGGACTGCGCCGCGGATGACGAGTGCAACCACTGCTGGCCCCCGGAGTGCGTGGACGACACCGAATGCACCACCCTGGAGGAGTACAGCTGCTACGCCTCGAGCCCGGAGCACAACTTCCACTTCACCAGCCAGGTCATCTACTGGTTCCCCTATGACGCGACCCAGACCCCCACTTTGAACTTCGTCGGTGACGACGATCTCTGGGTGTTCCTCAACGGCCAGCTCGCCCTCGATCTGGGCGGCATCCACATCGCCCTCGAGGACACCCTGACCATCAACGCCGCCACGGCGACGAGCTTCGGCCTCGAAGACGGCAAGGTGTACGAGATCATGGTGTTCCACGCGGAGCGGCAGACCTACGCCTCCACCTACAAGCTGACGTTGAGCGGCTTCAACACGGCGGAGAGCGTCTGCCAGCCCTTCTGCGGCGACGGCGTAGTGACCGCCGGCGAGCAGTGCGATGACGGCGTCAATGCCGGCGGCTACGGCCAGTGCAACGCCGACTGCAGCCTCGGACCCTACTGCGGTGACAGCGTGCTTCAATCCGATTACGAGCTGTGCGACGACGGCATCAACAACGCGCCCTACACCCTGCAGTGCGGCGGCGCCGCCGGGTGCGCCCCCGGCTGTGTGCCCCCGCCGTGCTGCGGCGACGCGCTCGTCCAGGCGCCGTTCGGGGAGACCTGCGACGACGGGCTCAATGACGGCAGCTACGGCGGCTGCTCGGTCGACTGCCAGCGGGGGCCGTGGTGCGGCGACGGCATCACCCAGGCCGACTTCGGCGAGCAGTGCGACGACGGGCTCAACAACGGGGACTACAACACCTGCGCCCCCGGATGTGTCCTGGGCCCGTTCTGCGGTGACGGCATCGTGAACGGCCGGGAGGACTGCGATGACGGGAACACCATCGACGGCGACGGCTGCTCCTCCACCTGCTTGTGGGACGGCTGCGGCGACGGCGTGGTCGGCCCCGGCGAGCTGTGCGACGACGGCATGAACGACGGCGGCTACGGCGAATGCGCCCCGGGCTGCGTGCCCGGCCCCCGGTGCGGAGACGGCGTGGTCCAGGGGGACTACGGCGAGATCTGCGACGACGGATCCAACCTCGGCGAGTACGGCGGTTGCGCGCCGGGCTGCGAGCTCGGCCCCCACTGCGGCGACAACATCGTACAGGAACTCTTCGAGGAGTGTGACGAGCCGAACCGCAACCGGTGCACCGAGTCCTGCGTGAAGATCGAGATTCAAATCGTCTGATCCGCAGACTGATTTCCCCAGAGTCACTTCTGTTCTACCTTGAAAACCCAACAGGTCGGTGAGTCGGCGCTGGCCGAACGGAGCCTTTGACATCAGGAGCCGAACCGGACTGTTCATGAGGATGGCAAAGGTGAGTACGATCGCTGACGGTGATGGTGTCATCTGTGAGGAAGCCGGATGACATTTCACTACCTTTCGGCAGGAACAATGCGCCATTTCTGTGCCAGTTCAATGACACATTAGAAAGTTATCAAGCCCTTCGGCGGATTTGCATATTCCACTGAAACATATGGATATTTTTACCACAGTGTCGTTTTCAGAGGACGAAGGCACGCTTCTTGCTGTGTCATAAATCGCAGAACGACCAATGGCACAATGGAGCATATCCATGATGGGAATGAAATGGGCATGACAACCAACAGGACCAATTTGATCAACCGGATGCTGTTCGGCGCGGTGTGTGTCATCTTCGTATCCCACGCGCTGTACTATCTCCCTTACTATTCGGACGACGGGTTTATATCGCTTCGGTATTCGAGGCGGCTGGTCGCCGGTCTGGGGCTCACCTGGACGGACGGTGAGTGGGTCGAGGGGTACACCAACCTCCTGTGGGTGTTGATCAACGCGGCCACCGGATGGATGATGTCGGACTATGTTCTGAGCACCCGCGTCTGGGGAATCATCGGGGGGCTCCTCTGTATCACCTTCATCACTCTGAACCCGGACCGTCCCGTACGCATCGAGCGGGCCCGCCTGCTCAGCGGCGGCATGCTGCTCGCGCTGTCCGCGCCCCTCGCGGTGTGGGCCATCGGCGGCCTGGAGCAGAGCTTCTTCGCCGGGAGCATCGCCGGCGCGCTCTTCTGGCTGATTCGCGCTCTCGACGAGCGCGTACCGCGAGCCGGCGTTCTCCTACTCTCCGGGCTCTTCTTCGGTATCACCGCGCTCACCCGCGCGGACGGGGTGACCTTCTTCGCGGCCGCGGCCGCGGGAATCCTGATCTCGGGCGGCCTGAACGGTCAGGGGCTGAGGACCATCGCGATCCTCGCGATCCTGCCGGTCACCCTCGTCACCACGCAGCTTATCTTTCGCATCCACTACTACGGGGAGCTGGTCCCCAACACCGCCCTCGCCAAAGTCGCATTCAACACAACACGGCTGGTCTCCGGGTTGACCTATGTCAAGCAGTCGCTGTTGGCCATCTCCGTGATCATCGCCGCGGCGGCGACGGGAACCGTTTTAATGATGAGACACGTCGAGCGCCATCGGTGGGCGATCCCGATCACGATGTTCTTCGTCTGGATCGGATACATCGTGAGCGTCGGCGGCGATATCTTCAATGCCTGGCGCCAGATCCTGCCCGCCCTGGTGCCGCTTGCGTTCCTCGTCGCCGAGGGCGCCATGAGCCGCGCCGCCGTGCTTCGCACACACAAGATCCCGGTGGGGATCGGGCTCTCGCTGCTCCTGGCGGGGCACTTCGTCCTCCAGCTGTACGATGAGCGGTGCAGCGTGTTGAGGCGAAACGATTTCTGGGTTGTCCGAGGCGAGGCCGCTGGCAAGCTCCTCAAGCGAAGCTTCGGCGCCCAGCGTCCGCTGCTCGCGGTGGACGCCGCGGGGGCCCTCCCCTTCTGGTCCGAGCTTCCCGCCCTCGATATGCTGGGGCTCACCGACCGGTATCTCACCGCGAACCCGCCGCCCTGGTTCGGCACCCATGGCATCGGACACGAGCTCGGTGACGGCGACTACGTGCTCCGGCGCAACCCCGACATTATCGTCTTCAACAGCGCGCTGGGCGACACCCAGCCCTTCTGGCCGAGCGCCCGACAGATGTACGCGAAGCCCCGGTTCCATGAGGAGTACAAGCTGACGAAGGTCCGGAGCCGCTCCCGCATCCCGTCCGTCCTCAATATGTTCGTCAAGCGTGAGAACAGCGCCGTGGGCATCAAGCGCTCCGCCGATGAGATCCGCATTCCCGGGTACCTGTTCTCCGGTATCGCCGTGGACGCGGCGCGTCCGGGGAGGAACAACGCCCTCTTCACTCCGCTCACCGGAAAGAGCGCCCCGTTCATCACCGGGGTCCACCTGGAAGCAGGCACCTGGCTGATGACCACCGACCACCCCATACCGTCATCGGGATATCGGATGAGCTGCGAGGGGGGAACGGTGAACAAGGCCAAGTCCCCCTATTTCCCATGGATGCCATACGCCATCAAGATCGTCGAGCCCACCGAGGTGAGCATCACCTTCCGAACTCCCGCGTGGCTGGCGGACCCTGTCTCCCTATACGAAGTCATCCTCAAGCGTGTGCCGGAGGGCGACGCCACCGTGGTCTGCACCCCCGAGGATCAGCCCGTCCCCGCCACCCTCGCCGATCTGCAGACGAAAAAGTCAGACGGTACCCCAGAAGAGCACTTCGACAACCTCCGCTTCGGTGAGGCCGGAGTCTCGGTCGCCCTGCCCGCCCCGATAAAGATGAAGGCGCTCCGGATCGGTCTCGACGGCGGCAGCCGAATCCACATCGAGTATCGGCGCGGGCAACAGGTTCTGGGCACGTCGATCGTGGCACCCCAGTCGGCAGCGGGGATCCAGGAACACACGATCAAACCCCCCAGGGAGCTCTCCGGCCAAACCGTCGACCGCCTGATCATCACACCCGAAGCGGGCGCCGCCCTCCACAGCCTCGCCCATCTCTTCGTCGAGACGAGCTGATAAGCTGAGGCGCTGAGGCCTCGGCCGCGGAGATCGATCTGGTGGGCGTCCCGGCCGATTAGGTCCGCTTTTCTATTCTCGGTCTGATCGATAGGTGCTATTTTTGTGCTACGGTTTTCAGGTGGGATCAGGAGGCAAGTTGTATTTCCAAGGGTATCGGGTGATATGTCGTTTTCGTTAGGGTTCAGGGTGTGGGGTGCGAGGGGATCGTTGCCGCGGCTGTCCAGCGACCAGATGCGTCACGGCGGCAATACCGTGTGCGTCGAGGTGCTCCACCCGGGCGCCCAGTGGGTGATCATCGACGCTGGGACCGGGATCGCCAACCTGGGGGATCGGGTGATGGCGGATGCGCCGCGGGCCCCCATCCACCTCTTCCTGTCCCACTACCATTGGGATCATATCATGGGGCTTCCCTTCTTCGGGCCGATCTACCGCGCGGGGACCGCGGTCTCGCTCTACGGCCTCCAATCGGACGAAGGGCACATCCGGGAGATGCTCGATGTGGTGTTCAGCCCCTTCTACTCCCCCATCTACAGCCCGGACAACCTCCGCGGACGGCTCTCCGTCGCCCCCCGCGCCCCGGAATACCGCATCGACGATATCGAGGTGAAGACCATCGATCTCGCGGAGATCCACCCGGGGGGATACATGGTCATCAGCGTCGAGGGGTTCGGGAAGCGCTTCGTCTACGCCTCGGATGTCGAGCTCCGGGAGCCGACAGTGGTCGACTCGCTCATCGAGTGCTGCCGCGGCGCGGATCTCCTCCTCTGCGACGCCACCTTCAACAATGATCGCTTCAAAGAGACCGTGGGTTGGGGACACTCCTCCCTCGAGGCGGCCCACGAGATGGCCCACCGGGCGGAGGTGAAGCGGCTGATGGGCATCCACTACGATCCGCTCCGGACCGACACCGCCCTCGAGGCGGTCCGCCGGCGGGAACAGGGACGCTTCCCCGGGACGACCCTGGAGCTTTCCCGGGAGGGGGATACGGTATGGCTGTAGCGACCGGCGAGCTCCGGGTCACCATCTACGGCGCCAGGGGAAGCCTCCCGAATCCCTCCATGGCGACCCGTAAATACGGCGGCGCCACCACCTGCCTCGGCGTGGAGACCCCGGACGGAATCCCCCTCGTCTTCGACGGCGGCTCCGGCATCTACGATCTGAGCCTCGATCTCGCGGAGCGCCCCCCCCGTGAGATTCACATGTTCTTCACCCACACCCACTGGGACCACGTGCAGGGGCTGCCCTTCTTCACGCCCTTCTACGACAAGTCCCGGCGTATCCACATCTACTCCCTGGGGGAGCGGCGGGCCACGGTGCGGGATATCTTCTCCGGCGTCTACGCGGATCGCTTCTTCCCGGTCCCGTTCGAACAGCTCGACGCCGATATCATCTTCCACGAGCTCGGCTTCGATGACGAAATCGCCATCGGGAGCTCCACGGTGACCTGCTGCCGGGTCAACCATCCGGGATACGCCCTCGGCTTCCGCGTCGACCACGGGGGTCGGAGCCTCTTCTTCGCCGCGGACTCGGCCCCCTTCGCCAACATGCTCTTCGGCGATCACTTCCACGTCCGGGAGCAGGAGACCGCCCCCGAGGTGCTCGAGGAGATGCGCGACCTTCAAGCGCGGGTGGAGGAGGTCGTCCAGGGGGTGGACCTGTTGCTGCACGACGCCAACTACACCAGCGCCGAGTACGAGCGCCTATTCCACTTCGGCCACGCCTCCATCCGCCAGGCCTGCGATCTGGCCAAGCGGTGCGCCGTCGAGCGGCTCGTGCTGTGGCACCACGACCGCGGCCGCACCGACGAGGAGGTGGACGCCATCACCGCCGAGCACATCGCCCTCGCCAAGTGCAAGGGGTTGATGGTGGAACCCGCCCGGCAGGGGGCCGTGTACCACCTGCCCCTCGACAGCCCCCTCATCATCGGGGCGCGACGGTAGCCGGCCTTTTATCGGCGGTGTCGTTCATGCCGTTTTCCGTTTTCATGAGCCGCGCGATGGCTATCGACGCGTGATGGTGGTGGAGATGGGAGCCTTCGATTATTCCGGCGCGCAGTAGGCCTTCAGCTTTTTCGCCCCTTCGGCGTCCTGGGTTTTCTGTTGCGCGAGCTTCGCTTTGAACGCGTCCGCCTTCTTCTGAGCCTCGGCGAGGGCCTTTCCCGCCTCGATCTGTGCCTTGAGCGCGGCGGTGAGCTTGTCCACCGCGCCTTTGACATCATCGAAGGACATCTTCAGCCCCCCCAATGCGTCAATCGCGGCGGGTATCTTCTCCGCGGTCAGTCCGGCGGGGATATTCTCCAGCTCAGCGGTGATCTTCTTGCACTCCTTCTTTTTTTTCTTCTTCTTCCGCCGACTCTTCTCTTTGGCCTCGCAGGCGTCGTTGACGCCGGCCTTGATCTTATCGAATCCCTTGGTCGCCTGTTCGTTGGCGCCCGCGGCGGTGGCGGCCGCGGAGAACGCCGCCGCCATCTCCGTCAGCATCGCGCCGGCCTGCTCGTATTGCTTGGCGGTCGATGTCTGGAGGGCGATGAGCTGCTCATCGGTGAGCTTGAGCTCGCCCAGCTTCTTGGCCTTCTGTTGAGCCGACATGCTCGCTTCTCTTATGGACGCGACCTCCTTCAGGCTGTAACCGCCGGTCTGTATCGTATCGAACCCCTTCTGATAGGCGTCGGAAATCGGGATCACCGCCGCACACTCCTCGTCCTTCTTGGAGCATCCTATCGACAGCAACAAGACGCCCGGCAACAGACTCAATAAAATCTTTTTCATGACCATACCCCTTTCTTTACAACAGTGTCGACCATAAACGCCACAATCCCGCATGTGTATCATCAACAATACAGGCTTCTGTCTCAGATGCAACCCCCCTGACCTAAAACAAGCGGAGAGCATACTATTGAAAAATCCGGAGACACCCGTTTTTCCGGCACTTGCCCACTAGATTAAAGAACAGATAGTATTAACAGATGAATTGAATCAGGCGGCCCTCATACCCGCCATGCATTTTTTAACTGACCACTTCTCACAGGAGGTTTCAATGATGAAAATGATGCCGTTCATCGCGTGCGTCATCGTGTTCGCGAGCTGCGACAATACGGACGGGACCTCCCCCGATGACAATGCACCCCAGGGGGGTACATCCCCTGTCGACAGCGCGATTGAAGTGGATACAAACATCGGCACGTTCTCCATCGACGTCTCCCTCGCGTCGGACATCAACCCGGAAGCCCCGGGGACCGTGGGCATCGTGACCTGGTCGATCCAGGGGGTGGCGCCCGAGAGCGCGGAGATCCGCTTCGGCCTCGATACGAGCTACGGCATGGTGGCGCCGGTCGACTTGAACGAGCCCGACTTCCGGACCCTCCTCCTCGGGATGAAGCCGGATCGGACCTACCACTTCCAGGTGGCGGCGACCCAGGGAGGGCGGCAGTATCAGAGCGCCGACCAGACCCTCGAGACCGGTCCGGCGACCAACCTGGTCACCGTGACGTCCACGGTCTTCGACCCCTCGTCTCATGCGTCCGGGTACATTGTCTCCACCTACATACAGGAGCTGTTGTTTACCCTGCCGATATCGGAATCCATGGCGACCGGATCGACGGTGTTCATCCTGGACGGGGACGGAGAGGTGGTCTGGTGGTACCAGAGCAAGGTGGGGCTCACCCCCCGAGCGCGCATGTCCTATGACGGCAAATCGATGTGGCTGATCCCCGAGCGGCAGGACACCTACGGCGCCGAGATCGAGCTCGTGAGCATGGACACCCTGGACAGCACCATCTATGCCGTCGGAGCCAGCCACGACGGGACCGTGGTGGACGGCAGCGTCCTGGCCTTCATCGACTATAGCGAGAATGACTGCGACAGCGTGTTCGAGCTGGCGCGGGACGGCACCGTTACCGAGATATTCGAGTCCACCGACTACCTCCCCGGATTGGTCACCCCGCAGTGTCACCTCAACGCCGTCCGGTACAACGAAGCCGAGGGGCTCTACTCCGTTTCGGATCGCGAGAACGATATTTTTATAATCAACCGCCAGGGCGAGGTCCAGTGGCGGCTCACGGACATCCTTTCGAACACCACCTACGGCGCCCAGCAGCACGGCCACCAGCTCCTCCCCAACAGTATCCTCCTGTTCGCCAACGTCGGCGGGGCCGGCGGATCCGCCGCGCTCGAGTACTCCCTCACCGACGGCGCGGAGGTGTTCCGGTACGATCCGGGTATCTTCTCGGTATGGTACGGCGATGTTCAGCGCCTGCCCGGGGGCAACACGCTGGTCACCTTCAGCATCGCCGGCGTCATGCACGAGGTCGCCCCGGACGGCATGCTGCTGATGGAGGTCGAAAGCGACATCTTCGGATACGCCGAATGGCGCGGATCGCTCTACGGTCCGCCGGCCGACATCCGACTGTGACGGGCTGAGCGATAGGAAGCAAAACAAGAGACCGGGAAGTTATGTCCAGGTGACGCTGCCGAAGAGTCCCACTACGCTCCCCGCGGGGGTGAACGCGAAGGGAAACCGGGGCAGCGCGCTGCCCGCCATCTCATCATCGGAGCGGGGTTCCGTGCTCTCTACCTCGGCTCCCTCCGGTGCGCTGTACTCGTAGAAACCGATACAGGCGAAGCTCGGGTGGAGGAGCTCGTCGGAGTCGTTGAAGAAGCGGATGAGAGATCGCCACCGCGCGCGCACCGCGGTGGGGTTGATGCTCGCCCATTCCTCCTCGTCGAAGTCGTCCTCGAACAACTCGTCGAGGGGTTCTGTGGCCTCGCGCCAGAAGAATCCGCCCTCTATCAAGGGCTCCACGAAGACCTTGTCCTGTGGGCAGATGGTTCCGGCGAACAGCTTCCTGACCAGCGCCGCGTCGACCTCGGAAGGGGGACCAGGGGGCGTGCCTTCCGGCGAGACCGTCGCCGCCTGAAAGTAGGGGTGAAAGTAATCGTCGCTCTCGGATTTCATGCCGACGCAGTGCCCCTTCATGATCTCCTCTGCGGCCCGGGAGAGGCGCTCACATCGCGCCAGCTCGTCCGCGTCGACGCGATGGATCACCGCGTCACCCTCGCGGGCGATGAGGCCACTGTCGTACACCACCATGCGTGTCGACAGCACATTGTTGGGCCATTCCTGCTTTGACGCGTCCCCACATCCGTAGTTATCCTTGCACGGTGCGAACGCCGGCGCGAAGCACTCTGTGCCGAATTGGGTGATGATATTCATCGATACTGCCTCCTTTGTTCCTGTTGCCCACAAGAGTAGCTCAATTCGCAGTTTAGTAGAATTCTTTATGTGGCCCTGTTGTCAACAGCGCCGGCCTTTGGAGGGCATGGGGAAAATCTCCCAATCGTTGATTTTCGTGTACCTGACAACCGGCGCCGCGGATCAGGCTCAGGAGCCGCTGAGGAGCTCCGGTCACCGGATATCTCGTTTTCCTCCTCGGACAGCTCACTCACGCTGGCCTGACCCGCGTTCTCCAGACTGAGCGGTCGTCCCGATGTGTCCTCGGCGATTTGTCGGGACAACATCGTGATGAAGAAGGGGTTGCCGTCGGACTGTTCTGCGATCCGCGTGACCGCCGCTCCACCGCTTGGAGCAACACCGAAAGTCCCGAGCTCGACGCGGTATCGTCGATTCTGTATGCGGCGATCCAGAGTATGGGGGGGCGTCCGGCGGGGAGAACAAGGACGCGAGCAGCTTCGCGCCGTCTTCGTTACTCCACTGAAAATCGTCCATCAGGAGCACCACCTGCTCCTGATCGGCCAGCCGATACAAGAGCTCCTTCAGCGCCGCCTCGCCCTGATAGCGGAGCTCCGCCGGATCCGAGGCTCAGGTCTCTCATCAATGGCGATATGGAGATTCTTAGAGGCAATACAGTGGCTCCTTCGAACCGAGGCTACGTCCAGGTCGCTGTCAACAGTATCGCCATCGACATCCGACTGTGACGGGCCGGCGTCTCACCATCGGCATCGACCTTCACCCCTCGAGCTGATATACAAATCAGATACATTACCCATCAAACCGACCCAAGGAGAAACCATGCCGAAACACCCCCTCGAAACCCTGAAGGCCCTGGACGCGAACCTCTTCGACGGAATCATGGCGAATTACGCGAAGACCTACGAGCCGGGGGCGCTTTCGAAGAAACACAAGATCCTCATCACCCTGGCCGTTGACGCCGCCAAGGGCTCGGTGAACGGTGTCCGGTCGCTGGGGCTCATGGCCAAGGCCGAGGGCGCCTCCGACGCCGAGATCGCGGACACCCTGAGCGTGGTATACCAGATCTGCGGCGTGGGGAGCATGTACACCGCCGCCACCGGACTGAAGGACGTGGTGGAGGAGGTTGTCGGAGGGCGAAAATGACGAACATCCCCAAAACGGTGTCCCCCTGACCCATTTTGGGACGCCATCAGCACTTTTAACAAAGAAGAATAGACACTTGCCCGATTGAAAGTGCAGAAAGGGACCTCTAGTATGAGCAAAACATTCATTATTGCGACCGTTTTCGTGTATTTCGCCGGCTGCGCTTCCGATAGCGGAAGCCCTTCTCCTTCCGATGGAGGTCCCGGCGACTCCTCCGGCTCGGATTCGGATACCGATTCCGACACGGATACAGACGCCGATTCGGATACCGATGCGGACACGGACACCGATGCGGACTCCGACACTGATGCAGACTCCGACACCGATGCAGATTCCGACACGGATACAGACGCGGATTCGGACACCGATGCAGACACGGACACCGATGCAGACTCCGACACCGACACGGACACTGATGCAGACTCCGACACCGATGCAGACTCCGACGCCGATTCGGACACGGACGGCGATTCAGACACCGATGGCGACACAGATTCCGATTCGGACACGGACGGCGATTCGGACACGGACGGCGACTCGGACACGGACGGCGATTCGGACACGGACGGCGATTCGGACACGGGCGGCGATTCGGATGCGGACACCGACGCGGACACGGACGCGGACACCGACGCGGACACCGACGCGGATACAGACATAGACCCGAACGCGCCCAGATACCCGTTTCCGCAAAACGTGGACTATCCCTATGGCGTTCAATCCGATGCGGTCTCCAATGATTTCGTGAAGCAGCAATACGACAACTGGCGTGAAAAATACCTCACTGAATGCAACGGCAATCTGATGACCTCGTGCGATTCGACTGATGTCGGTAAAGTGGAGGCCATGGGCTTTGCCATGATAGCGGCCGCTTACATGGGGGATAAAGAAGCGGTTGATGGGCTGTGGGGGTTTTATCAGTCGAAGCTCACCGACAGCGCGTGCGGCATGATGGCGTGGAGCGTCTCCTGCGGGGGTATCACCGATTCCGGTTCCGCCTCGGACGGTGATATCGACCTGGCGGCGGGATTGGTGGTGGCCCACTGGCAGTGGCCGACCCTTGGATATGACGACAAGGTGCGCAGCGTGCTGGAGAAGGCCAGAGTCTTGATTGTCGAATGCAACGGTGTCACCGCCATTCACCCCGGTTGCGGCGGCGGCAGTCCGTATGGCGGTTGCCAGGAGACCGATATTTCCTATTACCAGCCCGCTTTCTTCAGGTACTTCGCGGAGATCTCCGGAGATGATGCATGGGCCAGACTGGCGGATGATACCGCCACGGTTCGCGACGCGGCAGCCCATCCGACCACCGGACTCGTCCCGGACTGGCAGACCGTGAACGGAAGCAACTACACTGGCTCCAGAAATACGACCTACGCGTTCGACGCCATACGGACGGCGTTCAAACATGGGATCGATTTTCTCTGGAACGGCACACCGGAGACCGAGGCCTGGTGTAAAAAACTCTCCTCCTGGCTCTACGACAACGTAGGCGTCGCCAATATCAGGGATAGCTACAATCTCGACGGCTCCGGCGCGGGAGCCAATCACAACATCGCGCACGTCGGCAGCGTGGCGGTCTGCGCCCACGCCAACACCCAGGAGATCGTCGACGCATACGTCTCGGAAGCAGCCACTATGGTTGATAATTACTGGTACGGCGACTACCTCGGTGTCATGTACCGGATAGCCCTTTCGGGCAACATGTGGAATCCCGACATCGTCGACAACAAAAAATAAGCGCCGGCACCGAAGCGGACACCGCCGATAATCGTGATACCGCCTCGGGCGGATGGCGCCTCCTTTTTCAAGACATCAATAGATACCCCATTATCCGGGAGCGAAAAGAAACGGTTCCGGGGGCGGACGGACAGAACGAGGGCCGCGCGGATCGGGCTCAGGAGCCGCTGAGGAGCTCCGGCAGCCGGATATCCAGGTCTTCGATTTCTTTCTCCAGCTTGGACCAGATGGAGTGGTGATTATTGGACAGGATGACCACGTCGTGGAGCCGCCCCTTGATGTCCCGGGCATACTTCTTCCGCGTGGCCTCGAAGCTGAAGCCGTCCCCGATCAGGGCCTGAATGAGCGCGGCCTGGGAGCTGATCACCTCAGTGTCGAACCGCTCGATGCCCGCCTCCCGGCCCAGGGTCAGGAGCTCCCGGAAGAGGATGCGCTTGATCCCCTTGCCGGCCAGCCGGGGCTTCGCCACCGCGCGGAGGTTCGCCACGTGCCGGGTCCAGCCATAGGGCTCACGGTCCATCGTGGCGTCGGCGACGATCTCCCCGTCCAGCTCCGCGATGAGCCGCCAGTGGGTCATCCCGTCCAGCTGCCCGAGGCGGCCGCGCAGCAGCGCCTCGTCGGTGGCGTCGTACCTCAGGTAGTTGCGGATACGGGTCGGGAGACCCGAGAAGAAGCCCTTGAGCTTCTCCACGTCTTTGGAGATATCAGGGGACCGCACCAGCAAATTGCTCCCATCGGAAAGTGCTATGTTGGTTTGTGTCATTGGCGTTCCACGCTCCCACGGGATAATGTCGAGGAGCATGTCCTTTCTTTAATCTGATATTAGTAAATATCGGGGAGTTGCCAATAACGAAATTCCGAATTCGAAGACCGACGGCCGATTCCACGATTTTCTTGAGCCGTGAGTGAATTTTGTGGACACTGAGTACGGACGTCAATGAAGATCGCCGCAAAACAGAAGGCGACGATGGCCCTATCTCCCGAGCGCGTGGTGCACCCCATACGGTTCGAGGGGGACGACGAGGCCCTGGTGCGGGCCCTCCGGGCGGAGCACCCGGGGGCTTACCGGGTCCTCTATCAACGGTACGCCGGGGAGATCCTCCGCGTGCTCTACCGGGTGCTGGGATCGGATGACGAGATGGACGAGCTGCTGCACGAGGTGTTTGTCCGGGCGTTCCGCAATGTCGGCGCCGTCGAGTCCCCCGACCGCCTGAAGGCGTGGCTGACCGGCATCGCGATCTTCGTGGCACGGGGCCCTGTTGCAGCAGGCGGACCAGGAACGCCTCGCGCGGGATTTCGAGGGCGCGAAGAGGACCTACAAGACGATCCGGAATCGCTACAGAAGCACGGAGGCCGCAGCCATGGCGGCCTTCATCATGGGACGCATCGCCTACGATCACGACGGGAACTACCCGGCGGCGGCGGACTGGTTCCAGACCTTCCTGACCGAGCACCGCGGCAAGGCGCTCCGGCGGGAGGCCACCGGGAGAATGCAATCAATTAAAAAACAAAGATTACAGGTTATTATCGACGATGCACGTGAATCGCCTACCCCCGGTTCAACCGGTGCATCCTCACAATCGCGAACCCGAAGAACCCCACGCCGAAGGCCAGCAGCGCGCCCACGTGGGGCAGTATCTCCATGGTGCTCTGGTGCCTGACGATGATATTCAGATACCCCTCCAGGGCCCAGCCGTGGGGCACGAAGAGGGTCATCTTCTGCATGGTCTCGGGCATGATGAACCGGGGCACCATGATGCCCCCTACGGCGGTCATGATGATGAGGACCGTGGCGGAGACCGAGGCGGAGAGGAAGATGGTCTTGGAGACGGACGCCATCATGAGACCGAAGCCGATGGCGGTGAACGAGATGGCGACCGTCAGGAGGGCCAGGGCCGGGATATTGGTGAGCGTCAGCTCCGGGCAGCCCAGCAGGGGCAGGATGTGGACCCCCAGGCCGAACATGGCCAGCGCCTGGAGCAGGTTGATGAGCCCGAACGGAAGGGTCTTGGCCACGATGTACGCGGGAAACGAGATGGGGGAGACCATCACCCGCTTGAAGGCGCCGGACTGCCGTTCATACAGGATGTTGATCATCAGGATCTGGGCGATCCAGAAGAGGGCGAAGATGGTCCAGCCGGGCACGTTCTGCTGCACGGAGTTGGGGGACTCGGAGGACTCCCCGCCGCCGCCGTAGGCGAAGCGCTCCGCTATCTCCACGCCGGATTTGTCGATGACCGCGACCGTCTCGTCGATGTCCTTCTTCTGGATGGTCTCCACGGCGACATCGACCTCGTCGTCCTTGTCCTCGTCATCGTCATCGTCTTTCTCTTTATCCTCGGACTTCTTTTTCTTCTTGGGGGGCAGGCGCCGCTTGATGCGCTTCACCAGGTCGTCGAAGTCCGCCTCGCACTCCTTGGCCTTGTCCTTCACCTCGTCTATCCTGTCCGACAGGGTGTCGATTGCCTCCCCCTTCTTGTCCGCCTCGATCATCTTGCCCGCCAGCATGGAGAGGTGGACGAACTCCTTCACGCCCCCCTTCAGCGCCAGGGTCACCTCCTTGGAGAAGGTGGGATCCACCACCAGCTCCAGGGTCTGCTTCTCCTCGAAGGTGATGCCGTCCTTCATATGGTCCGGGATGTACAGGGCCACCGGATACGCCCCGGCGGAGATCAGCCGGTCGCACTGCTCCCGTGTCAGGGGCTTTCGGTCCACCTCGGTGACGGCGCGGAAGTGCCCCTTCTCGTTCAGCGCGGCCACGAGATCCTTTCCGAAGTCTCCGGAGTCGCCGTTCACCACCAGCACGTCGATCTTGTCCCGACTGTCCGGCGAGGCGAAGGCCCCCTGGAGGGCGATGGAGAGCACCAGGATGAAGACGGCCGGCAGCAGGAAGAGGAGCAGCAGGTTGGCCGGGTCCCGGAGCAGCAGCTTGAGCTCCTTAATCGTGACGGCGAGGAACTTCATGCCGCCCCCGCGTCCCGGAGGCTCCGGCCGGTAATGTCCAAAAACAGGCTCTCCAGGTTGGGCTCCACCAGCCGGGTCAGGGCGACCTCCGCCCCGAGCGCCTGGGCGGTCTCCTCCACCCTGTGGATGGTCTCGGTGCTCTTGACTCGGCTGTTGGCCACGAGGTGCAGTCTCCCCGCCGCCGCTTCGGCGCTCTCCACCGACGGCAGTCGCCTGAGGGCCTTCAGCAGGGGGCCGGTCTCGCCGGCGGGGCAGGTGAGCTCCAGGCGGAAGCGGCCGTACTTGGCCACGGCCCCGGCCGGGGTGTCCACCAAAATCACCTTGCCGTGATCCATGATGGCGATCCGGTCGCACAGCTTGGTGGCCTCCTCCATGTAGTGGGTGGTGTAGAGGATGGTGGAGCCCCCCCGCCTGAGCTCGAAGATGGCATCGTGGATGCGGTTCCTGGACTGGGGATCGATGCCCACGGTGGGCTCGTCCATCAGCACGATGGCGGGCTCGTGGAGCAGCCCCGCGGCCAGGTTGAGCCGCCGCTTCATTCCCTGGGAGAACCCCGACACGACATCGTCCGCCCGGCCCGCCAGGCCGGTGAGGTCCAGCAGGGCGTCGATGCGCCGCCGGAGCCGCTCCCCCGCGAGCCCGTGGAGCCGGCCGAAGAAGACGAGGTTGTCCCGGGCGGTCAGCCGTTCGTACAGGGCGAGATCCTGAGGCACGTACCCCAGCTTCTTCCGGAGGTCCCGCCGGCGCATCCCCGCCATCTCCACGGTCCCGCCGGTGGGGGCGAGGAGCCCGCACATCATCGAGAGGGTGGTGGTCTTGCCGGCGCCGTTCGGCCCCAGGATGCCGAAGACGATCCCCCGCTCCACGGTGAGGCTGAGGTCGTCCACCGCCGGGGTGGCGCGCTTCCGGTAGGTCTTCCTCAGGCCGCGGGTCCTGATGATCCAGTCATCTGTCGCGGCGGTCGCCTTCAGATCCACCCCCTCCACGCCGCCGAACTTGTGGTGTCGGACCACGGTGCAGTCCGGGTGGCGATCGAAGGTGTACCGCAGGATACCGCAGGCGTGGAGCAGCGCCCTCACCTCCGCCTCGGTGCGGTAGGGAAGCGCCGCGGGCACGCTCCCGATGAGGGCGTCCACGTCGAGCCCCGCGGCCGCGGCCTCGTCGAAGATGCCGAGGAACAACTTCTGCTCCCGGCGCATGGACCGGGGCAGAACGACGCCGAGGCTGCACCAGAACAGGAACGTCCCAAGGGCCCCCCGGCCCGTCCACTCCCGCACCAGCGCCTGGGGCTTGAGGAAGTGCTCCTTGTACCCCTTCATGATCTCGAAGATGCGGCGCAGGCGGAACCGTCCGTCCGGCGTCACCACCCCGAGCCCCCGGTTGATCTTCAGGGTCCGCGGGGGGAGCTTGTAGAAGGCGATGATGACATCCCCGTTGTTGCGGGTGACCCGCCGGGCCTCGGAGAGGATCTCCCGGATGACCGCCTCGTCGAACAGGTAGTCCACCACCCCGGTGGCGACGATGACCGTGCGGAACGCGTTGTCCCCGAAGGGGAGCTTTCGCCCGTCCGCCAGCAGGGTCCGGATGCCCCGCCGCCGCTTGGCCAGGGCCGCCATCTCGGGCTCCCGGTCCACCGCGGTCACCTGAAAGCCCCGCTGTCGCAGGCGGTCCACCACCACCCCCTGGCCGCTCCCGATGACGAGCACCGGGCTCTCGATGCTGTCGACGAACGCCTCCGTCACCAGCGTGCCCAGGTGCCGGTCCTCCAGCCGCTCCCAGAAGGGGGCCCAGTGATGCCACCACGGCGCGTTGCCGGAGATGTCGGGGCCGCCGTCCGTCATGCGAGCCTGGAGAGGGCCCCGCGGAGATCCGTGAAGAAGGCGGCCTCCACGTCGGCGAAGGTCTCGAAGTCGCGGCTCACCGACTCGAGGCCGTCCGCCAGCTCCGCGGCGTTGTTTTGATACCAGTCCGCGTACGCGTCATCGTCCATGGGCAGCGTCTTGCCGATGCGGATGAGCTTCCGCGAGGTCTCGGTCCAGTTGTTGCCGTGCTCGATGATGCGCGCCGCAAGCTCCCCCATCTCGGGGGAGTCGAAGATCTCCGCCACCTCCTGCAGGAAGGAGCCGTAGAGCAGCCGGAAGGCCCCCCCGCCGGTGCCCTGCTCCTCGAAGATGACCGCGGTGAACAGGATGCCCTCCCGGAGGCGCACCCCCCGGTAGAGGTCGGGCCACGTCCGGATCTTCTTCGCGAAGGTGCGGATCCCCTCCACCCCCACGAAGGAGAAGATCTTGTTCACCACCTTGGGCATCAGCATGTTCTTGCAGGCCCGCCGGAGGCCCTGCTTGATGGCCGGCTTGAGGAAGTCGGCGGTCGGGGGGGTGCCGTTCATGTAGAAGAGGCGGTTGTCCTTGGCCATGGGGGCGTGGGTCTCCCAGGCCGCCCGGAGGTCGTCGACGTGGAGCCGGCCGATATCGCGGTTGTAAGGATCGGAGACCAGGTAGTGATCCCCGTCCCGGCCCACGAGCAGGATGAAGTGGAAGGGCGCGTGGACCTGGATGAAGGCGGGGAGGTACTTCATGTAGAACATGTCCACGGTGGCCGCCACCGGGACGCCGGCGGCGATGAGCTCGTCGGCCTGGGCGATGGCCCGATCCGCGGTCTTGTGCTGCCGCTTGATGATATCGAGCTTCAGGAGCTTGGCGCCGTTCTTGAAGATCGTCCCCGGCGGGGTGCGGAGCGCCACCAATGGCAGGCCGCTCGGCCCCCGCGCGAAGAACACGTAGAAGAACGCCACCCCGGAGCCGATGCCGAAGACCATGGGCTCGGAGATGCCGAGCCCGGCGTTGTTGAGGAGATTCCGGAGGGTCCCGGACTCGCAGTGGGAGCCGATCTGGTGTTTGTAGCCGTCGATCACGGTCGGAGTGTCGCTCATTCGTCCCCGCTCTCCCGGCCCGCGCCGTCCGCCGGCCCCGCGGCCTTGAAGGTCGCCTGGTGGATGAGCCGGTCGTGGAACCGCTCGCTCTCCACCGCGATGTTGTCTTCGATAAAGGTGAAGTCGAAGAGATCGCTCACCGCGATATCGAAGACCCGGGCGTACCGCTGGAGCTCCTCCACCCGGGCCTTGGCGAACCCCTCGAGGGTCATGTGCTTCCTCACCTGGCCCGGCCGGAGCTTTACCCGCGCGGCCACGTCCTTAAGGTCCATGTGCTGGTACTGGATGAAGAACGCCACCGGGCTGATCTTCCCGGCGATGACCGCCTCGTGCAGCCGCTTCATCTCCAGGGAGCGCTGCAGGTAGTACGCGTGGATGTTCTCCACGTGCTCGCTCTCCACGTAGCTCGGCGTGCACCGGCCGGACGCGTCCCGGTGGTACATCACCATGCAAAACGGCTTGTCGTGGGTCTTGGGCTTGGTTGAAATGATCACCGTGCCTCCTCCGTTGGCGCAAGCTCCGGGAACCGGTTCAGACGTCCCGGTTGCGGTTGCCGGTCACGAACGCGGCGAGGCTCCCCACGGTGCCGAACACCTCCGGGGTGCGCTCGGACGGGTGGACGTCGATGCCGTACTCCGTCTTGAGGAACACCTCGATCTCGATGGCGTCGATGGAGTCCAGCTCGAGCCCGCTCCCCTCGCCGAAGAGCGTGGAGCCCGCGTCGATCTCGTCCGGGTCGATCTCCTGCAAGTTGAGGTGCGCGATGAGCTTGTTTCTGAATTCGGTCTCAAATTCGGTCATGGGTTTCGACCCTCATTTTATATATCAAGTCTCCCAAAAGGTGGGCCATCTGATAACACCACCATATTGCAACTGTAAAGGGGTATGTTGCGTCGCCGGGCCGGGCGCGGGCCGGCGGAGTCCTCACAGGGCGGAGATATCCTCCAGCAGCGCCACCAGTCGATCCGCCATGTCCTGATGGGTCGCCACCGTGGGGTGCCAGTCCTCCCCGTAGGGCGCGCTCTGCTCGGGCAGCTCCAGGACGTGCACGTCCCCATCGCCGGCCGCCGCCCGGGCCTCGGCGATGGACTGGAGGGCGTTTTGCACGCTGGTCTTGGCCTCGTACCCCGAGGGGTAGCCGTCCGACAGCATGGGCCCCACCGCCAGGACGAAGACCGCGTCCGGGTAGTAGCCCCGGAGGGTCTCCACGAAGTCCAGATAGTCGGCCTCGTAGATCACCCTGAGGGACGCGATGTCCTCCGCGTCGGGGGAGAAGTCGTTGGTGCCGAGGTTGATCACCACCGCGTCCGGCTGGAATTGCGAGGTGTCCCAGGGGGCGGAGCTCTCGTCGTCGGGCAGGGTGTCGAGGTACATCTCGGGGAGGGTCTCGCCGGCGCCACCGCCGTAGTTGCGGGTGACCCCTCTGCCGGAGTAGGCGACCCCCATATACTCGGCGTCCAGGGCCCGGGCCGCCACGGCCCCCCAGGCGTTGTAGGCGTTGGAGTTCTGCTTGGTGTAAGGGTAGCTGCCGGGGTCATCGGTGGAGATCTCGTTCCCGTAACCGCAGGTGATGGAATTGCCGATGAGCTCGATGCGGTTCGCCCTGGGCGGGAGCGGGAGGATACTGGCCCCCTCTCGGATTCGGAATCCCAGGAAGCGTCCCCAGCCCGCGCTGCTCTCCAGCCGCCAGAACACCTCCACGGTGTGCGTCCCGTCGGAGAGTCCCCGGGCCAGCTCGTAGACAGTCACGTCGGAGCTCGTCTCGAGCACCTCCGGCGCCTGATCATCAATGATGATGTTGTAGTAGTTGGGGTCGGACGGGTTGCCGCTCCCCTCCAGCATCAAGTCGACGGCGTCCCCCTCGAACCGCGCGCGGATGGAGACGCCGGGAAACGAGAAGGTCGGGCCGGCCGGGTCCGAGCAGTCGAACCGGCCGAAGTAGAGGATATCGGGATGGGCGGCCGGCACCTCCACCATCCCCTCCGCGTCCGGCGCGCCGAGCGTGACCTCCTCCGTGAACTTGCAGACATCCAGGTCCCGATACGTCTGGTCAGTGTCCGCGTCCGTATCCGCGTCCGTGTCGCCGTCCGTATCGGCATCGGTGTCCGCGTCGGTGTCGCCGTCCGTATCGGCATCGGTGTCCGCGTCGGTGTCGGCGTCCGAATCGGTATCCGCATCCGTATCAGCATCTGAATCCGTATCCGTGTCGCTGTCCGTGTCGGCATCTGAATCCGTATCCGCGTCGCTGTCCGTGTCGGCATCTGAATCCGTATCCGCGTCGCTGTCCGCGTCGCTGTCCGTGTCGCTGTCCGTGTCGCTGTCCGTGTCGCTGTCCGTGTCGCTGTCCGTGTCGGTGTCCGTGTCGCTGTCCGTGTCGCTGTCCGTGTCGCTGTCCGTGTCGGTGTCCGTATCCGCGGCCGAATCCCGGGGCTCGTCCACGTCCACATCCGATCCCGACCCCGCGTCGTCACAGGCGATCATCATGAGCGCGATAGAGCAGATGAAGCGTTGAATCATGTTACCTCCTCAATAATCCAGTCCACCGCTAGGTTTTACAGAGTATCACCATCCCGCCGCCGCCGCTTCCAAAAACGCCGGACATCATCTAGAATCCGGCAATGGCTCGAGCCCCACTGATCGTGCTGTGCGTCATCGGCGCCCTCCCCTTCGCCTGCACGCCGCCCCGCGTGGCGCTACGCCGCGCATCGCCGCTCGAGGTGACCGTCTCCTCCGCACCGCCGGTCGTGTTGCCGCTACCCGACGCCCCGGCGGCGACGCGGGCGCCGACCCCGCCGCCCACCGACACGATAGAGGAGTGGCTTTGGAAGCACCCGGAGGTCGCGGAGCTCGCCCTCACCCACGTCTATCACCCCTCAGAGGATATCGAATTCATGGCCGGCGCGGCTCGAATCGGAACGGATACCACCGTTTGTATCGCGCGAATCCCGAGTGATGGCGCCCCCGATGACTCCCGGTTCGCCCTGCGGTGCTATGCGGAGCCCGGCGCGACCCTCGCGATTGATGCGACGAAGCGCGGCAATCCGCTCCGGCTCGATGTCGACGAGGCAGGGGCGTGGCTGAACGCCTCGCTGGAGACGGACGCCGGTGTCCTCGTCAAGGTCTACCCGTGCGACGCCGGCCCGATCTACCAGTCGGCGGTGACGGCCGTCGAGAAGAGCGACTCGCCGTCTCACCCATTCGACTCCCCCCCCTGGCCCGCGAGCGCCGCGGCGGACAACAAGGATCGTGGAAAAGAACCGCCGCGCTTGGCGTCCCGCCGTATCGGAGCGCTCGCCCCCGCCCCGGACACCCGAACCGATGACGTCGACTGGGGGCCGCTGCTCCGCGCCTGGTCCGGCGCCGAGACCCGGCAGCTCTGGCATGACGGCGAGCGCCGGCTGACCGAGGTGACGCACGAAGAATCGGACGTTCACCGCCTGCTCTTCCGGACCCCCCTGCCCGACAACGAGGACGGCTCGACGGACCCCCGCTGGATCGCCTCGGCGACCTGGGAGTTCCGGGAGGTGGTGCGGGCCGTGCCGACCCCGGAGCTCCAGGAGAACAGCGTGGGGGTTTTCCTCGAGAGCTACGACACGGGCTCGTCCCTCGAAATCGCCTACCCCGACGACCTCCACTTCGCCGTGCTCCGGATCATGTCGCAGGCGCAGTACGACAGCTGGCGGGAGCGGGTCGGGGACGCGTCGCCGGAGGAGGCGGCGTGGCCGGCGGAAGACGCGGAGGATCCGCCCTATCTCCTCCTGAGGGAGGCGGCGGAGATTCACGTGGGGGAGATCGGCTTCGTGAGGCTCACCGGGACCCGGTCCCACACTTGGCGGGTGTTCCACGGCGTCCGTATTCTGAGCGAGGGGTGCATCGGGGTGAAGCGACGGGTGGCCTTCACCGCCCCCTTCAGCAGAGCGACGTGGCGCTTCGGAAGACAGGAGCCGCTCCGCATCAGGCCCGGAGACGCCGAGGACCCCGGCGCCCGTTACGTGGGCCGCCCCGGGCGCTACCGACTCGAGGGGAACCGATTTATCAAGAAGCGCTGCGGGAGCGGAGGTCGGCGGGCCCCGTCAGCCGCTCCCCGATAGTCTTTATTACAGAGTTGTCGTACGCGATCGGGGTTGGGAAAACACGGCGCCTGTGATATCAAAGGCTCACCGGGCCCGGGCCGGTCAGGTGCAGGCCTGTTCGAGGCGGCTCGGCAGTGCTGCTTCGTTAAAGATCACCCCAAGGAGGGCTCATGTTCACCGCTGGCATTGACGCCGGATCCCGCACGGTCAAGGTCGTCCTCCTCGACACCGGAACCATGAACATCGCGGGGAGCGGCATCGAGAACCAGGGCGTCGAGCAGCACCGGATCGCCGAGGCGCTCCTCCAGCGGGTGTGCGCCGAGAGCGGTATCGCGGTCGGGGATATCCGCCGCATCGTCGCCACCGGATACGGCCGGAACACCATCGAGCGAGCCGACACCACCATCACGGAGATCACCTGCCAGGCCGAGGGGGTCCACTTCCGGGAGCCGGCGGCCCGCACCGTCATCGACATCGGCGGCCAGGACAGTAAGGTGATCCACCTGGACGAGAACGGCCGCGTGCGGGACTTCGCCATGAACGACCGGTGCGCCGCCGGGACGGGCCGCTTTCTCGAGTCCGTGGCCCGTCAGCTCGGCCTCCCGCTCGGAGAGCTCGGGCGCATCGCCGCACAGGCCGGGCGGCCCGCGGTCATCAGCAGCATGTGCGTGGTGTTCGCCGAGACCGAGATCGTCGGGCTCCTCGCCTCCGGAGAGTCGGCGCCGAACATCGTGGCCGGCGTACAGCTCTCCATCGCCTCGCGGGTCAGCGCCATGGTCGGCCGCCGGGTCGCGGATCCCGTCGTCTTCACCGGGGGCGTGGCGCGCATCGCCTTGATGGACCGGGCGATCTCGAAGAAGCTGGACCGGCCGGTGACGGTGACCCCCGACGCCCAGCTCACCGGCGCCCTCGGGGCCGCCATCCTGGCCGCCGTTCGATAGCCCGAATCACCGGGGCAACAATCCTCGGGTTCTTTAAACCGAAGCAAGTCGCTTTTTGTCGCCGTAAATCCGCCCGAAAATCTGTTCTAAGTGAAACATAGCGACCAGAACGTTTGGGTTCGACTGATCAAGTGAACGACAATTTTTATTTTTCCGGGGGAGAAACTCGCTAATACTAATCGCCTTCTTTTATATTGTAATTTTGTGCTTATACTTTACTGTATGCATCGAAAACAGGAGGAGAGATGCTCATTTTTTTACTAAAAGATCTAAAAAAACAATTCTTTAGAGTATTACTTGGGTTCGGGGCGCTTTTCATCGTTACGTCTTGTACCGACATAGGCGACTCGATCGACCACAACCGCGACTCAGCCACATCCTTCGCTACGGAGGATGATAGCGATTCCGTTCCAGGGCCGGATGGGGATACTGACGCCGATATCGACGGGGACACCGATGGGGATACCGATGGGGATACCGACGGGGACACCGATGGGGACACGGACACCGATGGGGACGGAGATACCGATACAGACGCCGATGGGGACGGAGATACCGATACGGATGTCGATGGCGATACGGATACCGACAGTGATGGAGATACGGACACCGACACCGACACCGACACCGATACCGATACCGATACCGACAGTGATGGAGATACGGACGCGGATACCGATGCGGACACTGACCTTTCCACCGATACCTACCTTCCGTCTTGCGGTGACGGAATTCAGAATCCCGGGGAGATCTGCGACGATGGAAACACGGAATCCGGGGACGGATGTACCGCGAACTGTAAACAGCTCGAAGAGGACTACGTCTGTCCGACGGTTGGGGAGCCGTGTGTCTACACGGTGGAGTGTGGCGATGAAATCGTCGACGGGCGCGAGCTCTGTGACGACGGCAACACGATCCCGGATGACGGCTGTGATGAGAATTGCCAGCTGGAGGACGGTTGGGCCTGCCCCTTCCCCGGTCTTCCCTGCGAGGCCGCGGCCTGCGGCGACAGCATCATCGCGGGCTTCGAGGAGTGTGAGTATTCCGCCGGCAGGACGCCGGCGAACGGGGGCGGGTGCTCCGCCGACTGTCGCATCGAGCCCGGCTACGACTGCGATCCCGAAACCTTCGGCTGCTCGGTGACGACCTGCGGGAACGAGGTCTTAGAGCGGGGGGAGCAGTGTGATGACGGTAACGTCACCGCCTTCGACGGTTGCTACCAGTGTCTCCTCGAACCCGTCTGTGAGGCGGGCACGTGCGACGCCACCTGTGGTGACGGCGAACGATACGACGATGAGTTGTGTGACGACGGCAACTCGAGAGCCGGGGACGGCTGCTCGGATCAGTGCGAGCCGGAGACCGGGTTCTACTGCTCCGACGTGGAGACCGAGCCGCCCCCCGAGATCGCCCTGCCGGTGATCTTTCGGGACTTCGTCGGCAACGGACGGGAGGCCAACGGCAAGGCGCCCCATGTGGACTTCAACCAGCACAATGGCAACGGCGTCATCGGCATCGTCCAGGATTCACTGAGCGCGGACAAGCGGCCCCTGTTCAACTGGGTCCCCTACCTGGAGGGCGCCACCGGCAACCCGCCGCCGCCGGCACCCGCGGCGCACGGCTGCGCCTGCGAGGCGACCCGAACGCCCCCGGATGCGCCGGCGTGTTCCTGTGAGGACGACTCGGTCTGTTTCTGCAGCAACCCCGGTGTGCTGTACGAGAACCCGGACGGCGTGCCCAATATCAGCACTCCTGAGAACTTCGCGATGTGGTATTGGGATGACCCGGAGACCGATCTGCTGACCAAGGTGAACCTCACCCAGATGGACCAGGTGACGCTCACACGGGACGCCGCCACCGGGGCCTACGTCTATGACAGCGCCGACACGACGGTGGACGGCATCAGTCACTTCGACCCCTTCGGGCCGGAGGGGGGATGGATCGCGGAGGGCTACGAGACCTCGACCTGCTCGCCGGAGCGCAACGTGTCGTTCACATCGGAGACCCACTTCTGGTTCGAGTACACGGGGGGGGAGCGGTTCGATTTCTCCGGGGATGACGACACCTGGGTCTTCCTGGACGGCCGGCTCGCCATCGATCTCGGGGGGCTCCACGGACCGAAAACGGGCTACTTCATCCTGGATGACGATGAGGACGGCGACGGGCCGGACACCGCCGACGGCACGGCCAGGGTGCGCACCGACCTGATGAACCTCGCGGACACCGATCCCGACGCGGTGGTGGACTTCCAGCTCCAGGAGAACGGCGTCTACGAGGTGATCATGTTCCAGGCGGAGCGCAATGAGTGCGGCTCCAACTTCAAGGTGACCCTGAAGGACTTCAACAAACCCCAATCGCTCTGCGCATCGGTATGCGGCGACGGCATAGTCGCCTCCAACGAGCTCTGTGATGACGGCCCCAACCCCGACGCGCCGCCGCCCTGGAACGATCCCGAGCTGGACGGCTTCGACGAAGCGAACAACTCCGGCGGGTATGGAAAATGCGGCGTCGATTGCCGGGAGCGGGGACCGTTCTGCGGTGACGGTGTCGTTCAGGCCGCGGAGGGCGAGCAATGCGACGACGGGGTCAATATCAGCCACTACGGAGGGTGCGCCCCCGGCTGCGTCGATGGTCCCTATTGCGGCGACGGAACCGTGCAATCCGGATACGAGATTTGTGACGACGGCACCAACGACGGCACCTACGACACCTGTGACGAGGGGTGTGTGTTGGCGCCCCACTGCGGTGACGGCATCGTTCAGGAAGATGCCGGCGAGGAGTGTGATGACGGCAACCTCGGAAGCAACAACTGCACGGTCAATTGCAAGTTCGTGATATTGATATAGCCTGAGTCGTCTCCCCCGTGACCCAACATCCCATTCAAATCCAGCGATCGATTATATCGCCCCTTTGAGGGCGCTCTATCCCATCAGAAGGGAGTCTCTGAGGAGGTCATCGGACCTTGGCCCCGTGCAAGATTCAGGAAGTAAAATGCCCCACCCCTCTGGTTTCCTCTCTGATTTCCTGGTAGGGGAGTACGTCCGATTTGCTTTTTTGAAACACAGGATCACCATGGATTATCAAGAAGTCATCTTCAAATTCTTCGGCGGCCTCGCCATCTTCCTCTACGGCATGAATCTGATGTCCGACGGTCTCAAGAAGATCGGCAGCGAGTCATTCAAGCGGTTTCTCCAGACCCTCACCAAGCATCGCTTCACGGCGATCTTCGTCGGGCTGGTGATCACCTGCGCGATCCAGAGCAGCTCGGCGACCTCGGTCATGGTGGTGGGTTTCATCAACGCCGGCCTGCTGGCCTTCGAGCAGGGGGTGGCGGTGGTGCTGGGAGCCGATGTCGGCACCACCATCACGGCCTGGATCGTGTCGGCGCTGGGCATCGGCAAGTTCAAGCTCGCGGCCTACGCGCTGCCCGTGATCGGCATCGGATTCATTATCAATTTCACCGCCAAGAGCCGACGGGCCAAGATGATCGGGCAGACACTCCTCGGCTTCGGCCTGCTGTTTCTCGGCCTCGGCACCATGTCCGAGGGCATCGGCCCCATCAAGCACAGTCAAATGGTGCGCGACGTCTTTGCCGCGTGCGGGAGGAACCCCTTCCTCGGCGTGCTCGCCGGAACCGTCGCGACGATGATCATCCAGAGCAGCAGCGCCACCATCGCCATCGTCCAGGTGATGGCCTCCCAGGGGGTCTTCGGGTTGGACACGGCGCTCCCGCTCCTGCTCGGGGACAACATCGGCACCACCATCACGGCGCAGCTCGCCGCCATCGGGGGAACCAAGGGCGCCCGCGGTCTGGCCATGGCCAACAGCCTCTTCAAGATCTTCGGGACCGCCCTCTTCCTGCCCCTGTTGCTCCTGGGATTCTATCAGGACGGCATCCGCTTCCTGGTCGCTGACGGCGTTGTCGGAGAGAACGGCATCAACAGCGCCATCATGGTCCAGATCGCGGTGGCCCACACGGCGTTCAACATCATCAACACCGGTATATTCTCCATTGTCCTGTGGCCCGTGCTCATCAAGGCCGCCAAGAAGGTCACCTTGGGACGGGGCTCCTTCGATGACGGGAAGCAGGACCTGCGGTACCTGGATCCGCTCCTGTTGTCCAACCCCCCCATGGCCGTCGAGCAGTGCCTGCACGAGCTCGGGTTCATGATCAAGACCGCGCACAAGAACATCGTCGCGGCCTTCAACGCGTTCATGGAGGGGAGTCTCAAGGACGCCGCTGACATCGAACGGCGGGAAGACACCATCGACAAACTCCAGACCCAGGTCACCGGCTTCCTCGTGGAGCTCTCGAAGCTCGACCTCTCGGAGTCGGTGAGCCACGCGATCCCGCGGCTCATCCATTGCATCAACGACGCCGAGCGGATCGGGGACCAGGCCGAGAACCTCATCGAGCTCACGGAGGTGAAGCAGTCCAACAAGCTGCAGCTCTCGGACGAGGCGGCGACCGAGCTTCGGAAGTACTTCGATCTCATCGATCAGCAGTTCACCGCCGTGCAGAAGGCCATCGAGAACCGGGAAGCGGTCGCGGTGGAGGAGGCGCTCGCCTTGGAGGCCGCGATCAACGAGCAACACGAGAGCCTCGCTCAAAACGTGGTCTCCAGGTTGGAGGGCGCCAAGAGCCCGGTGCTGAACGGTATCATCTTCTTCGACGCCATCGCGAAGCTGGAGCGGATCGGCGATCACCTGACCAATATCGCCGAGCGGGTTCGCCTCAACGGCGAAGACGAGCTCGAATAGCGAACAACACCAAGCGTCAGGCGAGCCAGAGCGATACGACCCACACCGTCAGCGCGGCCACGGAAATCGCCGCGAGCTGGAATTTCAGGAGCCCTTCGCCCTCACTGATCTTTTTAAAGAATCCGTTCATGTTAGAGGTATAACCGCGCTCGGTGACAAACGCGCTACATCCAGGCAACAGTCCGGTCACGAGAAGGACTTGTGGGATTGATCCCGATGGGACGCCCCTATGACGTTTTTTTCACTCAACCCCAGGGCCTCGACATCCGTTTTTCATAGTTGAGAGCTCTCGGAAGGGGTCCTCGGCATCCGTTTTTCATAGTTGAGAGCTCTAAAAAGGGGTCCTCGACATTCTTTTTGATAGTTCGAAACCATCCCGAGGCCATGGTCGACACCTTTTTTTATAGTTGAGAGCTCTAAAAAGGGGTCCTCGGCATCCTTTTTCTATAGTTGAGACTATCCGGAGGGGGTGTTCGACACTGTAATTCATAGTTGAGAC
>JBNLED010000270.1:0-13082 GCA_050304755.1 Polyangia bacterium | reverse complement strand
CTTTGTCCAGCGTCATTCGTCGTCGATTCGGCGAGTGCGTTTATGATCACGATGCCATGAAAATGTTTCGGCATGATCACGTATTCGTCTAACGACACCACCGGAAACCTTTCGGGCAATTCTCTCCAATTTCGATCTACGTTTTCGCCAATCGAGGTCAGATCGAATCTTGGTGCCGGTTCGATTTCGAGTTCGTTTCGTCTTTCGATTTCACTTTCGAAATCAGGGGTAGCCGCGAGGGCTACCCCTACACTTTTTACGTCTTTCGCTAAAATCAACTCGCCGTTTCGAGTGCAAATCGTTATGAAAAGACTACCAGGATGTGCGCATGGGTGGACGTCATGAATACGCACTCGGTCCGGAGTGCTCCGCTGGCGACTTCCCTTCCCGCTTTGGGCCGCTCCCGAGATGGCGGAGTCGACTGCCTGAACGCAACATCCACAAAAAGAGAAACACAATGGCCGCGAAGTAAAAGGCGATGGCGACCCCGATGAGCGCCGTCGAGGTGTTCTCGAGTATCTCGGCGATAATGCCTGACGCGCCGGATAGAATTCCCATGTAGGCGGTGAACCGACCAAAGGCATGGCTTTGCAGCATGACGCAGCCGATCATCAGCCAGGCGGCTGAAACTATCACGTAGCTTACTAAAAACGCGTTGACGTCGAACAGGGTGACCATCGCCTGGCACGATGAGAGCAATATCTTCTGTTCGGCCTCTGTCTTCGCCATCGCGTACTGCTTGCTCAGGGAGAGCATGGAAAAACCCGTGTTGGTCGCGAAGAAGGCGGCGACCCCGATGAAGAACAGCACCGTCGCAATGAGCATGATGGATTCATTCTGACGTCTGAGCGCCATGTAGAGCGACAGGATCACCGGGATGAAAAAAAGATAGGCGACCATCCCCAGAAGGTCGAAAAACAAGAGCCCGAGCAGCGGGCTATCCAAAAACATCTCGATGTGCTCGAGTGGCGTGCCGGGATTCGGGACGACAGAATACACGGCGACCTCGCCCAACAACAAAACGGCGATAATGCGTGCCGATACACCGCCGAGTCTGTAAAGCGCACGCCAGCGGTCATCGACGGTCTCTGGTTGATCGTTGTTATTCACAGGTTTCCTTTCCGAGCGCGCCCCATGTCATCTGATCACGGCCTATCATGATACCTTGAAATCCCAATAGATCGGCAAGGAAAAACGCGGCAAGGTGTCCCGCAGCTCCGACGAATCCGACACCGGAAAATAGCGCCGGTAGCCGCCTTGTCGGTGCTGGCGTCTCAGCCTTGCGGCATCCCGAGATCGAGAGCACAAGGCTCAGGATGGTCGGTATATGTCTCACCGGAAACTTCCTCCCAGTCATTCTCTCATTACGCCAAAAGCTACTTTGCTTTCCAGAAAGCTCCCCCTCGGAAAGGCAACTCGAGACATATGGACGTCAAAGTTCGTTAGCCCTGATTAGCCCGGTTTAAGCTAGGTGACCTGGCGCTACTTTGAAATCGGCTTGGCGATGGCCACCTTGTAGACGTCCTCGTAGGTCTCCGCATAGACGAACTTGAGACCCTTGATGATGTGGGGGGGGATCTCGTCCACGTCTCGCATGTTCCGCTTGGGGAGGATGACGGTCTTGACGCCCGCGGCCTGCGCGGCGAGCACCTTCTCGCGGATGCCCCCCACCGGTAGAACGGATCCGCTCAGGGTCATCTCTCCGGTCATGGCCACCTTGGCGCTGGGGCGGGTTCCCCGGCTTCCCGACAGCAGGGAGATGAGGGCCGTGGTGATGGTCACGCCGGCGGAGGGACCGTCCTTGGGCACGGCCCCCGCCGGGAAGTGCACGTGGAGATCCTCATCCTTGAAGACATCCTGGTTCACTCGGAAGCGCTCGTGGTGATGACGGATGTAGGAGAGCGCTATCTCAACGGACTCCCGCATCACATCTCCGAGCTGACCGGTCACCTTGAAGCGGCCGCTTCCCGGCATTCGCGTGGCCTCGATACCGAGGATATCCCCGCCCACCGGCGTCCAGGCGAGCCCCACCGCAGTCCCCACCCGGATCCGTTTGGCGAGGGATTCCTTGAAGACCCGCCGTTTCCCGAGGTACTCCGGCAGCTTCTGGCTCGTAATCCGCTCCGAGGTGATCTCATCGGAGGCCACCATGGCGGCCACCTTCCGGCAGATCCGTCCGATGCTCCGCTCGAGGTTTCGCACCCCGGCCTCGGCGGTCCATCCCTCGATGATCCTGGAGATGACCCCCTTGGCGAACTTCAGGTTCTTCTGCTTCAGACCGTGGGCCTCCAGCTGCCGCTTGACCAGATACCGCTCCGCGATGGCCACCTTTTCGTCGAGGATGTACCCCGGAAGATCGATGACCTCCATCCGGTCGAGCAGCGGTCTCGGGATCTCCGCCTTGACGTTCGCGGTGCAGATGAACATCACATGGGAGAGGTCGAACGGAATATCCAGATAGTGGTCCAGGAACGAGTGGTTCTGTGCCGGATCCAGCACCTCCAGCATGGCGCTCGACGGATCCCCCCGCCAGTCACTCCCGAGCTTGTCGATCTCGTCGAGCATGAACACCGGGTTCCGCACCGTCATCTGCTTGAGCCCCTGAAGAATCTTCCCCGGCATGGCGCCGATGTAGGTCCTCCGGTGCCCCTTGATCTCCGCCTCGTCCCGCATGCCGCCCAGGCTGAAGCGGAAGAACTTGCGGTCCAGGGCCCGGGCGATGGACTGCCCCAGGCTGGTCTTCCCCACCCCGGGGGGACCCGCGAAGCAGAGGATCGCCCCCTTCTGATCCGGCTTGAGCTTCCGCACCGCCAGGAACTCGATGATCCGATCCTTGACCTCCCTGAGCCCGTAGTGATCCTCGTCGAGGATCCTGCGGGCCTTCCTCAGATCCTCGTTGTCCTCGGTCTCCGAAGTCCACGGCAGGGAGACGATCCAGTCGAGGTAGGTGTTGATGACGTTGTACTCCGGTGACTCGGGGCTGAGCACCTCCAGACGCTTGAGCTCCTTGCGGGCCCGCTCCCCCACCTCCTCGGGCAACCCCTCCAGATCGATCTTCTCCTCGAGCTCCTTGCTGATGAGCTCCTTCTGATCCACTTCCTCGCCGAGCTCCCGTCGGATGGCGCGCAGCTGCTCCCGGAGGTAATACTCCCGCTGGGTCTTCTCCACCTTCTCTTTGATATCATCCCGAATTCGTCCGGCGAGCCGGGCGAGCTCCAGCTCCCGGGTCAACGCCTCGGCGACCATCTGGAGGCGCTTCTCGACCTGGGTCTCCCGCAGCAGCATGATGCGATCCTGACGGGAGAGATCCACGTGGGCGGCCACGAAGTCGGTCAGCTGTCGGGGCCCCTCCAGGTTGGCGGCGGCCACGTTGAATCCCTCGGGGAGCCCCGGGATCTCACGGAACAGCTCCTGGAGCGACATCCGGGCGGCGCGCCACAGTGCTTTGTTGGGGATGGTGTCGTGGTAGGTGTCCGGTGGATAGTCGACCTTCGCGATGAGGAAGGGGTCGGTCCTGACGTACCTGGAGACGCGAATCCGGGTGACACACTCCACCACGGCGGAGCGGTTGCCGTCCGGGAGATTCAGCATCTTCAGCACCCGGGCGAGCACCCCGGTGTCGATCAGGTCTTCGGGCTTGGCCTGGGGCATGTCCTCGCCGCCCTCGAGCTCGTTTTGGGGGAACTCCTCGATGCGCGGCACCAGACCGATCAGCGGCCCCTGGGACAGGGCGTAGTCGATGGCCTCCTGAGATCGGCTGCGGGTAAGGACCATGGGAACGGTCATGCCGGGAAACAGGATGTGCTCATCCAAAGGAACGACGATCAGATTGAGCGGGCGCTCGCCGGACATTTGAATGATGGATTTGTCATCAGTCTCCCCGGTCCGAGACGTAATCGGCTTGCCCTTTTCATCAAGCAGAATGGTTTTAGAATCAGACATTGGCCTCCTCTTCAGAATGGGTCCATCACGAGTCTAGTTAGTGTAAACGTCCCGAAATTCAATTTCAAATTTGTAAGGTAATTTTGATACGCGGCTTCAGAAGCCATAGTTCACGACCAGGCCGCTGACCAGGATGTGCCAACCGTCCACCGCCACGAAGAGCAGGAGCTTGAGCGGCAGGGAGACGGCGGTGGGGGAGAGCATGTGCATTCCCAGGGAGAGAAGCACGATGGAGACGATGAGGTCAATCACCAGGAAGGGAATGAAGAGGAGGAACCCCATGAGGAGCGCCTCGATGAGCTCCCCGGTGGCGAAGGCCGGGACCAGCACCCGAAGCCCCGCCTCGTCCGCCGGCAGCCCCGCGAGATCACCGAAGAACCGGATCTCCTCCTCCGGGGTGTTGGCGTTCAGAAACGACACCAGCGGGGGACTGGCCGTCGAATACAACGCCTTGGCCTCCTCGATGCCCAGCCCCCTGTCTTCGGACGCCGAGAAGTCGACATTCTCCACCGCCGCCGCCATCTCCGCGCCCACGGGCGCCATGATGAACATGGTCAGCACCGCGGAGAGCGCGGTCAGCACCGCGGTGGGGGGAATCCCGGGGGCCCCGAGGGCCGAACGGAGAATCGCCAGCACGACGGAGATCTTGAGGAAAGAGGTCGCCGCGATGAGGAGGACGGGGAGCAGACCGAGCACGGCGTAGATCGCCAGGTTCGAGACGATGGAGGGTTCCGCGGCGCCGGGAATGACGATAAGGGGCATGGTCAGCCCTCCGATGCCCGACCATCGGTGTCTCCCCCGCCGCTGTCGAGGGTCTTCAGGAGATGTACCGACCTGTCGCTGGTTCCGATGAGCAGGGTCTCCCCGTCCACCTCCACCAGGTGAACCGCGCGCCGCGGCTCCAGCACGAGCCGCTCCAATAACTTCATCCGCCGGTTCCGCCCCTTCAGGCCGAACCGGGGCGCGCCGAATCGGACCACGGCCCAACCGCACGCGGCGATCACCCCCAGGGCGATGAGGGTCTCCAGAATGAAGAGCCCGTAGGTCGATAGCGGTGATGACTGCTGCGCGAGGATCATGGTCCCGCACGTTACGATCCGTGTCGTAAAAGTCAACACCCGGAGATCCCGGGCCCCCGGGACGAAGCAGCCCCCTCACCGATTTCAGCGCCGGACTTCCCATTTCATATCCGCCGAGGGTAATATGGAAAGACACTCGATAGACTTCAAAGAGGTACGCCATGCCCTTGAAAACAATCCCCCTTTTCCTCCTCCTAACGGCCTTCACCCACGGCTGCAGAAAGAGCACGGCGACCGCCGGTGAAGACGACACCGGGCCCGCAGCTACGAATTCGGATACCGATTCGGAAACCGGCGCGGACGGGGACTCTGACGCCGATACCGACGCAGACGCCGACGCGGATGGGGACACCGACGCCGATACCGACGCGGATGGGGACACCGACGCCGATACCGATGCGGACGGGGACACCGACGCGGACTCCGACGTGGACGGGGACACCGACGCCGATACCGACGCGGACGGGGACACCGACGCCGATACCGACGCGGATGGGGACACCGACGCGGACTCCGACGCGGATGGGGACTCCGACGCGGACTCCGACGTGGATGGGGACACCGACGCGGACTCCGACGCGGACGCCGACGCGGATACCGACGCAGACTCCGACGCGGACACCGACGCGGACACCGACGCAGACACAGATACCAACACCGCGCCTTGTGCCGAGCTGGGGACCACGGCCTGCGACGCGAGATCCGACTGTGCCGCGGTCGAGGCCAGTCCCGTCTTTAGAGACCGACGGTGTGTCGGCCCACGACAACCGGTGGCCTGCTCCGGCGATCTGGGCTGCGACACCTCCGTCGCCATCGCCAGAGACGATGACGGACAGTGCTGGTCCCTCCCCTGCGCCAATGTTCCCGCGAATATGCACACGGACTGGAGCTCGTACGAGGAGATCGTCGAGACCTGCGGCGAGGGGTTCGACGACTTTCCCGCCTGTCTCGATTGTGCTGAAGGTGAGCTCGAAACGGCGTTCGGGTGCATGACCTGTGACGAGACCAATCAGGGCGCCGCCGACGCCGTGGACGCCGCCGTGGCGGACCACAACGAATGCGAGACGAGCGACGAGTGTACCTGGGTGGTGCCCATCACCGACTGCTTCATGGGCTGCTCCGTCACCATCGCGTCGGCCGCGAGGGAGGCGTTCACGGCGGACCTCTCCAGAATCTCACAGGACTACTGCGGCGATCCGATGCACGATCCGCTCTGCGGCGATATCGTCTGGGACTGCCCGCTGGCCGTCGCGGTATGCAGTAGCGGCCATTGCATGGTGAGCTACATCTGATAGTCCCGCCCCGCGGCGCGTTATCGACGAGACAACGCCCTGACGTGCGTCGATCACAGCATGTCGAGCTTCATGATGAACACGTCCCCGTCGGTGGCGCTGGAGTTCTCGTTGGCCTCGTTCTTGTCCGGGGCGTCCAGGAAGAGGACGTTCATGGCGTCGTCGATGGCGTCGAAGACCCCGTCATTGTCGAAGCCGTCGTCCCCGGGCTCGACGAAACCGGCGACCGGCATCTCGCCGAGGGTCGTGGTGTCGGTCACATCCTCGTTGCTCGGATCATAGGCCTCCGGGGTCTCGGGGTAGTCGTACCAGTATCCCCAGAAGCGATAGAAGTTGAGGTTGCCGGAGTAGACCTGGCCCGTGACCACCAGGGAGTCGCCGCTCGTGGTGATCCCCAGCCCGGTGTGCTCGCACACCTCGTTGGGACCGGAGCCGGTGTAGTAGACCGCGGCCCACTCGTAGCTCAGATCCGACGTGGCGAACTTGGCGATGAGGCCGTCCCCCTTGGTCGTATCCCAGCCGGGAATCCCCACCCGGCCGGCGGCGTAGACCGCGTCGCCCACTACGTTGACCGCGTAGATGTTGTTCCGATCGCCCCCCGAGCCGGGGAGCGTCATCCCGGTCGAGGTCTCGCCGTCCGCGCTGATCTTCACCAGCGTGAAGTTGGTGGAGGCCCCCCGCCTGTCCATGGCGAGGAACGCGTTGCCGTCGGCGTCCAGGCTCATGGACGCGAAGTTGGTGCCCTGGCTCTCGCCGGTGAAGGTCTTGGACCACTCCTGGACCACGCTCGTCCCGTCGGCGTCCACCCCCGAGAGCTTGGCCACGAAGGGCCCCGCGGAGCCGAACGAGTAGTCGAGGCCCGCGACGTAGAGGTTACCGTTTCCGTCTGCGCGGACCGAATGTCCCCGGTGGGCCATGGTGGTGCTGTCCCTGGGGATGAGGATCTTGGACCAGTTGTAGTTGCCCGCAGTATCGAGGGAGATGATGGGGATCCCCTGGGTGCTGGTGTCCGGCTTGCCGGTGCCCACCACGTAGATCTGCGTTCCGGAGATGTCCATCGCGAAGGCGGTGGCCGAGTCCGTGTACTGCAAGCGATCCAGGTTGCCGAACCAGTACCGCGTCCAGACCGCCGTGCCGTCCGCGGGATCGATCTTCATGATGAGCCCCAGGGTCTTGGTGTTGGCCCCGTTGCCGGCCTTGCCCACCACGTAGACATACCCCTCGTCGTCCACCGCCATGGCGTCGGCGAGCCCCAGGCCGCCGTTGTCGCCCGTCTCCGCTATCTCATCGTGCCTCGTCGAGTGATACAGGTTCGCCCACCCCAGGGTGTTGTCGGCGTTGACCTTCACCACGAAGATGTTGCGGTCCGAGGTGCTGGTGCCGATGAGGGCCGTACCGGTCCCGGCGAAGTAAGTGTTGCCGCTCTCGTCCACGACCATGGGGCCGGGGGCCTCGTCCTGGTTGTTGTCGTAGCCGCCCCAGAGCTTGTGGGCGGTGAGGTCCCCGTGGCTGAAGAAGTAGGCGGGGAACTCGTCCGAACCGATGCGGCCATACCCCTGCACGTTGAACGCGTAGGTCTTGGCCCCCTCGGCGTCGGTGTAGGCGATGGTCACCGCGGCGTTCCGCTCCCCGGAGGAGACGGGATAGAAGTGGAGGTAGAAATCCAGGCGTCCGTCCACCGCCACCTCGCCAACGGCCAACTCCTGGCACTCATTGACCGCGGAATCGGCGGAGCAGATCTCCCACTCTTCGTCCATGACGTCCGGATCCTCGACCACGACGACGCTGTCGATGGTGACGGCGCCGTCCGAGAGATTCTGGATGGTCATCATATCCTTCTGCTCGCTGAAGATGGCCAAGGCGGCGGACTCGGGGTTGGTGATCCACATCGGCACATTGTAGGTGCTCTCCGGGGCCACCACATCCCCCCCCTGTATGACGTTGATCGAGGCTTCGCCCGGCTCTCCGGTGTCCTCCTCCCCGGTATCTCCCCCCGCGTCATCGCCGGCGTCGTCGGCGTCCGCGTCCGTATCCGCGTCCGTGCCCGTATCGGTATCCGTGTCCCCATCGGTGTCTGTATCCCCGTCCGTGCCGCCGTCCGCATCCCCGTCCGTATCCCCGTCCGCGTCCCCGTCCGCGTCCCCGTCCGTATCCCCATCCGTATCCCCATCCGTATCCGTGTCCACGTCAGTATCAACATCCGTATCCCCATCCGCGTCCCCGTCCGTGTCCCCGTCCGTGTCCCCGTCGCTGTCGCCGTCCGAGTCCCCGTCGGCATCCCCGTCCGTGTCCCCGTCCCCTCCGGCATCTTCGGCGTCCTCTTCGTCGCTCGAGCCGCACCCCAGCCCCCCCTGCGTCGCCAGAATCACAAAGCCCAGAATTACCAGATAATACATACCTCTTCTCATTTTTACCCTCCCCTTCGGGTTACGGTATGCCGAGTGGTTTCGGCACACGATCTGTCATGAAATCTGAAAAAGGCGTCGAGGCCAGGTATCGGATCAGGCTCCATTCTCTTAAGGCTTTTTTTCCGGCGGCTCCTACCGCTGAATTTCAACTGGCCGTAATGGCTTTGCTTATCCATCGTGTGGCCGGTTTACCGGGTCGGGTTCGCTCTCGATTTGTCAATATCTGGAATTCGCAGATTCCACAGATGGGGGGCAACCCGCCGTCGTCACCTCGCCCGGATCCGCTCGATGGGGGTGTGCGCGGCGCGGACGGGTGTGGCCGGGTCCGTGGAAGGCGGCAGTCGATCCCGCTCCCAGATGTCCTTCATCGTCACCTCAGGGACGCCGTTGAGCACCTCCAGATCCTGATGGCCCCGGAGGGCCAGCGAGAGCGGCCCCTGTTTGCTGGAGAGGGCGAGCAGGGCCGCCTCCTCCAGCCCCACGCTGAGGGTGACCGTGGAGAACTCGGGCCGGCGGTTCGAGGATGACGCCGGCTTCTTCTCCTCGCCCTCACGGTCGACCGTCATCACGCTCTGGATCCGGTTCCCCGTGGCCAGCACCCGGATATTCTGCAGCACCGTCACCGTCACCCGCGCGAATCGATTCTCCCCTTGATGGAAGGTGCCGAGGATGTCGACGCGATGCCCCGGTCGGAGCATCCCCCCCATCGAGAGCGTGCGATCCACCGGAATCGTCACCGCCCGCTTCCCCGGCTCCAGGAGCTCGGCGAGGTCCCGGGCGCCTGTCACCCGGGGGGCGAAATCGGTCCACTGGATCACCGCGCCCTCCTCAAGGTCGACGTTGACGATCATATCGACGAGCTCGGAGACCCGGTTCGCCCGCACGCTCCTGTCGTCCACATACGACACCGGCACGCTGCGCGTGGCCAGGTCCTCCTCGGCCAACGCCTCCCCCGCGCGCACCGCCCGGGTCACGCTCAGGACCGCCACCGCCGCGCCGCCGCCGACCGATTCCTCGAGACGGCTCACATAGAGGAAATGCGCGCCCGCCGCCACCAGCCCCAGCGACAGCGCCGCGATCCACTTCGAATTCGCCATGTCACTCTCCTCGCATTCCGGGCCATTCACCGGCCATCAGAAGATAGCTGTCCTTTTTATCCGGCGCCGAGACCGCCGCGGTCATGAGCCAATCGTCGCCTCTCACAAAGGCCATCACCGGCAGGTCCGGCCGGAGCCCGCCGAGCTCCACCGACCCCGGGGTCTCCCGCCACCCCTCGGCCTCCAGCGCCCGCTTGGAAATCTGCAGCGACGCCTCGGGGGGGGCCGCCAGCCGCTCGACCACCGCCGCGTACCCGCGCAGCGGCGAGGTAACGGAGAGCGTGGTCTCGTTGAATCTCGGCAGCGGCGGTCTGCACCGCTGCTTCAGGGTATCCGACGGGAGCTCCAGGTTCAGGTCATGGCGATATCTGGTGTTTTTGTCGGCGCCCAGCTCCACGGCGATATCCCCGACGCATATGTATTTGAGCTCGTCCTCTGGATCCGCCGGCGGGGGCACCTCCAGGGAGTAGCTTCTCTCCACCCGAAGGAGGATGACCGCCGCCACTGCCAGCCCCGTCAACGCGACCCACGACATCTTCTGCCTCATCTCACCACCTCCCTTTCTTTCTCATCAGCGCGGACCGATACGCGCCGTGCCTCATTCATTCTCCCATTAGCATGCTGAACACCAGATCCAGGAGCCCGTCCTTGGGCTTCATGTTACACATCACCTTCTGTGAAGCCTTCACCTTTCGGGTGGGTCCCCCGAACGGCGCAGGAATCCCATCCACCGTCACGGTGCAGCCCCCCGAGGTGTGGGTCCATCCGAAGGGCTGCTCCGAGGCCACTTTATCGAGCCAGTCCTGTGAGGTCTCGTCTATTTTCACGCCCTCTCCGGAGTGAGCCTCAGCCTCTCCGGAGTGATCCTCGACCTCGGTCTCCGAGGTTGAGGGGCATCCGCTGTACGAGCTCCTGAGCGCCGCGCCCATGGAGATGGTCTGCGCCGACAGACGGGCATCGTACATCTCGTGCAGGAAGATGAGGGACATCCAGACGATGAGGAAGAACGGAATCACGATGACCGCCTCCGTCATGGCCGCGCCCTTTTCGTCAAAGAGAATTCTCATATCGCGCTCCTGTCAGTGGAGGATCAGATCCTCCAGGTCGAACCCGCCCACCGAGCCGCCTTCGAACATGCCCTGGCCGCTGGTGTCATCGCCGAAGACGCTGTTCCGGATGTCGTCGCAAACCTCCTCCTTGCCTTCGGTGCATCCCTCGAACAGGCCGCCCCCCAGGCCCGGCATTCCCCCGAAGTCACCGCCGCCCCAGCCGCCGCAGCCCATCCCGCCGCCCCAGCCGTCGCCGCCGCCGCCGGTCCCGCCCCAGCTCCCGCTCTCCTCCGCGTCGCCGCCCTCGCCCTCTGTTTCGCTGTCGTAGGAGAGGCGGAACCGGATGAGCCGCGCCCGCCAGTTCATGTGCCACAGGTCCATGTCCGGCGAGCCGTAGGTGGCCGCGGCCACGCTGAAACGCCGGCTCACGCCGCGCCGCCGCCGTTGGGTGGCGATCCCCACGGCCTCGAGGCGCCTGCCGGAGGCGGCTCTTCCGACCACCACGGCCCGCATCTTGGCCACCGTGTCGTAGGCCTCCGCGTCGAAGACCCGCGGCGCCTTGTCGTTCCCGTCGATGGGTGTTCCCTCGGCCACCACCGGGACTTCTTCGTTGATCTCGCAGGAGTGGAGGTAGAGCCAGCTGACCCGCTCCATCTCCCTTGAGACCATGGTGGTGTACGTCTCCTTCTCGCGGAAGCACACGGCGGGCATCGGCGCCGGCCGATCGCCGCCCGGTTCAATCTCATAGGAGACCCTTGGGGACGCCGGCCGGGCGCTCTGGCACGGCATGGCGGCCTTCCAGGCCGCGTTCCGGCAGGGATCCCCCTTGTGGGTCTGGGTCCACCGCTCGTCCTCCAGCAACCAGCTGTCGAACCGCCAGCTCCCGAGCTCGCTGTCGTACCGCTCGAGCCAGCGATCCCGCCGCACCGTCCAGAGTCCCCGCTTGTAGCTCCCGTCCCGCATCCTCTCGATGCAGTAGTCGCACCCGGCCTCGGAGCACTCCCTGCACCGGGCGCAGCGCTCCTCCTCCCCGTCGCAATCGCCGCAATCGCAGGCCGGCGCGGACTCTCCGACGGCGCGGTTCTTCTTTCTGCACTCGGCGCTGTGGTACACCGCGAACGGCGGGTTCTCCTCCTGAGTGTCGTCGTCCTCGGCCTCGGTGTCGGTCTTGCAACGGTCGCGGATCTCCGCGGGATAGCTGCGCGCCACCCGCTTCGTTGAATCCGGCCGGTTCTCCTCGTTGTCGTCCCCGCCGCAGAAGAAGTCCTGGAAGGTGGTCACCAACGCCTCTATCAGGGGCCCCACGTACTTCACCATGGCCTCGCGGCCCTCCTCCGGCAGGAAGAAGAACGCGAGCTCCACGACGTTGTCCCCGGCCTTGGCGCACAGGGTCTCGAAATCCCCGCCCTGGGTGGGGAGCTCCTCCGTCACCGGCCAGACAAAGCCCCACCGAACCGGCGCATCGTAGCTCTGGGAGACATTGATGGCCTCCACCTCCGCCAGTATGGGGACGGCCTGGTTGACGATATCCTCTGTCTGTCGGAGGGCGGGTATCACCTCGTTCACCACCTCCTCGACAGCGTCCGCGGCGTCGTTGAGTTCGTTCGTCAGGTTAGTGAGGGGCGTCACGAAAGGGCACCCCACCGCCGAGGTCCACGGGATGGCGCACAGGGCAACGAAGACGGCGGTGGCCACGGTCAGGAGGGCCTGGACCAGGCGGAGGGCCACCAGGATGGCCAGGATGGCCGCCATGATGAGGTTGATGAGGGCGATGAGGTTCATCCCCCGGGCGTTGGTCGTGGCCGCGGAGAAGACCGTGGCGTCCGCCGCGTCCTGCATGATCTGCTGCTCCAGGCACGCCCCCCCGACCCCGGCGACATGGTAGACGATGGCCACGAGGAAGATGGCGAAGAAGGTGGCCATCACCATCACCGCGCCGGATCGGTCTCTCGCAAATCGCTTCATCTCGGTTTTCCTTGGTTGGGGAGCGCGCGCTCCTGGGTGATCGCCAAAAACCGCCAGCCGGCGATGCTTCCCGCCTTCTGAAGGAGCCCGTCCGCGCCCGCGATCTCGAGCTCCTTCCTCGACCGATCCCGCAGGCCGTCGAAGGTGTCGCAGACGAGCCCCCGGATGATGGGGACCTGGCATTTATAGAGGTAGGTGATCCTCACCAGAATATCCTGCCGTTCGGAGAATTGGGAAAGGTAGCCCTCCC
>JBNLED010000269.1:0-5541 GCA_050304755.1 Polyangia bacterium | reverse complement strand
GAGATCCAGCGGACGGAACCCGTGCCTGAGGCACTGGACGCGGAACTCGTCCGCCGCGTCTCGCGACGCGAAGAGGCCGATGGCCACGTCTCCCCCGCCGGCTCCGGAGGGCTTCGCGCCGCCTCCGAGGTCCGCGGCGATGGCGGCGATGCGGTTCAGCTCCGGGGTCACGATGGGCACTCCGGCGGCCCGCCCGAACGCCTGCATCTGCCCCCCGTAGGCTGCTGTGGCGTCGATGATCTCCGCCGGTTCTCCCGCCCGGTAAGCGGCGGCCAGCCGTCCCGCGTGCTCGACGAGCCCCCCGAAGCGCGCGGCGTAGCCCGCGGCGTCCGACGTCCGGTAGGCGTGGATCTGCTCGATCATGGTCTTCGTCGAGATCGATTTGCCGCTCCATACCGCGACGATGATCGCCGCCTTGAGGCGCACCGGTTCCCGGATCCCGGTGGTGGTGAACACCAGGGTCCCGCCGTTGATCGCGGCGGCCACGTCCGCGCCGGAGCCCTTGCCCGACTGGGCGTTGCGATGGGCCTCGTCGGCCACCGCCAGGATTTGAGGCCGGTGGGCATCGATGGCGCGCCCCGCGAGCTCGAACAGCTGACCGCAGGCGCTGGCGGCCACCGCCGCCGATGAGCCGAGCCCGATCTTCTGCTTGTCGATGGTGAACCCCTCGCTCGTGACGTCGATGGCGGGCAGGCGGGGGGCGGCGCCGCTCTCGCGCGCCAGATAGCGTCCCACGGCGTCGATCACCGCGTCCACCACGGGAGAGCCGCGGCGACGCCCCTTGACGCGGCGGGCCGTGGCCCGTCGGCTCACCGCCGTGACCACCGCCTCTGCGCCTTCCAGCACCGCGTACTCTCCGCTGAGGAAGAGCTTCCCCGGCGCGCTGCAGGTGACCGGTCTCATAGCGCCATGACGTGAAATCCCAAGGAGCGGATTTCCCCGATCACCGCCGCCTCGGCCTCCCCCGGGAGCACCACCGCGCATCCGCCGCCGCCGCCGCCGGTCATCTTCGCGCCGAGGGCTCCGGCGCCCATGGCCGCCCCGACGATGCGATCGAGCGCCGGGCTGGAGACACCGAACCACTGGAGCATCTCGTGGTTCTCGACCATGAGCCGTCCGAGCCCGGCCTCGTCCCCGGCCCGGAGGGCGGATATCCCGCGTTCCACCAGCGCATCGATGGCCTCCACCCGCCGCGCTCCCGCTTCGGGGGCGCTCCGCATCCGGTCGGCGAATCGCGCCACCGTGTGCCGTGTATCCCCGGGCTCCCCCGAGTGGACCACCACGAGCCGCGGGGATGAGACCGGCACCGGCGTCGCCCCCGCCGCCCTCGAGAACATGATAACGCCGTTTCCGAGGGAGAGGGTGGCGTCGATCCCGGAGGGGGTCCCGTGAAACACCCCCTCCGATGCCTGAACGGCCGAGAAGAGTACCTCGTCGGAGACGCGCTTGCCGTGCAGGGTGACGAGCGCCCTGGCGGTGGCCGTGGCCACGGCGGCGGACGCCCCCAGGCCGGACCTCGCGGGCACCTCCGCGTCGACCTCGATATCGGTGTGGTCCAGGGAGAGATCCAGCGTTCGGGCCACGGCGTTCATCCCCTGCTCGCTGAGGCTCCCGTCCCCCGCGACGATCTTGAAATTCCACTTTGGCACTCTCAGCTCGAAGGGCCCGTCCCGTCGCGTCGCCCGGGCGACCACGCCGATGGGCAGGGAGGCGGCCAGGGCCCTCGCGCCGTGCACTACGGCGTGCTCGCCGAGGAGGATCACCTTGGCGGCGCCGCGCCCGGAGACCCCGTTGTTCGTCATGTCTCCCGCTCCCCGATGAACTGCGCCAGGTCGATGAGGAACTTCCGGGCCTTGGGCCTGTAATACTCCCGGTCGAGGCCGCTGATGAACTCTCGGGTCAGCTCGGCGACGTGGCGCTCGCAGACCGCCTTCGCGCCGCACTGGACCATGACCTCCCGCACCTCGCCCAGCTCCTCCGGCGTCGCCTCCCGGTTGCCCACGATGCTCTCGACGCGCTTCTTCTGGAACCGATCGGCCCTGGCGAGGGTCTCCTCCAGCAGGACCGTGGGCTTGCCCTCCAGCAGATCGCCGTCCACGGGCTTTCCGGTTCGCTCCGGATTGCCGAAGGTGCCAAGGAGATCGTCCCGGAACTGAAACGCGATCCCCAAGGGCTGGGCGATCCGCGCGAGGTGCTCAACGTCCCGCTCCCGGGCCCCGGCGAGGGCGGCGCCGGCGGCGAGGGGGCCGACGGTGGTGTAGCTCGCGGTCTTGTGGAGGGCCACCTCGAAGGCGGAGACCTCCCCCATCAGATCCAACGCCTGCCCCTGCACCACGGCCATGTGCATGGCCGCGAAGACCCGGTGCAGCCGAACGAGGCTGGGCTCGTCCATGTCTATCCGGGACAGCAATATCTGTTCGAGGGCGGCGGCCAGATCGCCCGCGGCGATACCGAGGTTCACCCCGAGACGGGCGTCGTTCACGTACCCCGCCAGCGCCACGTGGACCGATGGACCGCCCCGACGGACCGCATCCCCGTCCATGATGTCATCGTGGATGAGGAGGTAGGTCTGTCGGAGCTCCATGGCCGCGGCGGCGTCGATCACCGGGGGACAGGTCTCCGCGTCGGGGATGAAGAGCCCGGCCCCGTTCACGAGCAGCCCGGCCCGGAGCCGCTTGCCCCCGCGGAGGGTGAGATCGCGGATCTGAGCGAGGAGGGGGGTGTGGCTGCAGGTCTCGAAGAGGCGATTGTCGGCCCCCTCGATTTCGGAAAAGAAGGCGATGAGTCGTTCCTCCACCCGCGTCGCGATTCGCTTCAATGTGTCGCCCACCCTTCGGGAGTGGGGCGCACGCGCTGTTTCTTTTTTCGAAGTCATGGTTGGATTAGACACTCTGCGACGTGACGCGTCCTTCGCGGACCAGCCGATAGAGAACGTTACCGAAGCAGATTCCGATACCCGTTACGGCGAGAAGGATCGAGGGAAAGACGGAAGTCGCGGTTAGGAGCTTGAGCCCCACGTTACGATGATACTGTTCGTAGGTACCCACCCACATCAGTTGATCCGAGGCCACGATAACCAGGCCGAGGAGCCCGAGGGACATGAAGACGATGAACATCACCGTCACCCAGTCGCTCGCGCTCCTCGCGGAGTAGTACCCGACCAGGTATCCCATGGCCGCCAGCAGCGGATAGGCGGCGAAGGTCATGGCCACGACCCCGTTGCTGAGGGTGGTGGTGTTCACCAGATACATCCAGGACCAGTCCGGGTAGAAGATATAGAAATAGATCGCCACCGGAAGCACGATGAGCAGCTCGATCATCATCAGGGCGAAGAAATACCGCGTGTTGAAGACATGCCGCTGGAGCGTTCGGATTTGGACGCGGGAGGCATACGCAACGGATGCGCCCATCAACAGGCTGACGGCTATGAGGGCCGGAATGGTCATCGCGAAGGATCTCCTTGTACCATCTTCTCACGATAATTGTGACATATTATTAGCAATGGGCCTCCAAATCAAACCCTGGATGCCCCGCACCGGAAAAAGTGACGATTGGGTAACGATTGCTCTATATATATCCTTTTTCCTATTGATGTTGTTCTGTCATATCATTAATATCTTCAAGAGAGAACATCGTGATCACTTCATTCCTGAAGGGGGTTCATGAGTTGTGGCAATACCGGTTCTATATTTGAGGAGGCACTTCTATGTCAGAACGTCGATCATCATTGTGCAATGCAAGAATTGAGTACACTCCCAAGCTTCCGCCATCGTTGCGAAACGGCATAAAAGGGGTTGTTGTTACCAAGGGAAAGCCCACCGAGTCCGTGGCAAATCAGAAACAGATCAAGGAGCTCTTTCCCGCCACCTACGGGGCTCCTATCGTTTCTTTCTCGACGGGAACGGGAGACGGCAGTGAGCCCCTGAACGTCGGTGTCGTGCTCTCCGGCGGGCAGGCTCCGGGGGGACACAATGTCATCTCCGGCATATTCGACGGCGTCAAATCCATCAGCGACAAGAGCCGTGTCCTGGGATTCCAGGGGGGGCCGAGCGGCCTGGTGGAGGGTCAGTTCATCGAGATCACGGATGATTACATTAACAATTTCAGAAACGTAGGCGGCTTCGATATGATAGGCTCCGGTCGGACCAAGCTGGAGAGTGATGAGCAGTTCGCGGCCTGCGCCGAGGTGGCCAAGCAGCACAATCTGGACTGCATCGTCATCATCGGCGGGGACGACTCCAACACCAACGCGGCGGTGCTGGCGGAGTACTTCGTCGCGAAGCAGGTTCCCTGCTCGGTGGTGGGCTGCCCCAAGACCATCGACGGCGATCTGAAGAACGAGTACATCGAGACCCCCTTTGGGTTCGATACGGCGTGCAAGACCTACGCCCAGCTGGTCGGCAACATCGCGCGGGACACCAACTCCGCGAGGAAGTACTGGCACTTCATTAAAATCATGGGCCGGAGTGCCTCCCACATCGCCCTCGAGGTGGCGCTGCAGACCCACCCGAACCTCTGCCTGATTTCAGAGGAGGTGGAGGCCAAGGGGATGACCCTGGGCCAGGTGGTGAGCGATATCGCCGACGTGGTGGTGGCGCGGGCCAAGCAGGGCAAGCGCTTCGGGGTCGCCCTGGTCCCCGAGGGGGTCGTGGAGTTCATGCCCGACGTGAAGAAGCTCATCTCCGAGCTCAACGACAGCATGGTGACGCTGGAAAAGGAGCTCGAGGCCATCCCCAAGATGGCGGACAAGGTGGCGACCGTCTGCCGGAACATCTCCGACGAGAGCGCCGGGGTCCTCAATTCCCTCCCCGAGGGCATCCAGTCCCAGCTGCTGGCGGACCGGGATCCTCACGGCAACGTGCAGGTCTCCCTCATCGAAACCGAGAAGCTGCTCATCGACCTGGTGGGGGAGGAGCTCAAGGGGCGGGCGGAGTACGAGGGGGCGTTCAAGGCCCTGAACCACTTCTTCGGCTACGAGGGACGCTGCGCCCACCCGTCCAACTTCGACTCGGACTACGCCTACGGCCTGGGGTACTCGGCCGCGGTGCTGGCCAAGCACAAGCTGACGGGCTACATCTCCGCCATCTCCAACTTGGCGGCGGGGGTCGACGAGTGGGTCGCCGGCGGCGTCCCGACCTCTATGCTCATGAACATCGAGCGGCGCCACGGCCAGGACAAGCCGGTCATCCAGAAGGCCCTCGTCAGGCTGGACGGAAAGCCCTTCGAGGAGTTCGCATCACAGCGGGCGGAGTGGGCCACGACCGAGTCCTACATCTACCCCGGCGCCATCCAGTACTTCGGCCCCACCGAGCTTTGTGACGCCATCACCAAGACCCTCGAGCTGGAGGCCCTCGAAAAGGAGAAGGCGCCGGTCAAGGCTGCGGGCTGATCACTCAAACCCTCCAGGTACTCTCGAACTCGGTATAACCTTGAAATCCCAATAGGTCGGCGAGCAAAAACGCGTCAAGGTGCGTCAGCAGTGGCCGAACGGAGCCTTTGACATCAGGAGCTGAACTGGACTGTTCATGAGTGATGGCAAAG
>JBNLED010000268.1:0-3987 GCA_050304755.1 Polyangia bacterium | reverse complement strand
TCCGCACCAAGGCGTCGTACACGGCGGAGTCTCCGTGGGGGTGATACTTACCGATGACGTCGCCGACGACGCGGGCGGATTTCTTATAGGGTTGGTTGAAGCTGTTTTTCAGCTCGTGCATGGCGAACAGGATGCGGCGGTGGACCGGCTTTAAACCGTCCCGGGCATCCGGCAGGGCGCGTCCCACGATGACGCTCATGGCGTAGTCGAGATAGGAGCTCTGCATCTCGTTTTCGATGCTGATGACTATCTCGCTTTGGGGTGTTAGAGAATCGTTGGTTTCAGTCATGGCCTATTATAATTTGAAATCAATTAACATGCTATACAGTTAACGCTTTTCAAGCGCCGAAAATCGCACCTCGAACCGAAGGGTCAATATGAAAAAGTTTTAGGGGGTGCGAAAGGGGAATGGATGACCGGTTGACCGGTATTTTTTTGTGGAGTCACAGTCCCAACAGCTCGTTTCGTGCTTTGCGACTCCTGTCGAGGACGGTCTGATGGATGCTGTCACCTTTGGAGTCCATCGTGACGATGGTCTTGAAGCCCTTGACTCGCATGACCCAGAAGGCCTCTGGCACACCGAACTCCTTCAACATGAAGACGTCGTCAATGGAGAGGATGCTCTCGGCGATGGAGACCGCGGCGCCACCCACTGCGTGGAGGTAGACCGCGCCGTTCGTTTTACAGGCATCAGCGGTCTTCGGTCCCATCCCCCCCTTGCCGATCACCGCGCGGACGCCGTACTCGGCGATGACTGACGCCTCATAGGGCTCCTCCCGGATTGAGGTGGTGGGACCAGCGGCTACAGCGACCCAACGGGACCCCCGCTTCTGCATCACCGGTCCGCAGTGGTAGATGACCCCGCCCTCGAGATACGGACGGACAAATTCGGGGCGCTCCTCCACCATCAGCTTGTGTCCGGCGTCCCGAGCCGTAACCACCATACCGTCGATCTCGACCTCGTCCCCTACCCGGAGGTCTCTCACCACGGCTTCGGCGATGGGTGTCTCAATACGGATCATCTCGCCCCCTTTGGCTGGTATTTCCTGGCCATTTCACACATCTCGGAGTACGTGGCGCCCTTCTCGGTGATGGTCACGCTGGAGCGGCGGGCCGCCCAGCATAGATAGGCCACAGCGACGAAGAACGATGCTGGGAGGCGATGCCGGGTGCCGACCTTGACCCCGAGCACCGTTGTCTTCCCCCCGAACCCCATGGCACCGATATCGAGCTGGTTGCACTCCTTGACCAATCGGCGCTCGAGCTTGTCCAGCACCTTGTCGGGGTTGCGGTCGTCCATCCGCCGAAACAGCTGTTCCTTGGCCTCCAGCATGCTGGTGGCGCGGTCGCCCCCCACGCCGACCCCGATGTATCCCGGCGCGCACCCCTTCCCCTGGGCCTGAAACACGGCGTCGATAATCACCCTGCGAATGCCCTCCAGATCCCGGCCGGCGCCGGTCGCGGCGTGGGGAAGTGAGTAGGTGGCGGATACGTTTTCGCTGCCGCCCCCCTTGAGCATCAGATCCGCCACCAGGGACTTTCGACCCCACTCGTGAAAGTGGATGACCGGCGCCCCGGGCCCGGTGTTGTCGCCGGAGTTCCGGCCGGTGATGGGATCCACCGCGTTGGGTCTGAGATACGCCTTCTTCGTCGCCTCCCGGGTGGCGGCCAGGATGTCACGGGTCACCGCGTTCCGGCTCGTGCCCACCGGCAGGTGGACATACCAGATGTTGGTTCCCGTATCCTGGCAGAGGGGCCTGGAGGACTCCTCCGCCAACCGGCAGTTGGCGAGGATATCCTTGAACGCGGCGCGGGACGGGGATCCCGCCGCCTCCCGGCGCATGGCTTTCCGAAGTCCCCCCCGGACGTCCTCGGGGAGGATCGTGGAGGTTCGCCTGATGAGCTCTAAAAAGGTGGTTTTCATTGGGGTTTGAAAAAGTGGCGGTTATGGGTTGGTGTCCTGGCCGGTGTCCTGGCCGGTGTTCGGATTGCCCGCCCCCGGGAAGTTACAGCCCAGCTCCTTGGCCCGCGCCCTGCATGCTCCGACCATCTGATAGCTCCATTCACCACCATCGTCGTCCTTGGGGCAGACGGCTCGGATGTCGCTGATCTGCCCCTGGGTCGGGTTACAGATACCCGGCTCGTTCTCCACCAGGGGCCAACAGCAGTTGGGATCCGGGAGGTGGGGGTTCCGGTCATCGGGATTGCTCAGGGTGTCGTTGCAGTTCCAGATGCCGTTGCCGTCATTGTCGAACTGATCATTGCAGATCTCGAAAGTATCCTCCTGGCAGTTCTGATCCTCGAAGCTGAACCGCTGCAGACACTGCACCGAGAGGAAGTGTCCGGTGGTGAGCTGCTTGGCCTTGGTGGTAATCTCGACACCGTACCGGCAGCCCTCCTCGCAGTCCACACCTGTACCGTCGCAGACCGTACAGTCCTGGCATCCGGGATCGGCGCAGTCGAACTGGCCGTCGGCATCGTTATCGACCTCGTCCTTGCAGGCGTCGTCGAAGGTTTCGCCTTCTTTCTCGCAGTAGTACCACCCCACCACGTCATCCGGATAGGTGGCGCTGACGTGGGCTTGGGCTTTACCGCAGTCCCTGGGCGTGGAGAGCTTGGGCAGGGGGCAGAGGATGATCTTCTTGCTCACGACACCGCCCTTCTTGTCCACCTGCACCTGACGCAGCTTATTGTACTGGGCCTGCTCCTGCGGCGTCAATCCCGCGTAGAGCTCCGCCGGGCAGCTCTCATCATTAAGGCTGTCACCCACGCGGATGATCTCTACGACCACGTCGCACTTGGCCCGCCCGAGCTCGCTGCTCCCCTTGTCCAGGGTCCAGTCGAGCTGCTTGGGGTAACAGGTGGCGGTAATCTGACGGGCGATGATCTCGGCGATGCTCTCCATAGCCGGACCCCAGTCCTTGTTGCAGATGGAATAGACATAACCGTTGGACCCGAACTCCTGGGCCACCTCCACATAGCGCCGCCCCGGTCTCGCGCTGGTCACTTCTTCCCCCCCCTCCGATCGGGTGCAGGCGGGGTGGAAGTGCTTATAGGTGGAGCCGTCATTAAAGGTGAAGGTTTCAATATTGATCTGCATGGCGTCATGGGCCAGGCAGTTGTTGTTTTTGAGCTCCTCGCCGTTGCCCTGACAGGCGGTGTCTTGATTCTCATAGGGAACCCCAACGATGGCCGCGAAGATCACCGCCGTCACCTGGTCTCCCTTGAGATGAACAAAACGAGAGAAATAAGAAGGGGTATCAGCGGTAACCGTTGTCTCGTCGGTGGGGTAGAGGAACTGCTCGTTGGCCTCGGGATAGTTGCAGGCCACATTGAGGAGACCGTCCGCCTGGGTACCGCTCAGCCACTCATCGGTGTTGAAGAGCGCGTTGCTCTTGATGGAGCAGTCCTCCTCATCAGAGACGACGAGCACTGCCAGGAGGTGGGTCTTCACCATGAAGTCCGTATTGTTGGTGAGTCCGGTGACCCCGGCCTCGAGCTGCTGCTCGATACCACATCCCATCGCCCCCTGGTTCGCGAGGCACGCCACCTGGGTGGTGAGGGAGGGGTTGGGGGAGTTCGAATCGGTTTCGGCCCAGTCTCCCTGGAACATCTCGCAGTTCACCGTGCCCGCGCCAGCCGCACTGCAGGTCCCTATCTGGGTCGTGGGATCTACGTTGCATTGAAAGCCCGCCGGACACTGAGGGGACTGATTGGCGTCATTCAGCTCGCACTTGATGGAGTCATTGGCCACGGTAATGGTCGTTACAGCGGGATCGGCGGCCTGAAATGCGCCGTTGTCGCCGATTTCGTCACACTGGGACACCGGCACTGAGTTGCCGCCGGTCTGGCCGCCGCCCCACTGGAGCCCCATGTCGCTGGTGACGATGGCCACCCGGATGTTGTCCACCGGCGGGTAGGCCCAGTCGGGGTCGTTCTCGAGGGGAAGCGCCAGGGAGTTGATCAGGGTGAAGAACCCGGTGGAGA
>JBNLED010000267.1:0-6429 GCA_050304755.1 Polyangia bacterium | reverse complement strand
GTTCCTGGGAGGGGTGACCCCGTACAAGACGCCGATGACGTCCACCCCCGTGGATCTCTTCCTGAACGGCAACGAAGGCGCGCCGCCCCCCTCCGCGGTGCTGGAGGAGGCGCTCCGGGCCGGGGTGGAGGCGGTGCGGATGTACCCCCACAACCGGCCGGTGGAACGGCTCCTCGCGGAGATGCTCGGCATCGATATTGATCGCCTCGTGGTCACCGCCGGCGCGGACGACGCCCTCGCCCGGATCATGCGGGCGGTGCTCGCCCCGGGGCGGGAGATGGTGATGCCGGTGCCCACCTTCGAGATGATCGAGCGGTACGTGCGCCTGGCCGGGGGCGAGCTGAAGCCGGTGACCTGGCTCGAGGGGCCCCTGCCGGTGGCGGAGATGATCGATCAGATCACAGAGAACACCGCCCTGGTGACGGTGGTCACCCCCAACAGCCCCATCGGGCAGAGCGCCACGAAGGCGGACCTCCGGGCCCTGTCCGACGCGGCGCCGCACGCCATGCTCCTGGTGGACCTCGCCTACACCGATTTCGCCGACGAGGACCTGACGGCCTTCGCCCTCTCCCTCTCCAACACGGTGATCACACGGACCCTCTCCAAGGCGTGGGGGCTCGCCGGGCTCCGGGTGGGCTGGGCCGCGGGGACGCCGGAGATCATCAGCTGGCTGAGGGCCGCCGGGCAGCCCTATGCGGTCTCCGCCCTCTCCCTGGCCGTGGCCGCGCGGCGCCTCGAGACCGGCAGGGACGAGGTGTCCCGGTTCGTCGCCCGGGTGCGGGAGGAGCGGACCGCGCTGGTGGAAGCGCTCCGCGGGCTGGCGGTGCGGACCTGGCCCTCCCAGGGCAACTTCGTGTTCGCCCGGTTCGCGGACGCCCTGTGGGTGAGGGACGCCATGGCCGGGCTCGGCATCGCGGTGCGGGCGTTCCCGGGAAAGCCCCTCCTCGAGGACGGCATGCGCATCACCGTCCCGGGCAACCCGGCGGACTTCGAGCGGCTGGTGCACGGGTTCCGGTCGGTGCTCGCCCCGGAGGCGATCTTCTTCGACATGGACGACACCCTTGCGGACGTCACGGACTCCTACCGGCTCGCCACGGTGGCCACGGCCGAGGCCTTCGGCGTGGCGGTCACCTTCGAGGACATCACCCAGGCCAAGGCGGAGGGGGACGCCAATAACGACTGGGTGCTCACCCATCGGATGATCGCAAAGGCGGGCGTCGACACCCCCCTCGAGGCGGTCACCGAGACGTTCGAGGCCCTCTACCAGGGAGCGGACGGCGCGGCCGGGTACAAGACCCAGGAGACGCTGCTCTGCGATCGGGCGCTCCTCGAAAAGCTGGCCCGGCGGATCCCCCTCGGGGTGGTGACCGGCCGGCCCCGGCGGGACGCGGAGGAGTTCCTGGTGAACCAGGGGATCCGGGATCTCTTCCAGGTGGTGACCACCATGGAGGACGGCCCCCTCAAGCCGGATCCCGCCCCGGTGCGGGCGGCCCTCGAAAGGCTCGGCGTCTCCCGGGCCTGGATGGTGGGGGACACGCCGGACGATATGCGCGCCGCCCGGGGCGCAGCGGTGGTGCCCATCGGTGTGGTGGCCCCCGCCGACGATCCGGAGATCGCCAAAGAGGCCCTGCTCACCGCCGGCGCGGGCCGGGTCATCGACAATCTCTCGCAACTGGAGGAGCTGTTGCCATGAAAAAACGCATCGAAACACTGAGTCGAAAGACCGCCGAGACCGCGATCGAGCTGACCCTGAACCTCGACGGGACCGGAAAGGCCGCCATCGACACCGGCATCGGTTTTCTGGACCACATGCTCACCGCCCTGACCCGGCACGGGGGCTTCGACCTGACCCTCTCGTGCAAGGGGGATCTCGAGGTGGACGACCACCACTCGGCGGAGGACTCGGCCATCGCCCTCGGCGCCGCCATCGACAAGGCCCTCGGCGACCGGGCCGGGATCGGCCGGTTCGGGTACGCCTACGCCCCCCTCGACGAGGCCCTGGCCCGGGCGGTGGTGGATCTCTCCGGCCGCCCCTCGTGGGACATCAATCTGCAGACCCGGGGGGAGAAGATCGGCGCCCTCACCGCCACCAACGCGGCCCACGTGATCCAGTCCCTCGCCGTGGCGAGCCGGGCGACCATCCACGTGGACGTGCTCAAGGGGGCCGACGATCACCACCGGGTGGAGGCGGCCTTCAAGGCGCTGGCCCTGGCCCTCCGGCAGGCGGTGCGGCGGGACGGAACGGACCGGATCCCGAGCACCAAGGAAGTATTGTAGAGAAACTGGCGGGCGTAACGGATGCCTCTCACACCGAGGCGGGCGCGTGCCGGGAAAGGATTTCGCGATTATGATGATTCCATCCGTAGAGTTGATGAACGGGAAGGCCGTTCAGACGGTGGCCGGCAAAGCGGCCGGACAAGAGGCGAAGGCGCCCCTGGCGGTGGTCGACCGGTATTCCATTCTGGGGAGGGTCACCCTCATCGACATGGACGCGGCCCTCGGCAGGGGGAGCAACCGGGAGCTCATCCGGGATCTCGTGAGGCGATACTCCTGCCGGGTGGGGGGCGGCATCCGCGATGTCAAAACAGCGATCGAATGGCTCGACGCCGGGGCCCAGAAGGTGATCATCGGGGGCGCCGCCTCCGAGGCGCTCCTGTCACAGCTGCCCAGGGACCGGGTGGTGGCGGCCATCGACGTCCGGAACAAGGAGGTACTGAAGAGCGGCTGCGGCGAGGGGACCGGAAAGACCGTGTTCGAGCGCGTCGCCGAGCTCAAGAACCTGGCCGGCGAGATCCTCGTCACCCTGGCGGATCGGGAGGGGGCGGCGCAGGGCATCGACCTCGCGCTCGTCGAACAGGTGAAGGCGGCCGCGGGCAAGGGGGTCCGGGTCACCATGGGGGGCGGCATCCGTACCCCCGAGGAGATCGGGGCGATGGACAAGCTGGGGGTGGACGCCCAGGTGGGGGGCGCCCTCCACACCGGGACCCTGGATCTCGCGGACGGGATCCTGGCGGTCATCAGGACGGACCGGCCGGACGGGCTCTTCACGACCATCGTCGCCGATGACGTGGGGCAGGCCCTGGGGCTGGTCTATTCGGACGAGGAGAGCGTGCGGGAGGCGGTCAAAAGGAAGTGCGGCGCCTACCACTCCCGCTCCCGGGGGCTGTGGGTCAAGGGGCTCACCTCCGGCAACATGCAGGAGCTGGTGGAGATCAGGCTCGACTGCGATCGGGACGCCATGCGGTTCATCGTCAAGCAGGGGGGGGAGGGGTTCTGCCACGAGAACACCTGGACCTGCTTCGGCGAGGACAAGGGGATCGGCAAGCTGTTCCGGACGATCCAGGGCCGGAAGGAGCGCGCCCCGGAGGGCTCGTACACCCGGCGGCTGCTGGAGGATCCGGCGCTCCTCGAGGCCAAGCTGGTGGAGGAGGCGAAGGAGCTGGCCACCGCCAAGGACAAGGACGCGGTCGTCGCCGAGGCCGCGGATCTCGTCTACTTCACGCTGACCTCCCTGGCGGCGGCGGGGGCGGATCTCTCCGATCTGGAGCGGGCGCTCTACCTCCGCAGCAGACGGATTACCCGCCGGGGCGGGGAGGCCAAGTCATGACAGGAGGGGAGCGATGACCGAGCCCTTGAAGACTATTACCCCCGACGATGCGTCCCTGGACGCGTCGGATCCGGTGGATGAGAAGACCCTCGAGATCGCGCGGGGGATCGTCGAGGCGGTCAGGGACGGCGGCGAGCCGGCCCTTCGGGAGAAGGCCTTCGCGCTCAAGGATATCGAATCCCTGGACGCGCCGCTGGTGATCGACGCCGGCGCCCTCGCCGCGGTGTTGGAAGAAGTGGATGCGGAGGAGCGGGCCCTGCTGGAGCGGGTGGCCGGCCGGATCGAGCGGTTCGCCCAGGCCCAGCGGGCGAGCATCGAGGCGTTCGAGATCGACATCCCCGGCGGTCGCGCCGGACAAGTGGTGTCGCCGGTGGAACGGGCCGGGTGCTACGCTCCGGGGGGACGGTATCCCCTCCCCTCCTCGGTGCTGATGACCGCGGTGACCGCGCGGGCCGCCGGCGTGCGCGAGGTGTGGCTCGCCTCCCCCCGCCCCACCCGGACCACCCAGGCCGCCGCCGCGGTGGCGGGGGTCGACGGGCTGCTCGCGGTGGGGGGCGCCCAGGCCATCGCGGCCCTGGCGTTCGGGGCCGGGCGGGTGCCGCCCTGCGACGTGGTGGTGGGCCCCGGGAACCGCTTCGTAACCGCGGCCAAGCAGCTCATCAGCGGCCGCGTGGGCATCGACATGCTGGCGGGCCCCTCCGAGCTCGCGGTGCTCGCCGACGACACCGCCGACCCCTCGGTGGTCGCGGCGGACCTCCTGGCCCAGGCCGAGCATGACCCGGACGCGGTGCCGGTGCTGGTCACCACCTCCACCGGGCTCATCGACGCTGTGAACCGGGAGCTCGTCGCCCAGCTGACGGACCTCCCGACGGAGGAGACCGCGCGGGCCGCTCTCCACAACGGGTTCGCCGTGCTCGCCGGCTCCCTCGAGGCGGCCGTGGAGACCTGCGACCGCCTGGCCCCCGAGCACCTGGAGCTCCACCTGGCGGACGCGGCCCGGGTGGCCCCGAGATGCCGTCACTACGGCGCCCTCTTCATCGGCCACGGCGCCGCGGAGGTACTCGGGGACTACGGCGCGGGGCCGAACCACACCCTGCCCACCGGGGGAACGGCCCGCCACGCGGGGGGGTTGTCGGTGTTCGACTTCCTCCGGGTGCGCACCACGCTGCGGGTCGATCACGCCGAGGACGCCTCCCTCCTCGCGGCGGACGCGGTGGCCCTCGCCCGCCTGGAGGGGCTCGAGGCCCACGCCCGATCCGCGCAGAAGCGCCTGCGGTAAGCGCCGCGGGCCGTCTTGACGAGTGTGAAAAGACACGCCATATTCCGCGTGAACAAGGAGGTGCGCCATTCCCATTTACGAATTCAAGTGCGACGGATGCGGGGCCGATTTCGAGGAGCTCGTCTTCGGCGGGGATGATGATGTCGAGTGCCCCGAGTGCGGCCATACCCGGGTCACCAAGAAGCCGTCGGCGTTCGCCTTCAAGACCGACAGCGGCTTCACCTCGGCCCACGGATCCTCCTGCGGCGGCTGCTCCCCCGGTCCCGGCGGCTGCTCCCACTGCAAACACTGAAAGGTTGATGTTTTGAATCTATTCGATGAGTTCAAGGAGCGGGGGTTCTTCAAGCAGTGCACGGACGAGCCCAAGGTCAGGGAGATGTTCGAGAGCGGACCGGTGACCGCGTACATCGGGTTCGATCCCACCGCGAGGAGCCTCCACGTGGGGAGCCTCGTGCCCATCATGGCCCTCAAGCTGCTGGAGCGGGCCGGACACCGGCCCATCGCGGTGGTGGGGGGCGGCACCGGGCTCATCGGCGATCCCTCCGGCAAGACCGAGCAGCGCAAGATGCTCACCCGGGACGATCTCCGGGACAACTTCCGGGCCATCCGCGCCCAGCTCGGCCGGTTCATCGACTTCCAGGGGGGCGCCGCCGTGGCCGTGGACAACGCCGACTGGATCGAGCCTTTGAACTACGTGACCTTCCTGAGGGATATCGGCAAGTTCTTTTCGGTCAACCGCATGCTCTCCTTCGAGGCGTACAAGATGCGGATGGAGAAGGGGCTGAGCTTCCTCGAGTTCAACTACCAGCTGCTCCAGGCCTACGACTTCCTGGTGCTCTTCAAAAAGCACGGCTGCCGCCTCCAGATCGGCGGGGACGATCAGTGGGGCAACATCGTCTCCGGCACCGACCTCATCCGCCGGGTGGAAGGGGAGGAGGCCTACGGCCTCACCCTGCCGCTCCTCACCACCGCCTCCGGCGCCAAGATGGGCAAGACCGCCAAGGGGGCGGTGTGGCTGGACGGCGACATGGTCTCCCCCTACGACTACTACCAGTTCTGGGTCAGCGTGGACGACCGGGACGTGGCGAAGTTCCTCGGGCTCTTCACGCTGCTGCCCATGGACGAGGTGCGCCGCCTGGGCGCCCTGGAGGGGGCCGAGATCCGGGAGGCCAAGAAGGTCCTCGCGTACGAGGCCACCGCCATCTGCCACGGGAAGGCGGCCGCCGAGGCCGCCCGGTCCGGGGCCGAGGCGGCCTTCTCCGGCGCGGGGGACGCCGACAACATCCCCTCCACCACCCTCCCCAAGTCCCGCGTCGAGGCCGGGCTCCGGGCCAACGAGCTCTTCGTCGAGGTCGGCCTCTGCGCCTCCAAGGGCCAGGCCGCCAAGCTCTTCAAGGGAGGCGGCGGCTTCGTGGGGGAGCGGGGGCTGAAGGATCACACCGCCGAGGTGACCCTCTCGGACTTCACCGACGGGGAGGTGATGCTCCGCGCGGGGAAGAAGAAGCGCCACCGCCTCGTGCTGGGCTGACGGCTATCCCGTTAT
>JBNLED010000266.1:0-69125 GCA_050304755.1 Polyangia bacterium | reverse complement strand
GGAAGGAGGTGACGATACCTTCGGAAAATAAGTTAGTCGTCCAACGGGTGCGAACCCCGTCCGATCAAAGCTGAGCCCGGCAGGTCGGTAGTGAGCCTTGCGCCGACGTGGGTAACGGCGCCGGCGATGCGTAGGCGCGCGTGATCCTGAGTTCCGACCGTCAAATGCATCCAAATAGGGACGTGACCACGTTGATGTAACAATTTGATGAGGAACCCAACCCCCAAAAACCTCAAGGACGTCTCTCCACCGTCAAGTTTCAATAGAAATTATTGGCAAAACACACCTATGGCCTTGTCTCCTGGCCGTGTCGGAGGACAGACGTTCCAGATGAGTTTCCCGGTGCGGCCCGCCTCCGATGTATCGCGCGCCTCTCCGACAACGATACATTCCGTTGATCAAGAAAATGCCCATGATACTGGGGCGATCCACGTGGAGGGCGTGTCGTCCTGCTGGTGGTGATTACGGGATGTCGGAAATAAACGTAACCTCGGCGTCTATTTTTGCGTCCCTACTTTTTGGATGGCACAAAAAAGGAGCCGAGACATGAACAAAACATCGAAGACAAAGCTGAAGATTGTAACAGAGGTCGGCGCCGATGGGGTGGCGGTGCTCGAAGCGAGGACGATCGATCGTCTGCTGGGAGTGCTGTTCCGCAGAGCCAATCGTCTGGTGACAGATGCGAAGATGTGCGAAAAACTCAAGCCTCTTCTCAGGGAGTTTGTATTCAATATCATCGAGTACTTCGACGACACAGGCGATCTGGACGAGTATGTGATGACAAACATCATGACCGCGCTGGCCACATCGGACAGCCATGGTCCAGGCCCTCATGGCGTCGAAGACTACAGTACGTTCATCCGCCGACTCAATCCCACTGATGTAGATTCAGACAGCTATTTTATCATCGGACGGGCCGGCCGCATCACTGACCCGGGATGCCCTCTCAAGGCGCTTGAGAACAAACAATGGCGATCGCGCATACCATACCAACAGCTGGTTATGTTCCACGCATTCAGATACGCCCGGTCCAAGGACCAGGCGCGAGATGCACCCAGAATTCCCGTATGGGATTTGAGACGCCTCATTCCCGAGGCGATCAATGCCGATAGCATTTTGGAGGAGGCTTTTGTGGACGTCGTTTTCAGTGACGGCGCCTGGGAGCTGTACCAACTCAGGCTGGCCGCCTGATGGCGAAGAAAGGAGCATTGGATTCTCCTCCGTGTATCTACACAGAGGAGAAGGATTCGAGGAGTAAACCATGGGACACTTGAGTGAAAAAGAGAGAGAGTTCGTAGCCCTCGGTGCCGCTCTCGGAAGTAATTGCACGCCCTGCATCGTCTATCATGTGGCCGTTATTAAAAGGCTCGGCGTTTCGGATAGGGATATCAGGGAGGCCATCGAAGTCGCAGACAAGGTGAGGTCGATGCCGGCCGCACAGGTGCTGGAGACGGCCTATTCGCAGATCGAGGAAATGCGAGACGGCACGACGGAGAGGAAGAAGTGCGACGCTCCGGATTGCGGGTGTTAATCTCCAATAGTAGAATGGAAGGGCTATGACGAACCATTTCAAACCTTCGTTCGAAGAGCTGGCAGCGAAGCTCAGCCCTCAGCTTACGGCCTATCTCACGCGAATGACCGGTCGTGCAGCCGACGCGGATGATCTCCTGCAGGAAACGCTCATGCGCATTGCCCGGGCGCTTCCCGACTTCAACGGGCGTTCCAGCCTGAAGAATTGGGCGTTTCGTATTGCCACCAACGCGGCTATCGATTTTCTTCGCAAGACCCGACGGGTCGATTTTTTCGAATTTGAGGAGAACGAGGTCGTATCCGAGGTGGACGAAGCGGATCGATTTGTCTTGGACGAGATGAACAGCTGCGTTCGCGGCGTTATCGATGGACTGCCGCCGGACTATCGGGCAGCGCTGATCCTGTTCAACCTTCAAGGCAAATCGGTGGCTGAAACCGCACAAATATTGGATATCTCGATCGCCTCAGCCAAGGTCCGGATTCACCGGGCCAAGCTCCGCCTCAAGGAAGCCTTGAACCGCAAATGTGACTTCTACACCAGCGACGACGGCAACCTGAGATGTGATCCCAAGACGTCGATAAAGGGTTGTTCTTGATTCGTCGCGGTCCTTCGTTTCTATTTTTCAAAAAAATAAAAAGCTGTAACCTTCCCGGTACGCGCTTCGTCCTCATAATTGGATACGCAAATAACTGCGAAAACCATGGGAACAAAAACTGAAAACGGGAGGTTGGTCATGAAGAATTTTAAGAACATTGGGACTGTTGACAGAGTCGTCCGTGTCGCCGTCGGCGCCGCAATGCTGCTCTTCGCACCGCTGGCCTTGGTCGGCCCTGGAGTCGGTTGGGCATTGTTCGGGCTCTTCGGCGTCATTCCGCTTTTCGCCGGCGCGCTCGGGTACTGCCCGCCTTACGCGCTATTGGGTATCAATACCTACCGAGGCAACGGAAAGCAACGCGGTGAGAAGCATAACCCATTTGGCGATTCCGCGTGCTGCTGAGGAGGTGTGAGATGCATTGCCACGACTCTCTATGGTGTGTTTTCCCGATGGTGTGTTTCGGAATGATGCTGCTGTTCTCAGTGGTGTATGCCCGGAGAGGCCGGCGGGCTTGGTGCTTTTCCCCTCGGCGAAAAAGCGACGCGGGAGCACACATCGAGAAGCTCGAAGGAGAAATTCAGAGTCTCAAGCAGGAGCTCGCTAAAGTGCGCATGGAGAAAAAAGACTGATAACGCGCCGGGTGCGGACCTGTGATGATGGTTTTTTTGTGCCTTTTGGAAAGCAAGAATACCGCCACCGGAGGTGGTGCGAGGTCGAAGGGAGAGTAACGTATGTGCGATGAAAAACCATGTTGCGGCGGCGGTGGTCCCGAGAGGCTGATATACGCTTGCTCAGGAGCATCGAACGTGGGTCAGCTCACTCATGCCGCGGCTCTCAAGGCCGCACGGGAGGGTATGGCCAAGATGTCATGTCTCGCTGGGGTCGGGGCTCAGTTGAGCGAATTTATCGATGCAGCCAGGGACGTTGATCAGATCATTGTCCTCGATGGATGCGACCAGCAATGCGCAAAAAAGATATTTGATCAGGTTGACCTCGAACCGCATGTCTATTTGGAGCTCACTAAAAATGACTTCACCAAGGAAAAGGGCGTCTGCATCACCGACGCTGAGGTGGATAGAGCGTACGCGGTTTTAGAGGAAGACGTCGAAAGAATGAGGGATAAATGCGTTTGAGGCCAGTAAGGAGGCTCACATGACACCCAATGAACAAAAAATCATTGTGATAACAGGCGCCACCGACGGTATCGGGAAAGCCGCGGCGTTGTAGAGACTTTCAGGTTCTTTGATGAGACCCTTACCTTAAGTAAGGAGTTACGATTCACATCCGTCTTGCATACCCCCCGTCACAAGGCCCGCTTTCATGGTACAACCTCTCGAAGTCCTTCGGAAACGAGCGTTCAGGGCGGTGGTCGTTCACGTGAAACGGGAGGTGCGTTGGATCGGATCGCGAGGATATCGCGTGCGCCTCGATGCGGCTTTTGATATCGTCCGCGATATGCAGCGGATATCGAGAATCAGGGTCCGGCGGTCTCAAAGGCGATCTCAGTACATCGCTCCGGAAGAAAGGGACCACATCGCGTTGGACCGGGCGGCGATGGCAAGGCGCGACGACGAAGGGATGGCAGCGTCAAACTCTAGGAGGCGCAACGCAGCCGTTTAGCGTTCGGGACAAGCGAAAGGGGACCGAATTTATGGGAAGCTGTACTAAGATCCTGCGGGCGCTCGCCGCCTGCGCCCTCGCCTTTCTCCTCCTCTCCTGCGGCGGTCCGAAATCGTCGGGCGCCCCGTCGGCCAGCGACGATTTCTGCAAAGACCTCTTGGATGTCGAGGCGGACATCTACCAGGCGATCGAACACAACGATATGCGCGCCTTCAGGACCGCGCTCTGCCGCCGGGACCAGGAGGCGGACACGACCGAACGCGGCGCGCGATCGCCGCTCCACACCGCCGCGTCCCTCGATCGGATCGGGATGTTGCGGGCGTTGCTGGCGCGGGGGTTAGACCCGAACGCCCGCATCTATATCCCGTCGGGCGGCCCCTCCATCTCTGAGGCGATCTTCGCCAAGTTGAACGAGACCGTCGCGCTTCTTCCGCCCTGGCGCGGTCGGATCTGGGCGGAGACGGTGGCGGCGCTCTTGGATCCCGAAAGCAAAGACGATCGTCCGATTCGATCCCCCGCCGCGCTTCGTTCCGTGAACAACAAGATGGCGTTCGAGCACCTCGTCGATCGGATGCCGGTGATCCTCCCGGTGCCCGATAGCAAGGCCGACCACTTCCCCCGGTACGGCATCACTCCGCTCTTCGCGGCCGTCCAGGGCGGGCGGACCGACGCCGCCGCGCTGCTGATGGAACACGGCGCGGATGTCAACGCCGTCGTCTCCGGATACGCCATCTCCCCGCTGCACCTCGCCTGCATGAACGACGACCTCGAGATGGCGAAGCGGCTCGTCGAGGGTGGCGCCGATATCGACGCGCGGGGGATCACGGCGCTCACCCCCCTCGCCATCGCGGTCGCCCGCGGCCGAAAGGATCTGGTCGAATATCTGCTCTCGAAGGGCGCTGACCCTGCCCCGCCCGTGCGCGTCGGCTTCTCGCCCCGGCGGATGGGCAAGGCGACCGGACACGCCCCGCTCAAGCGGCTGCACTACAACAGCCTCGATGCAGCGGCGTGGCAGAAGGACATCGCGATCCTCAAGGCGATCCTCGACACCGGCGTGCCGGTCGTCGTGCCCGGCCGAAGATCCCCGCTCTTTCTTGCGGTCCTGGCCCAGAACCTCCCCGCGGTCGAGATCTTGATCGGCGCCGGCGCGCTAAAGGGTGAGCAGACCGCGTCTCAGATCCTCGATCTGGCGATCCGCTTGAAGAACGAGCCCCTCATCGAGCGGTTGGTCGCCCTGGGGGCCAAGGCGCGATCGCCGTCATCGAAGTTCGACACGACCCCTCTCTTCCTGATGGAGCACGGCTACGTCAAGACCGCGGAGACGCTCCTCGAGAAGCGCCTCGATATCAACATCAGAATGGACGGCCGGACCCTGCTGCACGCGGCTGCCATGCAGGGACGGCTCCCGCTGATCAAGACGCTGCTCGAGAAGGGGCTGTGCGTGCACTCGAGGGATGGGGACGGGCACACCCCCCTCGACTACGCGCTCCGAAACTGCCACGGTGAGACAGCGCGATACCTCATCGACCAAGGCGCCGTCATCGAAGAGGGCGCGGTCGAGCCGTGGCGTGACGAGGACGCGATCCCCTGCACCGGCCCCGCCGTAACCCGTCGAATCCAGTTCACTGGTCTCAAGCGGAGCGCCCTTATGGAGGCGGCCCGCTGCGGCGACGCGGCGTGGGTATCGAAGCTCCTCTCGCTCGGCGCCAATCCCCGCTTCGCGGACAACAAGGGCAGGACCCCGCTCCACGAGGCCGCGGCCGGGGGGGATCCCGACGTCATCCGGATGATCCGAGCGGCGGGCGGCGAGGTCGACGCCAGGGACAAAGACGACAACACACCGCTCCTGATCGCGGTTTTCGACAAGCAAACAAAGGCCGCCGCCGCCCTCATCGACCTGGGCGCCGACATCTATGCCCGAAACAAGGACATGTGGAAAAAGACCGACGCCTGGGAGTACGCCATCAAGAAGCGGGATCGGGATCTCATCGCGCTCCTGTTGAAGAAGGGCGCCGATCCCGATCGCCCCGTCCTTCTACAGAACACGTGGCCGCGAAGGACGCACCCCTTTCTCTTTTTCGCCATCGAGAAGGATCTCGAGGAGCTGATGTGGACGTTGATCAAGGGCGGCGCCCGTCTCGACGAGCTGGATGAAAACGGCGCGACGGCGTTGACCCTCCTCCTCGAACGCGGCGATGAGGCCGAGGCGAAGCGGCTGATCGCGAAGCGGCCGGATCTCGTCAAGCGCTGCGACAAGCAGGGACGCTGCCCGCTGCATCTCGTCGGCACGCGTCGGATGTACGATCTCTTGGTGGAACGCGGCGCGGACGAGGCCGCCGAAACCGACCAGAACGAGACCGCGGCGCTCACGGCGGCCTACCATCTCCTCAAGCACATCGACGCGATAAACACCTTTTCGTCGCCGGAAGAGGTTTCGAAGAGCAGGGCCGCCATCGACGAGCATTTCGAGCTGCTATTCCACATCATCGACCGCCGGAAGGGAGACGCGCTAACAAAGAGCGCCGCCGGACAGACCCCCCTCACCGTGCTGACCCACGCGGTCATCCTCTTACAGGTGATGTCCGAATGGTTGGACATATCCACGCTGCGCCCGCTCGCCGCGGCGGTCGACGACGGGATTGTTCGGCTCATCGCCGCCGGGGATCGCACGGTTCTCAGCGAGACCCCCGCGCCCCTCGTCCTCATGAGCCGACGCTGCGAGGTCCCGCTCGTCAAGATGATCATTGGCGAGGCGCCTCCCCTTGACGACAAGAACAAGGCGCTGCGCGCCGCTGCGGAGCACGGATGCCTGCCGGCCGTCCGCGCGCTCGTCGGGGCCGGCGCGGATCGCCTCAGTAAAAACGATCTGGGGCTCGACGCCCGCTGCCTGGCCGATATCGGACGACACGAGGCGGTCGAACGCTTCCTGTCAAAGGGCGCGGATCCGCCCACCTTCTGCGAGGCTTGCGCTTCGGACCAGGAGGCCGAGCGTCTCCTGTGTCGGCAACGCTACGGCTACAAACTGAAGGACTTCATCCTGAGGGACGAACCGTCCCGCCTCGATCAGTGGCTGAGCGATGGTGTGGCGCCAGGGGATCCGCCGATCGACGGGATGACCCCGCTCCACTACATTATCCAACCGACTTCGGACTGGTCGAATCGGTTCAACGAGCGGATGGATCGAGAGCGGCAGGTCCGGATCGCGGCGGCGCTCCTCGACCACGGGCTCGATGTCAACGCGCTAAGCGAAGTGGATGTCCGGCTCATCGGTTTCAGGAAATCGACGCTCACCCCGCTCCACCTCGCGGTGATCCACGGCAACCGCGAGATGGTCCGGTTCCTCCTCGAGAGGGGGGCTGATCCGAACAAGCCCGATGACTCTGGTCGCACGCCGCTTCACTCCGCAGTCGCCGGCGGCCATACCGAGATCGTCGCCCTCCTCCGACAAAACAAGGCGGCGGACGCGCGATTCGAGAAGAGCGACGCGGACAAGAAAAAGTCGTGTGCGGCGTCCGACCGAGGGGAGTGCCCGCTCAACCGTGACTACGCGGACGGGCGCTACCAGCGGTGCATGGAATGCGGGCGGCGGACGGTCGTCAGGCTGGCGAACGGGCCGGACACGCCGGGCGCCGAAGCCATGGGCGTCTGTTGCCATTGCGGACAGGTGCAGCCATACTGCGACGATATCGTCTATTGGCGAACCGTCAATCTGCCGCCGGACAATTCGGAGCTTATAGAAAAGTACTGTCCGAACCGCGCCGCCGACGCGACCGCCGCATCGACGCGACGGTAACGCTCCTCGACATCAGCTACCGAACAGGTCGTTCGACTTAATCCGTAAAACGCTCCGTTCAGCCACTGCTGATGCACCTTGGCGCGTTTCAGCGTTTTTGACTTGAACAGGCGATCGTCAATACCATAATGGCGATGAGGATGACCGAGGTCATTAGGACAGCAACCATCCGTTCATGGAGCTGTGTGTGCACGATTTTTCCTCCCATTTATCGCGGAATGCTCTCTGTCTTCAGGATGTCATCTGCGAACGCTCGAGCGATGTGTTCCAGGCGGTCCGTCGGATCCCTCATTCAAAATCGTAGACGCAGGTTACGACGTGAAATAACTGTAGAGCGGGGAGAGGCGCTCGGCGCGTTCATTTCGGTTGTCGAGGATCTCCATGGCCGCGGTGATGGCGGCGCCCACGCAGCACTTTACCTCTCCCTGGTCGATGCCGATGACGTGTTGTTCCGCGCAGTGGTCCCGGGCATCACTCAGTCATTCATCTCGAGGTTGAATGAGCTCACCTTGATCGACCCGCCGAGGGCCGTCGTCGCATAGTTCAATATCATGAAACGATAGGCGACGAAGAACGGCCAGTCGTTGTCCAGGGTGTGGGGATCACCGATCGATTGGAAGTTGGTGCCGTCCGTGCTGTACGCAAACGTCGCCTGGCGACTCGAGGACCCAGGGCGAATATCCGCCGAGACTTGAAGCCAGACCGTGCCCCCTGAGATGTCCTGCGAAGCGACCTCCGTGCCTTTACTGTTCGTGGTCCAGTCGCTGTTCAGGGTGATGTTGTTGACCATCACCAGACGCGTTGAGTCCCCCGTTTTCTTGATGCCGACGAAGGCCGAAGTGTTTCGCGTGATTCCGAGACCACTCACGTCACCATCCTGCATGCCCGAGTAGTCAAGCTCGATGGTGGCCGTGGAGCCGGGACCGATGATGCGACGGGTCAAGGTGTTGCGCGCCTGATAGTAGTCGTCGGTGACCGACGAGGTCTCCAGGGTGAGTCCGTCGCCAGAGGACCATTTGGTATCGTCGGGGTTGTGGTTCCACTCCCAGGCAGGATTCAGGGCCTCCTCGGTAAACTCGTCCGTTCCGGTATGCGGGGCCATCAAGCGCGGGGGACGCGGAACGTCGGGGAAGGGATACTCAGCTCCCCAGCCATTGTTGACGGTGGTGACCACGGGCCAGTCGTTCTGCCAGGTTATGGGCGCGAGGACGGGCATGCGGGCGCCGGGGTAGGCATCGACGAACCCCATGTAGTACCAGTCGCCGTTCTGCGTCTCGACGAGACCACCTTGGTGGGGTGTGCCAGCCCCCTGGACCGGTGATGCCATTCTATCCACGACCGTTTCCATCTCGTACGGTCCGAAGGGATCCGTGGCACGAAGCACGAACTGGCCATCGGCGGGGCGCGTCGCCCAGATGTAGTAGTACCCGTTCCTCTTGTACATGCGGGAACCCTCGAGGGTGAAGCCTGCATTGAATACCCTATTGTTCGACCGCACTTCGTCGAAGCCGTCGGGGGTCAATTCGGCCACGCCGATGTCGCCGTGTCCGTAGGCGACGTAGATCGTGTCGTCGTCGTCTATCAACATACCCGCGTCGTAGTAGCAATGATTGATTGGACCGTGCCGCTCCCAAGGCCCTTCGACTTGGTCAGCCGTCCACACATACGTGGTACCGATGCAGCCCAAGAAGTAGAACTTCTGATCACTCTCGCGAAACTGCAGTGTCGAAGCCCAGTCGCCATCGATGTAGGCGCGTTGACCGCCCACGAGATCATAGCTGTCGCCAAAGTCGAACCTGGGGATCGCATGACCCGCGAACTCCCAGTTGACCAGATCGTACGAGCGCAAGATCGGTGCCCCGGGCGAAATGTGCATGTTCGAGCCCGTGTAGTAGAACACGTCGCCCACGCGAATCACTTCGGGATCAGGGATGTCTTGCCAGAGGATTGGGTTGGAGAAGGTTTCGGCGGGGGGCCACGGCCCTTCCCATCCAGTGTCGGTATCGAAGTCCGAGCCCGTATCGGTATCGGAGTCCGAATCCGCCTCGGAGTCCGAATCCGCCTCGGTGTCCGAGTCCGCATCGGTATTTGAGTCCGAGTCGGTGTCGCTGTTGGTGTCGCTGTCCGAGTCTGAGTCACTGTCCGTGTCTGAATCGGCATCGGTGTCCGAGTCGGTGTCGCTGTCGGTGTCCGAATCGCTGTCGGTGTCGCTGTCCGAGTCGGTGTCCGAGTCTGAGTCACTGTCCGTGTCAGAATCGCTATCCGAGTCGGCATCTGTATCGCTGTCCGACTCCCCCGGAGATGATGTGTCGGGGGACGCGTCCCCCTCACCTTGTCCCGCAGAATTGGTACATGACCCTATAGACAAAAATACGCAAAGCGCAGTTAGAAAAAATTTCATTCTATACACTATACCTTTTCCCAACCTATCTTTCGTTGGCAGATGTGTAAGTAAACAAAGCACATCTTGCACCCGTCAGTCAATTGTTTCAGACCCGGTTTGGAACATTTGGCCAGGTTTTTACGCGCCGATTCGCGCGGAATTGGGCCTCCTCGAGCACTTGGGACGGCGATGTTCAGTCGAAATCCATCCGGCTTGGCAATGGTGCTCGAGGAGAGTCGGTGAACAGCTTGGGCGGCACAAAGGACGCACCCGGGGGCATTGGGGTTTCAAGGTTGTGCGAACGAGCAGTTTCAAGCGGTGCGGATAATCTGGTATACCGGGATCAAAGAAAGGACCTTAACGATGAAAAGGCTTTCATCCATTGCCCTATGTTGTGGATTGCTGATCGGTGTCTCCTGTAGAGGCACGAATCAGGAATCGGACGGGGGCGATGAGGGCGAGAACGACAGCACCGACACCAACGGCGACGCGGGGACCGGCACCGACGGGAGCCAGGACACCAGCTCCCAGGCAGTGGGCGATCCCTGTTCGGCGGACGTGTCTTTGGCCATCACCACGCGCGGATGCAACGGCGCAATTTTGGGAGCGCAGGCGGACGGCGCGGTCGGCGGGCTGTGCGAGGTGGCGAGCTTCGACTGCCCTTCGGGCGTCATCTGCTTCTCCTGGGACGGAAACTGCGGTGTGTGCGCGCACGAGTGCCAAACAGAACCCGACAAGGTATCAACTGGCGGCTGCCCGAGCGGGTTTCGCTGTTTTCCGTACGTTGGAGGCGGCGGCTACTGCTTTGCCGATTGCGAGCAGGACAGCGACTGCAGCACCGGTTTGTGCAACCCCTCTACCGGCAGCTGCGGCTCCATCTCCTGTCCTTGACCTTGTCGGAAACCGTTCACAACTATTTTTGAAGGGTCACCCCTTCGGCAAACCACGTTTACAACTTTTACCAATAGGCCGACCCTTCAGAATTCGGCATGGAGTACAGACCGGATAGAATGGCAACAGATAGACCGGAGACGGTTTAGTGGTCCTACGAGATTTACAGGACGTTTGAGATACGTACCTTAGGATAGCCGTTTGTTCAGGGATTATTCGGGCGAGTATACCTGAGTCTATTCTTCAGCGGGGATCAGATCAATCTCACCGACATCAATGGTTCCCGTGCCCGGGCCGAGGGAGATCCCGTCACTCGCGGCGCCGATCCAGTCGACGCCCGGCTTCGGAAACCGTCCGTTTCCGCCACCTTCGCAATAGAGGGTAACGGCAACATAATAGTCCCCTGTCAGGCCGGCCTGGGTGGCGGAAAACGGAAAAGTGTCGCCTGAGGCGATCTCCTCCTGATCAAAGGAGGTCTCCGCGAAACCGTCGGGTATCCCCGTCATCTCGGACGAGGCAAAGTACAACACGCTGAACAGGACCGGCGTACCGTTGAACGACTCCGGCACCGCCACGGTTCCGATGACGATGTCTTCCGCCGTGTCCCTGTGGTCCGAATCTGATTCCGTATCCAGCCCAGTGTTGTCAGGTATTCGTACAGTCGTTATGGTACCCGCATCCAGATCGGAGGCGCCGAGCTCCAGGGGCTCCGTGCTCATCCCGAAGTAGTCTGTTCCGGGCATTGGCATCGGCGGCGTGAGATCCTGCATGTATACCATGACGACCAGGTAGAAGCGGCCGGTCTTGTTGGCCTGGCTCGTGACCAGCGAGTACGGGGTCTCGGGGGTGATGCTGATATCTTCTGTAAAAGTCGTCTATGAAAAAGCTTGTCAATAGAAAAATGCATCCTGTTGTCGCCAGCATCTAAGTTCTTTGGCGACGCGTCCGTTGTCTCGATCGCGGATCGCCTCGATTCAACTCCCAACACATCGATCGCGGAACACTTTCTTCTCGAGAGAAACTGTCGGGCTTGCGGTGATGGCCTGCGGTCAACGCCGCCCCTAGAGCAGCCGCACGAACCGGAGGCGGGGAGATTAGACACCCATGAAAATGTCCTCCCCGCCGGAGGTCCCCCAGCCGAAGACGTAATGTCACTCGGCTGCTCGGCGTCTCTTGGAGTCACAGTCTCAATCATCTATCGAATAACGCCTTTTCGGCTCATCAGTTGCACGGCGAGACACTTTCATCCGTCTATAAGTGCTCTTACCGCCTTCTTGCCGCTTCGACGGCTGAGCATTGCAACAGGAGATTTAAGTGGAGGAGGATTAGCCGTCCCCAGAGATTTCCCGATGCCAATCGGTATCATGGACCTAAAAATCTCTCCTCCTCTCCGAGCCCAAGGGATACGTTATCCATGACTGATAATGCGGCTCCAGTCAGTCTCAGACCCGAAGATTCTCAAGTGTCGCTATGGCATTTCTGATTTCGCCTGCGCGTCACCTCCCTGTGTTTGTCGTTATACTTCTTACCGCTTTTCCAGACCGCCAGCACCGTGGCCGCTATCGCCTTGGACACCTCGTGTCGCGCGGTCCGTTTGTCGGCTCCGTTTTTCAGTTTATCCTCGTACTTGCGCCTGAACGATGTATTCGATTTCATGGCGGCATCTACCGCTGATTTGAACACCGCCTTCAGCATCGGCCGGCCTTTGGCCGGCTTCTTGCCGTACTGTTTGCCATCGCTCTCCCGACCATGCCGTATCAACTTGGCGTACGAGAAGAGATGATACTTGTTGGAAAACCGATGCGGCGTCACCATGATCGCCACGATCTGGTTTGCCCGGACCACTCCGATACCGGGAATGCTCATGAGCCGCTTTATATCCTTGAACCGCTTCGCATTCGATTCGAAGCGCTCATGATACCCGAGCCTCTGTTCCTCCAAGAGGTCCAACTGCTCGAACAACGTACACGCCACGTACTGCTGAGTATCCGTCGGCAGCTGCCACACCATCTCCGGCGACTGGTAGAACTTTGTCCCTGTCGGGACCGCCACCTGGCGGAACAACGCCTTGAGTCGGTTCTTCTCCCGGGTGATCTCCCCAATCAGATCATCATGACCGGACACGAGCGTCCGCAGATTCATCAGCTCGTTGTCTGCGTGAAAAACCGACTTCAATCGTCCGACTCGAAGCAGATCAGCAAGATTCCAGGCATCCTGTTCGTCGGTCTTGGGCCCATCGTGCTCGGTGGGCTGGCACACTACCAGCTCGTCCACCTCGTCCTTGAGGAGTAGGAACAGCCACTGGGACATCACACCTTCCTCAAAGACCAATTTCTTGGGACCCTTCACCTCGCGAACGAACGCCAAGAGATTGCTCTCGTTTGTCGTTACTCGCAGTTTTTTGAGTGTTCTTCCCGTCTTTCCAAGGACGACGAAGAAACACGTCTTGCTATGAGCGTCTAATCCGATAAACTTCATTTGCAGCGCCTCCTTTGGTGGGTTGATGCATCGCAACACCATCCTACCAGCAAGGACGCTGCTTTTTCATGTTGCCGTCCCCATGACATCAGGCATTGCGCCGGTCATGGCGGCCTCTAGGTTCTCGTAGAAAAACGCGGATATTTGAAGCGGCGTTCCTGTGAAATCGTTTGGAACCACGACGGTGGCCGAGACGGTGAGTCCGTTGTCCGCCTCGCCTTCGGATGCCGTCTCGGAGTCTGTCTCTCCGTCTGTTCTTTGCCTGTTGTCCTCATGTTTCTCCGCACCGCATGTTTCGCATTCGTCACCGCATCCCGCCGTCACGAGCAGGGCGCTTCCGAGAATCACCCAGATGATGATTGGACTTACGTGTTTCCTTTGCATCAGCTTTCTCACCGTTTCTTTGCTCAGTTTGCCATTACAACACGATGTCCGAAGGCGGACCGTAGAGGGAATCCCTCCACGAGGCGTATCCGACCTCCGTGGACATGGTGAAACTCATCACGACAGCACCCTCCGGATCGATCTCCCGGACGTGTCCGGCCAGTGAATAGGCCACGAGCGTATTACCGCCTGGGAGACGTTGAACATCCCCGAGCAGGTGGGACATGATTCCGCCGGTGTACCTGAACAGCGTCGCGCCGTCTTTGAGAGAAATCTCTCTGACGACGGCGTTGTCCCCGGGGTCGCCGTTGTCGAAAATAACGAGGCTGTCATCGAGTAGGTGATGCCCATGCTGATTACCACTCCACGTCGCCTGAGGTATCTCCTCGAGCCGCCAGTTGAGCTCCCCGTCTCGAGAGACCTGTATGATATCGTGGTGGCTGAGGTCGGACAGGGTGTAGACATCCTCGGTGGCCGAGTATCGCAGGGCATTTGCGTGGCAGGCCGCGCCGGAAAAGACCTCCGCGGTGTCGAACACGAGTCGGGTGTCACCCGAAGGATCGATTTCCACGATTTGGCTGCACTCTTCTGTGTAGTTGATGAACGCAACGATATTGTCTACGACGGGGGTGAGGTCGTGGGAGGCGCCGGGGAGGACGTATGTCTCTGATTGCAGGGTATCTATGGTTACGCGTTCGAGCGCGCCGTCCTCGCCGGAGTTATTGGCGTAGATCATCCACACGTTCTTGCCGTCACAGGAGATGCGCGCCCACGTTATCTTATCCTCTCGATTCGATCGATACCACCATACGATCTCGCCGTCCGCGTCGACGACAAAGGCCAGCCGGCCTTCGACATCAGACGAAGAGGGGAGAGTTGAGACGATGAAGCCCGGTTCGCGGGTCGTCTCGTCGAAGACGCTAAACGCCTCTACCGTGGCCAGGTTGACGACGGGGCCTGTGGTCAGGATCTGATCGCGGCTGTTGTAGACTGTTCCATCTGCATGCTCAACGGTGATCCTGTAGTGGTAGTCACTTCGCGGCTTCATCCCCAGCAACACGGTTCGAAAAGGCGTATCTTGAAGATCGATCGGCGCGACCATGCCGTACTCCCGGCTCGGGCCATACGCGATCTGCGCACGCGTCAGCGGCGCCAAATCAAAGGACCAGCTCACGATGCCTATGGTAGCTGGGGCATCGCTTCGGATGTCGCTGGCCAATTGGGCGTCTATGGTAAACTGGCCGCTACCGTTTGTTTCTGCAACGGGAGCTTCGCAGCCCATCAACGCCAAAGACCATATCAATGCACAGCAGCAGAATAGGCGGGTGCTCCATTGGAAGGCCGTGCTGATGATGCTGCTGAAAACAATAGCGTAATGTTTCCAAGACATTGAGAGAGTATCGTAAGATTGAATTGATTTGTCCAGCGAAGCTTCGCCTCAAACCGACGGGAAGCGTCGCGTTGACAGTGGACCTCGGAAATTTGTATTGAAAGGTAGTATTTCCATATATAAAGTTTGATTCCATGAGAATGAAATGTTTCCTGTTGTACGTCCCGGTTCTCGGTATGTCTGCAGCTGCCTGCGGCGAAGCGGCAGTATCCCACACACCCGTGGAAACCGAAGATGACGCGGGCGCGATTCCTTTTAAGCCCGCCGGTGAGAGCGCCGCGCCCGATCCCGGTCTTTCGGGCCCGTTCCCCGTGGGGGTCATGACCGTGGACCTGCTCGACGAGAACCGCAAAGGCTCGGCGGTGGACGGTGCCCGGTTCCTCAGAACGGAGATCTGGTACCCGGCGATGACGTCGGCTCGGGGAGCAGAGACATGGTCGTATGATTTCAAAGAGGAAGGGGATGATCCCAATATAGACCTGGGAGACGGACTGGACGGGTTCAAGACTGCGGAGATAGCACCGCTTCAGTCCGATGCGGTTCGCGATGCGCCCATCGATGACCGCTTCGGCCCTTATCCTGTCGTGCTTTTCTCCCACGGCGCCTACAGCACCCGATTTCACTACATTTATCTTACGGTTCACCTTGCCTCCCACGGATACATCGTCGCCGCCCCGGATCACTCCGGGAACACGCTTTGGGACATGATCCGGGACGGCGCGGATATGCTGGAGGCCGCCTCATCCATCTTCGATCGCGCGGAGGACCTGCGTTTTGTTCGAGACCAGTTGTTGGCTTTGAGTGAGACCCCGGGTCATGTGTTGTTTCAACAGGTTGACACGACTGAACCCGCGGGCGTCGGTGGACACTCGCTTGGAGGGTTGAGCGCGCTGATGGCGGCCCAAAACCATGATGAGATCTCCTTTCCCGTTGCGCTGGCCCCTCTAGCGGATCCCCGTCTCCTGTCGCTGCTGGAGGTCGATCTGGAGAGCTTCAAAGAACCCGTAATGTTCCTCGGGTCCGTCACCGACCAGACCCTCTCGTACGGCGATCAGTATTGCGCCTACCTCGGTCTGGGGAGCGACGACAAATACCTATTCGAGCTGGAAGGAGGAGGGCACTTCAGCTTCTCCGAGGCGTGTCGTGTCGAGGTCAATCGTCCCCCCGAAGACGTCGACGCGGGAATTGTCAAGGATGGCTGCAATCCCTCTGACAGCCCGCCCTTCGAGCCAGTCCAGCAGGCAGTCAGACACTATACAGCGGCGCTTTACAATCGCTATCTCAGGCACTCGGCGGGCACGGAGACCTACCTCGCAGACATGGATTCACCGCCCTTCGACAGCGTCAACTTCTATATCGGACAGGAGCTTCCAGACTGGCCCGACGGTTGTCCGTGATACCCCAAAGAGCACATCGAGGTCTCGTTATCCTTTTACCTTTTAGGGAAACAGATCCGGCTCCTCTGCTGGCTCCGGCGCCTCAGCCATCTATACCAGGAGCGCTTCACTTTTTCTCGCAGCATCGACTATGGTTGCCGTTGACTCCGAAATAATTGAAATGTCCCCGTATACGGCGCGTGAGCACGACGTGTTGTTCCGGGATCGTTAAGTGCCGGTTGGCTTTGCTCCATCGGATCAGCAGCCCCGGCGGATGAACCGATAACCCGGGCGAATGCGCAGATCTACTCGGCGGACGGACCGGTATCCCCGGTGAGCAGATGGATTCCCATGGTTTGCCGCCCGCGAAAAAGCGAGCCGTCCCGCCGGTGTCGGCGGTTGAAGCCCTGGGTGTACGTGGCACCCAGGTGTTTCATCGCGGAAGACACATTGCCGAGGGGAGACCGGACCAGCAGGTGATAGTGATTCGGCATCAGAGTATAGGCTCTTTTATGCTTTTAATAACATAGCCATGTCTGTTATTTGTAGCTCACACCTATCCGTCTTCTGTCAAAATTACGTTATTACAAGTGGTTACGGATTGGCACAGGATATGCTATTTAGTGGTTGGAAAGCAACCCGTACTGTGAGGGGATCATGAATCATTTGGAAAAAGAGCGACAACAGAAGGTTCTCACGGGACCTCCCGGGGTGCTGTTCGGCCTGACGCTGCTGGTCTTCGCGGTGGCCCGGGTCTGGTTCGGGTGGGGCCCAGACTTCACGAGGGACACGGTCGATACGAAGGTCGCCGGGTTCGTGGTCACGGCGGAGCCGGCCTCCGCCGATGCCGCTCCAAGGACGGTCGAGCGGTGAGGTGCTATTGGGAATCGGTATCGGAATCGGTGCTGTTTTCGCCGTACTTCTTCTGACACTCGTTGACGTAGATGCAATACCCCTCGGAGGTATTGAGGCAGGTGGTCATGCTCTCGGACCACTGTTTGGAGACACAACGGTCCTTGCAGTCCTGCATCAGCTCCCGCCGGTCGGCGCTGGTGGCCGTGGTAATTTTCGAGATATCGCAGTCCACTTGGGCCCGGCAGGCGTTCGCGCAGCGATCCCCCTCCTCCAGACAGGCTGACGCCACAAGCCCCACAATCGCGGCCAGAACGATTCGTCTCATGATGGTCATAACCAAAACCTCCCTCTTTCCTTGGGACACTTATACCCCGAGCGCCACGCCGAGAAACAGGCTGGGGGCGATATCCCAGGCGCTGATATTCAATCCGTCGGCCGTCTCCGACAGCTTCGATACCGGCACCACCGTAACGCCGGCCGCGATGGGGAGGGTCATCTTGAGTAACGGGGTGCGAAGGATATAGATATCCATGCAGACCCGTGGCGCCAGGTACAGGCCGGTGTACTTCTCCGGGGTCAAACGATCCCATTCGTTCTTCTGGAGGGAGAAGCCCACGTCCAGCCCCAGCCCGGCCCAGATCCGTTCGGTGAACAGCGCGCCCACCTTGACCGCCAGCCCCACCCCCAGGTGGGTGTGCTTGACCTGTCTGTCCGTGTAGGTTCTATCGTACTCAATCTTCTTTCCCTTTTGAAAGCCGAAGTAGAGCCCCAGCTGGACCACGGGGAGGATCGTCGTATACGCCGCCACCCGCATCCCCGGGAGGAACCCCTCCTCGGTGAGGGAGGAATCCGTGAACTCGTGGCCCGTGTTTGTGTCCTCGATCTGCTCCATTCCCTTCGCGAACAGGCTGGGCGCGAACTGCAGGGTGCCGTAGACAAGGCGGAACTCCTCTCCCTTGGGCTCCCGCCTCGGCCGCTTCGGTGCTTCGGGCTCCTCCTCCGCGTCATCCGATTCCTCTTCCAGTTCGGAGGCCTCGTCGGTCTCGGCCTCGGCCTCGGGCTCCGGTTCCGGCTCCGGCTCCGGCTCCGGCGCGGGCTCCGGTTCCGGCGCGGGCTCCGGCTCGGGTTCCGGTTCCGGCGCGGGCTCCGGCTCCGGTTCCGGCGCGGGCTCTGGCTCCGGTTCCGGCGCGGGCTCCGGTTTCCTCTCGGCGCGCTTCTTCTTCTTTGAGCGCTTCGGGGCTTTCTTCCCTTTGGGCTTCGGTGAATCCGGCCCCTTCACATCCTCGGGAAACTGGCATCTACCGTCCTCGCAAATCCGGTCGCCCTTGCACTCGATGTCCTTTGTGCATCCCGCCCATGCTGACGGAGCAAAGGTCGAGACGGTGAAAAAGCAAACCACCAAGAGAACACATCCATTTAATCTACTCATATCAACCTTCGCCGTTATGATGCATGTTACCGCTTATCGGTTTATGCCGCTTCGGGCGCAGATGATAGCGGGTTCGTAAAAACTTGTCATTAACCAATTTGCCGGGATGCCGGGAGGGGTTATTCCGCCTCGAGCAACAGCCGATCGTAGATGTCGTCCCACTGCGCCACGATACCGCTGAACTGAAGCTCGTCGCCCCGCGTGAGGGTCTCGAGCTCGGCGTCCCGCGCCTTGGCGAAGCTCACCCCCACGTTGAGGCCGTCCGGCAGGGTCCCGATGACGCTTCGGCCGCCTTGCACCCGCTCCGAGAGGTGAAGCCCCGAGGTCCAGGTGACCTGCTCGACGGTCATGCGGCCGGACAGCCGACGGCCCTGGATACGCCTGATGATATCGGGGCGCTCCAGGAAGCCCGCGGATCGATCCCGAAGCTTGGACAGCTCCGCGAAGAGCGCCTCATCCGCCGGCGTCACCGCCGGGAGGGGGCTGGCGGCCTGGGAGCTCCCGGGGGTGTTCGAGAGCTCCGGAGGAGGCCCGGGCGCGGCCGCCGCGACTCCCCCGACCACCGACGGCTCAACGTTACTCGGCTCCCCCTTCGTCCCGACCGAGCCGCCATTCCCTTCGTGGGACACCGCGCCGGGGACGGCCGTCCGTCCGGTGGAGATCGCCGCCGCCGGGCGTCGGTAGCCCAGGGCCTGCTCGATGTCCCGCACGGCGTCCACCACCTGGTCGGTCCTGCTCTGCAGAACCCCCTCGTTCTTAGCATAGCCGTTGTCCAGGATGGTGGCGGTGCCCTCCGTGACGGCGCCCCCCTGAGCGACGACGAGCTTCATCACGGCGCTGCACACCGCCTCGTTCTGCAGAAACCGCCGGACCGCGTCCTCGTCCGAACCCTTGATGCGCAGGGCCTCGTCCACATGCCGAATCCCCACCTGGATGTCCTGGCCGCCGAAGAACTTGAAGATCTTGTCGCCGAACCCTTCGCGGGTGATGTTGAGGCCGGCGGGGAGGGACGTGAAGGTGGCGCTGTAGCGGGTGTAGGTGCGGCGGTTCTTGCCCGAACCGTGCACCTCGATGAGGATCCGTAGGGGGACGTCCTTGTAACGGCCCTCGATGTCGGGCCGCTCACTCAGCCCCTCTCCGGAGAACTCAAGCCCGTGTCGGTCGGCGAACTGACGCCAGCTCCTGCGGATTTTCCTGCCGTGCTTGACGCTCCACACAATCAGGAACACGATGAACGAGACGAACATCAGAAAGAAGATCACAGCGCCCATATCCTGCCTCCTGTTATGTCACGGTTGACTCAGGGTACCTTCTGCGGCGTCGCCCGCGCAAGCAGATTTCGTTGAACGCCGGGGTCCGCAATGGGACGCCTGGATGTCTCACCGAGTCGCCCCTGTCACTCGAGTTGAAACGCCGCGATCTCCTCGGACGTTAATTCATTGTCGTTGATCTCCGCTGCGGCTATCTTGGAGACTCCAAGAACGGGACGCATGCGATTTCGGAGACGACAGTGCACTTTGACGTGATGGACGATGCAGGCCTCGTGCGGGAGGCCAACAAGGGGACCGAGCGAGCGCTCGAGCTTCTGTATCGCCGGCATCGGGACTGGGTGGTCCATATCGCGCTCCGTTACGTGGGCAACCCGGAGGACGCCCTGGACGTGATGCAGGAGGTCTTCCTCTCCTTCTTCAAGGCCTTCCCGGGGTTTCGGCTGACGTGCACGCTGCGGGGGTACCTGTACCCGCTGGTGAAGAACCGCTCCATCTCCTGGCTGCGAAAGAGGAAGAAGGTGGTCCCCCTGCACGGAGATGCCCTGGACGGGATCGCCGCGGTCGAACCGACCCTGCCGGACGAGTTCGCCAAGGCGGTCCGCCGGCTCAGCCCGCCCCAGCGGGAGGTGGTCCACCTCCGGTTCGCCCTGGACTTCCGCCTGGAGGAGATGGCGGAGGCCCTGGACATTCCGGTGGGGACGGTGAAATCGAGGCTTCACAGCGCCTTGAAAAAACTGCGGGAAGAGGCCGAGAAAAAAAAGTGACCGGGCGGTGAACCTTTTGACCGCCTTTTGCGATTACGGAGGTGAGATGACGGAACACCTGACAGAACTGGCCCTGGAGCTCGCGAGGACCGGCGAGGCCACCGACGCGGAGGCGGCGCACCTCGCGGGGTGCGCCGAGTGCGGGGAACGGCTGCGCCGCCACGTCGACTTGACGAGCGCGTACCGATCCGTGGCCGTCCCGGTCCCCTCGGAGCGGGACGCGTCGATATCGCGAATGATAAGCGCCGAGGCCGATCGTATCCGGCGCGCTGCGGGACCGGCGCGCCGGGGGCGGTGGATCTTTGCCGGTATCGCCGCCGCGGCCGCCGCGGCGATGTTTGTCATCGCGTTTCCAAAGGCCCTTGGCCCGCGGGAATCGGTCACGGTCGCCGCCGGACCGGACGATATCAACCGGGACGGCCGCGTCGATATCCTCGACGCCTTCCAGCTCTCCCGGCGGCTCGAGCAGGGGGGCGGCACCGGCGGGTACGATGCGGACGATGTGGATCGCATCGCGACCCTGGCGGTCTCCCTCAGGGGGAACGGTCGGTAGATGGCTCTCCGAATCACAGCGCTGTTTCTGATGCTCTCGGCGGCGGCCATCGGTTGCGAGGACGCGGCGGATCCCGTCACGCCCGTCGGCGTGAGATACCTGAGCACCGGATCGTCAACCGAGGCACGCTTCGTGACCCTGGCCGTCACCCTCGACGGCGGGGAGCACCGGATCGCCGCGTACCAGGCGGAGCTCGAGGTCGTGGCCGGTCGCGCCGAGATCGTCGGCGTGGAGGGGGGCGGAGAGCCCGGCTTCAGCGAGCCGCCCTACTACGACCCCGCGGCCCTCGCCGGCGGCCGCGTCATCCTCGGCGCCTTCGATACGAAGCGCGCGCTGCCCACGGGACGACAGCGGGTGGCCGTCGTGCACCTGCGAGAGACCGGGACCGTCCCGGTGGAATACGCGCTCACCAACGTGGTGACCGCGAGCCTCAATGGCGAGACCATCAACGCCCGCGCCTATCTGAGCGGGCAGGGAGGAGAAGAGCGATGAGAACCCCGTCTTGGACCGTTGTCGGAGTGGCCGTGATGCTGGGAGGGGCGCTGCTGTGGTCGAGCTGCGGCGGATCGCAGGGTTCCAAGGCGGCGCCACGGGCCTCCTTCGTCAAGTCGGATGCGGACGTCGCCGAAGCGGAACCCGTCGCCGATTTGGTTTTCGGGACGATGGGCGAGGAGGCATTGGCCATGAGTCCGCCGGGGGAGATGGCGGATCTGGGGATCGACCCCATGGGGGCGGACGAGCTCTGGATCGTGGCGCGGTTCGACAAGGCAGCGGACCGCCCGGTCGAGCCCATCGGTTCCCCGGCCCTGCGGGCGGTGGTCGCGGGTGAGAAGGAGCAGGTCGAGCTGCCGCTGCGCCACACCTCGGTGGACGCCCGGATCAACGCGTACGTCGCCGCCGTCACCGTGGCGCAGCAGTACGTCAACCCCTACGCGGAGAAGATCGAGGTGGTCTATGTATTCCCGCTCCCCCAGGACGCGGCGGTGAGCGAGTTCCTCATGAAGGTGGGCAACCGCACCATCCGGGGGATCATCAGGGAGCGGCAGGAGGCGGAGCAGATCTACCGGGAGGCGCGGGACGCCGGGTACACCGCCAGCCTTCTCACCCAGGAGCGCCCCAACGTCTTCACCCAGAAGGTGGCCAACATCGAGCCGCAAAAGGAGATTGATATCGAGCTGACCTACTTCAACACGCTTCCCTACCGGGACGGGGCCTATGTGTTCACCTTCCCGAGCGTGGTGGGCCCTCGGTTCAATCCCCCCGACGCCAATGACGGCGTGGGCGCTGCGGCCATGGGCGCGGGCGGTCAATCCGGCCAGCCCGCCGAGGTCCAGTACCTCGCCCCCCACCAGGAGAGCAGCCACGAGGTATTGATGACCATCGCCCTGGACGCCGGAGTCTCCATCGAGAGCGTGGAGAGCCCCACCCACCGGATCCGCGTCACCGAGGAGGGGGAGGGCCGGCGACAAATCGCGCTGCTCGACCGGACGATGAAGCCCGATCGGGATTTCGTGTTGAGGTACCGGGTCGCGGGAGAGGCCCTGAAGAGCGCTCTCATCACCCACGAGGACGATCGGGGGGGGTACTTCACGGTGGTCCTGACGCCGCCGGAGGATCTCCGACGGATGGAGAGAGCCCCGGCGGAGCATGTGTTCGTTCTCGACTGCTCGGGCAGCATGAACGGCTGGCCCCTCGACGCGGCCAAGGAGACGGTGGAGCGGGTCCTTGGTCGACTGGACGATCGCGACACGTTCCAGATCATCCAGTTCTCCAACAACGCCTCCGCGCTCGGATCCCGCCCGGTCCCCGCCACCCGCCGAAACATCAAGCAGGGGCTGCGCTACCTCCGGCGTCTGGACGGGGCCGGGGGCACCATGATGATCGAGGGGCTCAAGGCGGCCCTGGACTTCCCCCACGAGGAGGGCAAGGTGCGCATCGTGACCTTCCTGACGGACGGCTTCATCGGCAACGAGGCCGAGATCCTGACGGCGGTCAAGCAGAAGCTCGGCCAGTCCCGCATCTTCAGCTTCGGCGTGGGCAGCGCCCCCAACCGCTACCTGCTCGAGCGCATGGCCAAGCTGGGCCAGGGGGCCGTGGCCTATGTGGGGCAGTCCACCGCCAAGGCGGATCAGGAAGCCGTGGACGATTTCTACGAGCGGGTCTCCCATCCCGCCCTGTCGGATGTCTCCGTGGACTGGGGACGGGGGCGGGTCTCGGAGGTCTTCCCGTCCCGCATCCCCGATGTGACCGCCGGACGGCCGGTGGTGCTCACCGGACGCTTCACCGGCCGGCTCGAGCGGGACATCACCGTCCACGGCCGGATCGGCGGGGAGCGGACGCGCTTCCGGATTCCGGTGAAGCGGTCCGATACGTCGAGCAACCCCGCCATCCCACAGATATGGGCGAGGATGAAGATCATGGACATGGCGGATGGCTCGCTTGGAAGCCGCCACCAGCCGCGGCTCCAAGAAGAGATAAAGGCCCTGGCCTTGCAGTACGGCCTGATGTCCAAGTTCACCGCGTTCATCGCGGTGGACGCCTCGCGCAAGACCGCCGGGCAGCACGGCTACACCGTGGCCCAGCCGGTGCCCGTGCCCCACGGGGTGCGGTACGATACGACGGTCCCCGAGTAGGGGACTTCTCCTGGGAATCGACCCGAAGAGCCCTACCGAAAAAGGCTCCCCTCGAGGGTGTGGAATCCGAATGCGTACCCGATGCCATCAATGCCGAGTCGCCATTTTGCGGTTCCGTTCGAGGAGACCCTCTCCATGAGACCGGCCGCGGACCAGTTGACGAATGTCTCTCCGCTTTCGAGGCGGGTCGGCTCACCCAGGACAAAGGTGTGGACCGGCGGATCGGACATATACGACCAGATCTCCGTGGCCGTACCGGCGCTCAGATCAAGGGCGTATTCCACCACTCGCGACTGGTGTCCGAGGGGGCCGTCGTTGTCCAGAATCAATATACTGTCATCGAGCACGTGGAATTGATGCTGGTGCAGGAACGGTCGCGATCCGTCGGCGAACGTCAAGGTCTCGCCGGCGCTCCCGAGAACCCAGCGGCAGGTCCCCGTGGCGCGATCGATTTTTACGATGCTGCTCAGGTGGCGCATCCCGAGGTAATAGACATCCTCTTCGGGATCGAAATCGAGGGCATTGGCGAGGGTCCATTCATTCGTGATCTCGTCACCCTGAAGGGTTGCCGGGTCGAAACAGTCCCACGTGCTCCATATCTCGGTTTCGTTTCCATCAGGGGCGATCTCGACAATCCGATTCCCCTGTACCGCCTCACCATCGACGTCCCGGATCTCGGCGACGATGGCCCCGAGGGTCCCGTCCGCGTGCTCCACGAAATCGTGGGCCAAAAGCGGCAGGGGCACCGTGGTCACCGAAGAACCGTCCAGGGAGACCCTGACCAGCTCGGTGGGGTCGTCCGGATCTCCCGCCACCGTCCCGGCGTTGTAGAGGATATGTCGGCCATCCGATGAGAGCCGGGCGCGGAACATATCGAGATCGCGGTCGTCGAGGTGATACCAGACGTATTCCCCGCTCCCGTTGAGGATCACCACGGCGTTAACCGCTCCGATGATGGTTGTTATCGTGTAGAAATCGTGGTCGTCGCCCTCTTTGGAGAGGACGGGGAGCGCGTTCGGGAGGTGCTTTGTTTTCACGGTCCGGGCTCGGCTCGTTATCGTTTCATCGTCCGTATCCGCCGTGATGCGGAAGGTGATCTCCGTGTTGCCCGTGAGCCCCAGGAGCATCGCCTCGTGGACGGTCCCCGGTTCGGTCTCCTCCGGTGTGGAAAACGCGAGGGTCTCGCCGATGCCATATTCCACGAACCCCGTCGCCGGCGCCTCGGTGGTCCACCGCACGGTCACCACGGTGGCCACGCGCTCGCTGACTTCGGCCTCGACGTTTCGAATGAAACCATCCTCAATCGCCGTGTCGATATTGTTTGAAGAGGTCGAGGCTCCGTCCTCGTCGCACGCCGCGATCGACAGAAGAGTGAATCCAAGAAACAGGTCAAAGAAAAAACGCATGGACATCACCCCTTTGTAATTGACTTTCCGGTACTCTGTGTGCATTCGACTCACCTCGCATTTCAATTAAAAGCAAATGCAATGCCAAAGACAGCGTGCTTTGTTTTCAGCACGTTAGAGCGGTATCTTACACCATATGGCACAACATGAGCCGAACGACTTGGCCTGGAACTGATGATCTCATGGTGCAGGCGCGGAGATGTCGGTGATATCACCGCAATTGCGTCGGCGTGTCCGTGAGCCCGAAGGCGTGTCCGCGCTCGGTATCCGCGTCGGTGTCGGCATCGGTATCGGGACAGTCTCCGAGCCGCTTCGTGTCCCTGAATCCTACATCCGCAGTTGTTCTGAGAGTACTGTATCCTTGGCGGCGACGATGCCGATCCCGATCTGCCCCATCCAGAAGAGGGCGACTTTCTCCTTGCGTCCCACGAGCACCATCTGCTGGAACTCGCCGAACTCCAGCCGCTCCAGGGAGGAGGTCCCCTGGTTGATCAGCTTCTGCCCCTCCGCCGCCAGCCTCTCGAAGTCCTGAGACTGTCCCGAGCTCTCCACCAGGAGCCCGTCGTGGCAGGCGAAGCAGGCGGTGATGCCCTCGCGGATGGCGATGGCGGTCACCAGCTCGCGCACGGTGTCGGCGAACGCCTCACGGGTCTTCTTGGCGGCGGCCTCCGCGCCCGCGACGGCCGCGGCGTCCATCCCCCGGTACTCGTTCAGGCGGTTGAGGAGATCCTCGAGGTTCTGCAGCTTGTCACTCAACCAATGCATGCTTCCCCCCTCGAGCTCCGACGAGGCCCCCGGCCTTGCCACAGGTATAATACAAGTGATTCATTTTGGCTCCGTAACTGAATGCGTTGTGAAGTGGCTAGAACAGCCGGTTCAAGTCCTCGACCGTCTCCTTGACCTCAAAACGCACCGCACCGAGCATCACCTCTTTGTCCGCGACAATGGCGAGCAGGAAGCCCTTCCCGAAGGGGGCCAGCATCACGAGCCCGTCCTTGTTCTCGCTGAGCACGATCCCCGCCTCCCCCTGACCCACGTTCGTCGCCGCCCGCTCCGCCGAGCTGTAGACGATCTGGACCGCCGCGCCGAGGGCGTCCACATCGATCTCGAAGTCCCGACGGATGTGCGTCACGAAACCGTCACCGTCCACCACGGCGGCGGCGGTCACCCCCCGAAGAGAGGTCAGGGCCGATAATAACTTCTCGATTGTCTGATTCCGTTCTGCTTTTGAGATTGCCATCTTCATTCCCTCCTTTGAGTCAACCTGTCCGAGTCATCGACAGCTGATATCAACTCTCCTGTTTTGAATCCTCCCGCGGTGGGTGTCGTTGTCCGCGATGGGATCCGTCGAGCCCTTCCCCCTGACGATCAAGCGGTCCTCGTCGAAACCGTGCTCGACAAAATATCTCGACACCGCCCTGGCGCGTCTGACGCTGATGCGTCGGTTTGTGTCGTCGTCTCCGAGAGCGCACGCGTGGCCGATGATTCGGATGTTCCCCTTGCACCGGCGCATCTGTTCCAGGATCCGGTCCGCCGCGCCCTGATCGAGATGGAGCGGCTCGGCCGCGCTCCGTCGATAGGTGCCCGGAAAGCGCAGCGGGCCGGTCGGCGCCCTTGCCGCCGGATCCTCGCGATCGTTCCCGTCCGCGGCCGCCGCCGGATCCTCGCGAACACCGACCTCCGCGATCGGCGATCGGGACCGCGCAGGGGCCGCCGGAACGGGGTCCGGGGGACGCGCCGGTCCGACGGAGCCGACGGGCACCACACCGCTGCCGATCGTAACCCCCGGGTCCGATTGAAACGAACGGGTGAGGAGGACCGTGGCCAGCGCGATCACCCCGCCGAGGGAGAGCACGAGCGCCGGTATCCATCGACCTCTCCTTGGGGTGCTGTAGCGGGGCAGGCCGTCATCGCCGTTCTCCTCTCTGGGCGAGACGACCGGCGGTTCGGCCGCGACCGGTGGCCCCGAAGGGACCACCGGCATGCTCAGCGCGGTCTCCCCCCCGGTATAGAAGATCCCGGCGGGGCGGGATACCTGCCCCGTCGGTTCGGCGACCGGCAGCCCCTCTTGACCGGTGATGTCGGCCGCGTGTTCCGCTCTCTCGGGGATATACGGCGCGATGACCGGTGCCGCGGCGGCCTCTTGCGGCGCTGTTTGGGGCTGCGGCTCACGGTCGACCGGCGGCGGGGTTTGGGAAGACGCGGCGCCCCACGCGGGACATCTGAGGACTCCGTCCAGACCGTCAGTATCCAACTTCATCTCTTCTTCCTCGGGGTGCTCCGGGCGCACCTGAACCCCAGGTACGGATAGACGCCGTACTCGGAGACATCTGTCCTCGCGATGTGTCCGTTCTTGACGCACGGGTGCTTGAACGAGCCGCCCATGACCCAGAAATACCCCGGCTCGGGAGAGGGCATCTCATCGTGGCGCTCCGTCCACTCCCACACATTGCCCATCAGGTCCTGGCATCCGAAGTGGGAGGCGCCGGCCGGGTGCTGTCCGACCATCCCGGGGGCGGTGGCGCCGCTTTGTTTGCAGTGACAACGCTCCGGATCCCACTCGTTCCCCCAGGGAAACCCGCGGTTGTCGGGGAGGCGGGCGGCGGCCTCCCACTCCACGATGGTGGGCAGGCGCATCGAGCACCACTCGGCGTACTTGCGCGCGTCGCTGAGGGACACGTTGACCACCGGGAGCTCCAGCATCGCCGCCGGCGGATCGGGGCCGAGCCAGTGGGGTGGGGGGAGCTCGCCGGTCGCATGAACGAAGCTATGGTAGTCGCCGTTGGTGACCGGAACCATCTGCAGGGCGAACGACTCCACCTCGAAGACGCCGCCGTATACGGATTCGAGGGTGCCCCCGTCTATCGTCACGAGGTGATGTTCCGTCTCGAAGCTGTCGGTGTTGCTGAATACGGGCCGCCGCGCCCCCTTGTCGGTCGCCTTGCCGAGCAGCGCCTTGAGCCAGATGATCTCGTCCTGATCGAGGACATTGTCCCCGACGGTCTCGTAGATGTGTCCGGCATACTCGATGGCGATGGCGTTGGACGGCTCCTCCGCCAGCGTCTTCCGGATGAGCGACAGGGCCTGCTGGAACTGCTGCTCCTGTACCGCGAGCTCCAGCCGTGTCGCCAGCATCTTCTTCTGCGTGAAGTCCGAAACCGAGCCTGGCTCCACCTCGTGGCGCTGGGGGGGCGGTGACGGGCGGCCGTCTTCCGGATGCTTCGACCGCCGACGATCCAGGATCGCGAAGCAGGACTCGATCATCTGACGGGACGCTTCGTCGCTGGGGGAGAGGGCGAGGGCCGCCTTCAGCGCCTTGGTGGCCTCTTTGTAGGCGTTGTTGTTGATGAGCCTCCCGGCGATCTTGCGGTAGGTCTCGGTGGCCTGCTCCGGCTCCCCCCGTTGCTCATACAGCTTGGCCAGGTCCTCCAGAATCTGCAGCTCCTCCGACGAGGGGGGGACGGGCCTGATCGGGGTCTGCCGTTCGGCCGTGATCTCGTCCTCCGACGATCGATCGAAGCTGTCGGTGGTCAACAGCGGCGCGCTCTTCCGCCGCGTGACCTCCTCGAGGAGGAGATCGTTGAGCAGCGGCATCAGCTTGGGGATGCTCTGGAACCGCCCCTCGGGATCCTTGGCGAGCATCTTCAGCACCACCCGCTCCAGCCCCATGGGCGTGGCGCGGTGCGGCGCCGCCTCCGAGAAGGGGAGGGGGGTACTGTGGATGTGCGCGTACATACACGCGAGGGGGGTGTTGCCGGTAACCACCGGGCTCCCGGTGAGCAGCTCGTACATCAGCAAACCGAGGCTGTAGATGTCGGAGCGGGCGTCGACGGTTTTGCCCTGCACCTGCTCCGGAGACATGTACTCCGGCGTGCCGGACACCGTCCCGGCCACCGTGAGGGAGGCGGTGTTCACGAGCTTGGCGATCCCGAAGTCCACCACCTTGACCCAGTCCTTGTCCTCACCGATGGCGCTGACGATGATGTTCGGCGGCTTCAAGTCCCGGTGGATAATGCCGGCTTTGTGGGCCTCCGCCAGGGAACCGCAGATCTGGAGGGCGATCCTGAGCACCCGGGCCACGCTGGGCTGCTCCTGGATGACGTATTCCAATGTATGGCCGGTGAGGAACTCCATCACGATGTAAAGTGATCCGTCTTTGATCTGACCGAAGTCGTGGACGGTGATGGTGTTGGGGTGGCACAGGCGGCTGGCGGCGCGGGCCTCCTGTTGAAATCGCTTGGCGACCTGCTTGTCCATCCCCGGGCCGGCCGGGAGGATCTTGATCGCCACGTACCGGTCCACCGAGTGCTGGTGCGCCTTGTAGACCCGCCCCATCCCCCCGACGCCGATGAGCGACTGCACCTCGTACCGTCCCTGGATCAGGTTTCCGATATAGGGATCGGACTCTATCGGGAGTGCGTAGTTGATCTGCGCCGGCGAGATGGTCTTGTCCTTTTCGGGCACCGGACCGGGGACCTCGGAGATGATGACATAGTCCTCTGTGGACAGCGAGATCTCATCGCTGCTTCGCCTGTTTTCCCCTTCCGGGTAGGTTTGTCTGTCATCTCGACGGTTCACATGTTCTCCTTCAGTCGGCGATCTCCACGCGGGTCAGACACCGTTCACCGGCCTCGACGATCACCCCCTTGGCGCCCTTGCCGAGGAGCTGGTTGACGATGCCCGCCAGCGCGAAGTGGAACACCTTGCAGAGATCGCCCCCCACCGGGAGGTTCCGCTCGACGAGGATATCGCGTATCGCGCACCGCCCGAAGGTCAGGTCCGCGCCGTCCTCCTTGATTGACACCGCGATATCGTATCCCGAGGAGAGGTGCTCCACCACCGCGTCCAGCACGACGGGGAGAGTGGGGTCCGGCAGGTACACCGGCAGCTTCTCCGCCATGTGGCGTCCCGCCATGCGTCCCACCGTCGCCGTCGCCCCGCCCATCAGCTCCGTGATGGTGCTGGCGAAGATCTCCAGGAGGAAGGAGAGCTCGGTCTTCGCCTTCTGGTGATCCTCCATCGTGAGAGAGAGCTCGTTCGTGGTAATCATAGAAACTTCTCCAATTGGCGGCTGAAATCCACATCGTGGTAGAAATTCTTCACCTGGTGGTACTCCGACTGCTCGATGGCGCCGGAGGGGCATCGGTAGTTGCAGCTGAGACAGCCGATGCAGTTGCTCGGCTTGTCCACTTTTGCGATGAATTCGCTCTCGTCGAAGACGAATACATCGAGGGGGCAGATCTCCACACACATCTGACACCCGCGACAGGCGCTGTCCCGAATCGTGGTCTTGACCATCTGGCTCACCTCCTCACCGTCCGGGTCTCCCCGTCGGGGGTTGAAATTTCGACTTCAATCGGCATCTGTCCAATCGCATGGGTGGCGCACGAGAGACAGGGATCGTAGCACCTTATCGCGAACTCGACCGCGTCCAGGAGGCCCTTGTCATCGGCATCCTGAATCCGATCCGGCACCGACGCCTTGATGGTCTCGTTGATGAGCTCGCTGTTTTGCTGGGTGGCGACGATGAGGTTGGCCGCCTTGACAATCCCGTCATCGTTGACCGTGTATTCGTGGATCAGGGTCCCCCGGGGCGCCTCGACGTGGCCCACGCCGGTGCCGCCGCGTACATCCGCGGGCACCCGGGGCTCGGTCCGGATATCGGAGGATGAGATCAGCTGCTTGGCCTTCTCGCAGGCGTAGAGCAGCTCCACCAGCCGGGCGCCGATCTGGAGGACCGCGTTGTGGCAGGTGGTCCCGTAGGCGGTCTTGAAGGCCCTGAAGGCCTGCTCCGCCCGGTCGGTCTCCATGGCCTCCGCGACGTTGAGCCGCGCCAGGGGACCGACGCGGTACATGTCCAGCTGCTCGTTCCGGCGCAGGAAGACGCTCTTCATGTAGGTCGTGGAGACGCTCTTCTCGACCAGGTGCTCCCGATAATCCGCGGCCTCGAACTCGGCCGCCGGCGTGCCGCCCGGATCCACCGCGCGGAGGGCGCCTTCGACGAAATTGAGCTTCCCGTCCTTCACCGTCCCGAGGCTCAGGGCAGGGGTGGACCAGCGGGTCTTGAGGGTCCTCGCGGTGTTCAGCTGTTCCGTCAGCTTTTGCTGGATGAGCGGGGAGAGCGCCGCCGTGAGGGTCAGCGCCTCATCGATCCAGCCCTCGAGGGCCCGCTTCGCGGCGTCGTCCAGCACGAACGTGATGCCCCCCGCGACCGAGGTCACCGGGTGGATGCCCCGCCCGCCGACCTTCTCGTTGATCTTCTGCCCCACGGATCGCAGCCGAAGCGCCTTCTTCGCTACCTCCGGCGCCGCCGCGGCCAGCCCCGCGACGTTGCGCGCCTCCGGGGGGACGTCCGGCCCCAGCAACAGATCAGGGCCGTGCAGGACGAACAGGGACAGGGCGTGGGAGTGGATGATGTGCCCCATGTAGAGCAGCTCCCGGAGCATCTTACCCGCGGGGGGGGGCTCGACCCCCGCGACGGCGTCCAGGGCCTTGGAGGCGGCCAGGTGGTGGGCGGAGGGGCACACCCCGCAGATGCGGTTGGTGATGAGCGGCATGCGGCTCGCATCCATCCCCACGAGGATGCGCTCGAAGCCCCTCAGCTCCTTGACGACCAGGCAGGCCGACGAGAGCGTTCCGTCGTCCGCCACGTCCAGCTGGACCCGCGCGTGCCCTTCGATGCGCGTCACAGGATCAATGGTGATGGTTTGCGTCATAGCCCCGCCTCCGTTTCAGCGACCCACTTCTTGATGAGGAAGGTCGGTTTCTTTCCGATCATCCGCGTGGCCATCGCGTAGGAGTAGTAGTCCTTCGCGCCGCGCTCGATGGCCTCGATGATCTCTTCCCCCGGGATTTGGGTCAGGAAGGACATCCGGTCGGCGATCTCGGTGCGGATGTCTCGGTTCGGCTCCAGCAGGATCTGGCGGGTGGGTCCCGCGCATCCGGTGCACACGGCGCCGTTGTTGGGGCACGGCGCTAGGCACCGATCGAGGGTGACGGACCCGAGACAGATGTAGCCCTGGCTCAGAAAGCACTGGGTGTCGTTGGGCATCCCGTCGGAGATGCGCTTGAGGCTGCTGACATCGGTGCGCTCCATCCGCCGCTTGCACTGGGCGCAGCAGGTCTCGTCCTTGGCCCGCGGGGTCTTCCCGGCGAGGAGGGCGAGCAGCGCGTCCGCGATATAGCTGGCGTGGGGCGGGCACCCCGGCAGAAAGAGATCAACGTCGATGACCTCGGACAGGGGCTCCACCATCTTCTCCAGCCTGGGGACCTGGCCGGTCGGGGGGGTCGTGGTCATCGTCGTGGGGTTGTTGACGTAGGCGGCGGCCAGGAGCTCCTCGGCGGTGTGGACCGAGCCGGCGCCGGGGATGCCGCCGTACAGGGCGCAGGTCCCGAAGCCGATGATGAGGTCACAGCTCTCCCGCATCTTTATCGCCGCCTCCCGATCGTGCTCGTTCCGGATCCCGCCGGTGACGATGCCCACGTCCGCCTTGGGGTAGTCCTTGATGTCGGTGAGCACCGGACATCTCAACAGATCCACCTCGCCGAGCAGCTCGAAGATCCGTTCGTGGAGATCCACCAGCGCCACGTGACATCCGCCGCAGACACTCAACCATTCGGTGTTTAGTTTCGCCTTTACCATTTATTGACCCTCATATCAGTTGTTCTCTGTCACATTTGTGTCATAGCGACGGTGTCAGGATGAGCTTCTTCAAGCACGCGTTCTCCCCGGCATGGAGGATCTGCAGCTGGGATCGACACCCCATGATGTTTTCGAGCGCGCCGGAAAAGAAGCCGTACATCATATTGCAGAGGGAGCCCTTCTGGGCGTGACCGAAGCTGAAGAGGGACTGCCGTATCATGCAGTCGCGGAACACCAGCAGCACCTCGTCGCCGTCCTCCGTCTTCTCCATGAGGCTCTGTCGGCCCTCCGGCATGAAGGTCTCGAAGCGCCACAGGCACGAATTGGCCTGCAGCACGCTCCGCACCGCCGCCAGGGCCTGCTCGATGTCGTCGGTCTTCGGGGCGCCACGGGAGAGCTTCTTCCCGAGGCGTTTCCCCGCGACGTAGGCCATGCTGTTGGCCGGTCGGCCGATGACGTCCTCGATCCCCGTCGCCAGCGCGCCGAGAAAGTTCATGTTCTGTTGCAGCGACCTTCTGTTCTTTGTCAGCTCATCCACGGGCTACTCCTTGCCACGGAAAAGAGAAATCTCTCAATCGTTTTTTCAATAACAATAGACGCCCCCCAAAGATTCTGGAGGCGAAGCGGGGATATAATAACAACATCAGAACAACATCAGAACAACAGCATTCAACAGCTCACCGCCGTTTTATTTCCTGCATTGATTATCACGTTATATCTATCGAAGCTAATCCATTTTTATTCATATGACAAATATTCACCTCCATGTTCAGGTTGTCGTTGGACCTGAAAATGGACCATAGTAGTTTCATCGGCGCCATAGCGGGGCGGGAACGTCCCGGAATGGCGGCTGAAGGCCATGAGCAAGGTCAACGAAGCTCCGGGCGGATTTCGCGGATGATCCCCTCGGCGGGTAACCTTCCGGCTTGGAGTGATGCCGCCCCTGTTTTCCCTTGACAGAATTGAGGGCTCAAGGCTTAAGTTCCGGTATTCGTTATGAGGATACTGGAACTCATTAAAAGAAAAATCGATCTCCGAAACCTCGACAACTTGGCCGTCGCCATCCTCTGCGGCGTGGTCCTCCTCCTCTCCGCCATTGTCATCTATTCGGAGGCCTTCACCCCCGAACGCTCGGGCGGGGTGATGGATATCTTCGGCTGGAAGCTCGAGCTCGACTACAAGCGCAAGGACTTCAACAACGTGCTCGGAATCACGGCGGCCTTCGGCGCCGTCTTCTGTATCGCGACGATGTTCTTCAAGAGGGCGGGGGAGCGGCTCAAAAAAGTGTTGTTCGCGGTGCTCCTCACCCTGGTCGTCGTGAGCACCGCGGCGGCCACCCTCAAGTACGGGTTCATCCGGTACTACTACTTCGACTTCGGCGACGCCTTCAGCTATTTCCTCGGCCCCAAATACTTCAAGGAGCTCGGATACGATGTCCACTACGAATGCGCGGCGGCGGCCCAGATGGAGAACGGCACGCGGCTGGCCGAGTGGGGGCGGGATCTCCGCACCAACAAGATTCAGCGCCCCATCCAGAAGCTCGCGACCCCGGAGGCCCGGCGGGCCTGCCGGAACCGGTTCAGCGAGAGTCGCTGGGCGAGCTATAAGGAGGACGTGGCCACGTTCCGGGGCTGGCACGGCCGGGAGGGGTGGAAGCGGCGGTTCCGGGACCACGGCTACAACGGCACGCCGGTCTACCAGGCCATCGCCGGGGTCGTCGCCAACGCGGTGGAGCTCAACCACCGCAACATGGTGATCCTCGCGCTCCTCAATCTGTGGATGGTGCTCGTCATGTTCGGGGGGGTCATCAAGGCGTTCGGCTGGCGGTTCGGCCTGCTGTTCTGCCTGCTGTTCTTCACCAACTTCATGGAGCGGTGGCTCCTCGGCGGGGCCTACCTCCGGTATGAGTGGGTCACCGCGGTGGTCATCGGGGTATCGTGCCTCAAGCTCGAGCGATATGCGGCCGCGGGGGCGCTGTTTGCCTTCGCCGCCGGGGTGAAGATCTTCCCGGTGCTCCTGTTCGCCGGCATCGGCGCCGCCGTCATCTGGGATCTGGTGGAGCGGCGGGGGATCAAGCCGGAATACAGACGCTTCATCGCCGGGGCCGCGATCACCGGTGTGGCGCTGGGGGTTATCAGCGTGATCCATGGTCACGGGGTTCAGAACTGGTCCGAGTTCCTCCATCAGATGGGGCTCAACAGCGGACGGTTCAGCACCATGCGCATCGGTTTCGTGTACAACTTCCTCTGGCCCAAGGAGGTCCTGCCGTCGGACGGAGTCTTCTCCTATGATATGCGGGTGAGCGCCATGAAGGCGCCCTTCCTGCTGTTCCTCTCGCTCGACCACCTCCGGTGGATTCTCACCGGGGGCGTCTTGTACTTCGTGTTCAAGAACCTCAGGCAGATGGACGATATTACCAGGACCACATTCGTCGGGTTCGTCCTGTTCTTCATGTTCTTCGGTACGGTCCGCTACTACTACTCGGCCTTCCTGGGGATGCCCCTCATGCTGCATGGGACCTTCGACAGGCACTCCGGCAAGCTGTTTATGGCCTATCTCTTCATCATCTCGGTGGCGGGATATATAGTTCAGGATGTCACGGCTTTTCCCTTCCCCTACACGACCCTCTATCCCATGGCGCTCACCATCTTCATCGTCGCGTACCTGATATACGTCGAGGTGGATCGGCGCCGGCGGCCGGCGTGATATCTTTTTTCATTGAGTAATTGCCAAAATTCCATCGATTAGAGATACTGTTGCTCGCAGTGAGTCGTCGCATACTGTCAACCCTCTTTTTCCCTAATGCAGCGGCTCGCTGCTTTTTTTGTCCGCGGCGAAGGTCCTCGTCTCATGGCGGGGGACCCAAGGAGGTCTGGACCATGCTAAGCCGAATCGGCATTTCACTGGACAACGACCTGCTCGAGCAGTTCGATGAGCTCATCGAGTCGAAGGGCTATGGCAACCGCTCGGAGGCCATGCGGGACCTCATCCGGGAGTTACTGGTCAAGAACGAGTGGCAGAGCGCCAGGGACGATCAACCGCGGGTTGCGGTGGTCACCCTGGTGTACGATCACGACAAGCACGAGCTCAGCCACAAGCTGACCCATATCCAACACGAGACTCATGACGTGGTGATATCCTCGATGCACGTCCACATGGACGCCCACAACTGCCTGGAGGTGCTGATCCTGAAGGGGCGGGCCGCGGAGATCGTCCGCCTCGGCAACACCCTGATCTCCACCCGCGGCGTCAAGATGGGCAAGCTGGTGCTCGCCACCACCGGCGAGAAGCTGTAGGATCTCTACCGGTTCTTCCGGAGGTGGAGGCGCATGTGGCCGAGCTGGATCCCCTCCGCGGCCAGGGCGGCCAGGGCGGCCAGGTTGGAGGCCAGCCCCACGGCGGCCGTGACGGCGGCGAGCTCGGCGGCGGTCTCCACCCCCATGAGTCGCAACCCGAGCTCGGCCACCGGGTGCGCCCTCGAGGCTCCCCCCACGATGCCCACTGCCATCGGGAGCTCCAGGGTCCCCGTCAACCGCTCGCCATCAATGGTCCAGGCGGAGAGGGGGGCGTACCGGCCGGACCGGGCGGCGTACGCGTGTCCCCCCGCCTCCACCGCCCGCCAGTCGTTTCCCGTGGCCAGCAACACCGCGTCGATACCGTTGAAGATTCCCTTGTTGTGGGTGGCCGCCCGATAGGGATCGTCCGCCGCGAATTCGTAGGCCTCCGCCACCCCCCGCGACACGGTCTCACCGTCGAAGCGGCCCCGCTTCATCGCTTCGAAGGGGATGTCGCACCGCGCCCGCACCAGCCGTCGATCCGCCAGGTTGGTCAGGATGCGGAGCCCCGCTCTCCCCTTCGCCAGCTCGGCGAGGCGGCCGGATATGGCCTCGGCCATGGTGTTCACGATGTTCGCCCCCATAGCGTCGAGGCAGTCCACCACGAGGTGCGCCACGAGGCGCCCCTCGGTCCCCACGGCCTCCCGGACCATCAGATCCCGCGCGCCGCCCCCCAGCGAGACCAGCTCCGGCTGGGTCTCGTCGGCGAGCGCCAGGAGATCGGCGCGGGAGCGTTCGATGGCCTCCGGGGCCTCCCGGCCGGGATCCAGTATCTCAATCTGCGCGGCCATCAGGGAGGGATCGGTTCGTGCGGTGAACCCCCCGCCCGAACGGGCCATCCGGGCGGCGTTCGAGGCGGCGGCGATGACCGACGGCTCCTCGATGGCCATCGGCACCGGCACCTCCCGGCCGTTGACGACGAAGTTGGTCGCCACTCCGAGGGGCATGCCGAGCACGCCCACCGCGTTCTCCACCATCCGATCCAGGCGCTCCGGCGGGAGCCCCGCGTCCAGAACAGGTTCTATCGACAGCCCGGTCTCCGCCTCCAGCGAGTTGACGCGTTCGGATATGGACTTGCGATGGAATCCTTTCATCCTCGAGCTTCCACGTGGTATCATGGCGCCCATACTACCCGAATGTCGTAAAAAGCCAATGACTGAAACCGCTCCAGAGCCCCCCTGCACCCGCCTTTTTTTTGGAGCTTGCACAAATGTCAGATGTCAATAAATAAAAGAACCAGAATCAATCTCATCGGGAGGCATCATGGACGACGTGATTCAACTGATTAAAGATAACCTTTCCACACTCGGGGCGGTGGTGGTCATCATTGTTCTGGGGGGGCTCGTCTACATCCTCGCGCGCCGCGGGCTCGGTCTGCTCGTCAAGAGCGGCGTCGCCGAGCCCATCGTTAGAATGCTCCGGCTCTTCTTGCGGTGGTTCTTCGTCGGGCTGATCCTGCTGCTCGTCATGCAGCAGCTCGGCGTGCTCCAGAACGTCTGGTCCGCCCTCATCGCGGTGATGGCCATGGTCGCCGTCGGCTTCATCGCGGTATGGAGCATCCTCAGTAACATCCTGGCCACTCTCCTGATCCTCATATACAAGCCGTTTCGCATCGGCGATTCCATCGAGATTCCCTCCGAGAGTCTGGCCGGGGAGGTCGAAGATCTGAACCTGATGTACACGACGCTGAAGGATGAAGAGGGGTATCGAATCCAGATCCCGAACAACCTGTTCTTCCAGAAGGCGCTCCGGCGCAAACCCGGCGACGGCGACGTCGGTTTGTACGAGCAGCTTTCGAAGAAGACGAACTGAACCTGTACGGAGGTCCGCCATGGTCATACAACACGACAGAGTTCCCCGATCCCACGGCATCGCCTTTATCGGCAACTATCTGCCACGGAAATGCGGTATCGCCACGTTTACACATGATTTGGTGGAGTCCGTCGCGGCGCTGACGGGGGATCGGCAGCAGGTGTCGGTCTGCGCGATGAACGACATCCCCGACGCGTACGACTACCCGGACCGCGTGCGGTTCGAGGTCCGTCAGGACTTCCTCGGGGACTACACGCGCGCCGCGGACTACCTCAACTTCAGCCAGGTGGACGCGGTGTGTCTGCAGCACGAGTTCGGCATCTTCGGCGGCGAGGAGGGCGGCAACATCCTGACGCTCCTCCGGGATCTCCGGCACCCCTTCGCGGTGACCTGCCACACAGTGCTCCAGGATCCCCTCCCGGAGCGGCGCGAGGTCTTCGAGGAGATCTGCCGGCGGGCCAGGAAGATCATCGTGATGAGCAAGCGGGCGGTCTCGATCCTCGAGGACGCATTCGGGATCTCTCGAGACAAGGTCGCCCTCATCCCCCACGGCATCCACGACGTGCCGTTCATCGACGCGAGCTACTACAAGGACAAGTTCGGCGTGGAGGGGCGGCGGGTGCTGCTTACCTTCGGCCTCCTGAGTCGCAACAAGGGGATAGAGGACGTCATCGAGGCGCTGCCCGCCATCGTCGAGCGCCACCCCAAGGTGAGCTATGTGGTGCTCGGCGCCACCCACCCCCACGTGATCCGTATGGAGGGCGAGTCCTACCGGCTGGAGCTCCAGCGGCGGGTGCGGGAGCTCGGGCTCACCGGGAATGTGATGTTCCTCCCCCGGTTCGTGGAGCTGGAGGAGCTGCTCGAGTACATCGGCGCCTCGGACATCATGGTTACCCCCTACCATCAGATAGAGCAAATCACGAGCGGCGCCCTCTCGTACGCCATGGGCGCGGGCAAGGCCGTCGTGTCCACGCCATACTGGCACGCGGAGGAGCTCCTCGCGGAGGGGCGGGGGTGCCTGGTCCCCGTGGCGTCACCGGCGGATATCGCGAAGGCCGTCAACGGGCTGCTCGACGACGAGGTGGCCCTCTCGGCGATGCGGAAGCGGGCCTATTCCTTCTGTCGGCACATGGTGTGGGGGGCGGTGTCGAGGGCCTATCTGGATGTCATCGACGAGGTGCGAAGCCACGGCCCCACCACGGTCTCCATCACGGCAAAAGCCGCGCGGCTCCTCGGCCCCGCGGACCTGCCCACACCGAAGCTGGACCACCTCATACGGATCAGCGACGATACGGGGTTCGCCCACCACGCCCTCCGGAAGCTGCCGGACTGGGGGTTCGGCTACTGGCTGGAGGACGCCGCCGCGGGGCTGGTGGCCTCCGCCAAATACTACGACATGTTCAAGACCGCGTCCGCCGCCGGCCTCACGGAGCGGTGCCTGGGGCTGTTCCACTTCATGACCGGGAGCGGTAAGGAGCCCGCGGGACAGCTCGACTACACCCGGCGTCCGGTGGCGAAGGCGAGCGAGGCGGACCTGGGGCGGGCCATCTGGGCCTCGGGCTACGCGGTGAGCCACGGCCCGCTCTTTGCGCAGGAGTCGGCGAACGACGTCTTCAACGAGCTGGTTCCGAGGTACTCGATGAAGGACCTCCATGGCTGCGCCTACGCCACGCTGGGGGCGGCGGACTACCTGCTGAGGTACAGCGGCGCCTCCGGGATCAGAAAGTACCTGCGAAAGCACGCGGTGGTGCTGGCCGACAGCCTGTCCGAGGGCTGGATCACCCAGTGGCGTGCCGCCAACCTGGGCACGGTGCCCCAGGCCCTGGCTGTCGCCTCGGAGGTGCTCGGCGACAGGGCGCTGGCGGATCTGGCGAGCCGGCAGCTGACCGAGCTTATCGAGCTGACAAAGGGGGGGAAGGTCTTCCTCAACCCGTACGATAACCCCGACGAGGAGGAGCTCCCCATCTTCGCCAGCACGTTTATCGAAGCCCTGGGGGCTTTGTACAACATCACCGAGGACAAGACGCTGCTCGCCCCCATGAGGACCGCCGCGAACTGGTTTCTGGGAGAGAACCAGCGGGGCGAGGCGCTCTACGACTTCACCAGCGGCGGTTGCCATGACGCCCTCACCGCGGCGGGCGTCAACCAGAACCAGGGCACCGAGGCGACCTTGAACTGTGTTATCGCCTTTCTCACCCTCCATGAGTTCATCGGCATCAAGTCGGTCTCGAACGCGGACGAACGGCGCGACCGAACGCCGTCGAGTCCGTAGCGTAGGTTGGTGCTGTCGTAGAAGACGCGGAGAAGCGGGGGGTTACTCACACAAGGCTCTGTGCAGCGCCCTGACAGCGTCGTCGAAGGATCTCCGCGTGACGATGAACTGCATGTTGGTCTGACGCGAGGTCTGGGATACCGCCAGGATATTGATCTGGTTGTCCGCGAGGGCCTTTGCGGCCTGCGCCATTACGCCGGGTTTGGCGATGTTGGAGCCGATGGCGCAGACGATGGCGACCTCATCGACCGTGATCAGCTCGAACTGGCTGCGAAGCTTGTCGAGCAGCTCCTCGGTACAATCCTTGTCGTTGATGATAATGCCGATGGTGTTGGCATTGGTGGCCTTACTGATATAGGAGATCTTGTGCTCCGCCAAAATCTTCATGATTTTGAGGTCGAACCCCACCTCCCCGACCATCCGCGTATCGTGAATCTCCAGGCAGGTGACCTTGTTGGCACCGGTGACGATTTCTGTCTTTGATTCCGGGCAGATGTAGCCTTGTGTGATCAGGGTTCCCTGGTGGTCCGGGTCGAATGCGTTTTTGACCCTGATGGGGATTCCGGAGGTCTCCAGGGGTTTGGAGGCCTTGGGGTGAATCGCCTCCATCCCCACGTCCGCGAGCTGATCCGCCACATCGAAGTTGGTGAAACAAACGACCTTGACCCTGTCCTCTCCGATGAGGTTGGGATCGCCGGAACAGAGGTGGAACTCCTTGTGGATCACGGCCTCATCGGCCTCGAGCTGAACGGCCACTTTGGCGAAGGTGACCTCGGAGTAGCCCCGATCGAACTCGCGCATGATCCCCTCGACGCCCTTGGTGTATCCCGTGGCGAAACAGACCGTCCGGCTCGGATCGATGCCCTTGAACGTCACCTTTATCCGCTCATCGATGGTGAGCTCCCGGCCGTCTCCCCAGCCGCTCAGGTCCACGAAGGTCGCGTTGTATCCTTTGTTCTGAAGGACATTGGTGGAGTTGAAGGCGCTGTGGATCTCGCCGATGGAGGCGAGGATCTCGCGGGAGGCGAGCAGGATGCGATCCCGGCGGACATACCCGGAGGAGAGGACCTCGTACATCGCCGAGAGGATGCTCATCGTATCGTCGATCCGCTGGCAGATGAAAGCGTTGGCCACCACGAGGTCGAGGCCCGCCGGCACATAGCTCTCATTCATCTTGCAGAGCTTGTCCTTGAGCGCCAGTAGTTTGGTCTTATAGTCTTGTTGATCCTCGAATTTCTTGTAGATTCCGGGTTTTCCCGTCTTCTTGTGCTCTAGCAGCTCGTTGGTGACTCCGCCATACGCGGAAACGACATAGACCCGATTGTAAATATCATCTTTGTTTCTGAGGATGATGTTTTCGAGACACTCTGGAAAGCGGGTCATCGAGGTCCCGCCGATCTTTTCTACGCGAAGTTTGCTGGTCATAGTGGGCTCCTCTTGAATGAAAACTCAAAAAAACGGCCATACCATGAAAAAAATAGGTCTCTTCGTCAAGGGGGATATCGCGGATCCCCAATCCCCAAAACTGAGGGTAGCGTTGCGAAATGAATTCAAAGAGTTATATTATTGTAAAAAGTTAATGTGTCTGTACTTAATAGTACGGCACATTGGCCGTTATTGTATTCTAGATAAACTTAATTAAAGCAAAATTTCATGAGGATTGACGAACAGAAAGAGGATGGCGGCTTGAGAAAGGGAAAAGGGGGACACATGAAAAGTGTCGCTACAGTAAGACCGGAAAAGAAAGACTCAGTGCAGCCCAAGAGACCATTGCCGAAATCATTGGGGACTAATCTCAAAGTCAGTCGATCCAAACCGCGGAACCCAACCCTCGCCATCGGGGTGGGTCAAATCAGTCTGTCTGCGGGGAAAAAGACGCCTGTTCCCCAAACGCCCACCAGGGCCAAGCCGCTGCGGGTTCCACCGGTCAAGCCGGCGACTCCGCCGGTCCGGCCCGTCCAAGGGAAGCCGGTGACTCCGCCGGTCCGTCCCGTCCAAGGGAAGCCGGCGACTCCGCCGGTCCGTCCCATCCAGGGGAAGCCGGCGAAGCCGACGAAGCCGACCACACCGGTCCGGGGAAAGCCGGCGGAACCGCATATCAAGTCGGTTAAAAAGAAGCCGGCGAAAGCGCCGACCAAACCCGACCCGGTGTTGGAGGGGCGGAAAGCGAAGCGGCCGGAGGTACCTGGAAAACCGGCGAGGAAGAAGCGGCCGTCTCCCGTGAGGAAGGTGGAGACGCCCGCGTCTTCTCCGGCCTCCCCAAAGGCCAAGAGACCTGTATCGGTTCCAGTGGGGGCACTGGAGGAACAACAGAACGAAAACCCGTATTTCCTGTCCGATCCCGCGGCGGTCTCCGATGAGAGCTTCTCCTTTTCGGATGATGATATCTCCTTCGCCCTGAACAGCATCGGCCCTGAAAACGTCCTCGCCGATGTTGGTCCCACCGAAGCTTCCGAGAGTGAGCCTCCCACCGTGCCGGGGGTATCGCCGGTCGCCGCCTCCCTGGACGATGAGGATCGCCCCTCGTCGCCGGGCTCCCAAATCCTTCCCGAGGTCAATACGCTCGACTCGATGACGCCTTCCGCCAAGCCGGGGCTGGCATCGCTGCTCGTCTACGCGGTCGCTTTTCAGAGGGCGGTCCTTGAAATAGGGAAACGGGGGCGCTCGGCCGTCGGGAGATGGAGCGGCCTGCTCGTCCGTTTTTTGCGACGGCTTTTCGCCGGAGCGGTTCCCTTTCTTCGCGGGATTCCCCCTCGAATCCTCGGACTGTTGCGTCGTTCACGGCCCGGGAGGTCCGTTGATACGCAAAAAGTGGTGCTGCGATCCCTCGCCCCGGGGAGAAATCGGCGGAGGTATCTCCTCACGGCGGTTGGCGTCGGGGTGTTGTTCTCCGGACTGGTGGTCGCTCTGATCTGGATCTTCGCCACCCGTCCCAAAGCGGGGGAGGGCGCCGAGTCGGAGCCGTTGACCGCCGCGATGATACCCTCGAAGTCCCTGCAGCACAGCGACGGTACCGAAGAGACGCCGGCCGCCGAAGCCGCTGCTTCGCCGGACACCCCCTCTGCATCGCAGAAGCCTGCGATCTCGAAGGAATCCCCGGTCGCGACGGCCGCAAATGGGCGGTCTCTCGAGATGGTGACCATCACGTTGAAGGGGCTCCCCGATGATGCGAAGGTGTATGTCGGCAATCAGATCTACGGGACGCCGGTGGTCCTTCCCAGGTCCCGGAAGGCGATCAAGATCGAGGTCACCGCACCGGGGATGCGACGGGTGATGAAGCGGGTGGTGCCGTCGAAGGACAAGACCATCATCGTGAAGGCCCGGTCGGTGAGATCCGACACCCCGAAGAAGGCCTGGAGACCCAAGCGGAAGCAACAGAAGCACCGCGCGGCGAAGCCGGAACGACAGAAGCGGCTCGCGTCCAATCCATTTGGAGGATAGTATGACCTGTTCGGCGACACAGGGGCGTGTCGAGGTTTTCGTTCCGAATAGGGCGCTTTGGAGGGGATGGCTCTGCTTGTGGGGGGGCCTGCTCATGACCCTCTCTTGTACGGCGTTCGCGCAGAAGGCCGTGCGGTGCCCCAAGGTCTCCGAGAGCGAGGTCCCGGAGGAGACGGCGGGAAAGCTCTTTGCCCAGGGGGAGGAGGCGTTCAAGAAGAGACGGTTCAAGAAGGCCCTCTCCAGGTTCATGTGCTCCCTCGAGATCGTGGAGCATATCAACACGGTGTTCAACATCGCCCAGGTCATCCCCTTCGTGAAGAACCGGCGGACGTCTCTCAGATGGCTCCACCACTACGTTGCGAATCATGAGGACAACTGGACCACTCGGGAGCTCAAGAAGGTGATCATCAAACTCGAGGTGAAGATGAAACGGAAACCCTCCTGGGATCCGGATACGCTGCTCCACGAGCCGAGCCCGACCGAGGACGGGTAGCTGAAATCTCGAGTTCAGACGCAGATGGTGTGCTCTGGTGTGAACGACAGCGGTTTGGGTCGTTGTAGTCGGAATACGACGTTAGGGGTTACAGACAGTTGCCCAGGGCGTCGCTCAACGCGGCGCTCCGATCGACCGCCGCGGGGTCGCCGGAGGACATGAGCTCGATGATCTGCCGGCTCTCCTCGAGTTGGCGTTCGAAGCAGTCGGCCTGCCGCAGATAGGCGTCTTCTGGCGTTGCGTTGTCGAAGTAGTGTTTCTTGCAGGCCGACTCACTCTCCTGTGTCCAGCTCGAGACGAACGCGTCCATCTGGTGGGTGAAGCTCTCGGCCTCCCACGCTTCAATGATGTCCTCGACGATTTTTACGGACAGGTCGAGGCTGTCTCGGACCTCCTCGTTCCAGACGGCCCGGGCGCGTTTCCCGAGCTCACAGATCGACGGATCGACGGCCACCGGCTCCGGAGGGGGCTGAACCGGCGGCGGCGGGGGCGAGCCGCAGGCCGCCACTACCCCGATGGTCATTAGGCTGAAATAGCAGGAGATTCTCATGGTCTACGAATCTATGACAGATCTTGGCGGTTGTCGAGAATCAGGCAAACAGTTTAAAATGATATCGATATGGATTGGCTGTTTGATCTGTGCCGAAACCCGCCACAATCCGGAAGATGTGGCTGAGCGGCGCTTGAGGATTCGGGACGATTGAAGAGAAAAGATCTGCAACCCTTGGGTCATGTCGGCGTTCTAACGGCGGGGGTGGTCTTGCTGATGACCCTGTCGGGGTGCTCCGACAAAGACCGTCACGGTGACGGCCCGTCCGACGGGCCACTCGATACGGACAGTGATGCACACCGGGGAACCGCCTCCGAGGCGGACACCGGAACGACCACCGGGACGGCGGGGGACGCGGACTCCGATACCCATGATTCCGGCGGGGACACGAATCTCGACACGGACGGAGGGACGGATACCGATACGAACGGCGCCGCGACCGATCCCCCTCGGGGGGGCGACAGTAGCTCGGATTCCGATGTCGGAACCCCGCCGGACAGTGGTGAAGACAGCACATCATCAGTGGATTCGCAGACCGTCGAAAGCGATTCCGGCGATACCGGGGCGACAGACAGGGATGCGGGGGCTGACACCTCGACCGCCGGGGCGACGGACACCGATACCGGTTCGGCGTTCGACCCCGATGATCTGGTCTTCGATGTCGCGGTTCATATCCACGAAAAGGTGAGCACCCTTCTCGTGGTGACCTGGACGCAACGGATCGCGGTGGACGAGGTCTGGATCCGCTACACCTTCGAGGACGACGAGTGGCTCGAATCGCCTCCGAGATCCGGCACCGGGGGAGCGCACGAAGCGGTCCTCCTGGGAATTCCGGAGCTGACCGCGGTCCGGCTCCGGATTGTGTTTGAGGCCGGCGGTCGGCGGTTCGAGACGTCGGTCTTCGAGGGGGAGACCGGCGGGATCCCCGCGGCGATGCCGCGGCCGACGGTCCTCGCCTATCACGCGGATCTCGCGAGCGATCACCGATGGCTGATCGGCAGCGTGGAGGCGAGCGCTGCGACCAACCGCTACTACACCGGGCCGTTCTGGATCTACATTATCGATCGCCGGGGGCGGATCGTCTGGTACTACGCGGATCTCATTGACAATCCGTGCATGGCCTATCCGCGGGTCGCCCGGGACGGATCTCATCTGTATGTCGAGAAGCGGATGTTTGCGGTGAGCGACGTGTACGCTCCCAAGGTGGCGCGGATGACCCTCGACCTTAGGTCCTTCGAGGAGGTCCCGACGCCGGACCTGGACGACTGCATCGACGTCACGGACGACGGCACGATTCTCTTCAACACGAATGTCCGCGGAGGGGAGGCGATCCTGAAGGAGCGTCTCCCGGACGGCACCCTCCTCGACATCTGGGACTGCCGGGCGTGGGCGGACGCCCAGGGCGTCGGGGATTTCACCCATTCGTGTTACTCCAATACGGTGAGCTGGAACCGGGCCGATGATACGATCCTGATGTCCTTCCCCTACCTCAACACCGTGTTGGAGATCGCGCGAACAACCGGCGCGGTGGTGAGCGGGTGGGGGGCGCTCGGGAGCTTCGGGTTCGAGCCGTCCACGTGGGAATTTGCCTTCAACCATTTCCCCAGCATCACCCCCGAAGGGACCCTGATCGTCTCCTCCCACGAGCCGGGACATGAGAACACCAACGAGTTGGGGCAGCACTATTTTGCGGAGTTCGATATCGATCGGGAGGGCGCGCTCCTCACCGAACGGTGGATCTACGGCGACGGTATCGATGAATGGCCCATGTACAAAGGCGAGGCCTCCCGGCTGGCGGGAGGCAATACCTTGGTGAACTATGGAACAGGCGGCGTCATCCGGGAGGTGACGCCGGAAATGGAGACGGTATGGCACGTCAAGTGGGACGCCCCGAGCCCGGAGTTTCCGGATGATCACTTCAACAACATGGTCGGACACAACATCCTCGTCGACGATCTGTATGCCCTCTGCGACGGGTGGGAGTGATCTGATGGGCCGGGTTCTCATGGCCCTTCTCGGGATGGGGCTCCTGGCTGGATGCGGAGACGACCCCCCTCCCGACGAGACACCCTCCGGGGATACGACGAGCGCCGTTCCTCAGGACGCGGGAATCGCCGCCGCGGACACCGACACCGGGACACCCTTCACGCATCTCGGCGCGTGCGGGATGAACGGTGAGGCGCGGGTCTCCTCCGATCGATTCGAGGGGGTCGAGGAGTATTATCTCATCGGAGACGAGGGGATGGGGGAGGACCTCTGCCGCATTCGTTTCGACGTCGTGCTCGTGGGGGAGAGCCCGGTGGCGTGTGACATCTGCACCTGGGCCTTGATCGTCGAACGGCGGAATCCCGTTACGGTGACCGACGAGGAGGGCGCGTGTGCTCGGAGCGAGCTCGGGCTGGATGCTGAGACCATCGACGCCCTCGATGGAACCCGGACGGGCTATGGATACGTTCCGGAGTACGTGGGCCACTCCAACGTGCTCATGCAGCTGGACGAAGAGACCGGCATCTGGGAGGCCGTCACCTTCGCCGCGTGGGACGAGGAGACCGCGGCGCTCTACTATGATCGGTCGGACGGCGCGTGCGGCTATTGAGCCGCTGTTAGTCTAGATCTTCAGATGTCGGCGGCCAGGATCTCGAGATAGGGGGTGAAGTTCATCTTCCGCCAGAAGGCCTTGGAGACAGGGTTCCGGAGATGGGCGCGAACCTCCACCCGGGAGACGTCGTGTTCCCGGAACCACGCGACGACGCGCGACAGTATCGTCTCTCCGACCCCCTGTCGGCTGTGACTCGGGGCGACCACCAACTCCATGATCTCCCCGAAGTGGGACGCCTCGAAGACTGGAGGGTGGGGCATGATGAAGGCGAGGCAGTACCCCACCACCTGCCCCTCGTCTCGGGCGACGATGACGAACGCGGATCTCTTTTTCATGCTCGTGCGGATGAACTCGGCCCAGGTTTCAAAAGCGTCCTCCCGTATCTCGAAGACGGGATCCAGAGACTTGTGGGTACGCATCAACGCGCCCCAGAGCTCGACCATCGCGGGGAGATCGCTCGCCCGGGCGCGTTCGACGGTGATAGGGGTGTGGGGCATCGATTCGCAGCTATTTCGTGAGATTCGGTGTGGTCCGGTCATTGTGGAGATCCAGCGTCGTGGCCGGGAGCGCCTCCATGTCGAGCACCTTGAAGACCTTCAACGCCTTGGCTTTTCCCTTGACCTTGATGGGATCGAGCGCCTTGGTCTTGAGCGAGCCCTCCAGGGCTCTGTGTGTCGCCTCCGAGATGATGATCTCCCCTGCTTTGGCCGCCGAGCAGAGCCGGGCGGCGGTGTTGACGGTATCTCCGATGACGGAGTAGCTCATCGTCCGGGTGGAGCCGATGTATCCCGCCACCAGCTCACCGGTGTTGATGCCGATGCCGATATGGATCGGCCGTTGCCCCTCGGAGGCGCGGGTCTCGTTGAACTCCAGGAGCGCCCGCTGCATCGCGATGGCGGACTCCACCGCGCGCATGGTGTCGTCGGTGTGCTTCACGGGGGCGCCCCAGATGACCATGATCTCATCCCCTACGAACTTGTCCACGGTGCCCTCGTGGTTGAACACCACCTCCACCATGACCTCGAAGTACTCGTTGAGCATCTGGAGCACCGACGAAGCCTCCATGTTCTCGCTCATCGCCGTGAAGCCCCGGATGTCCGCGAACAGCACGGTGGCCGTCCGGTTCTCGCCCCCCTTCTCCACCCGCAGCTTGCCGGAGACCACCAGCTCTGCGAGGTCCGGCGACAGCAGCCGCTGGAAGCTCTCCCTCGTGGCCGCGTCCTTCTCTATCTTCTTGGCCATCTCGGTGTTCTTGATGAGCTGTCCGGTCTGGTTGGCGATGTTCGAGAGCAGCTGGAGATCCTTCTCCGTGTAGGCGTTGACGGCCACCGAGGAGTCGATGATCATGATGGCCAGGAGATCGTCCTGGTGCATGATGGGCACCGCCATGGAGGAGCGGATCCCCTGCATGATGATGGAGCGGGCCTCCTTGAAGCGGTTGTCCATCTGGGCGTCGGAGGAGAGGATGCCGGCCTTCTCCTTCTGGACGGCCTTGATGAGGGTTGAGGAGATGGAGATCTTCTCGTCCTTTTTCGTCTTGTACACCTTGGGAACGAAACTCCCGTCATCGTCCGGCATCAGGATGACGCCGCGGTCGCAATTCAAAAACTCGAAGGTCCGCTCGAGGATCTGGTTCAGGATCTTGTCGAGGTCGAGCTCCAGGCCGAGGTCCCGCTGCAGCTCATAAGTGACCCGAAGCTTTTCGTAGTCGGACCTCAGCTGACGATCATCATCGATATCTTTCTCCGGGAGGAAGCGATCCTCCACCTGTATCTTGGAGCGGATATGGCTTTGGACCTCCTCCTCGGTGACGTTGACGACCTCGGAGGGCGGGCTGGAACCGGCCTGGTTCAGAAACATACATCTCGTATTGCCGAGCTTGATTTCGAATCCGTCGTTGAGGACCGCCTCGCCGTCCACCCTGGCGCCGTTGACGAAGGTACCGTTGAGACTGCCGAGATCCCGCAACACGAAGCCCTTTTCGGCGTTCTGGAAGATCATGCAGTGTTCCTTCGACACCACGCGATCGAGCACCTGCACCCTGTTCTGCGGATGGCGGCCGATCGAATTCTGTTCCCCCAGCTCGACCTCCCGCCTGCCGCCGCTATCAAAAATCACCAGCTTTGCCATTTCGGTCCTCTGAATTTCATTTCTCGTTGCTCTTCCCCGGTTTCCGCTTGAAGATACCGTCCCGGATTCTGGTCTTCGAGATGATCCGCGTGTAGATTTTACACGCCTCTATTCTGTTGTCCTTTCTCGTGAGGTCGAACTTCGCGAGGCCCGACTGTGGCGCGTCCTCGGTCCCTGTCACCTTGGCCAGTTTCAGCACCCGCTCGATACAGTCGTTGGCGGGGGTGAACTTCGGCTTGATGTTGGACAGCGCCTGGGCGCCCTTGCCGACCTTGAAGGTGAACGCCACGGAGATTTCCGAGGCCGTCCGGGTACACGACTTGATGAATCGTTCCTTGCTTTTCAGGAAGGATCGAAGCGATTTGTCGGTGTCGCCGCCCCCGCCGGCGAAGGAGCATTTGACGTCCTTTTGCGGCGTGCCCGGATCCGGCGTGGGGTCCGGCTTGGGATCCGGCTTGGGGTCCTTGGGGTCCTTGGGGTCCTTGGGGTCCGGCGTTGTGGGCTTCTTCCCCGTGTTCTTGTCCTTCCCGGGCTTCTTTCCGTCGCCCGGGGCGGGATCAGGCTCGGCGGTCTGATCGCCATGACCCGGGTTGAAGGGCAGCGGCGGCGGCGCGACCACTTGGGCCGGCGGCTGTGCGCCCGCTGCTGTCTGGACGCCCGGAGTGGGCGGAACCAGCTGCGCCACCTTCGTCGGATACTGGGGGGCTGTCGGCGGGGTGGCAATCCCCGGCGGTATCGCGGGCGGCGATTTCGCGCCGCCGGGGCCGGCGGTGAAGTACCACGCCGCGGCGATCCCCGCGAGGAGGAAGATGATACCGCCGATAATGAGCCCCACCGGTTTGCCCTTTGACGGAGCGTCGAAGCCGGTCGTCGACCCCTGGCTCGAGGCGATGTTGTTCGTAACGCGTTGCGGCATCGGCGCCGTATCCGTCTTGACGGCGCCCATCTGGGGCATCTGTCCCGTCGTGAGTCCGATGGCCGCCGAGAGCTCTTCCTGGAGGGTCTTCATGCTCTCGGGGCGATTGGCGGGCTCCTTCTCCAGCGTTTTCATCACGATGGCGGAGACCGCATTCGGGACTTTCCGGGCGTCGAGAGGCGCGGGGGTGTCCATCAGATGCTTGGTGAGGAGTCCCATCGGTGTGTCCGCCGAGAAGGGGAGGTCGCCCGCGAGCATCTGATAGAGGATGATTCCGAGGGAATAGATGTCGGTCTTGTGGTCCACCTTCTCGCCGCGGATCTGCTCCGGCGACATGTACTGGGGGGTTCCGAAGACCATCCCGGTCTTGGTGAGCGCCTTCCGTTGATCCTTCCCGTCGTCCTCCATGATCTTGGCGATGCCGAAGTCCAGCACCTTGACGACGTCCTTCTCTCCCGAGCGCTCACATAACATGACGTTCTCCGGTTTCAGGTCCCGGTGGACGATGCTGTTGATGTGGGCATCCTGGAGGGAACCGCAGATCTGGATGGCGATATGGCACGCCCGGTAGACATCCATGGCGCCGCCCTCTCGGATTTCGTCGTCGAGGCTCTTCCCCTTGATGTATTCCATCGCGATATAGAGGGAGTTCTCTCCGGTCTTGCCGAAGTCGTAGATCGTGATGGTGTTGGGGTGGTTGAGTCTGCTGGAGGCCGCCGCCTCGTTCTGGAAGCGCAGGTAGAGGCTCTCGTCCTGCGTCAAGTTGGTGTGCAACACCTTCAGGGCGACCTCCCGCTGGATGGCGGTCTGCTCCGCTCGATAGACAACTCCCATTCCGCCTTCCCCGAGCTTCTCATGGACGAGGAACCGGTCTCCGACGAACGCGCCGATCAGCGGGTCTGCTTTTTCATTGGGCTTATCGTGGACGAACTGTGTGCCGCACTTGCCGCAGAATACCGTGTCCGGCTTATTGGGGGAGCCACACTTCGAACAAATGATATCATCAGACACTTTGCTTCTCTCTCCTTTGGCTTACAGCCCTGACGGCTCAGTCGAATGGGTTGTCCTCTATCGGTTTGGGATCGCCGTTCTCATCCGCGTTGCTGTTTTTGTTCGATGCAGCGCCCTCGCCGCCGCCGGTCTTGTCGGTCTTGCCGGCCTCGCCGGTCTTGTCATCCTCATTCGCGCCGGTCTCCTCATCCCCGCTCGCCTCGTCGGGTTCCTTGTCCTTCTCGACCTCGTCACCGGCCCCTTCCGCCTCATCGTCCCCCTCATCGGGGGCCGTCTCGTCCGGATCCTCGACGACCTTCGAGGCCCGCTTATCTCTGGAGCGCCTTCTCGACTCGCTCCGCTCTTTCGAGCTCGAACGGTCGCCGGGTGAGGGACCTTTCATGATGGCCTCCTCCGGGGTCGGCGCGAGCGCCGGCTCGTCGTTCGCCTCTCCCTCTGTGGAGGGGGGCTCCAGCGGCGTCGGTACGGCGGCGGCCTGTTGCAGCGGCGGGGGCTCGACCTTCGGCGGCTCCAACAGCGGGTTCTGTTGCGGGAGCACCGTCGGGAGCTGGGGTTGGGGCTGCGGCTGGGATACCTGCGACGCCGGCGGAACCGCCAGGGTGTCCGACGGGCGGGCCTCTTTATTCTTGTAGGAGAAAAAAACAAGGGTACCGATGACAAACAGGATCACCGCGACCAGGATACCGAACACCGGAGACCGCTTCTTCTGAGGGGGCTCGGGGAGGTCCGCCGGGGCCTTGCTCTTCTTCGGGGGGGCGTCCTCCCGCACCCGCTGGGTGTTGTCCCTCTCTTTTTCTCTGGGGCGAGGGGCGCGGTTGGTGGTCTCGGCGGATCTGGAGAAATGGAATCGCTCGTATATCAGCGCGCTGTCGTCGCGCCCCTCATCCGGCGGCGGCTTGAGCGCCTCCCCGCCGAACACGGCGACGATGACGGTGATATTGTCGTGTCCGCCGGCCTCGCAGGCCGCTTCGGTCAAGTGGCGACAGGCCTCCATGGGATTGGTCGCGTTGAGAACGATCTCCCGAATCGCGTCGTTGTCGACCAGCCCGGAGAGCCCGTCGCTGCACATCACCAGGGTGTCCCCCCGCTTCAGGATCGTCGAGGTTACGTCAACGTGAACCTCCTCTGCGGTCCCGAGGGCCTGCAATATGATGTTGTTCTTGTCAAAAGTCCGGGCTTCCTCCTCGGTCATCTGCTTGGCGTCGATGAGCTGTTGAACCAGCGATTGATCCTTCGTGATTTGTACGAATTTCTCGTTTCGAAGAATATACGCCCGGGAGTCGCCCACCTGCCCGACAATGAGCCTCTCGTCGATGAGCACGGCGGCGGTGACCGTCGTTCCCATGCCCCTCTGGGTTCTATTGAGCCGCGCCGCGGTGAGGATCCGCCGCCCGGCCTCGCAGAGCGCCTTCTCCAGCCGTTGGGCGAGGGCCGTATCGTCCGCCGGGGGATCCCCCTGTTGCATCATGTCGTAAATCGTGTCTACGCCGATCTGGCTCGCGACCTCTCCCGCCGCGGCCCCGCCCATGCCATCGCAGACCGTGAAGATCGACCCCTTGGGGCCGACACAATGCGACCGAACCTCCGGTCGAATACTGCGATTCCCCGCGGTGAGATCGGCGACGAGAAAATTATCTTCGTTGTGCTCCCGAACCAGGCCTACATCTGTACGGCCAAAGACTTCAACCGTAATCGCGTTGGACAAATCAGGGGAAGGTTCCGTATATTGCGCATTTTTAGATTCGTTCATACCGGTCCGAATCTCCTGTCTTCAAGAATTCTCTCATTTGAAACGCATCGTACAATACTTGATCTATTTATATTTATATAGCACGAAATGCTGTAGATTTCTTTAAGAACATAAAAATTGATTCAGACGTCGACGTCTTTGGAAATTAATAATGATAGTATATTCGAAACAATCAAAACGATCCATTTGACGGATGAGTGCCATCAATCTTGCCGTAATTGAGCGCGGCGGGAGTCTAAAAGAACGTCCACTCGAACTGCAACCCCAGCGTGAACCACAAAATATGGACCAGCCGGGTCTCGGAGAAGTCCTTCTCGCCAATCACCCGAGGCGCGTCTCCGGTGTAGTCGGTCTCTTCGAGGACCAGGATGCCGTCCATCCCGAGCCGCGCCAGCGGGAGGTAGCTGAGCTTCAGCGTCATCACCATTCCAAGGGTCAGCTCGTGCTCGAGGATCAGGGCGGCCTCGCCGCCGACGACCAGGGTGTTGTTGTCGGCGGTCTCGCCATAGGACGAGCTCCCGTATGAAAACTGTCCCAGGACCGGACCGATGGCGAGGACGGGGGTTTGACGGGTCTGAAGGGGCCACGCCAAACGGAGCGAGGCGTGCCCGAGGATGTAGTGCGCCCGGCCGCCCCACTCCGGATGGGCGTTGTGTTGCTGATTGTGCCAACCGCCCTCGATGCCGAAGATCTCGTTGAACCGGTAGCCGACGTTGATCCCGATCAGGAACGAGGCGACCGAGTAGGCCTCGACACGGTCCCCGAAGAGGTTCGGGGGGGATCGGACCTCTCTGGAGAGATCCAGGGCGCTTCCCAGATCCACATTCACGAAGACGGAACGCTCGGGATTCGGGGAGGTCTCCCGTCCGAAGGCCTCGGTGGCGAGGCATAGGATCGCCGTGATGACCGTGACGACGACCGGATGGCGTTGTGATCTATGATGTCCCATCGTTGTTGCCGTTGGCGGCCAATCGTTCCCTGCGGCGTTTCGGCCAGAAGACAATGGCTTCGATGAGTCCGATCGCCACGTAGAGACAGAGCAGCCAGATAAGGATGTATGCCGGCTTGGACTTCAACCAGAAAAAGAGGCTGGAACCGATGGTCAGCAGGAGCAGGAATATAAAAAATGCATTTATCTTAAGGTCTTTGAAGGATCTGAACTTGATGGCGCTGACCATCAGAAATGCCAGGACGATCATGATCACCACCATCATCGGATACCCGATCCCCTTGACAGTAATGCCGTGGGAGGTGAGCCACGGCCAGCCGCCCATGGCATGGGTGGCCACCATGAGGGCCACGATGAACCCCGCCGCCATGGGGATGGGCAACCCCAGCATGTACTTGCCGGGCTTCTTCTTGATCGGGGCGGAGCGGGCCATGACGTTGAACCGGCTGAGTCGGATGGCGCCGGCCGCGACGTAGCAGAAGCACACCGCCACCCCCACCACGCCCGATTCGGAGAGGGCCCAGCGATAGGTGATGACCGCGGGGGCGACCCCGAAGGAGATCATATCGGCGAGGGAGTCGAACTCGACGCCGAAGTTGGTCTGCGTGCGGGTCATCCTCGCGACCCGGCCGTCGAAGAGATCAAAAATGAAGGCATAGAAGAGGAGCAGGGAAGACTTGTACACATCTGTATCCGTCGTATCGGGGGAGACACAGCGGATGATGGCCAGCATTCCACAGAACAGGCTTGCCGCGGTGAGGAGATTCGGCAGTATAAACAGTGTATTTCTCAACTTCATGTGGTCCCCATCATACAGATCTTGGCCCGCGACATCCAGAACTCATTGGCGGAGCAGCCTGATAAATCCGCTGAGGGTCTCGTCCCGTCTGCCGGCGGCGGCCGCCGCTTCCAAGGTCCCCAGGGCGGCGTCCGGGGTGCCCGCCTGATAGTGAATCAGCGCTTCGGCGATGACCGCGTCGAAGTGTTTGTCCAGCTGTTTCAGCTGCTTCACGGCCTCCAGCCGCCGCGCTTCATCGTCCTTGGCGCCGAACCGAACCATGAAGTCATAGAGCGCCCGCTTCTCCGATTCGGAGAACCCCTGGGTGAGCCCCCGGCCCCCCAGATGCCGCCACCGGTAGCGAAAGAGCACCTCCGGGGTGACGGAGGAGACGGCCAGCCTCCCCTCGGGGGTGATGACCCCCCGCTCGAGGGCCCGGTTGTAGAAGGCGCCCCCGTGACGGCGGACCTGGTTGATCCTGAGCGCCACGGTGCGATCCGAAGCGGTCCGGTCCTCGAGCAGACGGCGCAGCGAATGGTGAAACCTGAGCGCGAGCAGGTCCCCGAGGCGGAAGAAGCGCTGTTCGTCCCTGTCGGCGAGCTCTCCGAGGGATTTCTTCGTGGCGTCGATGAGATGGGCCAGATTGAGGGGCAACGGCGGCTCCCCCGATTCGGTGAGGTTCATCGCTTCCAGTTGTTCAATCACGACCTGATCGTCCGGGGAAGGTGTGAACCCCTCGGCCCGTTTCTCGAGACCGTCGATGGCGCGCTGCTCCTCCTGTGGCGACAGGAGGGACCCGGGCATGTCGGGGAGGCGGCCCGGGGCGTCGATCGAGAAATAGGTCGCCGTGATGATGGCGGCGATCACGGGGATGAAGACGGCCAGCTTCAGCGCGAAAAGCAGCGGACGATTCGAGGTTGTCTCGGACATTTCACCTCCTCGGTGGATGATCTGTTTTCTTCCGTGATCTTGACCAATTCTCTATAAAGAGTAAAAAAAAAACAAATGAGTAGTCAACGCAAGCACGAACGATATCGATATAAACAGGATGTTGTTCTCATTTTCGACGACGGTGAGGAGCACTTCTGCCAAACCAAGGATTTCAGCCTGGGGGGCACCTTCATCCACGTTGTGCCGCAGCCCGAGTTCGGCTCGAAGGTCGTGCTCCGGATTGATCTGCCGGGGGTCCCCGATACCTGCGAGATCCCCTGCTTCGTGAGGTGGGTCAAGGACCGGGTCGGGGTCGGAATACAGTTCGAGTACACCCGCCCCATCGAGGTATGGTCTCTCAGCAAGCTGGTTCGAAGGCTCAAGGAAGAGGACTCAGGAGAGTAGCTGCTTCAGGTGGGATTTCTCCCAGCGCCTGGCCTTGTCATAATGAACGAAGGCCCGCTCGAGCGCTCGGAACTGCCGAGTGTGGTAGAGGTGCCTTCCCCCGATCTTTTTTATCGGGAGCACGTGATGCAGGAGCTCGTGGTAGACAATCCATTCCACCACATAGGCGGGAACATTCTCGGCGTCGAGGACCGGGCTCACTTTAATCGTTTCTAAATTGTAATAATAGGTCGCGAGGGCGCGACTCACGGAGCGGCGTTTTCGATTCCTCGTCCGCCTTCGGGGTCGATTTCCCCAACCGATGCGAACGGTCACGCTTCCCTGGAAGTACTCGTCGCTCACCTTTTTCAGGATGGTCCCGAGATCGTGAAACCGACCCCGGGTGCGGAGGGGGACCGCGGTCTCCTCCGGTCTCTCTTCGATTTCGCTCCGATAACCGGCGATGAACCGGTCGAGGACCTGGGAGTCTAACCTGGTTGGCGAAATCAAATAGTTGGAGAGGTGGTTGAGCACCAGATCGTCGGCGTGTCGAAAGAGGCGGTGGAGCCGGACCGCCAGCCGTCCCCGCTTCCGTCGGAACGATATCATCGTGGAGCGGTTGTTGGTGAACACCAGATCTACGGGGTCGGGGAGCCGCATGGTCAGGAATCCGAGGACCCGCTTCCGGTGCGCCTCGATCTCCAGAGGGCTGTTGGGCGGCGGCGGCGACGATGGTGATGAGGCTGTCGATGGCGGCGACGGCGGTGAAGGTGTCGTCGGCGGTCGAGGGGAGCTGTTCGGCGTGGGGCTTTCGAACCCGAGGTCGAGTTGTTGCCAGGAGGAATGCATGATTATTAATCCATTACCATGTGTTACGATATATCTTTTTCATGTCAAACAGCAAGCTGACGCGAAAAATTTTTTGAATTCAAATAGGGTAGGGTATGCTCTCCGGTTCCGTCGAAGGAGAAGGAACGGGTGGATTTCTTTGGAATTATTCCTGTTGTCCGTCGCGTTCTTCGTTGTAAAACTGGACGTCGAAGAGAGTCTATGTATAAAATTTTGTTGATGAAACGATTGAATTCCATATTTCTTGCCGCTGTGTTGCTGATGTCGAGCTGCCCCGTCGACGCTGATATCTATTCCCGGGAGGATCCGGAAGGCAACCTCCACTTTACGAACCTCCGTCCCAAGGGAAAGGATCGGCACAAGTACAAAGTGTATCTCAAGACCCCGCCCAACCGGAAGGCCCGCCCCGGGGTGGTGCCGGTGGCGGCGCAGGATACCTCGCCGCAACGCTATTCGCGGTACGATGCGTCCATCGTTGAAGCGTCCCGCGCGTTCGCGATTCCGGAGCCCTTCATCCGCGCGGTCATCCGGGTGGAGTCGGACTACGATCCCCGGGTGGTGTCGGTGGCCGGCGCCGAGGGGCTGATGCAGCTCATGCCGGCCACGGCGAGGCGCATGAACGTTCGGAACTCCTTCGATCCCCATGACAACATCATGGGGGGGACCCGGTATCTGCGATACCTGGCCAACATGTTCAGCGGCGACATGGTGCTCACCATCGCCGGCTACCATGCGGGGGAGGGGGCGGTCCAGAAATTCCGCGGCGTTCCGCCCTACACCTCGACCCACGGCTACATCAAAAAAGTTCTCAAATTCTACAATCACTACAAGAGCAAACGGTAGTGTCCCGTCCGGCATCCATGGACAGCGCCTTGTCGAGCGATGGGCGATAAGATTCGAGCTCGTCCCGAGCTCCTGGCGCCGGCAGGGACCCTCGAGAAGCTCCGGTTCGCGGTCCGGTTCGGCGCGGACGCGGTCTATTTCGGCTTGAAGGAGTTCTCGCTCCGCAACTACGCGGGCAACTTCTCCGTCGCGGACGCCGAGGCGGGGCTCGCGCTCCTTCACGATCGGGGGAAGAAGGGGTACGCGGCGCTCAACATCTACCCCTTCTCGGAAGAGTACGACGGCCTCCTGGCCCGCGCCGAGACCCTGGATCGGCTCGGCGTGGACGGCCTCATCGTTTCGGATCTCGGCCTCCTCGACCTGCTTCGGAAGCGCGGCATCCGGGCCCCGATCCACATCAGTACGCAGGCCAACGTCGTCAGCCCTCAGACCGCGGCGGTGCTGAAACGGTTGGGCGCGTCGCGGGTGAACCTGGCCCGGGAGCTCTCCCTCGAGCAGGTGGCGCGGTTTCAAGAGGCCGTGGAGCCCATCGGCCTGGAGACCGAGGTGTTCATCCATGGGGCGGTCTGCCTCTCCACCTCGGGCCGGTGCGCCATCAGCGACTACCTCACCGGGCGCCGGGCCAACCGGGGGGAGTGCACCCACCCCTGCCGCTGGCGATACCACCTCGTCGAGGAGAAGCGCCCCGGAGAGTACCTGCCGGTCTTCGAGGACGATCGGGGGCTCTACCTCTTCAACTGCAAAGATCTGGCCCTGTTTCCGTACGTGTCCCGCCTCGCGGCCCTGGGCGTCACGTCGTTCAAGATAGAGGGGCGGATGAAGTCGATACACTACCTCGCCAGCGTGGTCTCCCTGTACCGACGGCTCATCGACGGCGAGACAATGGCGGCGGACGAGGTGCTGCGGCTGCTTAGCCGGGTGAAGAACCGGGGATACTCTCAAGGCTTCGCGAAGGGGGCGATCGGACCGGACGACTACCGGCTCGACAGGAGCGAGCCCGCCGCCCACGCGGTCTTCCTGGGGGAGATCGTCGAGGAGACCGACCGGGGCCGGGCGATCATGAACCTCCGCAACAAGGTCCACGCCGGGGAGACGGTGGAGGTCCTCAAGACGGACGGCGCCGTCGAGACGCTGACGCTCCCCGCGCCCCTCGTCGACATCGAGGGAGAGCCGCTGAAAAGCGCGAGCCACGGCCGTCGACTCGTCCTTCCCAAGCTTCTTCCGCCCTATTCCGTGATCCGCCGGGTCGCTGCGGCGGGAGGCGATATAGCGGTTGACCGGCGAAAATGAGCTGTCATCATGTGGCGAACCCGTGGAGGACGGGCCTCGGACGATGAGAGATATTGAAGAAAAATTCGAGCGGGTGGTTCACTCCCTGGGGGGACGGACCGAAGCGCACCTGATGATCAACCCCAGGAAAAGGCAGATCACCGCCCTCGTCCGGTATCCCGACGGGAGACGCGTCGTGGTGAAGTGGGCGGACGGGGACGCTCCGGGACTCCGCCGGGAGATCGAGGTGTATCGGACCGCGGAGAAACTCGGGTATCTGGTGGCCCCCGTGGTGACGGAGGAGAACCTGCTGGTGCTCGAATACGTGCCGTCAGTCACCCTCAGACGCTGGCTCCTGGACTATCTGGACGGGCTCGAGGGGGATCGGGTGGAGGGGCCGTTCGAGCGCCTCATCGATCGGTACGCGGCGCTCTTCGAAGAGACCTACACGGCGTCGGATTTCGCCTTTGGCGAGCGGACCCGGGAGACCCTGATCAATCAATACAGCCGGCTCTTTTCGAGCGGGCCCCAGGGCACCGCGCTGACGCCGGTGGAGAGAGCCGTCAACAGACTGCGGTACCACGTCGCCGCGAGAAGGCTGCGGCGCGCCGCTCCGCCGTACAAAGACGGCAAAGCCCACGAAAAGCGGATCCACGGAGACCTGCACCTGAACAACCTCCTCGTGACCGAAGACCAAACGCTGAAGCTCATCGACTGGGAGAACGCCACCTTCGACTCGCCGTTCGTCGATTTGATCTACAGCGCCGTGATGGTGAGTGGGTTGTTGTTGCGCTTCGAAAATCATCTGGAATGCTTCGAAGGAAGGATGGCCCGCCTGGTCGAGGGGATCGGCGGCGACCTCCGGGAGCTCTTCTACCACTTCTACCCCCCCTTCAAGGGCGCTGTCTCCTGTAACCGGCGGTTTCTGCACAGCACAAAAATACCGTAGATCTTCCCGGGGGAGAGACCTAACCCAGCCCCCTTCCCTTGGAGGGAAGGGGGGAACCTAACCCCCCAGCCCCCTTCCCTTCGAGGGAAGGGGGAGCAAGAAAAGAAGGGGGGACTGACTTTCACCCCTCTCCTCTTAGGGGAGGGGCCGGGGGAGGGGTTCTTCACCAGGGGAGGGGTTCTTCACCAAACCGGGAAGGTCCAAGGACGCAAAAGGCTCATCCCGGCAGTATCGCCTCGACAACCTCCGCCGGCCCCGATGCCGCGGGGATTTCCAGGACATAGCAATCCGTCCGACTTAAGGCCGCTTCGTAGACCGATCGAATCTTCGCCACCAGCTCCTCCGGGGACGGGAAGGGCATCTCCGCCCCCTTGTTGGCCGAGATCAGCCGGCAGTACTCGAGGAGGGATTTCATCTCCCGGCAGGTGACGTGGAGGGAGCGCTCCACCAGCTCGCCCTGTGAGACGGAGCGTATTCGCAGCGACGGGAACTCGCCCCGAATCATGAAATAGGCGCGCTTCAACCGGGCGCGGTCGCCGAGCCGATCGGCGCCGAGCAGCTGTCTGGGGGGGACCTTGACCCGCGGGTTCTTCCTCAGGACGACCCGATCGAAGGCCCACGGTACCCTCTGCGCAGCGGGCAGCTCCTCTCGGATGAACCGCGCGAGGAGCCGCTGGCGGGTGTCGGTGCCGTAGACGGAGACGTGCTTCGGGTTGAAGTGAGCGAAGCCCTCCGACTCCAGGATGCCGAAGTCCTCCGACAGGTAGCGCATCTTGGGGTGCGCGTCGAGGAGGTGGAACAGGACGCTCGTCTTGCCGCTCCCGCCGGTGCCGGTGAGGGCCACCCCTTCGTCTTCGGAGGCGAAGACACCGGCGTGCAGGAAGGTCGCCCCCTGTTTGAGGAGGGCCAGCTGGAAGACGTACCAGAACAGCCCGTAGGTCATCAGCGACTCCGCCAGCCGCCGCGGCGTGTAGTAGGCGCCGCTCAAAGACGGCCTCCGCTTGGGGATGACGAAGAGGGTGATCCGGCCCGGAGAGAACGGGTTCCGGATCAGGTAGCGGAAGTTCCGGTGGTAGCCGATGAAGAAGCTCTCGTCGTCGAAGTTCATCAAGGCCTTGGCGGAATAGATTTTAGGGGAATACCCCGGGAGCACCGCCTCGGCGCCGAGGAAACGGACCTCGAGATCGGTCTCCGCCGGCGGCCGGGACACCGGGAAGGCCTCCAGCTCGCCGGCCACGCGCTCGGAGACCGGGCCGTCGCCGTAAACGGTGATATGGACGGGGCCGATTTGGGCCACCCGAATGTCGAGTTCTGATATCATTTGCAAATCCCAAACGTGCGGCCGAATGAAATCACTTTCGGGAGGGTCCGTCAAACAGAGATTCATCGTTTTGGCTGCTTAGTAAAAGGACGGAAAGGACCCAAAGGATGCAAAGGACAGCGCCTCTCACCTGAAAAAATGCGCGCTGTCGAAGCTCACGTCGAACGGGACCTCCAGGGTCTCTATCAGCTCCGCCGCGCTCTTGATCTTTCTCACGATCTTTTTCTCCACAAGGTCGTCCATATACTCCGCCCCGGGAAGGTCGGCGATGAAGGTCCTGCAGCCGAAGGCGAGCCCTTCGTAGATGGCGGTGGAGAAGACCCCCACCTGGTGGGTGGACTCGGCGAAGTATTCGTAGAGGTTCTTCTCGTTGTGGTCGACGACCTGCAGGTTGTCGAGGTCGCGGGCTTCCACCAGCTCGGTGTACTCTTCCCGCCAGCGGTCGTATTCGCCGGGGTGGAGCTTGAAGACGATTTGCTTGTCCTTGAGGTGCTTCGCGCACTCCACGGCCAGGGCGGAGAGTTTTTTTCCGATGACCCCCTGGGAGATGAAGAGGATCTGGTTCGGCTTCTTCTTCACATCCTCGTAGCGCTTCTTCTGCTCGTGGAAGTAGGGGAAGCCGTACGTTTCGATGTTTTCCGGCGGGAGGGGGTAGTGGGCCGCTTCTTTCCAGTAGTCGCCGAAGGTGAGGAAGCGGTCCGGGAAGTAGTCGAGGGGCTCGTCGCAGCCGGGGAAGTTGTAGCCCAGGTGGTAGGGGCTGAGGGTGCCGTGCTGGAGCTCCAGGGTGGGGATGCCTTGGGCCTTGGCCGCGGCGATGAGGGGTCTCTTGTAAAACGAGTAGGAGACCACCAGGTAGATCTTTTTGGGGTGCCGCTTCTCCAGGAGCTTCGCATAGTCGGCGACGCTCGTCCTGAAGTGGGTGATCTCCCTCGCGAACATCTTTCTCAGGGGCAGCCGGGCGCCGAAGCGTCGGTCGATTTCGCCGACGATTTTGTCGATGAAGGCGCGCTCCTTTGGCGTGAAGGGGACCCGGGTCAGGCGGGATCTCAGATAGGATTTGGCCGCGAGGCGGTCGAGGTAGCTGCGGTTCGGGGCCTTGGGGGTCAGGTGGCGGCCGAGGTAGACGCTCTCGATGACGTCGAAGGAGCCCTCCTCCAGTGAGTCGAGGAGGTGCTTGGTGTAGATGTCCACGTAGGTGCCGCCCACGGGGATCTTGCGCATGTGATCGAAGACGAGGATGTCCCGTTGGTAGTCGCCCCTCGACGGCGGATGGGCGAGGGCGCCCAGCACCGACGGCAAGGCCTTGAGGGCGTCCAGGAGGCCGTCCTTGTTGGTGTGGGGGGTGTTGTACACCCCGGTGGCCTGGGCGACGCGGTAGTAGATCTCCATGCGCAGCAGCTGCCACACCTTCACCCCCCGGAGGGGTTTCCGCAGGAGGCCGAACCGCTCCTCCAGGTCCCATAGGGCTTCGCAGATCTGCTTGGGTGAGGTGATGGGGCTCATGGCGTTCGCGGTTCGGTCAGACGTCATCCCACGAGATCAGGGCGTCCTCCCGGATCTCCCGCCGGGCGGTCCGGCCTTCCACCAGGTGGAGGAGGGCTGGGGAGATGCCCGTGCCGGGGCGCTTGAAGGTGAGCTTCTCCCTCGAGATCGTCTCACCCGCCTTGATGTCGACCGCCGCGACGATGCTGCGCCGGGCCTGCTTCCGGGAGGCCGCCTCGCAGGGGAGGGGCTCCTTCCGGTACTGTCCCAGCACCGTGTCGAACCGCTCGGTGTTGGCCCTGAGCTGCGCGAGATCCTTCGGGTCCATGGCGTGGTAGTGATCGTTTCCCTTGAGCCGCTTGTCCAGCGTGAAGTGCTTCTCGATGACCTTGGCGCCGAGGATGTAGGCGGCGGTGGTGGTCAGCATGGCGGGATCCGGGCGGGTGTGATCGGAGAAGCCGAGCAGAAGCTCCGGGAACACCGCGCGGAGGTGCCCCAGCATGTTGAGGTTCGCGTCCTTGTCGTCGGTGGGGTAGTCCAGAATGCAGTGCAGCAGGCATAGATCGGTGTTGTCCGCCTTCCGAACCTCCGCCACGGCCTGCTCGATCTCGCCCAGGGTGGCGGCCCCCGTGGAGAGGAACACCGGCTTCCCCTTGGCCGCGATGTGCCCGATGAACGGCAGGTTCGTCAGATCCGAGGAGGAGATCTTGTAGAGGGGCATGAGGGGGTCCAGGTAGTCCGCGGACTCGAAGTCGAACGGCGTGGAGAGGAACATCACCCCCTTTTCGCCGCAGTGGTCCGCCAGGGTCCGGTACTCGGGCTCTCCGAATTTATCGAACTTGGAGAACAGCTCGAACTGGGAGCCGGTGGGCTCCTCGTTTCGATCCCAGTAGGCCGGGGAGTTTTTGGAGGCGATCTTCTGGGCCTTGTAGGTCTGGAACTTGACCGCGTCCGCCCCGGCGGCGGCGGCTTCGTCGATCATCAGCTTCGCCCCATCGAGGGGGGAGAGGCCCCGCTCGGCGGCGATGTCGTAGTAGTTCACCCCCACCTCGGCGATGATGAACGCGCCCCGCTTCTCTTCGATGTCCCGGAGGATGCTCATTTCGAACTCCCGGCCCTGACGGCCTCGTATTGGGAAAAGAGGGTCTCGAGGACGTTGTCGATGCCGGAGCGGAGATCGTTCTCCAGCATGAGGCGGTTGCACTTCCGCCTCAGGTCGACGTCATCGATGAGCCGTCTCAACGTCTTGGTGATCTCCTCGTCCTTCACTTCGGTCCCGAGGCCGAGGTTGATGATGCCGTTGCTCGAGCGCGCGAAGGTGTGCAGCAGCTCCCGGTTGTTCTGCGCGAGGACGATGACCGGGGTGCCGATGGAGGCGATCTCGTAGACCGTCCGTCCGGCGGAGGTGAAGATGATGTCGGCCCGGCGCATGTACTGGCTGATGGTCTTCACGTCCTGCAGGATCTCCACCTCCAGGTCGAGGGACCGGGCGAGCGCCTCGAGCTGATCGCGCTTCTGATATCCCCGGCCGGCGATGACGGTGACCCGCAGATCCCGAAGCCCCATGCCGCCGATGAGCGCCAGCACCCGCGCGGAGTAGTCGTTGGCGTCGGTGCCGCCGAAGGTGAGCAGGATCTCGCCCACCGTCGGCGCGATATCTTTTTTGTCGACGAGGAAGAACTCCTCCCGGAGGCAGTAGTAGCGCTGTCCCCAGTGGTAGTTGTCGAGGGGGAGCTTCTTTTCGTAGAGCGCGTTGATGACGATGTCCGCCTGGGCCGCGCCGTCCCCCATGTCCTCGAAGTTGACGACGAAGACGCCGCGGTCCCGCAGCCTTTGGACGTAGTCCACCTCGGTATCGAGGATGTCGTTGATGACGATGTCGGGCCGGTAGTCGTCCACCAGCGCCTCGAACGCCGCCTCGCCCGAGAAGGACCGGTACGGGTAGAAGCTGCCCTCGATCATCTCCAGCGCCAGGTCGTGGTCCCCGTCGACGGCGAACAGGATCTCGTGATCGATGAGCCGCCCCGCGAGGAGCAGGGTCCGGTAGACGTGCCCGAGGCCGATGTCCTGGTACCCCGCCGCGCGGATGAGCAGTCTCCGCCGCCGGAGCAGCTTCTCCGCGATCCACCAGTCCATCTGGTGGTCGATATCCACCGCCTGCTCCCGCGGGACCGGGAGCAGATCGATGGCCGGGCCGAACCGGGAGGCGGGGGTGACGAATTCCCGCCGGGTGACGACGATACCCCCCGTCTCCCGGAAGTTGGGCGGCAGGTACTGGCGGTTCTTGCGCTCGGTGTAGGCGGGGATGTACCGGCCGTCTCGGACGGTCCAGGAGAGGTGCCGGTCGTCCACCACCGAGATCAACGTATCCTTGCCGCCCGCGACCAGCCTGTCGATGGCGGTGTCGATGGTCTCGGCCATGAGCAGGGGGCTCGTGGGCTGCAGCGTGACGACCAGGTCGAACGCCGCTCCGGTCTCCTGTTCGAGGGTGGCGACCGCGTGGTGGATCACCGGATCCAGCGGGACGTCATCCGCCGCCAGCTCCGGCGGCCGTCTGAGCGCCCGGGCCCCGGAGGCCTCGGCGATGCCGGCGATCTCCTCGTCGTCCGTCGAGACGATGACGGTGTCGATATGCCGGCTGCGAAGCGCGTTGTCGATGGCGTAGGCGATGAGGGGCCTGCCCGCGAGGAACCGCACGTTCTTGCGGGGAATCCCCTTGGAGCCGCCCCGGGCGGGGATGATCGCCGCGATGTTTCGTTTTGCCATGAGGCCCTTTCCCTCGCTTTCTCTTTCCAGGCTCTTTTTTACACGGTTAGCGCGCCCGGAACAACAAATGCGGCGGATTTTGAGGGGCGGCGGGGCGGCGATCTCGGGCGTCCTTCGGGCTATTCCTGCTCGGGTTTCGGGCGCCGTGAGGCCCACCAGTGTTTGACACCGGGGAGGAGGCGCCGCCAGACCCGGGAGAGGAGATAGACGATGACGGTCAGGGCGATGCCGGCGGCGAAGTGGCCGGTGGCGGTCAGCCGGTGGTGCAGGTGCGGACAGAAGACATCGTAGATGAGATAGAGGTGGAGGCAGTATCCGAACAGCGAGGTTTGCCCGAACAGGACGAGCACGGCGACCTTGGGGCGATCCAGGACGAACGCGGCGGCGCGGCTCGCCAGAAGCAGCGCCAGGACATAGGCGCCCTTGAGCCAGAAGAAGTGGGGGAGCCCTCGGACCTGCGGGGTGTCCGTCCCCAGGGCGGCGAGGTCGAAACGGTGGAAGACCCAGCGGCCGCCCTGGCTCGCGCCGTAGAGGAGCACCGCGACCAGGGCGAGCCGAATCCAGAAACGCCGTTCGGCTCGGGAAGCGACGGTCTCCGCCCACCACGGGCCGATGAGCATCCCGAACGCGATCCACGTGGAGTAGGGGATAAAGGAGAACTGGGTGATCGGGGCGTCGGTCTTGAAATAGCCGGAAATGCCCGCCGGCAGGACCGCCTCCACCGGAAGCCTGAAGAGTATCATCGACAGCAGCGGGACCGCGAGGACGTAGACGAGGGCCGGGAGGTTGAACCGGCGCCGGGGCCAGGCGATCCACGGGAGGACCACCATCGACGCGCCGATACAATGGAGTATGTCTACTTTAAACATACGAAGCCAATCCCCGTGGCCGCCGTTCAGCACGAACGAGAAGATATGGAAGCCGTAGCCGATGAGCCAGATCTGGAGGCCCCGCCAGGCGACGCGGCGTTTCAACCCGAGCGTGTCGGCGCCGCGCTCCCTTCCCCGCTTCGCGATGATCGCGATGGAGAGGCCGGCCAAAAACAGGAACACCGGCGCCACCATGCCGGAGACGACCCCGAGGAACTTGTAATAGCGGCCGTCCCGGGCCGCTTCGGTCATCCACGGCTTCATGGAGTGAACAAAGAACATCGCCACCACGGCGAGGCCCCGCAGCCGGTCGATGTACTGGATTCGCTTTGCCTGTTGATATGACACGCCGTGTTCGGGCGTATCGTATTCAAAGGCGTTTCGCAACTGTGTGTCGGTGCCGAGGCAACGGGATGGCCCTACTGCTGGTCCGGGGTGATGACGGGGACGCCCTTCGGCGGGGTGAAGCTGAACGCCGCGGCGGGGATGTCGTTGCCGAGCTTCGGATGGGTGAAGTCGAGCCGGTTTCTGTTGCTCTCCTGATCGACGACGACGGATCTCATGACCCGGTAGGTCTTTGCGTCCACATAGAGCTCGATGCGCTTGAACGGCGACGTCTTGTCCTTGGGGCTCAGGCTCAGGACGAACCCTTTGTTGAACTTGAACTTGGCGGCGTCGAGCTTCCTGACGTTGTATTCATCTAATATCTTCCCGTCGCCGGACAGAAACGCCAGCGCCCGGCGGAGCTTCTCCGCGTCGGCGGTTCCGGCGATGACCTGGGGGACCTCCGGCTCGTAGACCCACAGGGTCTTGCCGTCGTAGATGAAGTACTTCTTCTCCGGCTTGAGGTACTCCCACCGCATCAGTCCCCCCTTCTTGAATTTGACGGTGCCGTAGGAGCGGTCGAGGCGTCCGGCGAACATTTTATGGGCGGTGGTCTGGACGAAAGACGCCTGGTAATTCTCCGCTGATGCGTAGTATTTCTGTATGTTTTCAACTACTTGTTGCGTATCGTCGGCGAGGGCCGATCCCCCTATAAAGGTTGAGATCAGCGCGATGATCATCAAATAAAATCTTTTAATTACAAGGTGTTGATTCACGTAAAGCCTCCTGTTGTGATCGTTGCGTTGCCGAATTCTATACTAAACAACAAAAAACGAGACGTTTTTTGAAAAGGCCTATTCGCAATAGCGGGCCAATTCCATAAATTCGTTCAGTGAACAGTCTCAAAAATCATATGATTACGGGTGGATACAGAAAAAGAATATTTTGGTAAAAAAAAGACGCGTAAAGTGTTGACACCGAACACCCATACGCATATAAACGCTCCCGCTTCGAGACACTGGGTCACAAAAAAAATTGACCGTCTCGGAGAACCGGAGCATACTGATATGCTTTCGTTGCCGATGGCCTAACCCCATGGCAACTCGGTCTTTGAAAACTGAGTACTAGAATACACACGTTACAAGTGGGTCTTTGTTAAAGAGCTTTCTAGGTGCTCAGAACCTAGAAGAATCAAACTTCAATTGGAGAGTTTGATCCTGGCTCAGAACGAACGTTCGCGGCGCGCTTAACACATGCAAGTCGAACGAGAAAGCTTCTTCGGAAGTGAGTAAAGTGGCGCACGGGTGAGTAACACGTGGGTTATCTACCTATTGGTGGGGGACAACATCCTGAAAAGGGTGCTAATACCGCATATTTCCGCTTCGGCGGGGAAAGGTGGCTTCGGCTATCGCCAGTAGATGAGCTCGCGTCCCATCAGCTTGTTGGTAAGGTAAAAGCTTACCAAGGCTACGACGGGTAGCTGGTCTGAGAGGATGATCAGCCACACTGGAACTGAGACACGGTCCAGACTCCTACGGGAGGCAGCAGTGGGGAATATTGCGCAATGGGCGAAAGCCTGACGCAGCGACGCCGCGTGGGTGATGAAGGTTTTCGGATCGTAAAGCCCTGTCGGAGAGGAAAGAACAACTTCTGGGAATAATACCCCGGAGGCCTGACGGTACCTCTCCAGAAAGCACCGGCTAACTCCGTGCCAGCAGCCGCGGTAATACGGAGGGTGCGAACGTTGTTCGGAATCACTGGGCGTAAAGCGCGTGTAGGCGGCATAGCAAGTCAGATGTGAAAGCCCTCGGCTCAACCGGGGAAGTGCATTTGAAACTGCTGAGCTAGAGTACGGGAGAGGGTTGTAGAATTCCCGGTGTAGAGGTGAAATTCGTAGATATCGGTAGGAATACCGGTGGCGAAGGCGGCCTCCTGGACCGACACTGACGCTGAGACGCGAAAGCGTGGGGAGCAAACAGGATTAGATACCCTGGTAGTCCACGCCGTAAACGATGGGTACTAGGTGTCGCGGGTATTGACCCCTGCGGTGCCGAAGCAAACGCGTTAAGTACCCCGCCTGGGGAGTACGGCCGCAAGGCGAAAACTCAA
>JBNLED010000265.1:0-7939 GCA_050304755.1 Polyangia bacterium | reverse complement strand
GACTTCACGGAGCGGCTCGGCGCAATCAAAGAAGCCACCATCCGCGGCCGGTCCATTACCCGAAAGCTCCTCGCGTTCGCCAGGGAGAACGACCCCACGCCGGAACCGACGAACATCAACGAGCTGGTGGAGAAAATCATCCAAAGCCGCGAAGCGAACTTCACGCTCTCCAACATCGACATCCAGCGGGATTTCGGAGGCAATCTCCCGGAGCTGATGCTCGCTGCGAACGAGCTCGACCAGGTGATGTTGAATCTCTTGAACAACGCCAAGGACGCCATCGTCAACAACGGCACCATATCCGTTCGCACCTCCCGACAGGAGAAATGGGTCGTCGTCGAGGTCGAGGATACAGGAGCGGGCATGAGCCCGGAGGTAGTGGAGAAGGTCTTCTTTCCCTTCTTCACCACCAAGGCGGTGGGAAAGGGCACCGGACTCGGACTCTCCATCAGCTACGGCATCATCAAATCCATGGGGGGCCGCATCGAGGTGGAGAGCGAGGTGGGAAAGGGCACGGTCATCTCTCTTTACATCCCTGCGGGGATGGGCCACCGCGTAACAGACGGCATAGCCATCGATCCGCCCGGGAAACGAATCGAGTATAACCATGGCAATCAGAAAAAATAAAAGCGCCTCGGTTCAAGGGCAGGGACAAACCACAGATTCGTCGTCGCGTGTCAAAGTGCTCGTCGTTGACGATGAGGCGCGGTATCGCAGAAACCTGGCCGACCGCCTCTCCCTCAGGGGATTCTCGGTCCAGGAGGCGGCAAGCGGTGTGGCGGCGATTCAACTCGTCAGGCTGACCGCTCCGGACGTGGTCATCCTGGATCGAAAGATGCCGGGCATGGGGGGCGAGGAGACCCTTGCCGAGCTCAAGCGCATCGCGCCCGTGATACAGGTCGTCATGCTCACCGGTCACGCCAACGTGAGCTCCGCGGCCTTCTCTGGAAGACAGGGAGCCTTCGCCTACCTGGAGAAACCCTGTGAAAGCGAGCTCCTCATCGAGACCATCGCGGCCGCCGTGACCGAGAAGCACCGCGCCATGGGCCGCCACGAGATCCCTTGCGTGGAGGGCTCCTCGATCTTTACCTGGCTCAAGGGAACCCACAACTCGCGGCCGGGCGTTATCATCCTTGCCGCCCTGCTCTTCGCCGCCGTCGTCCTCCCGAGTGTGCCCGGGAGTCTCATCGAGGTGCTCGGTTCCTCCAAGACAGGCACCGCAACCGATCCCATCGCCGGGTACGCCAAATACCGCGACATGAACCAGGGAGAGTCCGTGGCCGAGTACTACAGCCGGAGCGCCAAGCTGACGGTGATAGAAACCGACAGTCGCGGCGCCGCCGTCAAGCGGTCCCTGACGCCGGCGGAGGCGGGCCAAAAGGCTATGGTCATGATGGGCATCCTCGTGGTCGCCGCCCTGTTCTGGGCCACCGGCGCGCTCCCCATCGGCATCACGGCGCTCCTCGTGGGCGTGTTGATGTATCTCTTTGGTGTCTTCCCACCGGACATGGTGGCGTCCGCCTACGCAAAGGACGCGGTGCTCTTCATCATGGGGGTGCTCGGCCTGTCGGCGGGCATCGCCAAGACCGGCCTCGACCGGCGTATCGGTCTCGTCCTGCTCGGCACCAGCCGCTCCCTCACCGCGTTTCTCTTCGTCTTCTGTCCCCTCCTCGCGGTGACCGCGTCGTTTCTCTCGGAGCACGCGCTGGTCGCCTTTATCGCGCCGCTCCTCATGATGGTCTATATGTCTGGCATCCACGCTGCCGGGATAAAGGGGGATCGCCAGCTGGCCGTGCTCTTTGTCCTGTCGGTCTGCTTCGCGGCCAACCAGGGGGGGCCCGGCTCCCCCGCGGCGGGCGGCCGAAACGCCGTGATGATCGGTATTCTCTCGGAGTACGGCCTGGCCCCAAGCTTTGGTGAATGGGTCATGTACGGGCTCCCGTTCGTGCCGGTGGCGGCCCTCGCCATCGCGACCTACTTCTTTTTCGCGGTGCGCCGGAAGGTAAAGATCAACACGCTAAACGTCGCCGATATCGTTAAACGGGAATCGCGGAAGCTGGGCGCCATGACCCGGCAGGAGTACATCACCCTCGCGGTGCTCATCGGCATCATTGTGCTCTGGGTGACGGCGAGCGACGTTATCGGTATGGGCGGTCCGGTGCTCCTCGGCCTAGTGGTCCTCGCCGTCTTTCGAGTGCTGGCCTGGCGGGATATCAACCGAATCTCCTGGGACGTGGTCGCCCTCTACGGCAGCGCCTGCGCCATGGGCGCCGGGCTCGCCCACACCGGCGCCGCCCTCTGGATCGCTCGCGGGTTTGTGGATCTGTTGCCCGAGGCGCTATCGAGCGGCGAGGGGCTGGCCGTGGCCAGCAGCCTCTTTACCGGGGTTCTCACCAACATCATGAGCGACGGCGCCACGGTGTCGGCCATCGGCCCCATCACGGTGCCCATGGCCTCCATCTCCGGGACCCACCCGTGGATGGTGGGGCTCGCCACGGCCTTTGCCTCATCGTTCGCCAACTGCTTCATCGTCGGCACGCCGAACAACGCCATCGCCTACACCCTGGCAAAGGATCTGGACACGGGGGAGCAGCTGGTCACCCTCGGAGATTTCTTCAAGCACGGCCTCGTCGTAACCCTCATCTCCTTGGCGGTCCTCTGGGGATGGACGTTCTTCGGCTACTGGCGATGGATTGGATTTTGAGCGACAAGGAGCGCGAGGATGAAACACAAAATCAAGCTTTTGTTCGTGGATGACGAGGCGCGGTTCCTTAAGACGTTATCGGACAGACTGAGCCTTCGGGACTTCGACGTCACCTGCACGACCAACGGGGAAGCCGCCATCGATATGGCCGAGAAGGGGTCATTCGACGTGGCTCTCATCGATCTCAAGATGCCGGGCATCGGTGGGGAGCAGCTCCTCGCCATGTTGAAGGAACGCCGCCCCGATCTGGAAGTCATTATCCTCACCGGCTACGGCTCCATCCGCTCCGTTGAGATATGCACAAAGCTCGGCTCCTATCGCTATTTGCAAAAACCGTGCGAGACCGAGGCGCTCCTCGAGGTGCTCAAGGAGGCCTACTGGCAACGCGTTCAACGGAAGTTGAAGCTGGACACCGCGAAGATGAAGGCCATGCTCGAGACCTCCGCCACCAGCTCCCCGTTGACCATTCTCAGGAGGCTGAAAGCGCTCTCCGAGACCAAGGAGCATTAAGACGCCATGGCCCCTCGAACCGTCAAAGACCTCATGTTGCCTCTCGACGAGTACGCCAAAATCTCGGCGGAGGAGACCATCCGGGACGCGCTTCTGGCCTTGAACAAGGCTCAACTCGGGCTCACCTTCGATCGTCATCACCACCGCGCGATCCTGGTGCTCGACGGGGCGGGGGAGGTGGTCGGAAAACTGAGTCACTGGGCCATCCTCAGGAAACTCGAGCCCAAGATTCTCTCGGCGGAAGACGTGGCCGCCCTGGACGCGGCAGGGCTCTCCCAGGAGTTCGTCAGCAGCCTGGAGGACGGGGTATTCTCCCACTTCGGGGATCTCACCCTGCTCTCTCGGCGGGCGGCCAAGATCAAGGCGCGGGACGCCATGGTCTCCGCGGGTGAGAGTATCGATGAGAACGCCCCCCTCACCGCGGCCATTCACCAGCTGGTCACCACCCACGCCCAATCCATGACGGTAACGCGGGGGGGCACGACCGTCGGTATCCTCAGGCTCTCCGACGTCTTCGAGACCGTGGCCGAGCTCATCCGCGACGCAGGGGAAGAGGCAAGTTGAGTCGGCGCATCGACATCCGGGATTCTCAACGTGGGAATCGCTCGCTAAGCACGCGCAGCCGTGGTTAAATGCGGGGCGACGGGAATGGAAACGCTGCTCAAAACACTGAGTCCCAGGAGGGCCGCTACTCTCGCAGCCGCGGTGACGGTGCTGTTCGGTGCGCTCACCCTCGGGGCGTGGCGGGAGCAGCGCCGCCATCAGGAGATCATCGTCGAGCATCATACAGAGGATGTCTCCATCCAGGCGTCCAGGCGCCTCCAGGTCTTCGTGGAGTCCCACCTTCGGGTCGCCGACATCTTCGCCGAGCGGTGGTCCACGCATGAAACCGCGGATTTTTCGAAGAAACGGTTCGACGAGTTCGCCGCCGTCGTCCTGGCGAAGCTGCCGGGATACGCGGCCATCGGCCTGACCGCCCCCGAGGCCACCACCTTGTGGCACGTTCCGGAAAACCGGGACATTACGGAGCTGATGCGCACCGAAGCGTGGCACCGGACCGTCGCGGCAGCGCCGACTCAACCCGGGGGGGCTATCTCGGCCCCGTTTCGATCCGCGTCGGGCCACATGGGCTTCTTCGCCGTGTTGCCGCTCGTCCGGGACAGCGTCCCGCTCGGATATCTCGTCGTGCTGTTTCAGAGCGAGACGCTGGTAAAGGATTGTTTCCATTCCCGGATTCAAAACGAGTTTTACTTCCAGGTGCAGGACGGGGACACCCTCCTGTTCCGCTCGGCCCCGGATCGCGCGTCGCCGGATTTCGACCACGACGAGATGCGGGCGGCTGTGCGGTTCGGTATGCAGAACCGAACGTGGCGGCTGACGATGATTCCCAGGGCGCGGTCCCGGATCGGCCTCGCCGAAACCTTGGCCGTTCCCCTCCTGGGTCTCATCGTCTCCCTCGGCATGGGGCTCATGACCTTTTTGCTGGTCCGCCGGATCGATATGTACCGGGTGGCGCGGGACAAGGCCCTTCTAGAGATCGCCGAGCGGCAGCGGGCTGAAGCCGAGCGAAAAATAGCCCTCCATCGCCTCGCCCTCCTCTCCCGAAAGGCGATGGCCGCGCAGGAGGACGAGCGGGCCCGGCTCTCCATCGAGATGCACGACGAGCTCGGACAAATCCTCACCGCGCTCCGGTTGAACATGGAGCTCGTACAGAAACAGCTCGCCGAGGTTCACCATATCCCGGCCGACACCTTGTCGAACGCGATCGAGATGGCCGAAAAGGCAACGGATGAGCTCAGACGCATCTGCAGGGGGCTCAGGCCGCCTCTGCTCGACGACCTCGGCCTCGCGCCGGCGGTCCGCCTGCTGGTGGATGAGTTTCGGGAACAGTCCGACATCCACGTCATGCTCACCCTTCCGAGCGAAGATCATGAGGTGCCCGTGCCCGAGCTCGCGGCCCTCTCGACATACCGCATCCTACAAGAATCGCTGACCAACGTCAGACGTCATGCCCGCGCGACGCGCGTGGAGATCCGACTGACCTTTACAAAAGAAACCCTGACGCTGACCATTGGGGACAATGGCCGTGGGTTCGACCCATCAGGGCTCGGCGCGCAGCCGGGATGCGGGCTCGAAGGCATGCGGGAGCGGGCCAACCTGGTGGACGGCCATCTCGTGATTCGATCCAGCCGCGGTCAAGGGACACAGGTGATCCTGAGCGTTCCACTCTCGGCTACCAAATGACAGAGGGCTCGGAAATGAATAGCGGTTTTTGCTATAGTGAGATGGTAGTTATTCGCATAGAAAAATCCGAAGCGCCGGGATGGAGCGTCATTCCGCGGTTTGGTATTGATGACAATGTGGAGGCGCTATGATACGCATTCTCGTAGTCGACGATCATACCCTGGTCCGGGAGGGACTGTGTCGTCTCCTCGACAACGAAAACGACTTCGAGGTCGTTGGCCAAGGCGGCACCGGCCGGGAGGCGGTGGACCTCACACGCCGGCTCACCCCGGACATCGTGCTGCTCGATTTCAAGCTTCCGGACATGGACGGGCTGGAGACCACCGAGCAAATCATCGCGCTGAAGACAGGCGTCAAGATTCTCATCCTCACCATGTACGCCAACGAGGAGTACGCCATTCGGCTCATTCGGTCGGGCGTCTCCGGATTCCTCATCAAGGGCGCCGCCACCGGTGAGCTCATCACCGCGGTTCGCAAGGTGTCGAACCGGGGCACCTACGTGAGCCCCTCCGTCCTCGAAAAGATGACCGCCCGGATGGTCATGCCACAGGAAGAGGCCCCCGAGTCGGTGCTCTCCAATCGGGAGATGCAGGTGCTCATCCGTCTGGCCCACGGGCTGACCTCCCGGGAGGTCTCGGAAGAACTCTGCCTCAGCCTCAGCACGGTGGAGACCTACCGAAGCCGCGTGCTCGAGAAGCTCTGCCTCAGGAACAACTCCGACATTACGCGATTCGCTATCAGACGGGGGTTAATCGACGTGGGTTGACGGCGACTTCGTTTCCCCCGCGCTCCCCTTTTCGCCCTTGGCCCGGCGCTTCAGCAGCTCTTCCTCCAGCTCCTTCAACCGGAGGATGGCATGAAACGAAGACTCCCCCACCGCCCCGTGAATGAGATTATCGAGCTGCTTCCGCTCGATGTCGAGTCGGCGCATCATCCGCCGCTCGAAGGCCTCGCGCAGGGTGACCACCAGCTCGTGGGTTTCGCAGGGCTTTTGCAGATACGAAAACGAACCGGCGGACTGGCAAGCGGCTCGAGACGATTCGGATGCGTGACCGGTCAGGATGATGACCTCCATCAGCGGGTGTTCCTCCTTGAGCCGTTTGAGGAGCGCCTCGCCGTCCATGCCCGGCATCTTGAGATCGATTAGCGCCAGATCGAGCTGACTGCCCCGGGCCTTGTCCAGCCCTTCCCATCCGTTCGTTGCCGTGGTCACCTCGAAATCCCGAATTCTGAGACGTCCCGCGAGGGTGTTCAAAAAACGAACCTCGTCGTCCACCAAGAGGATTCGAATCGTCGTCATCTCGACTCCTTCCGCGTTTCCGCCGGTGGCGTGGCGGCGCAATACAGCCAGATGTCGAAACAAAACGTCGTCCCGACAATTCAACATGGCATTTCGGAAGGCGAACGCCCATCGGGGAAAACGTCAAATCCAGGTAGCGGTTTTTATGAATAATTATAGTGGTCCCCAAAATTTAAGCCACGAGCTAAGGTTGTATTATCGTAATCCGAAACATTGGCTCGGAGGAAAAAGGAAGTGGGAAAAACAATCAGAAGGAAGCTGACACCGACGTTTAAAGCGAAGGCGGCGGTCGAAGCGCTGCGGGGCGGGCGCCGCCGCAGTTAGAGATGGACTACGCGGACTGCGACTATGCGGACTGCGACTACTGATCAACCCAGGCTTGCCGAATAGTGAAGTCAACGCAACAGGTACACCCACCAGATGATTTTACGCACCTCAACCGGATGTTTCTGGTATCATTAAACCTTCAAGAGGAGGAATTGGGTGAACGGAACGAATAGAAAAAGGCTCGAAGAGGTGAAAGGAAGTGCGTGAGGAGGTCGGACGACGTGATCGAGGAGGGCGAGGAGGCTTTGGATGGACGAGAAAAGGTACGGGACCGACCATTCGGATTTACACTCCGGCCTCGGGGAATTCCTTCCGCGGCTGCAAAACATATAATGGACATACAGTTTCGCCCCGGAAGGCCCCCCCGAGTCCTCCGTTCGAACTGTAACGCGGTTACCGGTTTTTTTTGATCGGTGCCAAAGGTACTTTCTCCGTTCTACCCGCATTACGGGGCCATTTCTTAGAGATTCCTAGGGAGGAAGCGCTCTGGAAACCAAACGGAGGTCATTTGATGGGAACTTGGAGAACAATATCAACGCTGTTTTTGCTTTGGTGCATTGGCCCGATAGGATTGTTTTCGGTGCTCTCGGGGTGCGCCGGCAGCGATAACCATGGGGCGGACAACGATGACACCGGCACGGCGGATGTCGACAGCGACACGGACGGCGATGCCGACGGGGACGCGGACGGGGATACCGACAGCGACACGGACGGCGATGCCGACGGAGACGCGGACGGTGATACCGACAGCGACACGGACGGCGATGCCGACGGGGACGCGGACGGTGATACCGACAGCGACACGGACGGCGATGCAGACGGGGACGCGGACGGTGATACCGACAGCGACGCGG
>JBNLED010000264.1:0-62684 GCA_050304755.1 Polyangia bacterium | reverse complement strand
GGTGGAGGACAAGAACGACTCAGAGAACATCTCCCGGGTGCTCTACCCCAATGACTCCATCATCGAGGGCCGGGCGCTCCGGCTTCGCCAGGAGTACTTCTTCGTCTCCGCCACCCTGCAGGACGCGGTGCGGCGCCACCTCAAGGAGTACGACTCGCTGGACTCCCTGGCGGACCACGCGGTGTTCCAGCTCAACGACACCCACCCGGCGGTGGCGGTGGCCGAGCTGATGCGGATCCTGCTCGATGATCACGGGTTCGACTGGGACGCCGCCTGGCGGGTCGCCGCCAACGCCTTCGCCTACACCAACCACACCATCCTGCCGGAGGCCCTGGAGCGGTGGCGGGTGGTCCTGTTCGAGCGGCTCCTCCCACGGCACCTGCAGATCATCTACGAGATCAACCGGCGGTTCCTCGAGACGGTGGCCGAACGGTTCCCCGGGGACGCGGATCGCCTCCGCCGCATGTCCCTCATCGAGGAGGAGGGGGAGCGGCGGATCCGGATGGCCCACCTCGCCATCGTGGGGAGCCGCTCGGTCAACGGCGTCTCCGCGCTCCACAGCGGCATCGTCCGGAACCGGCTGTTCAAGGATTTCTACGATCTCTATCCCGAGCGCTTCAACAACAAGACCAACGGCATCACCCCCCGGCGGTGGCTCCTCGGCTGCAATCCGGAGCTCGCCGCGCTCATCACCGGGCGCATCGGGGACGGCTGGGTCCGGGATCTGGACCGGCTGCGGGAGCTGGAGCCCCACTGCGACGACAACGCCTTCCAGGCTGAGTGGCAGCGGGTCAAGGCGCGGAACAAGGCGCGGCTCGCGGCCATCGTGGAGAAGCGGACCGGCGTGGCGGTGGATCCCGCCTCCCTGTTCGACGTGCAGGTCAAGCGCATCCACGAGTACAAGCGGCAGCTCCTCAACGTGCTCCACGCCCTCAAGCTCTACCGGGACATCAAGTACCGGCGGGGGCCCGCGCGGGCGCCTAGGACCATCCTCATCGCGGGCAAGGCGGCCCCCGGGTACGAGCGGGCCAAGCGCATCATCCGGCTCATCCACGCCGTGGGGAACCTGGTGAACCGGGATCCGGATGTCGGGGATCGTCTGAAGGTGGTGTTCGTGCCCGACTACAGCGTCTCCCTGGCGGAGCGGATCATACCGGCGGCGGATCTCTCGGAGCAGATCTCCACCGCCGGCATGGAGGCCTCCGGCACGGGGAACATGAAGCTCTCACTGAACGGCGCCCTCACCATCGGCACCCTGGACGGCGCCAACATCGAGATCGGCGAGGCCGTGGGGGACGACAACATCTTCATTTTCGGGAAGCGGACCCACGAGGTGGAGGAGATCAAGGCCGGGGGGTACCGCCCGCGGGAGATCTTCGACGGCGACGAGGAGCTCCGGGAGATCCTCCACCTCATCGCCTCTGGCGACCTCACCCCGGACGATCGCCCGGCCTTCTGGCCCCTGGTGGACAGCCTCCTCGAGCGGGACGACTACCTCGTCCTCACCGACTTCGCGAGCTACTGCGAGGCCCAGACCCGCGTGGACGCCCTCTTCGCCGACCCCGCCGCCTGGGCGAGGAAGTCCATCCTCAACACCGCCGCCATGGGCCGCTTCTCCAGCGACCGCACCATCAGCGAGTACGCCCAGGAGATCTGGGGGGTGATGAAGTAGCCGGACGAAGGTCCGACTGTCGGATGAAATGAGGCGCGTCGGATGTGGACGGTCCGACCTTTCAAATGGGATAAGGTGCGTCGCCGAGGGTGGGGGCGTCGGTCGGCATCGTCCAGTAGGACGGCTGGGCGACGGAGTCCTGCAGCGTCCGCGTCGATGAGCGCGGACACGACGTCCCGGGAGCCCCATTTGTAAGACATGGGGATTTGCGCCGTACTCAAAGCGGCTTCCGTCGTTTGTCCCGCGTGCAGCAGGGAAGCCGAAAAGGACTGGCAGTTCTATTACGGCGCCGCCGCTGATCTGCCCAAATCCGTGATCGTCCGCGGCCGCGGTTTCGGGTCCGTCATCGCCCTGTTCGGCGCATCGGACCTGTTGGCCGCGCAGCACGGCTATTCCTACAACCCGGTGACGCAACAGGAGATCACGGACTGGAACCCGGCGCATGTTGTTATCGCGTCCAAAGGGGGTGACCCCTACGTGCTGGATATCGGCGCGACAAGGAACGGCGACTGTCCGGTGCTGACCGCCCGCCATGGCGAAGGGGAATGGAATTATGCGTTGCGCTCGGCGATGAGGAGCTCCCGCCCTTTCATCAGCCCCGGACTCTCCCGTGATACCGAGAAACCCGCCCCCTCCAGCACCTCGGTCATCAGCTCGGGCGGGCACAGCCAGAGCTCGTGACGCTCCGTGAAGTGCTCCACCTCGGGCTGCCGGGCGCGCAGCACCAGCCAGTGGAAGTCCAGCACGGCGCGATCGCCCACCTGTTTGGTGATGCACGCCCGGGTGCACTTCAGAAGGGGGCTGTCAAAGGACTGCATCACGGGCCGTCCGGAGACGAACGCGTTCATTGAGAGGAACGGCTCGATGACGAGGACACCGCCGGGGCGGAGCGCCCGGGCGAAGCAGCGGGCCGCCGCTTCGAGGCGCTCCCTCGTGAGGAGGTATCCGATGGACGAGAAGAGACAGAGCGCCGCGTCGAACCGGCGATCCACCTCGAACGCCGCCATGTCGGCGGCGAAGAGCTCGACCTGGGGGACCTTGCGCCGGGCCTCCGCCAGCATCCCCTCGTACCGATCGAACCCGGCCACGCGATACCAGATCTGCAGCTGGTAGAGATAGCTCCCGGTGCCGCAGGCTGCCTCCAGGACGCTCGCCCCATCAAAGATGCCGCGCCGGTCGAGGAGGTCGTGGAGGCGCTCGGCCTCGGCCTCGTAGGGCTTGTCGTGGTAGATCGCGTCGTAGAGCTCGGCGCGGTCCGTGTAGAGTGCCGGTGTCCCCATGGCCCCTCCGAAAGGCTACGACACAACGCCGACGAGGTAGGCGCCGGTCTCCACCGCCTCGTCGAACACCACTGCGGCCTCGTCGTCCATGTCCGGAATCATGCTGGTCTCTCTGACGGTCTTCACCTGCTCCGGATCGAGATAGAACGCGGGGCCGTAGCCGGCGTCGTAGTCCAGCTCCTTGATCGGCCCCAAGTCCTCCTCGATGATGTCGTCCCCCACCTCCTCGCCGGTGGCCTCGGCCATGGCCTCGTAGGCGCCGCTCAGCGAGAGGTAGTCGATCCCGCAGCTGTGGGACGCTTCGATCCCGAGCCGGTTCAGGGTCGCCTGATCCTCATCGAAGAAGATGGGGTCGAGCAAGTCGGGGCTCCGCTTGATCTCTTTGAACGATTCCGGAGTTACACGGACAATGGAGAGCCACATCGACATGTCTCACCTCCTGTTTATGATGCTCCCAAGTTGCATCAAATCGAGGCGGCTTTCAAGAGAAACCTCGTGTCCCAAGTGTAGAACCCCGAATTGTTTTTGATCGCACCCGATGGACCGAGGGCAGGCTTGTTCGCGGGGCCTACGGAAGGTTCTCCCGCGACGAGCGCGCGCTGGCCAGGCGTTCCTCCAGCACGGCGCGGAGCGGTACCCGAGCGCCGAGCCTCCGGAGGTTGCCGTAGGTGCCCACGTTGACCCGCTGGACGAGCATCATGCCGGCGGTGACATTGAAGGATTTGGTGTACCGGCGCATTTTGGGGACCAGGGAGATGAACTGCTGGTGGATGGACGCACCGCCGATGTCGAAGGTGGGCTCGCCGTCCAGCGCCGGCGCCAGCACCTTCAGCAGGTTCTTATACAGACTCGGATCGATGTCGGGGCCCTCCGGGTTCCGGACCCCGGTCGCCCTCAGGCCCTCCTCGATGGCGTCGCAATCACCGGCCAGCACACCGCGGAGGATGGCGGCCATCCCGATTCTCTCCTCCTCGGTGAACCGCCGGACGCAGCCGAAGTCGTAGAGCGCGAGCGTGCCGTCCGGCCGGAAACCGAAGTTGGCCGGGTTGGGATCCGCGTGGAGCGCCCCCAGCTCGAGGATCTCCGCGTAGACCCTGCGGACCAGCTGTACGCCGATCCGGTCCCGCGCCGCCTGGGAGAACCGGGCGGCCTCCTCTAGGGATTCCCCCGGCTCGTAGGTGAGGGTCAACACCCGCTCGGCGCTCCGCTCCTGGACGACCTCCGGTACGTGAAGCCCCGGGGTCTTTCGATGGAAGCCGCCCAGCAGCCTCACATTGTCCGCCTCCCGGCAGTAGTCGAGCTCCTCCCGGAGCTGGGCGGCGATCTCTCGAAAGAACCGACGGAGGTTCTCCCGGCGGTCCTTCATGAACCCCGCGGCCCGGAGGGCCAGCCGGAGCTGCGCCAGATCCGAATCGACCGAGGCGGAGACCTCCGGGTACTGGACCTTCACCACCACGTCCCGGCCGTCGTCCGTGATCGCCCGGTGGACCTGACCGATGGAGGCGGCGGCGAAGGGGTCTGTCTCGAAGCTTCTGTACAGCACCTCGGGTCGCTCCCCCAGCTCCTGTTCGATGACCCCGGCGATCACCTCATAGGGGACGAACGGGACGCTCCGTCGGAGCACGGCGAGGGCGCTGGAAATTTCGACGGGGAGGAGCCCGGTGGAGATGGAGGCCATCTGCCCAATCTTCATCACCGGCCCCTTGAGGTCGCCGAGGGTCCGGGCGAGAATCTCCCCCGCCCGCTCGTGGGCGTGATGGATGCGACGGGTCCGCGTCTCCGGCGGGGAAAGGCTTCCGACCAGGCGCGCGCCGAGGTAGTGGCCCGCCACGGAGGCCGTCATCCCGCCGAGCTTCAAGAAACGATTGAGCTTTGTCGTTACACCCATAAACGCCTTCCTCTCTTGATGTACCCCATTTCTGCCCCCTTGGCGATGACCGGGGCCGGCTCGATTCTTGTTTCCACCCGACGAAAATGCGATATAAGGCTCCAAACGACGCGGTTTGCAGCGCGAGATGAGGAGGTACCGGTGAGGTCAAAAGCAATCAATGTAGGGGTTATCGGTCTCGGGACCATCGGGACCGGCGTGGTAAAGATCCTCCAGAAGGACGCGGACATTCTGAAGGCCCGGTCGGATACGGAGATCATCCTCAAGGCGGTGGCGGATATCGATCCCAAGGAGAAGGCGGGCATCGACTACGACAAATTCCGGCTCACCAGGGACGCCTCCCAGATAATCGATGATCCCGAAATCGACATCGTCGTCGAGGTCATCGGTGGCGTGACCCACGCCAAGACATTCATCGAGGCGGCCCTCGGGGCGAAGAAGCACGTCGTCACCGCCAACAAGGAGCTCATGGCCAAACACGGCAGGGCCCTCATCGCGCTGGCCAAGGCCCAGGGGGTCGATCTCTTCTACGAGGCCTCCTCGGGGGGCGGCATCCCCATCATCAACGCCCTCACCAGCGCGCTGGCGGCCAACCGGTTCCAGCGGTTCTACGGGATCCTGAACGGCACCACCAACTACATCCTGACCAAGATGCACCAGGAGGGGGCCGAGTTCGGCGACGTGCTCAAGGAGGCCCAAGAGCTGGGGTACGCCGAGGCGGATCCCACGTCGGATGTGGACGGCCACGACGTGGCCTACAAGCTCACCATCCTGGGATCCATCGCCTTCGACTGCACCCTGAACATCGATGATGTCTATCGGGAGGGCATCCGGGGGATCTCCTTTCGGGATATCGAGATCGCCAAGCAGTACGGATACGTCATCAAGCTCCTCGCCATCGGCATCCTGCGGGACGCGGATCGGGTGGAGCTCCGGGTGCATCCGGTGATGCTGGAGTCCTCCCACCCCCTGGCCGCGGTGAACGAATCCTTCAACGCGGTGTACGTCGAGGGGGAGAACGTGGGTGAGACCATGTTCTACGGCCGGGGCGCCGGAGAGCTCCCCACTGCGTCGGCCATCGTCGGCGACATCGTGAGCATCTCCCGCGCCATCGACGCCGACGGATCGACCCCGTGCCTCAACTTCGGCGGCACCGAGAAGCGGGTGATCCCCATGGGCGATATCGAGAGCAAGTACTTCCTCCGGCTCATCGTGAAGGACACCCCCGGCGTGTTCGCCGCCATCAGCCGGATCTTCGCGGATCAGGGGGTGAGCATCACCTCCGCTCAGCAGTTCACCTCGCGGGGCGTGGACGCCGAAATCGTCATCATCACCCACCACGTCAAAGAGTCCCGAATCCAGGAGGCGATGCGCCAGATCTCCGATCTCGAGGTCGTCCGGAAAGTCAGCTCCCTCATTCGCGCCGAGCTTTAGGCGCACCGGTCCGCTCGCTCCGCGAGGCCACGGCGAGGTCTCGGCCTCATGACTTCGAACGGATCGCGGCGATGAAGAGGTAGTGCTTCCCGAAAACGGTCACCTTGAACCGGTGCTGCTGCAGGTACCGCTTGGCGAAGTGAAGGTCCTTCAGGAGCAACGAGAGCTCCGGCTCCTTGTAGTTCCTGACCTTGGCGCCGAACACCACCTCCCCGGAGACGTACCGACAGTTGGGGAAGCCGAGGATGATGGCGCTCTCCTCCATCGCGTGCGATTTGACGAGGGACATGAGCACCGCTTTGTCGTCGACCCCCGGGCTCTGGAGCGTGCCGACGCTGATCGTCAGATCGAAACGGCCGAGGCCGAGCTCGTCGAGGCGGTTGATGTCCGAGAGGTGGAACGCCACGTTCGGGCGGGGAAACCGGCGCCTGCCCTCGGCGATCGCGGACGGGCAGTGATCCACCCCCACAATCGCGGTCTCCGGGAACCGGTCCTCGGTCACGTATCGGGCGAACAGCGCGATCTCGTCCCCGCTGTTGACCCCCAGATCGAGTATCCGGGATCGCCCCTCGGCCCGCGCCCACCCGAACGCCCGTAGGAAGGCGGTGAGATAGGCGGGCTCCTCCCGCTTGTCGAGGGAGAAGAAGGGGGAGCGGACGCCGTACTTCTCTTGGGAATCGGGGACCGGCGCGTCATGCCAGGAGGACGTGTCGAGCTTCTGAAACGTGAGCCTCGCCAGGGTATCGTCGATCGCCGTCGGCATCAGGAGGCGGCATCCGACGGCCTCTGCGGCGTCCACCCAGCAGCGGAGACCCCGGCACCGCACCCGGCGGCCGTCGACCTCGGCGATGTGCCCCTCCCATCCGTCCCCCTTGAGATCGGGGTGGGGGACCACGATGGAGCGGGTCTCCGCCGGCGCGGCGTCCTGCGACCACTCGGTGAGCTCGCGTAGAATTTCGAACATGTCCTGGGTGTCGTATCGCTTCATCTCGGATAGAGGGACCCTATCGGGATTCGGCCCCGGGCGCGAGCCCCCAAATGGATTCGGAGGTGTTTTCGACAGAAACCGATTTTGAAAGTAGCGCCCGATCCCGATCGACAAAAGGCGCTCCATTGCGTATCACCGGGGCTATGGACATCCACCTCGAAATGGCGCCCATGCAGGGGGTCACGGACGCCGTCTTCCGGGAGGCCTTCGATCGCTTCTTCGGGGGGATCGACGAGACTTACTCCCCCTTCGTCCTTCTGGAGCGGGGCGGTGTGAGGCCCCGGGACAGAAGGGAGCTGGACGCCGGCCGGGAAGCGGGAGCCCGGTTCACTCCCCAGATCGCCGCGGGGACCGCGGCGGAGGCCGGGCGCCTGAGAGATCTCCTCGCCCGCCGAGGGTTTCGCCGGCTCAACCTGAACTTCGGCTGCCCCTTTGCCATGCTCACCAGGAAGCGGCGCGGCGCGGGGGCGCTTCCCCATCCCGGCCTCGTCGCGGAGCTGCTCGAGGTTCTGACCTCCGGTGAACCGCCGATGGTCGTGTCGGTGAAGACACGCCTCGGGCTCCTCTCCGCGGATGAGCTCGGCGCGGTTGTCCCGATCCTGAATCGATATCCGCTGGAGAAGGTCATCCTCCACCCGCGTGTGGCCACGCAGAAATATGGCGGCGCGCCGGACTGGAGAGCGTTCGGCGCCGTCGCGGAGGCCCTGGACGCCCCCGTCATCGCCAACGGAGATATCCTCACCCCCGCGGACGCCCGGCGCATCGTGACTGAGCACCCGCGCGTCCGCGGCCTCATGATTGGACGGGGCCTCCTGATGGACCCGTTCCTCCCCATGCGCATCAAGGGGCTCCCCCTCCCCGACCGTCCCGGCGCGGTGCTCGAGGCGTTCCACGACGGGGTCTACGCGGCGCTGGAGGCGCGGCTCGCCCCGCCCCACCTGCTCCATCGGATGACCGGCTTCTGGTCCTACTACGCCGAGTCTTTTCCTCGGGGAAGGAAGCTGTACAAGGCGATCAGGAAGGCGAAGCGTATCTCGGTCTACCGGGAGGTGGTCGCCGGCGCCTTCCAAGAGGAACCCTGACGATGGGCGCGCCTCGTCGAGGCGGAAGTTTCGAGGACGTGTCTTCGCTCGCGACGCGGGGCTACGGCGAGGTCTTGAGATTTCAGAATCGAAGATATCGCCGTAGAGGCCTTGCGGAGGCGGGCAACGTCAAGGCATTTCAATGACGAACAGACATCCGTTCATTTAACCAGGCCCACGGCGCTGCAGGTGTCCGGGGCTTCGAGGATTTCGGCCAGGACCTCGGGGGAGATCTCCGCTCTGGTGGAGATGAGCACCTCGTCACCGTTTTCGATCCCTTCCAGCACGGTGTCCGCGAGGACCTCTCCGCTGCCGGGCATGGTCAGCGCGATGTAGACCACATCGCCGAACGGCGACCGGACGCAATCGGCGCCGAGGGCGGTGGAGCATTCCCCCGAATCGGCGGTCAGGGTAACCGACGCGCTTCCCGAGGAGATGACGGCGTCGAGCAGGATCGCTTCTCCGGATCGGGAGAGCGTGTTGCAGAATTTTGCGGCGGCCGAGGCGGTGTCCGACATCCCCCCGGTGGACCACCGGCACCCTGCCTGGGCGCCGCAGGCCTCCGCCGTGGCGAAGGTCTGGCAGGCGTCGGCGTTGCCGCTGCACTCCTCGGGCTGGTAGCATCCCCCCTGGGATTCACAGGTCGCCCCGTCCAGCTCATCGCACGGCGTCGCGGTGCCGCCGCAGGCATCGTTCCACGTGCATCCGATGACGCCCCCGCACCCCTGTTGATCGTCGAATGAGGAGCAGATGGGGGCCGTTCCGCTGCACTCCGTCGCCGCGTGGGTGCATCCCGCCTGGGTCTCGCAGTCCGCCCCGAAGGTGTCGCAGTCGGAGGGCGTGCCGATACAGCCCGCCTCTCCATCCGAATCGGCGTCCGTATCGGTGTCGGCGTCCGCATCTGTGTCCGCGTCGGTGTCGGCGTCCGCATCTGTGTCCGCGTCGGTGTCCGCGTCCGCGTCGGTGTCGGCGTCCGCATCTGTGTCGGCGTCCGCGTCGGTGTCGGTGTCGGCGTCAGCATCTGTATCGGTATCGGCGTCGGTATCTGTATCGGTATCGGCGTCGGTATCGGTATCGGCGTCGGTGTCGGTATCGGCGTCGGTGTCGGTATCAGCATCTGTATCGGTGTCGGTATCGGTATCGGTGTCAGTGTCGGCGTCCGCGGTCGGGCCGATATTGTCGGAATCCTCTCCGCTGCAGGAGGATTGCACAATCAGGGAGACGAAAAGCAAAACGGATACAAATAAGAAAAAAACAGACCTGAACTCTCTCATCGACGATTCCTCCTCCGTGGCATTATACATACCTCTGCTGTATGGCGGTAGTAATGTCGATCCTTACAGAAGGATTACAAAGGCATTCGGAGCTCAGATGAATCAACTTCTTTGGAGTTGTATCGAGAGCTTGTTCGATCAGACCCATCCGCCTGATCGGTCCGATGGATGAGCGCAACCCCAGCCTACTTCGGAGTAAGGGTTACTCCTTCTTGTCGATGCGATCCTTCAGGTGGTTGCTCATGGAGGTGATCTCTTTGATGGCCCGCTCGAGCTTGGCCCGCTTCTCCTTGAGCTCATGGGTGGCGATGGCCAGCCCCTCGGTGCGTTTGATCACCGTCTCTTCGAGGGCCCTGTTCGCCTCGTCCATGGCCCGGAGGCGCGCCTCGTCTTCCCGCCGCTTCTGCCAGAAGACGGTGGCGTTGCGCGCCTTCTGGACAATCTCGTTGGCGGTGAACGGTTTGTTGAGGTAGTCCCAGTGGTCAATGGCCTCAGCGCCGAAGACCTTGGCGATCTCCTCTAGGGACCGATCCTGGTAGGCGGTGACGATGACGCAGTAGATGTCCGGATCGATAGCCCGGATGCGGCGGATGGTCTCCAGACCGTCGATCCCCCCGGGGATCTTCATGTCGAAGAACCCCACCTGGACCCGCCGCCCCTGATCGGCCTCCAGCTGGACCAGATCCACGGCCTGCTCCCCGGTCGTGGCCATGAGGAGGCGATATCCTGAGATCCGCTCCGTTTTCACAGCGGAGGGCTGTCGGCGGGCGCTGGGGATGATTCCGCCCTCCTTGCTGGGGGTGAGGTAGTGTGCGTAGGTCTCCAGAATGCCCCGCTCGTCGTCGACGATGAGCAGTGTGGCGATCTGATCGTGACCGATCGACCGCAACGCGATTTCCCCCTTTGAACTTTTTGGCGTGCGCTGTCTGTTGTCTGTCATTGAGGCGATGTCTCCTTCAGGGCTCGTCCGGCGCCACGGGGGGCGGGCCCTCCGGAATATACGATATCAGCTGATTTTTGTCTGCGAAATTCACGATCTCCGCTTTCTCCATATCGGGTCGGTAGGCGGGCAGCTCGATGAGGAAGGTAGTGCCGACCCCCACCTCCGTGTGCTCCACCGAGAGCTCACCGCCGAATCCGAGCACGAGCCGACGGGAGATATTGAGCCCCAGCCCGGTCCCCGATTCCGATCCGCGGATCGTGAAATGGGATTCGAACAGGCGGGGGAGGTGGGCCTCCTCGATGCCCGTCCCCGAATCCATCACGCGGATCTCCACGCGGTTCCCCAGCTGCCGGGCGGCCAGCTGGATGACACCCCCGCTCCGGCCGCTCTTGTCCTCGATGGCGAGCATCGCGTTCCGCATGAGATTGGTGAGCACCTGCACCAGCTCGTATCGGTCCAGGTACACCTCCAGGGGCCCCCGGCAGTCGCGGTGGAGCAGGATCTTCCGCTTGTCGAGGCTGTCGGACAGGGACTCCGCGGCCTCCTGAAGGATGGGGGAGAGGGATACCCGGGAGGCGGAGGCGGTGTGCCGCGTCAGGCTGCGCATTCCGTCGATGATGCGCACCACCCGATCGAGCTCCTTCAGGATGAAGCGGAAGCCCTCGGCGTAACGCTTGTCAACGCCTCCGAGGTACTGGTGCAGGGATTTCAGGGCCGCCAGGTCGTCCTGCAGGAGGGTGCCGGCGTCATCGCCGACGGACTCCGCGAGGGCTTGGCACAGCCCCTCGACCCCCCCCTGCCTGAACTGCTCGTGCCAGGCCCGTACGATGATGTCCAGGAGCTCCAGGTTGCTGCTGTACACCTCGTTGTGCGACTCCATCATCCGCGCGATGCGGCCCTGGATGCTGGTGATGGGATTGAGCACCTCGTGGGCGGTGCGTCCCGCCATGGCCCCGACCGCGGCCAGCCGGGTGGAGGTCACCAGCTCCTCCTGGGTCTTCTTGAGATCCTGCAGGCTCGTGTCGAGCTCCTCGTTGGTTCGCTGCAGATCTCCGGTCTCCTGATCGACCTCGGAGGCGAGCATGGATCTATCGAGCAGCGCGGCGAGGTGGTTTCCGAGCATGTTGAAGTGTCCCCGATCGCGATCGTCGACGGCGCCGGCGACAGCGGTCGGGAAGCCCGCCGTGAGGATCCGGGAGACCCGATCCCGGGACTCGAAGGAGAACCAGAAGAATCCATCGAACCCCGCGGCTTTCGCGAAACGTCTCAGAGAACGGGGCTCGCCGGCCTTGAAGACGCCGCTCCGCTCGCTTAAAAGCGCCCTGAGCCCGTTTCTGATCCTCTGTCCGGGCGCCTCACCGTACTCGATGATAAGGTCGCCCTTTGAGCTCAACCGGAAGACGGCCGCCGTCTGATATGCCAGGCGGCCCGCCATCAGCTCCGTCCACTTCCGCAGGAGGCCGGCCGGCCCCGACTCGGAGACGTCGACCGACAACTCGTAGAACGCGCGGAGCCACCGGTCGACCCGTTCGCTCGATCGACGGTAAGCGAGGAGCTCCTGCTCCCGCTGTCGGAGCAACGCCGCTTTCTCCTCCAGGGCTTTGGCGAGGACTTCCGGATCCTTTGACATGCGCTCCTCTTCTCAAAAGGCTTAAAGGTCGACCGATTGTAATTGAACATCGAAAACCGCGACATTTCAAGAGAGCGCGGAAAAGACGGGGGAAAACGGCGCTAACAGCCCTCTCCGTCCGGCCTGTCGCCGTCCTCTGAATCGGGTATTCTATAATGATCTCAAAACAGTCAACGACCCCAACGTGCCGGGGGACGTCTTCTTGGATCGCTTTTGAAGCAAAGAGCGGGTCAATGAGTTCACAAGAGCGCGATTATCCAGTACCATCCCCGTTGACATCTCGCAGCAAGGCCCGCAAGGATCCGAGAGCGAAGCTCGGGGGCGAGGTGTGATGACGGATTGAAGAGAGGATATACGATGCGATTGATTCCAACCCTTTGCTTAATCGGTGTGACGCTGGTCCCCGTCAGTGGGATGGCCCAGGGGAACACCGACAACGAGGCGGCGGCCCTGGAGGCCTTCAAGGAGGCCAAGGCCCTCTACGCCGACAGCAAGTTCTCCGAGGCGGCCAACAAATTCCGGGAGGCGAACAAGCTGCGACCGGCCTGGAAGCTTTACTTCAACATCGGCCAGAGCGAGGCGGCCGCCAAGCGGAGCGGCCTGGCCGTCGAGGCGTTCGAGATGTACCTCTCCATGGGCGGGGACGATGTCCCGGTGGACCGGCAGGAGCTGGTGGTCGCCGAGATCAAGCGGCTTCGCCCCATCGTGGGATTCGTGAGCGTCACCGCCGATCCGGGGGCGACCGTGATTATCGACGGGAACGATCGGGGGACCACCCCCCTCCCGGGACCGCTGATGGTCGCCGCGGGGACAGAGCATGACGTGCGGATCGAGCGCGACGGGGAGGCCCTGCTGGAGCGGAAGGTGAAAGTGGCGGGGCAGCAGACCATCTCCATGGAGGTCGAGGACGAGGCCAAGGGGGATGATGAGCCCCTCCCCGAGGGACCGGAGGTGACCGCGCCCGATCCGGAGCCGGAGCCCATCCCGCAGCCGAAGAAGTCGACCCGGCGCTCCCTGGGCATCGCCGGTCTGGGGGTCGGGGCGGCGCTCCTCGTCTCCGGCGCGGTGACTGGCGGGGTAGCCCTGGCGCAGTTCTCCGACCTCAAGGACAAGTGTCCCGGGAATCAATGTCTGTCGACGAAGGACGAGGACCAGGCGTCCCGGGCGGACACCCTGGCCCTGGTGACGGATATCCTGCTGCCGGTGGGGGCGGTGGTGGGCACCGTGGGGATCATTCTCCTCGTGACGAGCCGCCGGAACAGGGAGACCGAATCCGACGCACCGGTGGCGCTCCGGCCGGTGCCGGTGATCGGTCCCGAGCGGGGCGGTCTTTTCCTGGAGGGGAGGTTCTAAATGTCGCGCACCAACAGATTCATCATACTCACCAACGCCCTTACGCTCTCCGCCTGCAGCATCATGATCGATACCGATCCGTTCACTTATGGTACGGGACAGACCGATGATAGCGGGAGTGAGAGCGCCTCCGAGCCTGCGGGGACGGAGTCTCTCCCCGGAGATACCCAGACCGAGGATACCCAGACCGAGGCGGGCACCGATACCGGCGACACGGCCTCGGATATCGGCACCGCCTCAGAGGAGCCCCAGGATACGGGAACCGGCACTCAACCTGAGCCCGACACCGGCACCGGCGCCTCGGACACGGGCACCGGGGCGGGGGATACGGGAACCGGGAACGGCGGAGAGGACACGGGCACCGGCGTAGACACAGGGACCGGCGCCCCGGACACGGGCACCGGGGACATCTGCGAGAACGGCTGGCTGGACAAGGACAACAATCTCTGCTGGGAGATGCCCTTCAGGAATAACCGCATAAACGCCGATCGCGGACCGGATCGTTGCGGAGAGCTTGGTGAGGGGTGGCGCGTTCCGACGATCGAGCAGCTCCGAAAGCTGATCCGGGATTGCCCTTCCTCGGAGTACAAAACGTCATACATCGACGGCGAGTGCAAGATAAACGACTTCAGTACCTGGCAAGACTCAACCCTCAACTGCGGCGGTTGCGAGGAGGGGAGGGGCCCCGCTGACAACGGCTGTTACTCGGACCCCACAATCGAGGACGGTGATTTCAGCTGTATTGACGTGGATATCCGTAGCACAACCGTGTTCTGGTCGTCCTCCGCCTTCCTGGATGGGGGCGACAATGTGGTATGGGTTGTGGATTTCGCCACCGCCGAGGTCGATCACAGAACCGCCCTGTCCACCGCATTGTACAACCTCCGCTGTGTCAAGACGCTCTCCAAATAGAATCGCGATACTATAGAAAAACACTTGACTCGAGATAGGCGCTCGTTATTTATGAATAGGTATTCATTATCTGAATCGAAATTCAGATAATGAAAGGAATGTTCAGTGAAACGGGGATGGTTACAATGGTCGCGATAAAGAGTCGAAGGGAGATCGAGGAGCAGCTTCGGCGGGAACATATCCTAAGTGTTTCCGAGGAGTTGTTCGCAAAGAGGGGCCTGCACGACACCTCCGTCGCGGATATCGCCCGGGAGGCCGAGTTCGGTGTCGGAACGATTTACAAATACTTCAAGGACAAGAACACCCTGATCCAGTCCCTGCTCGAGAGCCGGTTGGATGCCCATTTCGACGAGATGGACGCCATCCTCGAAGGCTCCGGTCCCCCGGCGGAGATCATCGAGCGGCTCATCGAGGGGTATCTCTCCTCCGTCAAGAAGCGGCGGCTGTTCTTCATCATGTATTTCACCCACTTCCACCCCGGCACCTGCAGCGGGTTCTGCGGCTACCGGGAGTCACTGGACCACTCGCTCCTCCAGCGGCGCAAGGCGAGGATGCTCGACAAGATGACCCGGACATTCCAGTGGGGCATCGACTCCGGTTGCTTCTCCCCGGTGGAGGGCCACTACCTGACCGCCGCCTTGTTCGGCATGTTCATCTCCTTTTCTTTTATGGGACACGGGAACCTTTCCTCCGAATGGGACACCGAGGAGATGAAAAATGCCATGAAGAAGATTCTCTTTGATCGCGTGCTTTTGAAATAGGGATGCTTATTGTTGCGTACTTGAGCCAGGAGAGCTGAAAATGAAACGGTTATTGAGCAGGTTATTGAGCACACTGTTGATTATTGTCTTCGCTGTCGGCGTCATCGTGTCCGCCGGATGTCGGGAGGGGGAGGCCCACGCGGAGGCGTCTCCCGATAAAGCCCCCCGGAGCGATTCGGCCGAGTCGGGCGACAAAGGCAAGAAGGGGAAGGCCGCTCCGGTCAACCAGAAGAATGTCAAGACCGTGACCCTCGAGCCCTCGACCCTCACGGAGTTCATCGTCGCCAACGGGACCACCAAGGCCGTCCGCGACGTCACCTACTCCGCCGAGGTCCCGGGACGCATCGAGTATCTGCCGGTGGATCTGGGCGACCGCATCCGGAAGGGACAGGTGCTCGCCCGGATCGACTTCGCCACGCTGAAGGCGCAGGCGGAGCAGGCCGAGACGTCGTACGATCTGGCCAGGAATACCTTCGACCGGCTGTCGACCTTGAAGGACGAGAACATCATCAGCCAGCAGCGCATCGATGAGGCGAAGTCCAGCATGCAGAGCGCCGAATCCGGCGTCTCCATCGCCAGGGCCAACGTCAAGAAGGCGGTGGTCCGATCGACCTATCGGGGGATCGTCGGCGCAAAGTTCGTCGAGAAGGGGGAGTTCGTGAACCCCGGGACACCCCTGTTCATGGTGGTGGACTACTCGACCATCGTGGTGGAGGCCCGGCTCCCCGAGACCCAGGTCGCCGGCATCAACCGGAACGCCGAGGTGGAGGTGAGCATCGAGGCCCTCAAGAAGACCTTCAAGGGCAAGGTGGACACCCTCATCCCCACCGCAGACAAGGCCAGCAAGACCTTCACGTTGCGGATCAAGATCGACAACCCGAATCACGAGATCCTCATCGGGATGTCCGCGACGGTGAAGATCGACGCCATCGACCACGTCGACGTCATCGCCGTTCCCCAGAGCGCGGTCATCGAGGAGCGCAACCGCCGGAGCGTCTTCATCGCGGTGAAGGGCGTGGCCCGGCGGCGCGAAGTGACGCTCGGCGCGGCGCAGGGCGATCGGGTGGTGCTGCTCGACGGGGTGAAGGCGGGGGAGGCGCTCATCGTCGTAGGGCAGCGGGATCTCGAGGACGGCAAGCCCATCCGGGTCATCGAATAGAGACCGTCCCTATTTTCTTCGTACATCTTCGGGAGTATTAAAATGAAAATCACCGAGACCGCCCTCAAGTTCAACATCACTGTCTATGTGCTGGTCGCCTTCATCCTCATCGTGGGCTTCACCTCCTACCGTCTGCTCCCCCTCGAGGCGCAGCCGGATATCGAGATTCCCATCATGCTGGTCTCCACGGTCTACCCCGGGGTGTCCCCCGAGGATATGGAGCGCCTTGTCACGAATGTGCTCGAGCGGGAGCTCACCAATGTGAAGGACGTCAAGAAGATGACCTCCTCCAGCGCCGAGTCCGTCTCCACCATTCAAATCGAATTCGAGACCGGCGTCGATCTGGACGTGGCTTATCAGAAGGTGAAGGACAAGGTGGACACGGCCAAGCGGGACCTCCCCGCGGATGCGGAGGATCCGGTGGTGATCGAGATTACCGTCTCCGATTTCCCCATCATGCTCGTCAACGTGTCCGGCGACTACGGCCTCGACAAGCTCAAGACCACCGCGGAGGGGGTCAAGGACCGCATCGAGCAGGTGGAGGGGGTGCTGGACGTGGATCTCACCGGCGGCCTGGATCGGGAGATCTACATCTATATGGACCCGGCCAAGATGGAGTACTACGCCCTCGGGGTCAACCAGATCATCAACCGCATCCGACAGGAGCACCTCACCACGCCGGCGGGCAGCCTGGAGCTCGGCAACGCCAAGTACTCGGTGCGGATCCCGGGCGAGTACAAGAACGTGAAGCTGATGGAGGATATCATCCTCAAGGCGCCGGGGGGGAACCCCATCCGGCTCAAGGACGTGGCCCGGGTGGTGGACGGCTACGCCGAGCAGGAGACCATCTCCCGGATCGACGGGAAGGAGTGCGTCACCCTCAGCGTCAAGAAGCGGTCCGGGGAGAACATCGTCCGCATCGCCGATGATATCAAGGCGCTGCTGAAGGATCTGCAGGAGACCCTGCCTTCGGGGACGGCGATAACCGTCCGTCAGGACCAGAGCGATTTCATTCGGAACCTGGTGTCCGATCTCGAGAACAGCATCCTCACCGGGCTGATCCTGGTCCTCGTCGTGCTGCTGTTCGCCATGGGGATCCGGAACGCCTTCTTCGTGGCCATGGCCATCCCCCTGTCCATGTGCATCAGCTTCATCGTGCTCATGGCCATGGACATCACCCTCAACCTGGTGGTGCTCTTCTCCCTCATCCTCGCCCTCGGCATGCTGGTGGACAACTCCATCGTGGTGGTCGAGAACATCTACCGCCACGTGGCCGAGGGGGAGACACGGGCGAGGGCGGCGCTCCACGCCACCCAGGAGGTGGCCTGGCCCATCATCGCCTCCACCGCCACCACCCTGATGGTGTTCGCGCCGCTGCTCTGGTGGCCGGGGATCATGGGGGACTTCATGAGCTACCTGCCCATCACGGTCATCACAGTTCTGACCGCGTCCCTCTTCGTGGCCATGGTGATCAACCCGGTGATGGCGGCCACCTTCCTCAAGTCCAAGCCCCAGAAGATGTTCGACGACTCCGGCGAGGTGACCAACCGGTTCGTCGGGATCTACCAGCGGGCGCTGCGTTGGAGTCTCGACCACCCCCTGATCGTGCTCCTCATGACTGTCGCGGTCTTCGCCGGGGTGGTGGGGGTGTTCACGAAGGCCGACGTGGGGACGGAGTTCGTGCCCACCACCACGCCGGAGCGGGGGCAGATCACCATCTCCGCGCCCCAGGGGACCGTCATCGGCGAGACCGACGGGTACGCCAGGGCGGTGGAGGCGCTCTCCGCCAAGGAGGACAACGTGGAGAACGTGGTGGCCAACGTGGGATCCGGCGGGGACTGGTTCGAGGGGGGCGGCGCCCCCACCCACAAGGCGGTCATCAACGTGGAGTTCAAGGATCGCCACGATCGCACCCATACCACCTGGGACACCGTGAAGAACATCCGGGACGCTCTCGGGGGGCTCGCCGGCGCCGACTACCGGTTCAACCTGGAGGAGATGGGCCCCCCCACCGGCGCGCCGGTCTCCATCGAGATATCGGGGGAGGACTTCGACACCCTGAACCGCCTCGCCAAGCAGATCAAGGGACTCATCGAGACCGTTGAGGGGGTGGTGGACATCAAGGACGACTACCTGGCGGGCAAGCCCGAGATCAAGATCGACATCGATCGGGAGCGGGCCATGCTGCGGAAGGTGAACACCCAGGCCATCTCCACCGCGGTCCGGGCGGCCATCAACGGCATCGAGGCGAGCGTGCTCAGGGAGGGGGACGAGGAGTTCGATATCGTCGTGCGGTCCGAGAAGCGCTACCGCCAGTCGATAGAGGACATCCTGAACATCCGGGTCACCGGCAACGACGACGTGCAGATACCGCTTCGGGACGTGGCCAAGGTGTACACCGTGGGCGGCCTCGGCAGCATCAACCACATCGGACAGAAGCGCACCATCAACGTGACCTCGGACGTCCTCGGCCGGAGCGGCGCGGAGGTCATCGTCGATGTGAAGGCGAAGCTCGCCAAGGAGGTGACCCTGCCCGCCGGCTACGCCATCAACTACGGGGGCGAGGACGAAATGCAGAAGGAGTCCCAGGATTTCCTGGGCCGCGCCTTCGGTATCGGCATCATGCTGATGCTCATGATCCTCATCACCCAGTTCAACTCCATCTTCAGGCCGGCCATCATCCTGGCCTCGGTGGTGATGTCCATGGTGGGGGTGCTGGTGGGCCTCCTGGTCTCAGGGGACAAGTTCTGCGTCATCATGACCGGCCTCGGCATCATCTCCCTGGCCGGGGTGGTGGTGAACAACGCCATCGTGCTCATCGACTACACGGACCAGCTCAAGGACAAGGCCGGGATGACGCTGAAGGAAGCTCTGAACCGGGCCGGCGTGGTGCGGTTCCGGCCGGTGCTCCTCACCGCCATCACCACGGTGCTGGGGCTGCTCCCCATGGCCTTCGGGGTGAACATCGATCTCACCCGGATGGAGTTCGACGTGGGGTCCCAGACCGTGGAGTGGTGGGGCCCCATGGCCCGGGCGGTGAGCTTCGGGCTGGTGTTCGCCACGGTGCTCACCCTCATCGTCGTGCCGGTGATGTACCAGGCCCAGGCCCAGATCACGGAGTTCGTCGTCCGACTGTTCCGGCGGAAACCCGCCGAACCGGAGGGAGGTGCGTCATGACATTCCGTACGACAGGTCGCTCGCTGATTCTCAACCTCGTCGCCGGGATGATCTCCTGCCTCGCCTGGGGACAGCCGGCGGACGTCCCCGCGCCGGAGGGCACCGAGGGGCAGCCCCCTGCATCCGAAGCTTCCGCGGAAGCCGACGGGCCGTCGAGACCGGCGGGCGAGGCCTCTTCGGAAGCGGCCGGCGCCCGTCCGGTCGCCGAGGAGCCGGGCCCATCGCTCCCCGCGCGGACGATCACCCTCGAGGAGGCCCAGGAGATGGCCCTTAGAACCCACCCGTCCTTTCGGAACCTCGACGAGGTCCTCTACCAGGCGGACCTGGGCATCTACCAGGCATGGACCATGCTCCTGCCCAACCTCTCCGCCAACGCCTCCATTACCCGCAACCAGCGGGAGATCACCGTCCCCCTCCCCATGCCTGAGGGGCCCCCGTTGGAGATCAATATCCAGGATCTGTGGGCCAAGAACTTCGGGGTCAGCGTCAACCTCACCCTGCTCAACCCCCGGACCATCCCGCTGATCAAGCTGGCCTATGACGAGAACGAGCGGCAGCGGCTCCACTCACGGATCCAGCGGAACGATCTGCTCTTCGGCGTGACCTCCGCGTACTACCAGGCCTACTCCATGGACGAGATGATCGACGTGGCAAAGGAGAACCTCGCCATGACCGAGGAGTTCCTGAAGCACACCGAGGCCCTGATGACCGCCGGGCAGGCCACCCAGATCGATGTCACGCGGGCGGAGATTCAGCAGGTGGCGGCCGAGAAGGAGCTCGCCAACGCCCTGGACGCGAAGCGGAAGGCCATGATCGCCCTCAAGTACCTCATCGGTGAGGAGGAGGAGTTCACCGTCGCGGGGCCCGCGCAGGTCAAGCCCGTCGAAGGGGATCTGGCGTCCCTGAAGAAACGGGCGGTCTCCGATCGCCTGGAGCTCCGGGAGGCCGCCGTCGCGCGGGGGATGGCGGAGCGCTGGCGGAAGGAGACCCTGACCAAGTTCCTCCCGGTCTTCGACGTGACCTACTCCTGGAGCTGGGCCTCCTCCGAGGGATTCACCGGCGCCAACACCAACTGGGTGCTCATCTTCGGCGCCAAGTGGGACCTCTTCCCCGGCGGCGCCCGCATCATCGAGTACAAGAACCGCCAGTCCGAGGCGCGGATGGCGGACAACAACATCGCCCAGATCACCCGTGACATCCAGCAGCAGGTGGAGCTCGACTACCTGGACATCGAGCAGCGCCGGCGGAACGTGGAGATCGCCGACCGCCAGGTGGCCCTCGCGGAGAAGAACCACTACATGATCGGCCGCCAGTTCCAGGCCGGCCTCATCAACAGCCTCGACGTCATCGACGCCGCCACCAAGCTCTCCAACCAGCGTATCCTCCGGGTCTACGAGCGGCTCCAGTTCGACCTGGCCATCCTCACCCTCAAAAAGAACCTCGGGGAGTACCACTCCCTGTCCAAGTTACGGTAGCCCCGCCGGGTGTTTGGGAAAAGGTTCATAACCTAATGTAATGACTGATGCTATCCATCGGGTGGGGTGGGTCGTCTTGTCGCAATCCGTCAGGTTTGCAAGCGACATACGTCGCTGTCCGCGCTGCGGATCCGCAGACAGGAATCTTCAGATGTTGCCAAGCGCTTTGCCAAATTCTTCTGAATTTATAATAATCCAATCCATGAAGGGCGCTGAGGTCGGTCGGCCGTTCGAGGTGGGAGCTGTCCGTGTTATGAGAATGCCGAGATTTGTTTTGATGGCGGTCTGTTGTCTGGTCGCCGGCGAGGCAGCGGCGGCCGGGAAGACAACAGGGGACGCCCGCCGGGGGTGCGAGGCGTTTGTCCTCGACGCAACGGCCCGGGGCGTCTATAAAAAACTGAACGCCCTATACCGTCAGAAGTCGAAGCTCCACGAGTTGAAGAGACTCATAGAGAGCGGCGAGCGCTCCGAGACATTTCTCTTGAACAACGGGCTGGACGAGCGCCACATGGCGGCCATCGCGGGCGACGAGGAGCGCTTCCTCGAGCTGATGGAGCGCACCCCGGAGGTGACCGGGAGGGATCGGTACGGCCGCACCCTCCTGCACTACGCCGCCCTCGGGGGAAGCCGGAGGGCCGCGGCGCACCTGATCGCGTCCGGCGTCGACATCGACGCGGTGGACTGGTTCGGGCAGGACAGCCTTGCGTTCGCGGCGGCCGGCGGGTCGGTGCCGGTCCTCGAGCTGTTGCTGAAGAACGGGCTCTCCATTCGAAGGAACGGGAACAGCGGCAGGGCCCTGCTCTTCTCCGCGGCGGAGGGCGGCGCCCTCGAAGTGGTGAGGTTCCTCCACGGGAAGGGGGTCCCCCTCGATGACACCACCGCCGACGGCAGGACCATCTACCACCGGGTGGACCTGGGCGCGTCGGCCCTGATGTCCTGGTTGCTGGATCGCAGCGTCGGGTTGGACGACGGGCGGCACCGCGAGGTCCTGGTCCGGCGGACAGCCCAATCCGACGATCCGGAGATCATCGACAGGATAAGCCGGGCGGCGGCCTCGAAGATCCCCGGCTGGTATCAAGCGCTGCTGAAGGAGGCCGTCGCGGACCGGCGCGGCCGGACGATCGAGTACCTGATGGACCGGGGGATCGCCCCCGGCGACCGTCAGCTCGAGCGCGTGGCCGTGGAGATGTCGCCCTATCCGTTCGAAGACGACCTGGCGTGGAAGGAAGCGCTGTATCGGTCGGTCCTGAGAAAAATGGTCGCGGCCGGGGCGACGCCGAGCCGGGTGGGGCTGAATGCCGTTGCCCGAGCGGGGCATTTCGGGCTGGCCCGTCTGTTCCTGGAACACGGCGCCGGGGTCGATTCCACCACGCTGGCGTTGCTCGCGGCATCCGGCGACCGGTCCCTGTTGGACGTGGCGATCTCCCGCGGGATAGCGCCCGACGACGAGACGCTCCTCGGGGCGGCGAGCTCGGGAAACCTGCGGCTGTTCAGGTACCTCGAGGACCGGTTCGGCCTCGCGGTGGACGCCCGCTCCCGGAAATCCCGCACCGGCATGCTACAGCGGTCGATCGAGGGGAACACCCCGGCGCTCGTCGAATACCTGCTGAATCGGGGGGTGGCGCCGTCGCCGACAAGAGACGCCTACAAGCGAAACGATCTTCACACCCTGTTGTCGGTGTGCAACCAGGAGATTATCGACCTGATGATGCCGCGGTTCAACCTGTTTCTGGACGGCGCATTCCGGGACACCCAAACCTACTTCATCGCGGCCGAGCGCTGCACCCCCGGGATGGCGCGGCTGCTGATGGTCACCCGGGGTCCGGAAGATATCCGGAAGCTCGTCGACGCGACGCGGAGGGTGTCGCGGAAGCGCCTCGGGGTGTTCTTTCGCCGGATCCTGGATCACCCGGACATCTGGGGGGAGGAGCTGTTTCGGCTGGCGCAGCACGGCGCGCTGGCCGTCGCGGTGTTCGATGACGATGACGCGCGGATAGGGGAGCTCATCGCGGCGTATCCGACACTGGACCATGCGCCCACCGGGGGAGAGCTGCTGCATCTCGCCGTTAGAAAGGAGAGCTACCCGGCGGTGTGTTACCTCCTCGCGAACGGCGTCGACGTCAACGCGCGGACCGCCGACGGGGAGACGGCCCTCATGGCGGCGATCGAGGCGGGGGACCTGCGGTTCGTCCGTTACCTCCTCGACAACGGCGCGGATGTCGCGGCGAGGAGCCGCTATAGCTCCCCGGCGGGCGAAGCGGCGCGGCACGGGGACCTGGCGGTGCTGCGGCTCCTGGCCGAGCGGGGCGTCGATCTGGACGACCGCGAGGCGGTGAACGGCCTGTTTTTCGAAGCGGCCTGGCGGGGGCATCTGGAGGTCGTAAAGTACCTGGTCGACCAGAAAGGGGCGGACGTCAACACGACCCGGAACGGTCAATCGTTCGTGAGCTACAGCTCCCAGCTGTTCAATGAGGAGAGCCGTCTTCGGGAGACGGTGGCCTACGCGCTCAACCGCGGCCTGGATCTGAACGCCCCGAAGGGTGAGCCGGTGGTCCACGCCTTGATCAACGAGTACGCCGAGAGGCCGGAGCAGACCCTCGCGCTCCTCGACTACTTCACCCAGCGGGGGGCCCGGGTCAACGCCCGCGACAACAAAAAGCGGACCCCGATCTTCACCGCGGTGTCCCAGTGCTTCGCGAGGGAGGATCGGTTCGAGGCGCTGATCGACTATCTGGTGAAGCGGGGGGCGCGGCTGGACGCAGCGGGGGAGCGCGGGGAATCGATCCTCACCGCGGCCGAAAGCCTCCGCTGTCCCGAACGGTCGCTGCGCCTCCTGAAGCGCAAGGGCGCCAGGTACAACGGGGTGGACCGGGTGAACCGAGAGGCCGCGGCCGTCTTCGAGGACGCGAAAAACGGCGCGGAGGACACGGCCGAGTCCCTCCGCCGGCTCAAGCGGCTCATCGGAAAACGCGGCAAGCACCTGAACGTCGTAAACCAGGAGGGGCGGACGCTGCTCCACCTGGCCTGTCGCTCGGAGCGGATCGCCCTGGTGAAATACCTCGTGAACCGCGGCGCGAGCATCACCTCGGAGGACGAGTGGGGGAACACGCCTCTGTCCCTCGCGCTCTCCGATTCGGAGAGCATCGAGATGGCCCGGTTTCTCGTCGAGAACGGCGCCCGTTTCCCCGATACCCTCGACGGAGCGAATCGGATGGTCCTCGACGCGCTCTCGGACGGACGGATGGACATCGTGGGCTATCTCGAGAAGAACGGCGTGGTGCTCCGCGAGTCCGAGCACGAGCGGGATCGGGCCTCGCAGCTCGAAGGCCTGTCGCGGCGTCTCCAGGGCACCGTCCGCTTCGGATACTTCGAGGCCTCCGTCACCATCATCCGGTTCCTGTTGGACCATGGATATAGTCATTCCGATATCGAAAAGCCCCTCGCCTATTCCCTGAGGGAGTTCATCAGGGAGGCGGTGGCGCGCTGCAACAAACCGAACCTGGCGGGCGCCGCGGAGTTCGCGGCGAAGCTCGAGGAGATGAAGCTGTCGTCCCCCGATATTCCACAGGAGGCGGACTGCGCGGAGCGTCCGAGATGACCCCGCGATGCCCCAACGCCCCCCGACGGATAGGTTAGTCGTTCCCCAGTCAACTGACCGTCTGGTATCATTGAGCACCGTGAAGCATCTTATTCCAATCGCCGTATTCGCCGGCCTCTTCGGATGTGGCACGGCCTCCGAGATCGGCACGGCCTCCAAGACCGAATCCGAAACCGCCAGCGAGACCGCCACCGGGACCGAGCGCGAGACAGCGTCCGAAACGGGGACCGCGACGGAGACCGAGACGGCCTCCGCGACGGACCCCGGCCCGCTGCTCCCCTGCGACGATCTCGGCGGCTACGCGGCGGGCTCCCCCTGGCCCACTTGGCAGGGCTGCCCCTCCCGGGCGGGTCCAATCCGGCCGGAACCAGGTGGCGGCGCTGTCATTGGAGGGGGAGCTGATGTTGGAGGAGGAACAATCATTTGTGGGTTCGGATCCTCGTTTGTCTCTGCTTGTCTGCTAGCAAACTCGGGCTACCCGGCCGAAGTCCTCGCTGCCCTCACAACTTGTTTGATAGAAAACAGCGCAAGTCCAGGTCGTTGATGTCCTACCTTCTATCAAACCCTCTCGCCGTCTGTCTATTACATGCCCCAGGCGAGGTGTAGACGATCCAGACCCGATTGGTTTGGAATGGAAAGGGTGATGTCGGCACCGCTTCCGTCCTTGATGGTCATGCTGTACCAATCTCCATCTCTGAGACCAGGCCAGTAGAAGCTGCCCATGTTCCAGTTGCGCAGTTGGTTGCTGATACCGCGTATGTACCCCTCGAAGTAGTTGGTGGGGGGATGGCTGTAGTCCAGGTAATCGTAGTTTTTGCCGTTCTTGCTACCCGGGCTCATGGGACCACCCCATTCCGTACAGATGGTGCGGTCGGCGTAGCTGCCGACCGAGCCCTTGATGTGATTCTCCCAATCGGTTTCGTTGATCATGGATTCCCCGCCAAAGAAGCTGTAGTCGTGCACCGCCAGCCTGCAGTCTTTCAGCCGGTCGTCAGAGCCGACATCCGGGACGTTCTGAGCATTGCCGGTACCGTCAAGAATAACCCTGCCGTGGGGCACCTCTGGAAAACGGGTCAGCCAGCTGTAGTACAGATCGCACAATTCGGTCCTGCCGTACATATTGGGCTCATTGAAGACCTCAAAATAGGCGTTTTCGTCGCTGCCGTACTTATCGGTTATGGTCTTCCACATGTCCCACCAGGCGTTCATGTCCGGGGGCCGGTTGTCCTTGTGACTGTCCCAGTAGCACAGCACCACCTTGCCTCTGGCGAGTATCGCGTCGATGACGCCGGTATAGGTGCTCCAGTATTGCGAAATTGTGGCCTCGTTGACGGGCAAACGGACGGCATTGGCGCCCACCTTCGATATGAATTGATCCATGACAGCCGTGCCCGTGGCGAACGCTGAGTCGTAGGTATCGGACGAGGAAAGGCCTGAAATGTAGAGAATGCCTTCCTGGAAGTTGTCCCTGGGATCGGCCCAGTTGACGCCCCTGAATCGATCGAAATCCGTATCGGCATCGGTATCGGCATCGGTGTCGGCATCGGTGTCGGCATCGGTGTCGGCATCGGTATCGGCATCGGTGTCGGCATCGGTATCGGCATCGGCGTCGGCATCGGTATCGGCATCGGTGTCGGCATCGGTGTCGGCATCGGTGTCGGCATCAGTGTCGGCATCGGTATCCGTGTCGGTGTCAGTGTCAGTGTCAGTATCCGAGTCGGTGTCGGTGTCCGAGTCGGTGTCAGCATCCGAGTCGGTGTCAGCATCCGAGTCGGTGTCGGTATCCGAGGCGGTGTCGCCGCTGTTTCCGGCATCCACTGTGTCGTTCGCCGAATTATCTGCGCAGCTGAAAGCAAAACACAATGAAACCATTAAAAAAATTTTAGAATACCGCTTTGTTTGATTCATCCCTAAACCTCCATATTTCTTATTTTACGCACTTTCTCTTATAATCTGTGGCTTGTTTTCCTCATATCGGGTTGATATTAGCACATATTACCGAAATAAAGGAAAGCCGGTAGCCCCAATAGAGGCCCTGCTCGAAGGCGGTTTGTGGTGAACACCAAAAAATACGAAAAACAGTGCGCTTCCAATTTTTTGGGTACTGGATCGTACCCCGGTGCTTTGGGGACCTGGACGGGTTGCTCCACCCGATTGTGGAGTCCACCGCGGCGTTCTTCCAGGTGCTGGCGGCGGAGGCCCGTCTGCTTCAAGGGAAGCTGGGGCTAAAAGAGAATATCCCGGGATAGGCGCTTTGCCTCGATCTCCTCGGCGTATCGGCAGAGATTGTTGTGCCTCTCATTGCAGGCCGAGAGCGTCTTCGCGCAGACGAACCACCCGTTTCCCCTGTTGCATATCACGCCGTATCCGCGGTCCCTGTTCTTGTGAAGATTGTGCTTCATGGTGTCGGCGGCCACCTTCTTTCGGGCCTTCTTCATCTCCTTTTCGAAGTCGAAGGGGGAGTAGAAATCAAAGGACCCCTGACCGCTTCCCGGCTGGGGAATACCGAGCTCGGCGCGGACGGCTGAAGGGGTTTCTCTGACGGCGTCTTGATCGAGGTCCGTGGCCGGCGAGTTGCCCCGGCGGTCGTCGCGATCGCCGCGGTGTCTGAGGGGGGGGATGCGGACATCGTTCCACAGCGGTTTCTCGGGAGGACCACTACGGGGACCATCAATCTCGGAGCGGACGATCGCGGGGAGCGGCGGGCCCTCCTGCGGCTGACGGTGGGGACGCGCTTGGGGGTCCCTGAAGCGGCCCGGGACGGGCTCGGCCTCTTTAAAGAAGGACGGGCCGTCGGAGAGGGACCGCGTTCGGGGCCGGCGACTCCCGGCGGACCACTTTGCTTCGGTAACCGGGGTCGCCGGGGGCGTCGCTGTCGCGCGGGCGGGGGCCGGCCGCATTGGAACGACTGGGTCCGGAGGGGTAGAGGGGGCGATGGAGAGTGTTACCACCTTCGGGGAGGGGAGGACGGTCGCACCGTCGGCCGGCCGCGAGGCCGCCGCGGCGAACAGCCCGGCGTGGAGGAGCGCGGAGCACCCCAGGGCCAGGGTTTGACGCCGCCACGGCGCACCGCGGGGGGAGTGGGGGCGATCGGCCATCCCCTACAGAACCGCCGATAGGGCGAACGGGTTCCCTCTTTATGTGATCTCCGTCCGGCGCGTTACTCGTCGTCGATGACCGCCTTGATGCGATCGAGCGCTCCGTGATCGGTACCGCCGGCGCGGGCCGCGCGGATTACGGCGCGGGTCGCGGCCCGGTACAAAGCCGCGGTGTCCGGATGCGCCTCCAGCGCCCGCAGATGGCGCGAGACCGTCTCGGCGTCGCCCCGCTGTACCGGTCCCGTGAGGGACGCCCCCAGACCGGAGGCGGCGGCTTCGGAGACCGCGCCGCCCGCGAGGGTCACGAGGAGGCGCTCCGCGTCCGCCCCGGAAATTCCGGCGGAGGAGAGGGTCATGGCGGCCTCCGCGATGAGGCCGATGAGCGCGTTGCTCGCCAGCACGCACATCCCGTGGTACAGGGGGCGGACCGACGCGGGGACGCGGACCGTGTGCCCGCCGAGGGCGCTCGCCAGGCGACCGGCCGCTTCGATGGCGGGCTCGTCGCCGTCAACTGCGAAGGCTGTCCCCGGCGGTAGCGGGGTGACGCGGCCTTTGGGAAACGCCCAGGCCGGATGAAATCCGCCGATCCCCGATGCGCGGGAGGCCACCGGCGAGAGAGCCGAGGCCGGGAGGGCCCCCGCCGTGTGAAGCCACACCTGGTGACTGAGGTCGGCGTCCAGCGTCGCCCCCGCCCGGGCGACCTCGCCGATGTATCGATCGGGGACCGCCACCAGCACGACGGCAGAGGCGGCGATACGCTCGTCAAGGGCGGCGGCATGGGCCGCGGCGGTTCGAGAGGCCGCGGACCGCCCCGCTGTCGACACCGGATCGACCACCAGGTCGACTCCGAGGCCGGCGCAAAAGAGGGCCTCCGCCAGGGAGCTCCCCACCGCGCCGGCGCCGACCACCGAGAGGCTATGGATGCGTTGATCCGTCATCACCTGCCCATAACACGGATCGCGGGATGGACGCTACGGGATCGGTCCTTGCGCGGGCCGATGACCGCGCGGATGGCTCATTCCTCGCGCCGGAACAGCACAATGAGGACCGACGCGTTCAGGTCCCCCTCATTGGCGACGAGGGTGTCGCCGATGGCGTCGGAGGTAAAAGGATCCCCGGCGATCTCCGAATATCACTCCAGCAGCGCGGCCGCGGTCTCGAAGAGCTCCTTGAACTCCTCCCGATCCCGGTCCAGCCAGTTCTCGGAGGCGACGATGGCGCGGATCTTGGGGAGGGAGTCCGGGTCGGCGTAGGGGCTCGCCTTGAGGATCTCCGCGAAGGCGGCGACCGACACAGCCCACTGGTAGTCCGCGTCCAGCTCATCCGCCTTCTGCCCCATCGCCTCCGGAGCGAGGCGCGCGGTGACCTCGGACGCCTCGGCAAAGTCCGCGGTCCCGGGCTCCTTGTAGCGAACCTTCACCAGCACCATGTCGCCGGGATCGATCTCCCGTTCCCCGGCCACCGCGTCCCCCTGCTGGATCTCCGGCGCGCCGCTCACCTCCGGAATGGCGTCCCCGGCGAGGACGAGCTCGTAGAGGGCGGTCACCCGGTGCCCGGCCCCCACTTCCCCGGCGTCCACCGAGTCGTTCCGGAAATCCTCGTCGGCGATGGCGCGGTTCTCGTAACCCAGCAGGCGGTAGGCGTAGACGTGCTCCGGGTTGAACTCCACCTGGATCTTCATGTCCTTGGCCACGTGGTGGAGGCTGGCGAGCATCCGCTCCTCCACGTATCTGGCGGCCTGTTCTTCGGAGCCGATGACCGCGTAGATGCCGTTCCCGGCGTTGCTCACCTTCTCCATCATGCTGTCGTTGAGGTTACCGTAGCCGAAGCCGAGCACGGTCAGAGTGATGCCGGTAGCGCGTTTCTCCTCGATCAGGGCCACCAGCTCCTCGTCGGTGGAGGGGCCTACGTTGAAGTCGCCGTCGGTGCAGAGCAGCACGTGGTTGATGCCGCCGTCGATGAACGCGGCCTCGGCCTGCTGGTAGGCCAGCGAGATGCCGCTCGCCCCGGACGTGCTCCCCCCGGCGGACAGACTGTCGATCTCCTCGATGATCGTCTCCCGGTCGGCGACCGGGGTGGGGGGGAGCCGGACTCCGGTGTCCGACGCGTAGGTCACGATGGATACGGTGTCCGTCGGATCCAGCACGTCGAGGGTGGAGATCAGGATCTGTTTGACCAGCGGCAGCTTGGTGGCGTCGATCATGCTGCCCGAGACGTCGATGAGGAACACCAGGTTGGCCGGCCCCTTCTCCGGGGGCTGCTCCGCCTGGATGCCGACCCGAAGCAGGGCCGTCTCCCGTTGCAGGATGTTGGGCGCGGCGGCGAGGGAGATGCTGAACGGGTGCGCGTCATCGGGCCGGGGGGCAGGGTAGTCATAGCGGAAATAATTGATGAACTCCTCTAGACGGACGCTGTCCGGATCCGGCAGCCGTCCCCCCTCGATATCCCTCCGGAAGATGTCGTAGCTCGCCGTGTCCACGTCCGCGGCGAATGTCGAGAACGGATCGTGGGAGACCACCACGAAGGGGTTGGTGCCCACGGGCTCGTACTCCTCGCTGTTCTCCCCCTCTTCTATTCCGGCGGGATAGTAGTCTCCGTCGCCTGCATAGTCCTCGTTCGCGGTGGGCGCCATCCTGTCGTTCGAGCTGGTGCTCATGTCGCTGCAGGCCGGCAGAATCACCGTGAACAATATTCCTATTGTTAGGAGCTGTCTTCCAACCATGAATTCCTCCTTGGTTAAGAGCCCAAAGTCGGCTGCATTGGACTTATCCGTGACTCCAATCAAAGAGCGTGCCACTCGGCCTCCCGCTGCTCAAGGAAGCGTAACCTATAAGAATAACTGGGGATTGTAACCGTGTCGGCTTGTGGTTGACATCACCGTTGTTTCTAAAAAGAGACAGTCCCTTGTCGTTGAAGAGCGAGAGGCACTCTTGCCATCCCTTGCTGTTATTTAATGATTATAAAAACATTAATACACAACATGAATTCAGGCCTCGCAATTGCCGGATGGGTGGACAGATATCCTTTTTAAAGATTTTTTCACTATCACGAGCAAAGTTTACCCTTTTCTTCGTGCTGAAACCACTTAGCCTTAATAGAAGGTTATGGTTCATCGTGACACCTGATGCAGACATGGATATTCCGATTTCACTGAATGATCTCCAGCTCGCTCGAATGGCGCGGAGAGACGCGATGGCCGAGGAAGAGTTGTTCTCCAGGGTCTACCCGAGAATTTTCAAGATCGCCCGCCTAACGGTCGGGGACAGGAGAAGGGCAGAGGATATTGCCCAAATAGCGGCGATGCAGGTGTTCAAGAGCCTCGACAGCTTTAGGGGTACAGGAAGCATTGAGGCTTGGGCGGAACGAATCGCCTACCGAACAGCGATGCGGTTTATAAAAAGAGAAAAAAAGAAGAATCCGATGCACTTTGCACTTAATGATGAAGATCTTCCACACCGAGAGACTCCTGAAAAGGTCGTATCGAGGCGGCAGCAGTTTGAGCGGCTTGTCGGCAAACTGGAAAGCATTCCCGAGAAGCGGCGTGTTCCGCTACTGCTCCACCTGGCGTACGGCTACACCGTCGGGGAGGTGTCCGACCTCACAGATGCCTCTCCGAATACCGTCAAAGCCAGGCTGAAGAAGGGATTCCGAGAGCTCAGGGCTATCCTGGAGGAGCATCCGAACATCCTGGCGACGATGGGGGAGGATGTACCATGAGAGAAACACTGAGCGAATCAGGGCGGCTGTCTTGTGGAGATACGGCGTTGCTCCTCGAGAAGAGGATTTCCGAGGAGGTGCTTTCGCATCAGGAACGGCAGGGACTGGACGATCACCTCTCCCACTGCCGGAAGTGTCATAACTTGGTGAGCTGGATGTCCGCGCTCCCTGAATACGCGGATGAGCTTTCGCGCGCCGAAGTCAGATCGGCCTACCAAACGGTGATGCAGAACAGAAACCATCTCAAGAGGAGTGAGCACCGATGGAAGATTGGGGCGGCTGTCGCGGCGGCGGCCGCGGTGGCAGCCGTAGTGATGCTCGATGACGGGATGGTTCAATCCCTCTTTTCGCGTGAACAGGATGTCGCGGAGGCGATCGAATGCTCGCCGGCGCCGCTCGAAGAGCCGGTTCCCGGTGTCCTGATGACCTACTGTGATAACCAACAACCCGGAACCCTCATCGAAAACGGTGGTGACATCAGAGTCTCACTGCGAAGCGGCGCGGTGGGGATGCGCGTCGATCCGAATCGCAGCGACAAACGGAAGGTCATCGTCGTCACTCCCCAAGGGGAAGTTCGGGTCAAGGGGACGGTGTTCACAGTGCAGGTGGCCGACGACGACACGCGGGTGGAGGTGTTTCGAGGGGTTGTGGAGTTTGTTCCTTCGGCGGCTTCTGGAGAGGTGTTGAATGTGGCCGCGGGTCAAGGCGCCGACCTCCGCCGCCACACCCTGTTCGATCTGTCTCGATCGCGAACCGAGCCCTTGCGTCAGGCGCTCAACGAAACCGTCGAGGAGAGAGAGGAAGCGGCGGCGCCGGAGCCCGACAAGTCACTGTCGGCCCTGGAAAGCGGCCCGGTGACGTCACCCCGGCCGGAGGAGAGCGCCGATCATCCCGACGACGCGACGGCGCGGATCGCGACGGAGGATGCCACCCGAATCGTGGGGACATTCCCGAAAGCCCCGGCCTCTTCCCCCTCAATCGATGCGCTGATTCAAGCCGCCCAGTCCTGCCTCATCGATCGGGATTGGAATTGTGCGTCGTCCCGCTATCAGGAGATTCTGAGGCGTTATCCGAAGAGTCCGGAATCCACGGCGGTGCTCGTCAGCCTGGCCAAGATCGAGCTCCGCCGTCTCGGCCGGCCGAAGAAAGCGCTCGACCACTACCAGATCTATCAGCGACGGGCCCCCAACGGGCCGATGGCCGAGGAGGCGCTATTCGGAATCGCCGAGAGTTATCGGCGGCTGGGGGATTTTGACTCGGAGGAGAAGACCCTCCGGCACTTTGTCGACCGCTACCCCGGCAGCTCGCAGATCAAGCGGGCCCAGGCCCGGCTCCAGAAGCTGGGCCTGTAAGGGCCGCGATAGGCAAGAGCGGCGGCTTCCCCTCACTATATCCGGACCAGAAGGCCGAACTGATAAGACCATTTCGCGATGAACGGCGTGAAAGCGCCGGTGGGCCCCTCGAAACGCGTGACGCGATAGACGGTTTCATTGAGCGCCAGGCTTACCCCGATCCGTCCGAAGAGGCCGAACCGGTCCTTGTAGGTCCATGCCGCGAAGAGGAGCGGCTCGAGCGAATGGACCCAGATGGACTTGTCCGGACGGGGGTCGATGGTCGTTGTCCTGGGGGCGGTCGTGAGGGAGCGGAGGTCCGCCGACCAGGCGATCCCCACGCGGACATCGACAGGCCGTATCAGTAGCCTGCCGGCGGCGAGCACCTCGATCTGCCGGGAGACGACACGAAGGCGGAGCTCCTCGTTGACAAAATGTTGGGGGGTGGAGTGTGTGAACGAGGTCGCGGCGACCAGCCGCTCGATGGGGAAGAGCCCGATCCCGAGGGTTCCGCCGTGGGTCACCACGTCGGTCGCCAGAACAGCGCCGGAGTAGGCCAGGAAAATCTCGGCCCACTGTCGGTGATCGTCCGTGTCCTTCGGCTTCGTTTCCGGAGGCGGTTCCTTCGGTCGACGGGGGACCGGGGGGGCGAGGTTGCGGGAGACGAGCAACCCCTCGATCATACTGGACGCGATAACCGCGATGACCTCGAAACGACTGTATCGGCTATCCAAATCGAGATCGATGGTCCGGCTGCTGATTCGCCCGCCGGACGGGTCGGGCAGGTAGAAATACATCACGCATGTCTCGCCGATGTCCATCCAGAAAACCATTGACGCGCGGTATCGGCTCGCCAGATCGAAGGCGTTTCGCTGAGAGCGCAGCGGTTCATCGCCGTCGAGCTCGATCCGTTCCAGGATCACCGGCGATGCGGACAGTTGTGCACGGATCGCCTTGTACAGACTATCGTTAAGGGACGTCTTCCCGGGGCGTTCGACCAACAACACCTTTGGGAGCTGGCTTCCGGGCTGCCCGCGGCATGGCATGGCGAGGGTCGCAACGAGCATTGAGATACAGGCCACCCATCCGGCGGGGAAAGCGGCCCCCCCTCTGGACAAGATTGTATCCTCAGCGATCGCGAACATTTTCTCCCTTTGCCTCGAGCAATTTATCCTATTTCCATCTTCAATGGAGAATTTTTCAAGTGATTCGGTAACAAAACCCTAAAAAAATGAAAGTAGACGATCGCCTCCTCGAAATCCCCTCTCTCTGCCAGGGTGTGGCCGAGATTCCTCTTGTCATTTTGGGGGCCGTCCATGTGTCTTGCCGTCACCGGAGAAGGAGTGGCAGTTGGCGCAGGTGTGCAGATCCTCCATCAGAACGCGGCTCTTGATATATCTCGTCCTTGATCCCTTCACCGAGAACCTCCAGATGCAATTGAGACATGGCGCGATGAGCCAATCCGGGCCCCCGCGAATGTAACCAATTCAAATCGCGACGTCAAAGGCGGCCGCCGTGGGGATTTATCGATCGCTGTTTCATTTACACGGGGCGATTTTTACCCATTTTAAAAAACAGGGGACACTGTACCTATGAAGAGGGCAGAAAGAAATTTGTGCCCCGACTCGGCAGCGGGCCGGTGTAGAGACATTGTCACCCCCTTTGCTTCTGTGTGGCTCGCTGCCGTGTCTTTTTTTACTGACGTCACCGACACTGTCGGGTGATTTCAAATAGACCCCGGCGTTCTGAATTGTTCTGTATAGAATTGATATCATCAAAAAAGAATCAATTTTACGAAAGAGGATTATTCAGGGGAAATAATGGCTCTCCTGCATTAGGAGTGGGTAAAACGAGGAAGTCACTTGGACGATTACACTTATAAAAACAATCGGTTGCGCCATCAGCCCGTCGCAATAACAAATTACTGCAGTTCTCGCCCGGGTCAAGGGTTCGCTTCGCCGCTTCGCGCCCCTGACTCGGGCTGCGAGCTGTGGAAGAGTAAACCCACGGGCGACGGGCAGAGGGATGCCTCCGGCGGGGGCTCCAAGCTTGGGATGTTTTTCCCGCCATGTCTCATTTTCGCTAGAAATCTACCCACTCCTAATGCAGGGGGTCCGAACTAATGAAGAAGATTTCTGTTGGTACCATTATCGGGCTGTGTTTTGTCTACTCCTGCTCTGATTCCAACGGAACAGAGAACGGACCCCCTGACGCCTCGTCTCCGGATACCGATGTCGACACCGATACAGACGTTGATACGGATGCCGATACCGACACGGACGCGGACACCGACACCGACGCGGACACCGACGCTGATGCGGATACGGATACCGATGCGGACACCGACGTCGACGCGGACACCGACACGGACGCCGATACGGATTCCGACGCGGACACCGACACGGACGCCGATACGGATTCCGACGCGGACACCGACACCGATTCAGACACCGACACTGATTCAGACGGGGACACGGACGCGGATACGGATACGGACACCGATGTCGACACGGATGCCGACACGGACGCCGATACGGATACCGACGCGGACACCGACAGCGGACCTTCGGACACCGTCGATACCGACGTTGATACGCAACAGGACACGGGGACAGGCCTCGATACCCAATCGAGCGCCGAATCCACGATTATCCCGGATCCCTCCTGGGCCTGTGGGGTTCCGGACGGCGTTCCTCCCCCTGAGCAGGGAGAGCTCGTTTTCAGCGCCAGCGCCGAGCTCGGCGAGATACATGAGGTCGGGACGACTCAATATGGAGACCGCCGCATTCTCGATATAAACGGGGGCTCGTTCACCGGTGACCGCATCCAGGGCTCGTTTATTCGGGGCAGCCTGGATCTCGAGCTCACCCTGTCAAACGGCGCCGTCGAGATCGAGGAGCTCAATATGATGAGCACCAATGACGGCACGTCCATTTTCGTCAGGGTCTGCGGCTTCGCGCCCGCCGGAGACTCGACCGTCCGCATCATCCCCGATTTCGAAGCCCCGAACTCGAGCAGTTACGCCTGGCTCAACAACGGACAGTTCGCCGGCACTCGCGTCGTCGATGAGGCGGCGGGAACGATCGAATTCATGGTCTACGATATCTCGGGAGTGTCCCCCTCCGATCCCCGGATCCAACTCCAGGATCCCCCGGACGACCTCGACCAACCGTGGGAGTGCTCGACGAAGACCGGCGTCCAGGGCCCCGAGGTGTTCAGTGAATCCGTCAGCCTCGGGAGCTTCATCACCATCGGGGACAGCGCCCATGGTTCGCGCAACATCATCCCCATTACCGGCGGCACCTTGACAGGGGGCATTACCGGTTCGATCCTCTACGGGGGAGCCGATTTCCAACTCACGAGCAGCGGTCCGACCGTTCTGGACGCGCGATACACGCTGGCGCCGGACAACGGCGAGTTCATCCTGGTTCGGAACTGCGGTCCGGGCGGCGCCCTCATCCCGCTCTTCGAGACGAAGGTGGACGGCGAATATGCGTTCCTGAACGAGAACAGGTTCTTGAGCTCAGATCCGACGATGTCCGGTAACGAGGTCGGCATCACGTTTTACGAACGACAATAGCGTTTTTTTCTAATCGTATTCCTTTCACAGCTTTAACCAGAAGCGTCGACGAAGCCGAGTCAACGCCCCAGTTGAATACCTCTTATTCACCTGTCATTTTGTTCATATAGTATCCGATGTTTGTTGTAAAATTTCGGAGTCGACATCCCCGGCGCGGGGCGATCCTTGTTCCTGAAGCTGACGCAGGAGTTCTGATCAGTTATCGGACGTGAGCAGGCCGATGCAGTAAGACTCATTCGGCCCGCCGTTCTCACCGGCTTCGAGACCGCTGTAGAGATATCGCATGTCGCAGGGGTCGATGGTCATGGTCTCGTCGGGATTGTTGCGCAGCATCTCGCCGTGTGCGATCCCCCATCTCGACCAGTCGGCGCCTTCCACGTTGTAGGTCGAGGCGAACGCCTCCTCCTCGGTATCCGCCAACACTTCCCAGTCGCCGTCCAGCCGATCGGAGGTCCAGGATTGGTAGTACCGGTTGTCTCCGATGGCCGACACCAGGAGCAGATATTGATCCGTGCCGGCCAGGCGATAGACATTGCACCCGTCGAAAATCTTGAAGCGATCGTCCTGCATGACGAGGTCGACGGTTTCGAATCCCTCCGGGAAGCGCTCCTTGGCGGTCCTGGTGCGGTAGAGGACGCTTTCGCCCTGCGAGAAGAACATATAGCAGTCCGTGTCGTCGCAGATCACCCAGTAGTCTCTCCCCGTGGTAAGGGAGAGCGCGGGGGCGAGCCGGGTCGAGGCAGACCACGACATGATGTCGCTCGGATCCTGAGAGGTCGAGTACGCCGGTTCCTGGGTCTGATACAACAGGTACCAACGATCCCTAGGGGTGAAATAGAAGAGCTGCGGGGCCACCTTGTAGCCGGTGAGATTCGGATTGGAGCTGGCGGGGGTCAGCTCCACCTCCCCGACCCGGGCCCAGTCGTCAAAGCTCAGGAAGGTCATGTTCAAATCCTCCGCGATGGTGGAGGCATAGATGAGCCAAAGGTCCTGTTCCTCATAGAAGACCACCGTCGGATCCTTGACGGATTGGACATCCTCCGGTGGCCAAATCAGCGGCTCCGACGACGACCAGGAAAACGAGGTGGGGACTCGGCATCCCGCGGTATCCACGATAGAATCCGTCTCGGTTTCTCTCTCGGAATCCGTCCCGGGGACTTCATCACGATGGGTCTGGGGCTCCGTCTCCGACGCGGAATCATCTGACAGATCGTTCCCGACATACTCATCCGCGATATATAGTTTGTCCCGGCAGCCGAGCATCGCCAAAGCCACGCCGAGGAGCCACAGTTGGAGGAGACACCTCATCATGGATACCAATATATAATACCGGGAGAGCGAATTAAGAGAAAAATGAAAATGCAACCTCGAGGTAAAGATTAAAAAGGGGGTTTCGATGAAGGTTAAATTAGGTGGTGAGTGTCTAAAGCTGCCTGTGTCGAACGCCGGTTGGATATACAGTTTGGTGGACGAAATGATATAAAAATCGTATCAAATGGCCCAGATGCACGAAAACAGTACTAGAGCTCGTTTCCATACCCTACGATCCCGCTTCTGTTCCCCCCGTTTATTCTCGGCATTCTGTTTCCTTATGGTGTGTGCCCTTCCCAAGGGAGGCGCTGCGGACGCCCCCCTTCCTGTGGTGATCATGTTGGATATTACAGGGATCACCCGATATGACGATACGCTCTACAAAGCCATCCGGGCTCAACTCTCCGACGCCTCGCTACAGCTGAACCACCTTACGACAGATGACTCGCAGTTCGTTCCGGCTGATCCCCTCGACAGCCTCTCGAAAATGGCGACCGACCGCGGCGCCGATATTGTTTTTTGGATAGAGGAAGAGGGGGCCCTGTGTACCATCCACTTCTATAATCGTCATGCTTCGGAGCGACAAATCTTCACCCGCGAGTTGGATCTCGCATCTGAAAATCAACTGAGCCGTTCCGATACCATTGCCAACGCTGTTTCCAGTATTGTCGAAGAATCCATCTCCGCAGTGTCGGTAGAAGAACAACACGCCGCCGATGGCCCCGCTCCTCCGCCTCCCCCCCCGCGGACCCCCCCTCCCTCTCCCCCACCGGCGACTCGACGAATGGGGCTCAACCTGTTCGCTACCTACTCCGGTATTTACTTCTCGAGTCGTTCGGTCACCCATGGGGTGTGGATGGGCGTCGCGCTCCTCCCGTTGAAACATTTGGCCATCGCACTCTCGTACACTTATAATGTTCCGAAAAAATGGGAATCGAGCCGATATCAGCTGACCCTCACCTCCAGCAACATCGAAATGTCATTCGCCGCGAGAGTGCCTGCGGGGGTCTTCGAATTTCGTCTGGGCGCGGCGTGGTCACTGGATTTGCGGTCATATTCGACCAGTACCTATGTGGCGACTATCACCCCTCGCCCCGGTGATTTGATCACTGTCCACTCCATCATTCCGTTTGTCGATGCGATATGGAAGATATCGGATCATGTGGGGGTTTCTGCCGGAATCGGCGCCAATATCGCCGTCAACGAAAAGGCGTATCTCATCTCCCGGAATGACGGCAGCGAGTATTTTGTGTTGACGCCTTTTGTCACCAAGCTGACTTACAGGCTGGGGGTAGTTCTCCAGCTGTGATGGCGTTAGCGGGTCTCCCGCTGCTCTTCTCGAAAGACTCATGGCCCGCTCGGCTGATCATTGGCTCTCTTCCAGCATCGCGGTCACCAAATTCGGGTGGCTCTCGACGATGATCCGTAACTCCCGAGTGGCGGTTTTCAATCTGTCCTTGGTCGTGTTGACCGATGCCTTCGTCAGCTCCGACACTTCTCGAATGGTATAGCCGTGCACGAGATGGAGAATCAACGGCATGCGGCGTTTCAATGGAATGTCGCGTATCTTGGACAGAAAGAGATTCAAGAGCTGTTCCCTGGACATCGATTCTTCGGGGTTGGGAGTATTGCCGTCCTCGAAGTCCCGGTCCTCCAGGGGAATCACCACCTTCTTCTTCTTCCATTCCCGTTTCAATACGCGCACGGCCTTCCGGTAGGCGATTTTTGCGGCCCATGCCTCGATGCTTCCGCGACCATGGTAACGATCCAGACACCGGAACACCTCGACCGCAGCGAGTTGCGTAATATCGTCCAGATTGTGAGAGGAACCGACGACGCTCTGCACCACCTCGCTGATTCTCGGATACACCCTGCGAAGCACGACACCGGAGGCCTGAAGATCGCCCAGCGCCGTCTGTACTGATCTGTAATCATTTACAAAAGCTGGAGCGCCGCCGTTGAAATGAGTGGTATGCATCTATATTGTCACCCCGAAGCCCTTACCAAACGCGTCCACAGTAGCGCTATGCTTCTGTTTATTCAGAGTTGCCATGACTTCGAGAAACAGGTGGCGTTAAATTCAATGTAGCTTCAATACGAATAGCCAAACGTAATTAAAGATGAAACGATACTGAAAGACAGGCGAGGGGTTTGGTCCACGATGACCGGGATGAGGCAGTCGATATTCGTGGTGACTTCGGCATTACCAGCGTGGGTGAAGACGTCAAGGCGAAGCTGGAGGCGGACCGGGAGGATGTCGATCTCGGCCCCCTGAGCCCTTGAGGCAACGAAACCAACGGGTTTCTGTTCAAATAGGGGCCGCGACAACCGCGATGGCGTCCACGACCAGTGTCCCGCTCACCACGTCGAATTGAACCGTGTGGTCGCCGTCCGTCAACCCCCGCAAGGCATAAGTCTGTCCGAAATCCCCGGCGGCCATGGTCCCGGCGGCGGCGTCCACCACCTCCCCGTCCACGGTCACCGACAGCACCGCCGTGCCGTTGTTGGGCCCCATGATGTCGAGTCCGACCCCCGAGAAGGAGTATTCCAGGGTGCTGCCGCCCCCCCCGCTGGTGGAGAGGGTACGGTGGTAGTTGAACATGCTCTTCCCGTTCGCGTGGGACCAGCTCCCCCCGTAGATCAGCTTGGACGAGGGCTCAGGGGCGAGATCGTGCATCTCCAGGTTGTCGAGCAGCTCGGAATAGTAGGGGGGGTAGCCGTCGACGGTCTCGACCAGCAGGTTGTCGAACCGCACGTTGAAGTAGCCGCTGGCCAGGTCGACGCGGCCGGAGAGCTTGGAGCCCGGGCCGTTGTGGGTGAGTAGGGCCTCGCCATCGATGTAGGGCGTTATCCGGTTCTCGACGACCTCGAGGGAGATGGTGTGCCACGCGTCGTAGGAATCATCGAACCCGGAGACCGTTGCGCCGCCATCGCCGCTGACGACGTTCCCGGAGGCGACGGAGGTGCCGTCCACCAAGAACGACCAGCCGCCGTCGAACCAGAACTTCAGGAAGTAGGGCGTCCCGTTCATGTAGTGGGAGTCGCCTCCCCCCTGCTGCCGGGCGCCGATGGCCGCGTAGTTGTCGCCCCCCTCGGTGCTGTCCCGTTCGAAGGAGACGTCGACGCTGGCCCGGTAGTTGAGCCACCGGCAGTCCCCGATGGCGGTGATGGGGTTGCCGTCGTTCCAGGTGCCCCCGAGCCCCTGGGTCGGTTCGTCCACCTGCTGTCGCAGCACGTAGTTGTCCGAGCCGTCCGGGAGGTAGACCTCGAAGGCGCCGTTGCGATCGCTGGTGTACCGAGGGAGGGCGCTCTTGTCGCCCCCCCGGGACGGGATGTACGCCTCGGTCCCTTCGAGCTCACCGCCGGCACCGATGAGGGGAACGGTCTTGTCCGTGTAATCGAAATCGTCGGCATAGAGGACGGTGTCGGTGGTGTCCTGGGCATCCCCGGTCTCGTTGGTGTCGAGCACGGTGCGAGGTCCCTCCACGGGCAGGGGGGTGTTGTGCTCACGGCTGTTGTAGCTCTCCAGGGTCGTGGCGGTCACCACCGAGTAGGGCTTGACGCTGACGGTGTAGACGCCGCTTCCGTCCGCGGCCATGTGACAGAGGTACTTCATGTAGTTGCTGTTGAACGCCTCCCCGGGATCCGCCGCGCGGGTCTCCCAGATTTCCAGGTCGGGGGTGCCCGCGAACGCCATGTTGACCGCCTCGATGGCGTAGGTCTTGGTGTACTCGCTGTCGTTCATGAGGACGACGGAAAAGTTCTCCTTGTCCGGCGCGGCGAGGGTCATGTAGTTGGGGATGCCGTTGCGCCCCACCACCGGGTTCGTCCCGGTGGCCCCGGTGGAGCTGGCCGACGGCACCGTCCGCCAAATGCCCGCGGTGTTGTCGTCGTTCTCCCAGCCGGCCTTCGAAAAGTAGCTGAAGTGCTTCAGCACATCGAGCCCCGCGTCGTAGTGGATCCAGCCGGACCAGGGATCCCGGGCGCTGACCAGCTCCTTGAAGGAGTACTGTCCCCCCTCGTAGAAGGCGCCGATGGCCGGCTGGTAGATGAAGTGGGTCCGACGGGAGTTGACGAACCCCTTGATGATGGTGTTGCCCATCTCGAGAGCGCTGTACGTGCCGCCGATACCGGTGCCCGGTACCGAGGGGTCCCGCGTGTTGTTGTTGGGGCGGAAGGCCGAGTTGCTAAACGTGGCCTGGGCCTCGCTGTTCCAGACCTCCACGTCGAAGTCGTCGGCGAGCCGCTTGAAGTTGCCCCCGGCGTCGTCGTCCGTGCTGTAATGGAACGCGGCGACCGCCACGGCGTCCCGGAGGCTGGTGTCGCTCACCATGTCGCCGCCGAAGGAGCCGGTGCCCACCTCATCGGAGATGACGACCTTGATTTGGTTGTACAGCGCCTGCTCCGTGGTGTCGTTGAAGTCGGCGGTATCCGTTCGGACCTGGTCCGCGTATTGCTTGGTCCAGTTGAGGTCCGCCCCCCGCTCATTGATCCCCGGGTTGACGTAGTCGACCATGTAGCCGTACTCGCGGTAGGCGGTCAGAATGGTGTCCTTGTACCAGGTATAGACGTCGTTGTTGTTGCCCACCCACCCGGGGGCGTTCCAGCGCAGGAGGCTCACCTTCAGGTCGGGGTTGACCCGCTTGGCGTCCGCGGCGAGCTGGAAGCCGGGATGCCGCTTCACGTTGGCCGTCTCGCTCGCCCATCGCATGGTGGCCGGATCCGGCCCGGTGGAGTTGTTGCGATCGTTGCCCATCTCTATCTTGACCTGGGTCATGATGGGGTGGTCGCCCCCGAACAGGATCTGAAGAAACCGCGAATACTTGTCGGGATGCTTGGACTTGTAGTCCATCAACAGGGCGCTGGTGCCGTTGGCGCTCAGCACCCCGAACCCCTTGAAGGTGAGGCCGTTGACGTTGTCAGCGTCGATATCATTTCCGTCCACCACGACGCGGGTCGCGTCTCCCCCGCTGACCTGCTCGCACGCCACCGGCGTGACGTCGGTGTCGGCGTCGGTATCGGCGTCTGTGTCCCCGTCGGTGTCGGCATCCGTGTCCGTATCCCCATCGGTATCAGTATCAGTATCGGTATCCGTGTCCGTATCACCGTCGGTGTCGGTGTCGGTGTCCGTGTCCGTGTCCGAATCCGTGTCCGTATCCCCATCGGTATCAGTATCAGTATCGGTATCCGTGTCCGTATCGGTATCGGAATCCCCGTCCGCATCTGTGTCCACGTCGCTGTCGCTGTCCGTATCGGAATCACTGTCCGTATCGGTATCGCTGTCGGTGTCCGAATCCACATCGGTGTCTGTATCGGAATCCGTATCCGCGTCCGTATCGGAATCCGTGTCCGCGTCCGTATCGGTATCCGTATCCGTGTCACTGTCCGCGGAGCCGCCGTCGCCCTGCGCCGAGTTGTCATCTCCGGAACATCCGGCGACGCCGGTAACCATAAAAACAAACAGAATAACCCAGCAGCCAAACGCTCTCTTCGTCATTAAATTTCCTTCAGTTTGAAATGAAATTGTCCGTCAGCGGCCGTAGCCCGCCGCGACGATGTTGGCTTGTACGGCTTCGTCTATCTCATCGGACGGCACGCCGAAGGTCATGGCGCCCTCGTAGAAGGTGCCGGTGCCCCCGTTGCTGCCGTCCCCCCCCGTCCCCAATATGATAGCACCCTCCAACTGCTTGGGGCTGTAGCCGGGATCCGACGGTCGCGGTCCGTCCCACATGGTGGTGAGGGTGCCGGCCTGGGCGTCGCCACCCTTGAGCGTGAAGTGGTTCCCCGACGGGCCCTTCAACATGGCCGTCACGAAGTCGTGGACGAGGGATTTGGCGCTCGGCGTGTAGACATCCTCGGACTGCCAGCCCCCCTCGTCGCTCTTGTACACACCGAACTCCAGATCCGCCGCGATCCACGGGCCGTCCCCCTCGCCCCGCCCCCCCCAGGTGATATCGTCCCCGAAGTAGACCGCCTCCATCGTCCCGTTGCCGTCCGCGCCGCCGGTGGGGGTCGCGTTTCCGTAGTCGAAGCAGCACTGATCGCTGTAGCGCCGGCCGTCCACCACCATGTACATGGCCTCGGGCTCGTCGCCCCGGGCGATCCCGCTGGTTTGGGTGGCCCGATAGCCCACGTCGGTGGAGTAGCCGGTGACATAAATACCGTGCACGATATGACCGTCGAGGGTGGTCTCCCCCTCGGAGGCGTCCGATTCGTTGCCCCCGTCCGGCAGCCACAACGCCGGCGGCGACGCAGGCAGGTCATTGCCGTTCGGGGACTGATCGTAGATGATCGAGATGGTGCAGCGCGCGCCCTGGCAGAACGAGTCCTGCACCGAGATGTCCGCGATACCGCCGGGGCTGAGGGGCGGGACGTCCATGGTGTCGTTCCCGTTCCGGAGCTGATACAGCGGTCCGTCGTAGGCGGCGTACAGCGCCCGGGAGGTGCTGTGCGCCGCGACACAGGGGGTATCGCCGGATTCATAGATGTCGCAGGGACCCTCGGCCCCCGGGCCGTCTCCGGTGCCCGTATCCGAATCCGCGTCGGTGTCCGCGTCGGTGTCCCCATCCGTATCGGTGTCGGAATCCCCGTCCGTATCGGTGTCGGAATCCGCGTCGGTGTCCCCGTCCGTATCGGTGTCGGAATCCGCGTCGGTGTCCCCGTCCGTATCGGTGTCGGTGTCCCCGTCCACATCCGTATCGGCGTCGGTATCCGTATCGGCGTCGGCGTCCGTGTCCGCGTCGGAATCCGTGTCCGCGTCGGAATCTGTGTCCGCGTCGGAATCTGTATCGGCGTCGGAATCCGTGTCCGCGTCGGAATCCGTGTCCGCGTCGGAGTCTGTATCGGCATCGGAATCCGTGTCCGTGTCAGAGTCTGTATCGGTATCAGTGTACACATCCGTTCCGGTGTCACCCGTAACTTCGGCCGGATCGTCGCTCGAGCATCCGCTCGCGGCGATGGCGCCAACAATGAACCCCCATAATACGATGCGTTTTGTCATGATAAAACCTCCGAGGTTGTTTTACGGTTGTACTTTTACTCTGCAGTCACTGTCGTCTCGCCTTGAGTCAGGCCGTTGGAAGTCGCCGTGACCGCGATCTGTCCGGACTCGCCGGTAGATTGAACGATAACCACGGCCTTGCCGCTGAAAGCGGACCGTGAAGTGCCTTTGTAGGATTCGTGGTTTGTCGCGTCTCCATTGTCCACGCCGATGATCTTCCCCGGACCGCTCACGGCGAAATCGATCATGTTGCCGGCCTGGGGCACGACGACCCCCTCCCCGTCGACGACGTCCGCCTCCACGAAGACCAGGTCCCGTCCGTCCGCCGCGATGACCGACCGATCGGGGATGAGCGCCAGCGCCGCGGCGCCCCCCGCCGTCCGCACCTCGTCCGTCGCGACCACCTCTCCGCCTCGAATCGCCCGCGCCTCGAGGGTTCCCGTCTCGAATCCCACCGTCCACTCCAGATGCCCCACGGAGGGGTTGACGTCCTTCGATCCCAGGGAGGAGCCGTTGAGGTAGAGCTCCACGCTGTCCGCGTTGGAGTAGGCGAATACTCTCACATTCGAGCCGGGTCCCCAGCTCGTCCAATCCATCGGAACGATGTGCACCATGGGGGGGCCGTCCGCGTTCCACTTGCTCTGGTAGAAGTAGAAGATGTCCTTGGGGAGGTTCGCGGTGTCGATCAGGCCGAAGTAGGAGCTCTTGGAGGGCCACTCGTAGGGGGTCGGCTCGCCGATATAATCGAAGCCGGTCCAGATGAACTCGCCCGCAATCCAGGGGCGGGTGTTGACGTTCTCCCACGAGGTCTCCGCGGTGTGGCCCCAGCCGGCGGCGAAGTTGTCGTAGGACGAGGCCTGGTTGTTGTTGTTGTTGTAGATGCCTCGGCTCTTGAACGCGGACGACGACTCGCTCGCGTACAGCTTCCAGCCTGGGTTGGAAGAGTGAACGGAGTCGTATCGTTCCGGTGCATAGTTGATGCCTACGAGGTCCTCCAGCCCGGTGAAATCGGACTCCGAGACCCACGCCGCATAGGCCTGGGACGTGAGGCGCGTCGTATCCTTCGAATGAATGGCATCAATCAGCTGCTGCGCCACGGCCCGGTCTCCAGCCTGGGGAACCTCGTTGCCGATGCTCCAGATGATCACGCTCGGGTGATTGCGGTCACGGGAGACGAAGTCTGCCATGTCGGTATCGGCCCACTCACGGAAGAACCGCGAGTAATCGTGATCGGTTTTGGAAGCGTACCACATATCGAACGCCTCGTCGATGACGAGAAAACCGATTCGGTCGGCGTAGTCCAGAAGCTCCGGCGCCGGCGGGTTGTGGGAGGTGCGGATGGCGTTCGCCCCCATCTCCTTGAGCATCTCGAGTCGCTTCTCGATGGCCCGGTGGTTCACGGCGGCGCCGAGCGCCCCGAGGTCGTGGTGGAGGCACACGCCGTTGAGCTTCATGGCCTCGCCGTTCAGGGTGAAGCCGCTGTTGGCGTCGAACGCGAAGCTGCGGATGCCGAACGGGGCCCGGTACGTGTCCGCCACCGCGCCGTCCACGGAGAGGGTGGTGACGACGGAATACATTGTCGGTGAAGAGACGGACCAGATCGAGGGAGAGGAGATTGTTCCGGACATCTCCACGTCGGCGGTGGACCCTCCGTTGACGGATTCGGACGCGTCAGCGGTCGCTACCTCCGCTCCGCCGGAGTCCCGAATCGAGCTCTCCACGGTCACCGACCGACTCTCGGCCGAATCGTTTCGCACGGCGACCTCGATGTTCACCGTAGCGCTGTCCGATGAAATTTGAGGGGTGGTGACAAAGACGCCGGTGTAGTCCACGTGGATCGGGTTCACGGTCTTGAGCCAGACGTGACGGTAGATACCGCTTCCCGAATACCAGCGGCTGCTCGGCAGCTCGTTGTTGACGCGGACGGCGAGCACGTTCTCTCCACCATAGGTGGCGCTGTCGGTGATATCACATTCGAAAGACGAGTAGCCATACGGGCGGCCGCAGACCTCCGTGCCGTTGAGCCAGACGGTGCTGTCCATGTACACGCCGTCGAACTGGACGAAGACCCGTTGCCCCTCGCTCCCGGCGGGAATCGAGAAGGACTTCCGATACCATCCGAGCCCGCCGTCGAGATAGCCGCCGCCGGCGCCCGCCGCCGAGCCCTGGTTGTAATCGAGGGTGACGCTCCAGTCATGGGGCACGTCCACGGCGGTCCAGGAAGAATCGTCGAAGGAGGGACCCTCCGCGCCCCCCTCGTCTCCGAGATGGAACCGCCAGTCGAAATCCAGGCTCACGGTGGTCGCCCTCGCGCCGTCGTAATTGTTCACGAACTCGGCGGGGGCGGGGTCCGAATCGGCGTCGGAGTCCGCATCGGAGTCCGCGTCCGTGTCCCCATCGGCGTCTGTGTCCGTATCGGTATCGCCATCCGTGTCGGTATCGGAATCGGTATCGGTGTCACCATCGGTATCATTGTCCGAATCCGTGTCCGAATCCGTGTCCGTATCGGAATCGGTGTCCGCATCCGTGTCCATATCTGAATCCGAATCCATGTCCGTATCGGAATCTGAATCCGCATCCGCGTCCGTATCTGAGTCCGAGTCCGAATCGGTATCCGTATCTGAGTCCGAGTCCGAGTCGGTGTCCGCATCCGAGTCGGTGTCCGCATCCGAGTCCGTGTCCGCATCTGTGTCCGTGTCTACATCAGAGTCCCCTTCCGGACTGGTGTCTGATACGCCACCATCTGTGGTGTTCGAATTATCACTCGCACATCCCAGCGCAAATAGCGCTCCGGTAAGAAAGAAAATCACCCCCGATTTCGAGATACTTTTCATGCTTATTCCTTTTCAGCGGCCGACGTGTTCCGTAGCGCTGTCCATTGACCCGCTGATTTGATAGAAAAGAGTCCCTATCTCTTTTCTATCCTTAATATTAATGTGGAAACCGTTAAACAAAAGAGGGTGGATGCTTTAAAGCTATATCAGCAGAAAGTACCCATTTTTCTGTTTTATATACACTGGTTACATTAGCCTTATTTTTAACCCGAACGCGTCAACCGGCTTTTTGTCTGCTAATTACAGGGAGGAGTAGAGATTGTTGAAATATATCAAAGAAATTGCAACCCCCTGGGCCACGCTCGCGCTTTTCGGAGCGGTGATGTCCATGTGCAGCCCGTCCGAAGCCAAAAAATCCGCCGCGGAAGTCGACACTTCCAGCGGTGCCGCCGATTCGGACGCGGACACCGACTCGGACGCGGACGCGGACACCGACGCGGATGCGGACTCCGACGTTGACGCGGACACCGACACTGACGCGGATTCCGACACCGACATGGATTCCGACACCGACGCGGACACGGACACCGACGCGGACACGGACTCCGACGCGGACACGGACTCCGACGCCGATACGGACACAGACACCGATGGGGACACGGACTCCGACGCGGACACAGACACCGATGGGGATACCGACGCCGATACGGACACAGACACCGATGGGGATACTGACGCCGATACGGACACAGACACCGATGGGGATACCGACGCCGATACGGACGCGGACACCGACGCCGATACGGACGAAAGTGCCAGCGCCGGCTGTGGTAAGAGCGCCGAACGGCTCGACGCCCGGACCCAGCTGACCATGGAGATCAACGGGACGACCCGGTACTACCTGGTGTACATGCCCGAGAGCTACGACCCGGACATCCCGCTGCCGCTGGTGATGGCGCTCCACGGGGCGAACATGAACAACTGGTGGGCGGCCAACGATCCGAGCGGCTTCAACCTCATCGAGGCCAGCGCGGGCCAGGCGATCCTCGTCTACCCGCAGGGCTCAGGCGATCCGCCGGGGACGACCCCCCACTGGGGGACCCTCTCCTCAGGATGGAATCCGGACGAGACCTCGGAGGACGTGCTGTTCATAGACACGCTGCTCGAGCACGTCCAGGAGAGCCTCTGCGTCGACCCGAACCGGATGTTCCTCGTCGGATTCAGCGCGGGCGCCTGGACCACCATGAACTTCGCCTGTCATCACGCCGACGTCTTCCGGGCCTTCGCGCCGGTGGCCGGCTGGGGCCCCGGCGACATGAGCACCGGTCACGGCGCCGATCCCTACTGCAGCTACGACGCGGCGGTGTCGATCCTCATCACCCAGGGGACCACCGACACTATTGTGGTCCCCGATGTCTGCGGAGAGGTCTCCCGGGATTTCTGGATCGAGCGAGACGGCTGCTCCAATGAGGCTGTTTCCATGTCGACCCCCGGCTGTGAATCCCATCCGGGATGCGACGGGGAGCTGGCAGTGGTCTATTGCACCCACGGCGGCGACCACATGGTCCCAGGCAATGCAGGCGCCTATATGTGGGAGTTTTTCAGCACCTTCAATTAGCCCGGCAACTGCGCGATGCACATTGTCTCTGCCTGAACTCGCTCCTCGGAAAACAGGGGTTGTTTCATCGGAGGCAACAGCCTCATCTCCGGATCGCGTTCCAGTCTTCCGCCAACCGGCGAGCCCCAGCTTGAGGTAGGGCTCCACCCATCGGCCGGGATAGAAGAGCCGGAGGGTCGCGTCGAGATTGAGTTGGCACGTATCGTGCACAACGCGTTCATCGCAAAAAGGAGAACGCATCGTGCCCCAAAAACCACATCCCGGATGCCCCCTGTACCTCGACCATGGATTTCAACCCTTGCGCCCGTTCCCCATCATCGCGGCGATCCGAATCCGCCGATGAATATGAAGCGCGTCTCTTTGGGGGTCGAGGTGGAGACCTACACGATCCGGCTCAAGAACCTGCGGATCGGACGGCACGTCATGCTGCCCCGGAAATGGGTCGTGGAGAGCCAGGAGGACTTCCATCACGATCGAAGCATCGGCATCGAGTACAACTCCCGGCCGTTCTACTCCATCCGGGAGGCCCTCTTCGGCATCAAGATGGGGCTCAGAAAGTCCATCGCCTCCTACAAGTTCGGGAAGCCCAACGGAAAGTACACACTATTCTTCGCCGGCACGTGGCGGGATCGCTTCGCCGGGACCCACTACCACGTGGGGCTCGGAGAGGACGGGATGCCGTTCGAGGATGCGCTCCGGCTCTCCTGTCACCTTCACGGTCACCTGCCGCTGCTCATCGCCCTCCTGGCTAACTCTCCGGTGTTCGAAACGGGGATTTCGGGGATCGACTCCAACCGGTTCCTCCACGCCGAGAAGAAGTACTTCTACCCCCTCGAGCACGGCGAGCTCGATCACGAGTATAAGGAAGAAATGACCTTCAACAAGGACCGGACCAAGCGGATTCCGACCCTGGAGATCCGCCCCTGCGACGCCAACCTCCCCGAAATCGTGGCCGCCGGGCTGGTGATCGTCAAGGCCGTCACCCTGGCGTGGCTCTCCAGACGCCCTGCGGAGAACATCAACCGACTCGAACGCCATCTCGAGTCCCGGCTGAACGCGGCGAAGCACGGTCCCAAGGCCACCCTCTACTGGAACGACCGGCCGCTCAGGACCGATGCCTACGTGGACCGGTTCTTCCGGGCGTACGCCCCGCAGCTGTCGAAGATGGATATCCCGCAGGAGGTCCTGGACGTGTTCCGGCTGTTCAAGCTCGGCTGGAACGGGGCGGGCATCCTTCGTCGGGCCTGCCGACGCCATCAGCGGAGCCACCCGCGCACCTGGCAGCGCTATTTCGCCGGAGACTACGTGGAGGCCATCGACGCGCTCCTGAACGGGGAGACGCTGTCGTGCTTCATCCGCTCCCTGGGATTGCGCCCCCCCCAAACCCGGGACGTGCTCCTGGGGGGGCGGCGGTGGTGACGGGAAACGCCGCGCGTCAGGCACTTCCCGGGGCCGGGAGGTGTTGCCGTCCGCCACACAGTGGCATTATTCCACACTTCGAAATCGCGGGATCTTCAGACATGCCGGGCTGATCCGCGATTCATCGCCCCCCTCGGCAATGGTTTCGGCGGGTTGGGGCTCTCCCCGACCTTGGCCTGTCTTTTGCTAAAGCTTCCTTTGTCACAACCGTCATCCGACTGGCGTCGCGCCCGGTGTCGCCCGCCAGCCCTTACCGCCTTTGGAGCGGCGGACAGCAATCAGACAGGAAGGAGCGAAAAATGGGGAACTCTCAGGAGAGCATCTGGACCGCTGTCGTCGGTGACAGCCCGGTGGTCGCCGTGGCCATTCACGACGGCCACGAATTGAGACCCGAGGTCCGCGAGTTGATGAACCTCCCCGACGATGAGCGCCTGAGGGAGGAGGACCCCCACACCGGACGGTGGGTGGTGGTCGCCCCGACCCATTTCGCGGTCCACCGCTCCCGGTTCGAGATGGATCTGAACCGCCCCCGGGAGAAGGCCGTCTACCTTACTCCGGCGGACGCCTGGAACCTCGACGTGTGGAAGGAGACCCCCTCCAACGCCGTCATCGAGCGTTCCCTCGAGCAATACGACGCGTTCTACAAAGAGCTGTACGACACCCTCGGCGCCGTCCAGCGGATGTGGGGACAGTTCATCCTCCTCGATCTGCACAGCTACAACCACCGCCGGGAGGGCGCGGAGGCTCCCCCCGCGGATCCCGAGGGTGCCCCGGTGGTGAACATCGGAACGGGATCCATGGATCGGGATCTCTGGGCGCCGGTGATCAAGGCGTTTACGGGCGCCCTGTCGAAAGCCCGAATCGCCGGGGAGCCCCTCGATGTCCGCGAGAACGTCCGGTTCAAGGGGGGGTATCTCTCCCAGTGGGTCCACGAGACCTTCCCCGGTGTGGGGTGCGCCATCGCCATCGATATCAAGAAGGTGTTCATGGATGAGTGGACCGGGGCGCTGGACGAAGCGCGCTTCGAGGATATCGGGGCGGCCCTGGCCGCGGCCTTGGAACCGGCCGTCAAGGCCCTCAAGCAGGTCCGCAAGAAGGTGCGCGCCCGGCGTCACCAGCCCCGGCAGACCAGCCGGCGTCCCATCCGCATCGGCTTCGTGGTCAACGACGTGATGACCGAGCAGGCGGGCTATACCACCACCCGCCTGGCCATGACCGCGCGGCACATGGGGCACGAGGTGTGGCTCATGGGGGTTGGGGAGCTCAACTACGACTCGGACGAGCACATCCGGGCCCACGCCCGGGGCGCCAGCCGGCGGATGTACAAGAACCCCGCGACCTTCCTCAAGGACATCCAGGGGAAGAAGGCGGTGCAGGAGCGGATCACCCTGGACGAGCTGGACGTGGTGCTGCTTCGGAACGATCCCGCCCAGGACGCGGTGAGCCGCCCCTGGGCCTCCCAGGCCGGGATCCTGTTCGGGCGCCTGGTGGCGCCGGCGGGCACGGTGGTGCTGAACGACCCCAACGGCCTGGCCAAGGCCACCTCCAAGATGTACTTCCAGGCGTTCCCCGCGGTGGTGCGCCCGGAGACCATCATCACCCGCAACCGGGACGACGTGAAGGCGTTCGCCAAGGAGCGGGGCACGGTGGTGCTCAAGCCCCTCACCGGCTCCGGAGGGCAGAGCGTGTTCCTGGTCCGGCCGGAGGACGTGGCCAACATGAACCAGATGTTCGATTCGGTCTCCCGGGACGGCTACGTCATCGCCCAGGAGTACCTGCCCGCGGCGGAGGAGGGGGACATGCGGCTGTTCGTGATGAACGGGGAGCCGCTGATGTACAAGGGCAAGTACGCCGCCTTCCGGCGGGTTCGGACCGGAGGGGACCTGCGCTCCAACATCCACGCGGGGGGGACCCTGGCCCGCGCGGAGGTCACCCCCACGGCGCTGGAGCTGGTGGAGGTGGTGCGACCCAAGCTGATGCAGGACGGCATGTTCCTGGCGGGGCTGGACATCGTGGGGGACAAGATCATGGAGATTAACGTCTTCAGCCCCGGCGGGCTCGGCAGCGCCCAGAAAAAGGAGGGGGTGAACTTCTGCGAGGCGGTCATCAAGTCCCTGGAGCGGAAGACCGAGGGCATGACGTACTACCGGCGTCAGTTCGACAACGTGGCCATGGCCATCATGTAGGACGCGACGGATCATGGACGGAACGAGCAAGCGCGCGGCGCAACGGACAGAGAGCGCCGGGGAGGTCCCCCGGATACGCGCCGCGATCGAAACCCACTACGCGGAGAAGAAGCGACTCCGCCGATCCCTCTCGGACGGCGGGCGGATCTATCTCGAGCGGCGGCTGCCCTTCCTGGCCGTCCACCGTCACCCCGTCGAAGCCCTCGATCCGGGGACCGAACAGCTGGTCACCTCCCAGGCGGCGTTCCTCATCACCCGCGTGAGCCCGCGGCGGCGGCATCCCTATGCGGGGATCGTGAAGGCCGTCGCCGAACAGTGCCAGCCGGCCTTCGGCGCCTTTCTCATCGTAGACATCTGGTCCCGCCCCGAGGCCCATCCGCCAGTGGTCGAGCCGTCGATCCCCCCGGTGCCGGCGTTCCGGCTCTTCGGCGGGGAGCGGAACGGCCGGGGAGCGGAGGTGCTGGACGTCCTGGATCGGCACCTCGGAAAGATCGTCATCGGCGGACGGAAGGCGGTGACCGAGCAGATCAGGAATCCGCGGGAGTTTCCGGACCGTCCCCGTCCATTCCTCACCGCCGCCGAGGCCCGGAGCCTCCGGTGCGTCCAGATCGGCATCGAGGTGGAGCCGGTCTACCGGCAGGCCTCCGGGGAGATCTATCCGAGCCTGCTCAAGCGCCTCAGGCGGCAGATCGGGTACACCCTCCAGCACGGGTTCTTCTACTTCGCCGAGCAGCAGACGGATCTTAGGCCCAAGAACTTCCACTCCCTCGGGCGGCGGGCGCTGGTCAAGTCGGTCTGGTCCGCGGATCGGACCCTGGACGACATCTCCTCGTCCTTCGACTTTCTCATGGAGATCAACCCGGTCAACGTCGCGTCCGTCTGGAACCGCTTCCGGAAGTCGGGCTTCGAGAAGTTGCCGCCCTTCCGGTATCGGCCCCTGTCCGTCGACCCGAGTCTCGTCAAGCGGGCGCTCTTCGCCATCCCCCTGGAGCGGGTAGAGGATCCGACCATCTCCCATCTCTTCTACCAGAAGCAGGCGGAGCTGGATCGCAAGCTCACCATGCTATCGGATCGGGACACCCCGCGGTTCCTCCACGGGAGCCTCCAGCTCTACGGCAAGATATCCAACTCCCTCCTCCGGGCCGCGGACACCATCCTCGAAAAAATCCCGGCCTACCTGCGCGAGAAGGAGCACGGCCGGAAGGTCTCGCCGGAGGTCCTGGCGGCGCGGGCGGGCGAAGAGCTCGAGGGCTACCGGCGGGAGTTCCCGGACGCGGTCGCGACGATCGAGTTCCGCCAGAACCTCATCGCCGGGTTGATGGTGTCGAAGGGTCGCCTCCTCATATCGAATAACGCGAAGGTGTCCCGGGAGGCCGCGGAAGCGCTCATCCAGCACGAGGTGGGCACCCACCTGGTCACCTACTTCAACGGCGGCGCCCAGCGGTTCGCCCAGCTGCGGAGCGGTCTGGCCGGCTACGAGCAACTCCAGGAGGGGCTGGCGGTGCTCGCCGAGTACCTGGTGGGGGGGCTGACCCCGGGGCGGATGCGGGTGGTCGCCGCCCGGGTGGCCGCGGCCCGCGCCATCATTGAGGGCGCGTCGTTCATCGACTGCTTCCGGATGCTCTCCCGGTACGGCTTCACCCGGCGGACCGCCTTCAACATCACGGTGCGCATCTACCGGGGAGGCGGCCTGACCAAGGACTGTATCTATCTGCGCGGGCTGAACGACGTGCTGAAATACCTCCGGGACAACGGCTCTCTGGAATTGCTGTTCGTGGGGAAGATCGCGACCGAGCAGATCCCCATCGTGTCGGAGCTCCTCAGCCGCGGGGTGATCGCCCCGCCCCGGCTCATGCCCCGCTACCTGAAGCGGGAGAGCTGCCGGGAGCGGCTGGCCGATCTCAGGCGGGGCATCGCGGTGCACGATTTGCTGGAGATCGAGGCCGAGTAGCGGTGGGGCAATTTGCTACATTCATGCGGGGACCTCTTTGCCGACAGCCTCACCCCCGACCCCTCTCCCGCAAGCGGAGAGGGGAGAAAGAGAATCACCCAACCCAACCTTCTATTGCGAAGCCGTTCTTCCTCCCTCGCCCATTATCCGATCGTCATTCGGGGGAGGGCCGGGGTGGGGGCGCCCCGGAGCTGAAAAAGCAGCCCCTCCGAGAGCCCCTCCCCGCCGGGGTCGGCAGGATTCAAATTGGAATGAATCGTGCAAACTCCCACCGCGACCACGTTATCCGCCGTATGTGAGGAGGCATGTGAGTCATGAGAAAATCGACCCAGCTATCGAACCGTCCCGAGGCCCTCATGTCCGACGCCACCCCCGAGCAGACCCCCATCGCGCCGGAGGTGGAGGATCGGACCGCCCTCGCCGCGGACCCCGCCCATCCCCTGGAGAAGCGGCTCGAGGCCTTCGAGGATCTGATCGACTCGGAGGTGGGGGACACGGCCTTCTCCCGGGCGCGGAACCTGGAGCGGGAGCACGGCTTCCGGCAGCTCTATCTGAAGTTCGAGGGGGGCAACCCCACCGGCACCCAGAAGGACCGCATCGCCTTCGCCCAGGCCCTGGACGCCCTCCGTCGGGGGTTCGACGCTATCACCGTGGCCACCTGCGGGAACTACGGCGTGGCCCTCTCCATGGCGGCGGCCTACGCCGGAATCCGGGCGGTCGTCTACATCCCCGAGAGCTACCACACCCGCCGGATCGAGGAGATGATCGCGTTCGACGCGGAGATCATCCGGACGCCGGGCACCTACGAGCACGCCGTGGAGATCTCCCGGAAGAGGGCCGCGGACGATGAGATCTATGACGCCAACCCCGGCGGCGCCAACACCGCGATCCAGCTCGCCGCCTACGCGGGCATCGCCTACGAGCTGTACGACGAGCTCCGGGACGCCCCGGCCATGGTCGCCGTGGCCGTCTCCAACGGCACCACCCTCGCGGGCATCTATCGGGGGTTCGTCAGCCTGTACCGGCGGGGGAAGACCTCCCGGATCCCCCGGCTCGTCGCCGGCTCGTCGTACCGGAAGAATCCCATCGTCCTGGGGTGGGCGTCCAAGGCCGCCACCTGCGCCGATCTGCACCCCGAGTCCATCCGGGAGACCGCCGTGAACGAGCCCCTGGTGAACTGGCACTCGGTGGACGGGGATCTCGCCCTGGAGGCGATCCGCTCCACCGACGGCTTCGCCAGCCAGGTCAGCGACCGGAACATGACCGCCCTCTCCAAGAAGCTCCGGGAGCAGGAGGGCTTCCACGTCCTCCCCGCCGCCACCGCCGGGCTCTATGCCCTTTTGGATTACCACAGACGAACCCCCTTGACCGGAGACCGCTATGTCGCGGTGCTCACCGGGAGGAAGCGATGAACGACAGACCCGAAGGCAACGCCGTCATCTACTGCGACGGCGCCCTCGACACCACCAACGGGAAGACCGCCCACGGGCTGCTCAGGCGCTCCGAGCGGTATCGGATCACCTCGGTGTGGGACACCCATCTGAGCGGCCGCACCGCCGGGGAGATCGTCCGCGGCTGCCGCTACGATGTGCCCATCCTCGGGACCCTGGACGAGGTGATCCGCGCCGGGGACGCGGCGGCGACGCCCGTCAGCCACCTCATCGTGGGGCTCGCGCCGGACGGGGGGCGGCTTCCGGACGGGTCCTGGGAACACATTCGCGAGGCGGTCTCCACGGGGCTCACCGTGGTGAGCGGTCTCCATGATCTGCTCTCCGAGAACAAGATGCTCGGAATCCTCGCCCGCTCCCATGGGGGCCGGCTCGTCGATATCCGGAAACCCAAGGAGCGGGAGAAGCTCCACTTCTTCAGTGGGAAGATCGAGGAGGTCGGGGTGCCGCGGATCGCGGTGCTGGGGACCGACTCGGCGGTGGGCAAGCGGACCACCGCCTGGATGCTGGTGGACCGGTTCCGGGAGCTGGGGAAGGGCGCAGTCCTCGTCGGCACCGGCCAGACCGCGTGGCTCCAGGGGGCGCACTACAGCATCATCTTCGACGCGCTGATCAACGACTTCGTCTCCGGCGAGATCGAGCATGCGGTGTGGCTGGCGTGGCGGGATGCGGCCCCCGACATTATCATCGTGGAGGGCCAGGGGAGCCTCATGAACCCCGCCTACCCGGGCGGGTTCGAGATCCTGGCAGCGGCCCGGCCGACCTGCGTGGTGCTCCAGCACGCCCCCATGAGGAAGGAGTACGACGGATTTCCGGGCTATCCCCTCCACGACATCGAGACCCAGATCCGGGCCGTGGAGCTGATCTCCGGACGGCCGGTGGTGGCCATCGCGATCAACTCCGAGGGGATTCCCGAGGGGGAGATTCCCCGGATCTGCGATCAGATGGCCGCCCGGACGGGGCGTCCCGCGGCGGATCCCCTGGCCGGCGGCGTCGATGTCCTCGTCGAGGCGATCCGGGGGCATGTCCGGTCGTCGCACGGGGCGGAGGGCTGAGATGGATCAGTGGCGAAGCTATGAGGCGCTGGCGGTCCTCGACCGCCTGGTGGTGGGGCCCGTCATCGTGGAGGAGCGCCGCCTCACCGCCCCCTACACTGTCCACGCGAACGGCGCCTTCGAGACCACCGAGCTCATCTACAAGTACGAGGAGCCGGTGTTCACGCCGGGGGATCCGGCGAGTGAGAACCTCGCGTCGATGGTGGCCGCCCAGGCGGCCCTCAACTACGGGCTGTTCTGCCGGGAGCTGGTCTTCCACGGGACCTTCGACGAGCACGACAAGCGGTTCCTGTCCGAGATGGCCGAGAACACCGCCCGGGAGATCTACGTCAACAAGATCCTCGCGGACAACCCGTTCCTCGCGGACGGCGCGCGGGGCATCCCGGCGGAGAAGCTCGAACGCTACCTGACCGCCGCGCTCGTCTTCGGCGGGCGTGTCCCGGACGCCGCCGCGACGCGGGCGCCCTGGTCCTCCGACGGCGCCCGGCACGCGGTGCTCCTGAGCGGCGGCAAGGACAGCCTGCTCACCTACGGGCTGCTCCGGGACGCGGGGGTCGAGGCCCACCCGGTGTTCGTCAACGAGTCCGGCCGGCACTGGTACACGGCCCTCAACGCCTACCGCCACTTCTCCACCCACGAGGCGCGGACGACCCGGGTGTGGACCAACTCGGATCGGGTGTTCACGTGGATGCTCCGGAGGCTGCCCATGGTGCGGCCGGACTTCGCCACCCGCCGCTCGGACGCCTACCCCATCCGCCTCTGGACGGTGGCGGTGTTCCTCTTCGGCGCGCTGCCCCTGCTTAGGAAACGCGGGTGCGGGCGGCTCCTCGTGGGGGACGAATACGACACCACGGTCCGCCGGAGCACCAAGGGGATCCCCCACTTCGACGGTCTCTACGACCAGAGCCGGTACTTCGACCACCGGCTCACCCGCTACTTCACGCGGAAGCGATGGAACATCGCCCAGTTCTCGGTGCTGCGGCCCCTGTCGGAGCTGCTCATCCAGAAGACCCTCGTGGAGCGGTACCCCGAGCTCCAGCGGCACCAGATCTCCTGCCACGCGGCCCACATCCGGGAGGATCGGGCGTTCCCCTGCGGGAAGTGCGAGAAGTGCCGGCGCATCGTCGGGATGCTCAGCGCGTTCGGGCTCGATCCGGGCCGGTGCGGCTACACCCCGCGGCAGGTGGCGGAGATCCTGGGCTCGCTGCCCCGGCACGCGCTCCACCAGGAGACGGAGGGGGCCGAGCACCTGATGCTCCTGTTGAAGGCGCAGGGCCTCGTCGAGATCGCCGAGACAGCCGCGCACCGTCCCCGCCCCCACCCGGAGGTGCTCTCCCTTCGGTTCGAGAAGGAGCGCTCCCCCATCGATCTCTTCCCGAACGATCTGCGGGCGCCCCTCTATCGTCAGATGCTCCAGCACGCGGCGGGCGCCGTCATCCGGTCGGGCCGGCAGTGGCAGCCGTTCGATCCCCTGTCCGAGGAGGCCCTCACCGCCCCCTATCGGTTCGAGACCCCGGCGGGGGCGTCGGGAAAGGAGGCCCCGGACCGGGGCTACCTGCTGGCGGATCTCACCTGGCAGGAGGCCCGGGACAAGCTCAAGCAGGTGGACATCGCCCTCTTCCCGGTGGGCTCCATCGAGCAGCACGGCCCCCACCTCCCGCTGGACGTGGACGCCTACGACGCGGACCGCCTGTGCCGGGACGTGGCCGCCGCCTGCTCCGATCCCAAGCCCCTGGTGCTCCCGGCCATGCCCTACGGGGTCAGCTACCACCACGACGAGTTCGCGGGGACCCTCAGCATCTCCCCCGACACCCTGTCGAAGGTGGCCTACGAGGTGGGGATGAGCGTGGCCCGCCAGGGGATCACCAAGCTCATCATCGTGAACGGCCACGGGGGCAACGGCCCGGCCCTCCACTTCGCCGCGCAGATGATCAACCGGGACGCCCGCATCTTCACCTGCGTGGACACCGGCGAGACCAGCGACGCGGAGGTGGAGCAGATGGTGGAGACCCGGAACGACGTGCACGCCGGGGAGATAGAGACCAGCACGACCCTCGCGCTTCGGCCCCACCGGGTCAAGATGAACCGGGCGAGGCGGAGTGTGCCCCGCTTCTCCAGCGACTACCTGGAGTTCAGCTCCAAGAAGAGCATCGAGTGGTACGTGCAGACCGCCCGCCTCTCGAAGAGCGGCGTGCTGGGGGATCCCACCAAGGCCACGGAGGAGAAGGGCCGGCGGATCTGGGCGGTCATGGTGAAGCACCTCGTCGGGCTCGTGGAGGATCTCAAGCCCATGACCCTCGACGACATCTACCAGAAGCGGTACTGAGCCATGCGCATCACCCGCGTCGAGGCCGAGCCCCTCCGGATGCCGCTGGAGACCCCGTACGCCATCGCGTACGAGGAGGTCTCGTCCGTCACCAACGTGCTCATCCGAATCCACACCAACGGCCCCCTCACGGGGGTGGGGGTGGCGGCGCCGGATCGCTACGTCACCGGGGAGGCGCCGGAACGGGTCGAGGGCGTCATCACGGAGGTGGCGGCGCCGCTCCTGAAGGGGAGCGATCCCCTGCGGTTCGCGCGGCTCCTCGACCGGACGGCCAAGCCCCTCGCGGCCTGGCCGTCGGTGCGAAGCGGCGTGGACATCGCCCTCAGGGATCTCCTCGGCAAGGTGGCGGGCCTCCCCCTCTACAAGATCCTCGGCGGGGTCCGGGATCGGATGAAGACCAGTGTCACCATCGGCATCCTCCCGGAGAAGGAGACCGTGGCCGAGGCGCGGGCCCTCGTCGCCGCGGGGTTCCGGGCCCTGAAGCTGAAGGGGGGACGGGACGCGGAGGGGGATATCGTGCGCACCCTGAAGGTCCGGGAGGCCGTGGGGGAGCGGGTGGCCATCCGCTTCGACGCGAACCAGGGGTACACCGAGGCCGAGGCGGTCCGGTTCGTGACCGGGACGGTCAAGGCGAAGGTCGAGGTGCTGGAGCAGCCCACCCCGAAAGGGGAGCCCGCGCTGCTCGGCCGGGTGACCCGCCGGGTGCCCATCCCGGTGATGGCGGACGAGTGCCTGGTGGACCTGCGGGACGCCTTCCGGCTGGCCAAGCGCTCCCTGGCGGATATGGTCAACATCAAGCTCATGAAGGTGGGGGGGCTCCAGGAGGCCGCGGCCATCAACGCGGTGGCCCGGGCCGCCGGCCTGGAGGTGATGGTGGGGTGCATGGACGAGGTGGCCCTCGGCATCGCCGCCGGCCTCGCCTTCTCCCTCTCCAGCCCCAACGTCGTCTACGCCGACCTCGACGGGCACATCGGTCTCCGGGGGGACCCCACCACCTCGGCGCTCCAGCTGCGGGACGGCTTCCTCTATCCGAGCCCGCTGCCGGGGCTCGGGCTTTGAGCGGGGGTGCGGTTTCCGATGTCTTGATTTCAATGACTTGATGCAATTCAACGGTTGATATTGATTCAAGGCTATTACTAAAATTATCTTTCAATCATTCATATCGAATGCCCAAAATCGCGCCAAGTGGGTGAGATAAGCCGTTATGTTATCGGACCGTCAACCCTAATGCGAAGGCAATACATCAGAAATAGCTTGGTCCAAGAGACATAGGTTTTTCCGTTCGATAGTAATGTCGAAGCGGATGATTTCTCTAAGGCGCTGCATAATGGCCTCGAAGTCCTTTCTCATGCGTACAGAGACCTCCTCGGACAATTCTCAAGAATGTGTCCAACCTTTCTGTTTACAGGGTGCCATAACGTCATTTTCCACATATTTTGCAAATCTGAACACGAGCGATCCAGATTCACCTGGATATCAGACCGGTCGGATATCCAGGATATCTCCGGGCAAAGTGGCATCGCCAAACCATACACGGAAGTCCGTCTTTACGATTTTTCGGTTGAAATTACGACTGGTTGTGGCTAATATTGCCAGATATAGAATTTTTTAGAGTTACTGGAGGAAATGGCCAATAATGGCAGTTTTTGAAATTGATAGACCGTCCGTATAATAATGTTGTTAGCTTTAAAAATGAATATATCTAGACACATATTGCTGCGACTTAGGTTGGCCGAAATAGGCGTTGTTTTGGCAACGATATTCGTCGTTGCATCGATTCCGATGAAGATATTTTTCGCCGACCAATTTAAGGCGGTGGATGAGAAAGTGTCAGAACTGCTTGGAATTACCAGTTCTACACTCGAAATAGTATCAGCAGTAACGGCGATTATTTTTATATTCTGGTTCGCGTCCAAAGCCAAAACAAAGGGTGAGGCTCCGAAAACATCCCGTTCATTCGGGCTGGTGGTTATCACCTTGATGTCTATAGCCGGCGTTTCTTTTGCCGGACTCGGAGTCTATCTGATAGCGAATGTTTTATCCGGTCCGCCAAGGAGTGCGGCAGGTGTAATTACTCTTATCGGAATAGCTGTTTTTATACTGTTTTTGTCCGCAGTATGTGTATGGATGATAAAGAGAGCTCGGTTACGAATGAAAAGCTAACAAGCACATGCAGCGAACCGGCCACAAACAGCGCTCACTGAGCTGACCTGCCGGTCGCTGATGTAGGACGTTGGCCGACAGTAAGACCATAAGAATATCAAAAATTTGCAGGCCCTTGACGTAGTTACATAATGTAGTTACACTTACTTATGCGATTCGAGTGGGACGAAAATAAGCGGCAATCGAATATTTCGAAACATGGTTTTGATTTTGCCGATCTTGAGTCCCTGTTCGCGGGAGTGGCTGTGACCTTGTTTGACGACAGATTCGGTAATGAAGAAGAGCGATACATCACGTTCGGTCTTTTAGACGGTGTCGTCGTGGCAGTAGCGCATACAGAAACAGATGAGGTCATCAGAATCATTTCCGCCAGGAAAGGAACACGAAATGAAGAAAAAGCGTACTTCCAAACTGTCGGATGACGACCTGAAGCGTCTTGCGGATATGACTGACGACGACATTGATACTAGCGATATTCCGGAAATATCACCTGAACAGTTTGCTCGGGCTGTGGTTCGCGACGGTCTAATCAAACGAAAGTCCAAGGCTCAGCTGACCCTTCGGCTGGACCGGGATGTACTCGAATGGTTTCGAAGCCAGGGGCGCGGTTATCAAACACGAATCAATTCATTGCTCCGAGCATACATGGTTGAAAACCGAAAAGGAGCGGCCAACAAAAACACGCATGGGACCGATTTGCCGCCTGATTCTCAGGCGCCAAACAGCCCATGATGTAACCGTTATACGGATCAAAATTGATGACTAGTAGTAGATACAATCGGAAAAATATTGAATCTCTCCGCGAAGAAGAAAGAGTTGAAGTGCTAGCGGACCTTTCCCGATACCTGACATCAGTCATCAAAGAAACAGAGAACTTCGATCACACGGTTCATCAGATCATCGAAGATTTGAGGTCACAAGGGCATGACCTATGGAGCTTCAGAGTTCCGTCCACTGCGTTTGGTCAAATGTCTGATTTGAAGCGCAGGGGACGGGATTTGGGGTCGCCGGGGAGGGTCAGGTTTCGATTGTTGACGGCCTCAAAGAATTTTGCGACGGCCTCGCGTTCGTCTTTGCGGGC
>JBNLED010000263.1:0-21761 GCA_050304755.1 Polyangia bacterium | reverse complement strand
TCCGCGAGGAGGTCGGCCTCCTGCAGGGCGTTGTTCGGCTCCGATTCACCCCCCCCTGAGCGGCCCTGGATCCACCGCAGCCCGAGATAGGCGACGACACCGACCGCAAAGAGGGCGAGCATGAGAAAGAGGACGGTGCTCCACTTCCGCCGTTTTCGGTTCTTGGCATAGTGGTAGAAATCCGAACGGGTTCCGATGGCCATCGCACGGCTTCCGATGGTGACGAAGCTCGCCCTGGGTTTGGCGGGCGCCGCGTCCGGCCGCGGGGTCTCGGATCGCACCGCCTCCATCTTCTCGGTAACCGCCTTCGGGGCGCCCCGCCAGCTCGGTCGTTCAGTGGTGGTGAAGCGATGGAATTCGGAGTTCGGAGACTCCTGCTCCAACGCATCGGCCAGCGCCCGCCGCATCTCGTTGGCCGAGCTGTACCGATCTTCCGGTGATTTGGCCATGGCCTTCAGACAGATGGCGTCCGCGCTCTTGGGGATGTCGTTGTCGGGAGACGACTCGCTGGGGGGCGGCGGATTCTCGGTGAGGTGCTTGGTGATGATGGCCATGGCGGTGGGGCCCTTGAACGGCGGCTCACCGGTGAGGAGCTTGAACATCACCGCGCCGAGGGCATAGAGGTCCGATCGCTGATCCACGTCCTCGCTCCGGATGTGCTCCGGGGCCATGTAATAGGGGGTCCCCACCAGGCTGCCCTGCTCCGTGATCTTGGTCCGCTGGATGTTCCTGAGCTTGGCCAGCCCGAAATCGAGCACCTTCACGAAATCCTCCCGGTCGTCGCGCCTGCCGACGATGATGTTCTCGGGTTTCAGATCCCGGTGGATGATGCCTTTCTCATGGGCCTCCGAGAGGGCCGAGCAGACCTGTATCAGCGCCCGGAAACACTTCGTCGAGGGGAGCGGGCCGTTCTGTCGGACGATGTCGCCGAGATCCCGGCCGTCGATATACTCCATGACGAGGTACATCATGCCCTTGTCCGACCCGAAGTCGAACACGGAGACGGTGTTGATATGGCTCAGCCGACTGACCGTCTCGGCCTCCCGCCTGAACCGCTTCACCAGATCCTGATGATTGGAGAGCTCTCCTTTCAGGATCTTCATCGCCATGATCTTCCCCATCTTGACGTGCTCGACCCGGTACACAGCGCCCATCCCCCCGCGGCCGATCAAATCGAGGATGCGATACCGATTGTCGATGATGAGTCCGATGAGGGGGTCCCCCGGCGGCTCGATGAGGGGGTCCTCCTCAGACATCTTCGTGCCGCAGGTGCCGCAGAACGCCGGTTTCTCGTCATATACAGTGTGGCATCTGGGGCATTCAGGCAACGAGGGGTACTCCTCAGTTCTGCTTCACGACGAACGTGGCGTCCACGGCCGGCACCTCGATTTTCAAGCCCTGTTGCAGGTCCACCGATCGGGTTCCCCGGACCGTGCCGTACACGTCCACCCACGACTGGAGGCCCGCGTCGGTCTCTCCCCGGAAGACCACATAGACCGCGCACTTCCCCCGCGCGGGACAGCCCTCCCGGACATAGAGGATGAACGCCGTCACCCCCTTCTCGGTGCTGATGTTGACCACCCGCCCGTTGAGCTTGATCTTCTTTCCGGCGTAGGCGTTGGGATCCCTGCCGATGGTGGGATAGTCGAGGGACGGATCCAGATCCCGGGACCACTCGGCGATGGCCGTGTCGAGGCTCTCGAGACGCTTGACCGTCAGGATCCGGGTGCGGGGGGCCTTACCGGGGGCGTGCGCCGTGACCTTGATGCTGTGCTGTCCGATGACGGGCAAAGGAACGGTCGTGCTGAACCCCAACGCCGTGACGCCGACCGGCTCGCCGTTGATGGTCACCGCGGCGCCGGTATCGGTGGTGCCGGAGCAGGTGACCTCCTCCGCCGCGATCAGGGCATTCTCCGCGGGCCGATCCACCTGGAGATCGGTCAGCTGGATGATCACGCCGTGTTGGCCGCTCTCCGTGGCACCCGTCTGATCCGTCAGCTGGAAGGGCACGTTGTGGATAATCTGATCGCTCCCCGGCTTGGCCGACTCCATGACTTTGTCGAAGGGGATCCGGTACACATAGCTCCCGTCCGCGATGGGCACGGGTTTTCCCTCCACCGAGAGCATCACCGACGGCGCCACATTGAAGATCACCGCAACAGACGGGTTATCGGACATCAGGCCGGTCAAATCGTCGGTGATGGTGTGCCGGAGCACGATGGGGAAGGTGATGGGCTTCGGATTCGTCGCGGGGGCCTGGTAGGACAGCGTTATATCATTGGCGCCGAGCTTCAGCTGGTTCATAGGGATGGTGATCTGCGCCTGCCCCTGGGTCACGGGAACGATCTGCTCGGCGAACCGAACCATGGTCCCCGGCGGCGCCTCGTTCAAGGGGAGGGAGACGATGATATTCTTACCGTCCGGGCTTGGGAATACCTGCGGGTTGATGCCGGGGCTTTGGGTGAAGAACATCATGTAGATGAGCACGCCGCCGAAGCAGATGATGAGGGTGGACACCACCACCAGCGCGATCATGAGACCACCGCGGCGGGGTTCCCGGGCGGGGGGCTCGTCCGGCCAGGAGTCGAAGGTGTCCCGGCCTCGAGACCAGGGCTCCGCCGCGCGGAGGCTCGGGGAGAGCGGAGGCTCCCGCATCGCCTCTATGGGCTCGGTGGCCGGGGATGCCGGTTTGGCGGGCTCGGCGGGGCCCCGGGGTTCGGGGGATGCCTTCGATTTCTTTGGCGCTTCAACCGGCGCCGTCGGGGCAGGGGTCGATTTAACGGCCCGTTTCGGCTCTTGGCGCGAAGGCTTCGGCTCCCGTGAAGGCTTCGCCGGCGGCGGCGCATCGGATGAGGGTCCGGTCGCGTCGGAGATAGCGGGCATTCCGAGCATCGTCTTCTTGGCCACCGAGTTGCTCTTGGAGGTCGGGGTCGGGTCGGGTTTCCGCTGCCCGCCGATGGCGACGGCCCTCGCCATCGGTGGGCCGGCGACCCCCGCGGGCTTCTGATCGGTCTTCTGGGGGATGGCCATCATGGGAGAGGCGACCCCCAACATGGTTTTGTTTCCCTGGGCCGCCTTCTCGCGCTTCCCGGCGGTCGGGGCGGGCCCCCGGACAGCCGCCACGCCGAGCATGGTCTTGCTCGCGGCGGCGGACCGTTTTTCCGGGAGGGGATTCATTCCCGGCGAGGGCGACCTGCGGGGGTCTTCCGGGGTCGGCTTGTCCGCTTTCGCTGCGCCCGGCACCGGAGCCACCCCCATCAGCATGGTCTTGGCTTGCTTCTTCTGTGGCATCGGGGCTTGCTGTTTTGCGGGTTCCTGTGCCAGCTCACTTCCACACGCGGAACAGAATTTCACCCCGTCAGTGTTGGCGGTACCACACATTTTACACGTATTCGCCACCTCGATAACCTCCCGTTGATGCCGCCTGCCACGTCAGTGGCTGGAAATTTACACTTTGATGTTGCCGTAACGAATTTTAAACGTGAAGTCCGATCATCGTCAAACCGCATCATGAATTATATTGTAAAAAACGCTACCGAAAAGACGACGCCGGCGGAGAGAGGGTTCGAAACCGGCCCCTGGCAGCAGAAAATTCGACGATCTGCGCCATCCCCACGGATCGCCCCTCCCCCACCAGGGCGGTGGGAAGCGCGTTGGCGCTACCCGCTTGTATATAGAGAGACGGGTGCCAGATCCCCGGCGCCACGGCGGTCCTGCCGTCCGACAGGGTGGTGTGACCTCCGGATTCGTAGAGGTGTCCGAAGATGCCGAAGTGACACTTTCCGGCGATCAGAATCTCCTGCAGCTCAGAATCGCCGATATTGAAGCCCCCCCGCCCCCTGTCGACGGCGTTGGTGCCGCTCCCCCTCGGCGGGGTCGGGGAGAGGAGCACGGTGGGGCGTTTTTTTTCGAACAGGGATGCGGTGGCGGTCAGGTCCTCTGTTTGATAGGAGCACCCCCTCTCCCCGGCGGAGAGGTAGAACGGCTGGTAGTAGCCCGGCAGGCTGATAATCGAGAGATGTCCGAGGTGCACCCGTCGCACCCGGGTCATATCGATGAGCTGAGGGAAGGCCTTCTTCTTCCGCTGGATGACGCGGCGGAAGACATCGAAGTTCTCCTGCGCGCCGGGGGTCAACAGGAGGGGCACCGGCGCCTTGGCCAGCTGCTCGAGAATGGCCGCGAGGTGCCGCTCCTCCCGCCCCAGTCCGCCCGGAACGAGGATGGCCTGGGCGCCGGCCTCGCGAAACTGCTCCAGGAAGAAGTCCACGTTCTTGAAGGTGTCCTTCGAGGCCTCGTCGAGGCCCGCGAGGACCCCGAGGACCACCAGCCCCCGCTTGATGCCGTGAACCGAGAGGTCCATCCCCTGTCTCTCGACCGTCAGCGGGGGGATGCGGAACTGTTCCTTCTCTCCGTCATCGTAGAGCTCGGCGCAGCGGAGAAAGCTCTGACCCTCCCGGACCCCGGTGTCGGGCTCGGAGGAGCGGCCGCACGCGGTCGCGAGCAACACGAGAACACTGATAAGGAGACACCTCGACATGGGGGGGAGTCTATAGAACGTTCGGCCGAACATCAACTCCCTGGCCCCCACGGTCCGGAAGGGCCCGGCCCCACGGATGAACAAGAATCGTGGCGCCCCCGCGGTCCGTAATATTCCCGGTCATGAATCAACAAAGCCCCGTCCGGACCCAAGGGCGTGGTTGTTTCAGCATCTTTGAAATGTCGTCAAACACCACGATAATTTTCGCAGCGGGTTGCGGTCACCCCGATCTCAAGCAGAATTTCTAGTACGCCAGATGTCAGCGGTGTCACTGGCTGAACCTAACGTTTAGCCGACACCTCGAGAAAAGGTTATGGGTCAATCCGTGAATATACCTGTGGCAAAATTTGTCGAGCTCGTCGTCGAATCGGGATACCGCAAGGGCACAATCTACCGTATCGTGGACGGCGCGCGGGCGTTCATCGGACGCTCCGAGAGTCTGGATATTGTATTGGCGGAGACGACAGTGAGCGCCAACCACTGCACTATCGAAAACAACAACGGCCAAGCGATCATCACCGACATGGACTCCACCAACGGTACGCTCGTCAATGGTCAGGCGGTTCTTTCCTGCCCCCTCAAGAACGGTGATGAAATTCGGCTGGGTGACGTGCAGCTCAAGTACAAAACCGCGTGGGACTCGAGCGCGCATCCCCAGATCACCACCAGATTCACCGAAGCCGATATCGCCCGCTCGACGATTCGATATGAAATCAAACACGATGTTGACTTCATTGAGGCGACCGTCAAAGAGAAGAAGAGGCCCGAAAGCGTCAAGTATCGCCAAGCCTTCGACGAATTGCGCACCATCTATCGGATCATCGATGCGCTATCGAACAAAGAACGGTTGCGGGATATTTTCAATATCATCGTCGATGAGATATTCGACACCGTAAAAGCGGATCGGGCGGCGATCATCCTCACGGGGCCGGGGGGAAAAAACGATCCCGCCATGTACCGCGCGTTCACCCGGGCCAAGCAGGACTCTGTCGGCGGCGACATGATTATCAGCAAGACCGTCGTGCAGGATGTCATCAACCACAACGTCGCGACCGTTCTGAAGGACGTGTCGCGATCTCGCCGCTACAAGACGGGCGGATCGCTCGTGCTGAGCAACGCGCGCGCGTTGATGTGCGTGCCCATTTCGGGGAAGGAGACGATCCTGGGGGCCTTGTACCTGGATTCGGTGACCGGCGCGCAGCCGTTCAAAGGGGACGAGCTCCGCCTGATCAGCGCGCTGGGACACCACGCGGGGCTGGCCATCGAACGAGCGCAGCTTATCGATCGGTTGCACCGCCTGTTTGTCGGGTCGGTGCGCACCCTGGTGGCGGCCATCGACGCCAAAGACAACTACACCCACGGCCACTCCGAGCGGGTGACCGCCTATTCCCTCGCCCTGTGTGACTACATCGGGATCAAAGACAGAGAGCGCCGTATCATCGAGCTGTCCGGTCTGCTTCACGATGTGGGAAAAATCGGCGTGCCCGAAGCGGTGCTGAACAAACCGGCGGGCCTCGAATACGATGAGTACGAAATCATAAAGCGACATCCGGTCCACGGCGCGATGATCCTCAAGAATATTCCCTACGAAGATATTGATCAAATTTACGAAGCGGTGCGTGCCCACCACGAACGGTGGGACGGATCCGGCTATCCCGACGGTCTGGAAGGCGATCAGATCCCCCTGGCGGCGCGCATTCTGGCTATCGCGGACAGCTACGATGCCATGACCAGCAATCGCCCCTATCGTTACGGCCTGGCCAAGAACGAGGCGCTCGAAAAACTTCAGGAGAACGCCGGCAGTCAGCTGGATGAGGCGTTGGTCAGGTTCTTCATCGAGATGATGTCGGAAGGGTTCGTGCTGTCCATCCACAGCGCGAGCTCTTATATGTTGAGGGATGACGACATCGATTCACTTCTGCCTATCGCCGTGTGGGACAACACGCAGGCGGAGGCGCAGTCGCAGCAGCCGTTTCCCCAAGAGGGTAGCGCTGAAGACCCCACCTTGGTCATCCCGATTGACAAGAGCGGATCCCCGTGACGGGGTGAATCCCCCCGCGCAGAACTTTTCAGACCTGTACGGTCAAGGTTGAGTCCTTTCCAGTCCACTATACAGCGCCCCATCCGCGACGGTCTGTGTCCCTTCCTGTTGGAAAGAATGGCGGCGGGGATCGGTTTGTGGCACTCTTATGGCCGCGAAGGAGAGTCGCCATGAACCCGCGCCGGACGCACCGAACGTTGTTCAATCCATGAGCCGATGGACCCCCACAAGCCTGTTCAGGAACGTGAAGGACGTGGTCCGCGCCACCACGTTCCCGACCCACCGGGCCGGCTCGAAGCGGCACTTCGTGCTCATCTACGCCGTGCGGCTGCTGTTCCTGGTGGGGCGCCGCCTCTGGGTGGACAACTGCCCCCGCCACGCCGCGGCGCTGGCCTATCAGACGATGCTCTCCCTGGTCCCCCTCCTGGCGGTGGCGGTGGCAGTCACCACTTTGTTCGAGCTGGTGGAGTACCAGGAGCACCTCGCCAGGTTCGCCGAAGGGCACCTCATGCCCGACGCAGCCGGTGCGGTGGGCCGCTACATCATCGAGACCGCCAGCCGGGTGCGCCTCACCACCCTCGGGATCTTCGGCGGCGCCATGCTCCTCGTGGTCTCCAGTATGCTCATTCTCACGGTGGAGCGAACCGTCAACGAGATCTTCCGGTGCTCCCACCTCCGGCCCTTCTGGGCCCGCCTCTCCATCTCCATCGTGCTGCTCGCGCTGGCCCCGGTGGCCTTCGGCCTCTCCCTCTACTACACCGGAAAGCTGGTGGCTCTGCCGGCCCTCTTCAGCACCGTCAAGCCCCTCGCTTTCTCCATCACCGCCCTGTTCCTTTGCTACTGGCTCATCCCCCGGACGAAGATCACCCTGCGCAACGCCCTCGTCGCCGCCGGGGTGACCGGCCTGCTCCTCGACGCCCTGAAGATCGGGTTCGCGTTCTACGTCAAGTACCTCGGCGCCACCCTCTCGTACCTCTACGGCACCTTCGCCATCCTGCCCCTGGCTATGATCTGGATCTATCTGATGTGGCTCATCTTCCTCTTCGGCGCCGAGCTCACCGCCGCCCTCCACGAGGTGAAGCAGCGGGATCTGTTCGAGAGACCTGTCGCGCTTCCCGAACCGTCGCTGCGAAACCGCTGAGAGGGTTGGGCGTTACGGCCCGGTGACGTCACACCACTCGGTCGCGCTCGAAGGGTCTATGGTGATGTAGCCGCCCCCCGATTCGAGGGGGAGCCTCCCGGACCAGACGCTCGAGGGCTCTCCTTCGTCGGTAACGTCTCGGCGGATCTGGATATCGACGGGCTCCTCCGGCAGGTATTGGATGGCCACCTGGTAGTCGAAGACACAGGTGCACCAGCATCGCCCCTCGTCCCCATCATCGATCTCTGTGACGACCAGGGCGCCCATCTCCCGAGTGACCGTGACGCCGTGCGCCCCGCAGCAGTTGAGGACGACCCGGGAGTCCAGCAGGTGGAGCGTCTGTGTCGAAGCGTCATAGTTCCAGTAGAGCACCTCGGCGTCGCAGTAGCCGGCGGGTAGACCGTCTATTGCCGTGTTGATGGACACAGCCTTCTCCGCTTCCGTCAGGCCGCCGCAGTCACTGATGAGCGGTGTCGCGATGATGGCGGTGCCGTCCGGGAGATCGGTGTCCGTGGAGTTCCCGTCACCGCCGGTGGACCGGTCGATCGAGCTGTCCACATCTATATCCGTGTCGACATCGGTATCCACCTCGGCGTCGGTATCCGCGTCGGTGTCGACATCGGTATCGTCGTCGGTATCGGCGTCGGTGTCGGCGTCCGTATCCGCATCCGTGTTGGCGTCCGTATCCGCATCCGTGTCGGCGTCCGTATCGGCGTCGCCGTCAGCGTCCGTGTCCATATCGGCGTCAGTATCCGTATCGGCGTCCGCGTCGGTGTCGGCATCCGTGTCGGCATCCATGTCGGCGTCCGTATCCACGTCCGTGTCGGCGTCCGTATCCACATCCGTGTCGGCGTCCGTATCCATATCCGTGTCCGCATCGATGTCGGTGTCGATATCCGCATCCGTGTCCCCTGGGTCGCCGGTATCGCTCCCGTTCTCCTCCGCCCAGTCGGGCTCCGTCGCGAAGTTGCCGCAACCAGCGGCGAGCAGCGACAACGACACCCCGAGGGCGAGTAACCCTGTTCTGTTTTCGATGATATGGCTCATGTCAGAAGACCTCACTTTCGGGCTCCTCTCCCCATTACCCGGGACGCCGGAGGAGTGGGAAGCCCGGCGACACATCAGAACCGATATCCAGCGCCGAGGGAGCCCCGGAGCAGCAGGTGCTGCGCCAGCCGGCGCTCCGCCCGGTAGACCTGGCTGCCCACCTCCCAGAACAGGGAGAGGCCGAACCCGCCGGAGAGCGGCACCTCCAGTCCCCCCACCCCGCTGTAGGTGAAGATGGTGCCGGTCCGAAGCTCCTCCTCCGACAGCAGCTGGCGGCCGTATCCCACGCCGACGCCGATCCCCGCGAACAGATCGAGGGCGGAACGGTCGAACCGCCAGGTCAGGTAGCTCTCCCCGGACACGATGAGAATCCGGTAGTCGAAGTCCGCCTCCGTCACGCTGGCCGCGCCCACCGAGGCCCGCGGGAAGAGGGTGATCGGGCCGAGATCCAACCGCAGTCCCAGGATGCCCTGATGGAGCGCGGCGTAGTGCTTGAGGGCGCCGCTGAGGAGACCGTAGGAGAGGCTCACCCCCACCCCCCCCTTCTTCTCGGAGCCCTTCTCGAGCACCGCATCGAGGGAGCGCTCGGGCTTCAGCGCCGAGCCGCTCACCCGGACGCTCTTGCCGTACTCGACGGTCACCGCCTCGGAGAGCACCTTCCCGTCCCGCCGGATCGCCACCAGATAGTCGTTCGCGGGCAGCGCCACGGCCCGCCAGCTGCCCTTCGGCTTGTTCACCTCGGCGACGATCTCCCGGGTGTCTCGCTGCAGCACCAGGTAGGTCCCGAACATCTCCGGACCGAACCTGAGCTGCGTCTCCCCACGGGTGAGATCGGTGAGCACCACCTTGCCCCGGCCGGTCATTTGGTAGTCGTAGGTGGGGTGCTGGGTGCCCCCCATGGTGCGGGAGGTCTCGGCCACGGTCTTGCTGTAGGTGTACTGGTAGATCTCCTGCAGTGTGATGCGCTGGTCCTGGTCGAAGTCCGCGGTGCCCCTGAGGCCTGATATCAAGAAGTGGGTGAAGAAGGAGCCCTCGAGCTTTCCGGACTCCTGGGACTTCTCCCCAGCGGCGCTGGAGGTCAGGATGGCGGTGCCGTTGGCGTCGATGGTCTCGCTGAACACCAGGTCGAATGAGGGGCCGGGCTTGCCCCCCTTGAACGCGGTCACCCCGCCGCTCTGACAGGAGTCCACGAAGAGGATCTTGACGTTGGCGCCGAGCCCCTCGAGCCGGCTCCGGAGCTCGGAGAAGGCCAGCTTTCGGCCGCCGAGCTCCAGGTGGACGCCGTCCGCGTGCCCGGAGAAGTAGACCACCGCCATGGCCTTGGGGTACCGCCCGGGCACCGCGTCGCGGATCCGCCGGTCGAGCTCGTCCATGGCGCCGAGGAGCTCCCGGGGGGAGGGGCTCTTCAACAAGCGCACGTTATCCTCCGGAAAGCCCCCGAGGTTGACGAGGATATCGGCGAACCGTCGGGCGTCCCGCTCCGCGAACCGCAGGGTCTTGGCGGAGTCGTTGCCGCGGTTGCTCCCCGCAACCACCGCGAACCGGGCGATCTGAGCCCAAGCCGCCGGCGAAGCGGTGAGCACCGCGAGGAGCATCGCTCCCCTGAGGAGGGTGATCGCGGCTGGGGCGGATCGAGTCATTCCAACTCTTTATAGAATACCAGGCTGGTCTGGTCCACGTCCAGATCGAGGGGGCCGACCTCCGCGGCGGACCGGGCGCTCCGCCATTCCGCCTCGAGGGCCCGCCGCACCGCCTCGAACTGAAACGGCTCGGGGGAGGTCAGCAGCAGGATGCGCTCCGGACCGGGGGTGTCGTCCAGGACCGTGCTCCCGGGGAGGGGGCTGCCGGACCGGCTCACCCGCTTCGCCGTGTCGGAGCTCACCGGGAAGTAGCGGCTGATCGCGCCCCGTCCGTCGATGGAGACCACCATGACGTATCGGGCGGTGGCGCCCCGGAACCGGGGCACGAAGCGGACCATGTCCTCGGGATAGAGCTTGTCCCCCTGCTGCACGCGGAACACCCGATCGGTCCGGCGGCACCACACCTCCAGCCCCGCCGGCCCCTTGTCCGCCAGGTATTCGGGGTCGGGAGCGGTGGCGGTTGACGCGGGCTTCTTCGAGAGCCCATAGAGCCCGGCCGCCAGGAGGAGGGACGCGGCGATGCCCATCGCCCAACGCATCCGGTGAGCGGCGAGCGGCGCCGGACGGGGCGTCCGATCGGTCGCGATGACCTGCTCGACGACCCGATCGACGGTCTCGGGGTACACCGTCTCCAGAAACGCGTCATCCAGCAACCGCTGCCTTCGCAACCGCTCTGCGCACGCGGGGCACTGTTCGACGTGCCGCTCGAGGGACGGTCGATCGGCGCCGACATGGAGTTGAAGCGCATCGAGCTGCAGATCCGAGAGACAGCCCGTCCCCGCGCCGTTCACAGTGTTCATCACGCCTCCTGTCTGGCGGCTCGGAACGCTCCCGCCGCCTCGGAAATCTTCTTGAGCCGCTTCCCCACGGTCCGCCGGCTGAGCCCCATGACGCTCGCGATCTCATCCTGGGTCATCCGGTCCATGTGCGCGAAGATGGCGATCTGGGTGCTGGTGTCATCGAACTCCCGGAGCAGCCCCGCCACCTCCTCCCGGGCGGTGAACCGGCGCTCGATGCCGTTGTCCCGGACGGATTCGGTCGCCAGGCAGAGGGGGACGTGCTGCGCCCGGGACTCGTCCCGGATGACATTCAGGCAGTAGTTGGTCGTCACGCGGTAGAGCCACGGCAGGCACTCCCGATCCGAGATCAGGCGGTGGGCGTGTCGCATGGCCCGCACAAACACCTCCTGGGTGGCGTCCTCGGCGAGCTCCGGATCGCACAGGAGCTTTCGGCAGCGCCGGTAGATAACCGCACCGAATCGACTGTAAAGCTCGCTAATTCCCTCGGCGTCCATCTGTCCCGATCACTTGAAGCAGGTTCAACGTCGACCCATCATCCGTTATTTCTCCGGCGTTGTCAGTCATCGAAGTTCATTTCCACTTACCCGAACAGCCGGGAAAATGGGAACCCTCCTTTCGAAAACGGCCGTTCGACCGGCGATGGGGTGTTCGAAGCGGTGAAGGACGGGCTACTCGACCCCGGGGACGAAGGGGGAGAAGAAGGCGTCGGCCATTCCCTTCCTCGGGTGGTCGAGACACCGCACGGCGCAGTCGGCGCAGTGGCTCTCCACGAACCGGGCCATTCCGTTGGTGACCTGGCTCAGCAGCTCGCCGATCTCCGGGCGGGTCAGGAGGGTGTGCTTCCTGAGATGCCGCTCCAGCTTCGAGAGCACGGTGCTGAGCTCGAGCTGGTTCGCGATGGCGTGGACGAAGGTCTTGGCGACTGTATGGGAGAGGGCGAGGAGGTCGTCCTCCTGGGGGCGTTTCTCCGCCGGCAGACAGGCGAAGCCCGCGTAGAGGTGCACGTAGGCCGCCTCGGCAAAGTCGAGCTCCGCGACATGCCGCCCACGGGGGCGCTTCAGGTGGGAGAAGAAAGCGCGGCGGAGCATCGCCCGGAGCCCCCCCTCTCCGGTCTCCCAGGCGAGATCGTCTTCACCGCCGGAGGATTTCCGGCCCCCCTCCAGGACCCCCAGGCTCCGTTCGAGGAGGCACCTCGCCGCGATGCTGGTCTCGAACTCCCGCGCCACCTCGGCCCGAGCCGCCATGAGGAGCGCCGACACCTCGGCTTCTTTGTTCCACCGGTGCCACCGGGCCATGTGGAGCAGCATGGCGAGGGCCCGATCCCTGAGCGGCGTTTCCCGGATCCGCCGGGCGGTCTGCCGTATCCAGCGTTGCCGATCGTTGGTGGGGCGGGGAATACCGCTGCCGACGATGTCCCCCGCGTCGAAGAACCAGCTGTTGTAGTACGACCGTTCCAGGAGGGCGGTGAAGGCCTCTTCGGAGACCCCGGCGACGGCGACGGGATCCGGGATGGGGGCGGCCTCCAGCCGTTCGTAGAGATCCAGCACCGGGCGGGCGGTTTCGGGCAGGCGGCACCCCAGCGCCTCGGTCCTGCGAAGCCCCTCTTTGAAGAGCGCGGCCCCCTCGGCCGGGGAGACCTCGGCCAGCGCCACCTGGCCGCTTCGCTGCATGCGGACGACCATCTCGTCGAACTCCGCCTCGCTCTGGGACGGGAAGACGAACGCGTCCCGAATCTCCCGGGCGGCGCGGATGCAGCAGCTCGCCGTGGTGGTGCTGGTAGGGGATACCACGAAGCGCCCGAGGAGGAAGAAGGCCCCCTGCCCGTCGCAGTTGCTCACGAACAGGCGAGTCTTGCCCGCCAGGAGGTCCGCAGGCCGCTCGAGCCGGCGGGTGCCCGCGCGGAGGAGGGCCATCTGGAAGCCCCGGCGGGCGTCATCGTCCGTCGCCCGGTCCCGCAACGCCTCGAGCAGGGACGAGGCCTCCGAGCCCCCCTCCTCGATCAGCGCCTCGAGCATGACAGGATACAGGGCGCGGAGGCCGGGATGGGCCAGGGCGTCGGCGTAGGCGAGGGCCGCCGGGGTCCCGATGCGGCGGCGGATGCCGCAGAGCTTCCGCAGGAGATGCTCCCTGACGTCCGCCGGCGCCGTGAGGAGCATGTTCGTGACATCGGCGGCCGCTTTGGGGTTGACCTGGATGCCGGTCATCAAGGAGATGACCGGCATCTCCGAAGCGGCCGTCAGGAGCTCCGGCTCGAGGCTCTCGAACATCCGACGGGCCTCCTCGGTGGGCGGGGCGACGGTCAGCCCCACGACGGCGAACTGGCGGGCGGAGAACGGACACGCGGGATCCCGGGCGATGGCGAAGAGCCGCTCCGTGCACCGGGTCGGCAGCTCGAGCAACGACGCGACCTCGGTGAAGAGCAGGAGCTGGGACGGGTGGAGGGCGTCCTCCTCGATGAGCCGGAGGAGCTCCCCCCGGGCCTCGGCCCCGTCCATTTTCGACACAATCCGTTTCACCTCCTCCGGCGTCGTGGGAGGCCCGTGTCTGAAGAGGGCGCGGATAGTTCGTCGCGGTTTCGACATAACCTCCATTTAACCCACAACGGATAGCGTGGCCAATAATCCTCCCCTTACGCCCTCGAGGTCGTGTATAGTCGGCCGCCATGGATGGAACCGACAACAGCAAACCGGTATTGGGCGAGCTGCCGCGGCTCCGGCGGGGGGACGCCCTCTCCTTCCGCTGCGGTCCCGGGATACGCTGCTTCAATGACTGCTGTCGGGATCTCGACCTGGTGCTCAGCCCCTACGACGTTCTGGGGCTCCGGTGCGCCCTCCGGCTGACCAGCGGCGACTTCTTCCGGGAGCACGCGGCAATCGCCGCGATGCCGGGGAGCGGCTTCCCGGAGGTGACGCTGAAGATGACCGACCGAAGCGGCCGGCCGTGCCCCTTCGTCGCCGAAGCGGGGTGCACCGTCTATGCCGATCGCCCCGGCGCCTGTCGGGTCTATCCCCTGGGCCGGGGCGCGGGGATCGGCGCGCAGGGGGAGGTCGTGGAACAGTACGTGCTGGTCAAGGAGCCCCACTGCCGCGGTCTGGAGGAGGCGAACCCCTGCACCATAGAGGCGTACCTCGAGGCCCAGGGGATGCCGGAGTACATCGCCTTCGACGACCGATATATGAAACTCATCCACCGCTGGTGCGCGGGCGGCGCCCCCCTGACCCGCGAGCAGTTCGGCGGCGTCTTCACCGCCGTGTACCGCCCGGATCGCTTCCCCGATTTTTCAGGACAGCCGCACCTCTTAGGCGCGGTCGAACGCGCGGTCGAGGAGCGCGCCCTCGCCGCGGGCTTCGAGTGGCTGACGCGGCAGCTGTTCTCCTGATTTCTACCCTGTGTTCTGAATCAGCACGTCCACCAGGCCGCCGTCGCTCGCGATCTGCTTGACCGCCAGGGCCACCCGGTTGTCGCTGTCGAGGGCGGCCCAGTAGGCCTCCAGGATCGCCTTCGGGGTCCCCTTGAGGGGGAGGAGCAGCGGGTCGCCGGTGAAGCTCGGGAGAGGGGAGCCGTCCCCCATGTAGGTGGTGAGCCCGTAGCCGAATCCCGGCGGCGGGGCGGCCGGGTTGACCGTGATGCGATCGGTCTCGCCGGTGTCGAAGGGGTTGGCCTTGAGCACACTCAGGTGCACGGTCTCCGGACCGTTGAAGTCGAGCATCGCCGAAATCCGCGGCGTGAAGTTGGGGGCGTCCGGTTCCCGATCCCTCGTGCTGAGCGCCGTCCGGAAGTCGGTCCCCTCTCGGAGGGCGTTGTAGATGGTCGTGGTCTGGTCGCCGTTGCTGACGATCTGGACCTTGGGGAGGGCGAGCATGGCGTCGTAGATGATCAGGCTCGGATCCTCGACCTTGCTCTCGTCGAGGGGCTCGGTCCAGAGCCGGTCTCCCTCCGCGGCGAAGCGCCGGTTCCGGCTGTTGGGGCTCCGGCCCATGATGAAGTAGACGATGAGCCAGTGATCCCCGTCGTCGGCCCGTCCGACCACGAGCCCCCGTCCCGGATAGACGTTCTTTTTCAAGTGATTCTCGAAGGTACTCTCTGCGATGTGAGCGGCGTCCATGATTCTCCCCTCGGGCCCTGCCCGGCTTAGGTGACCCACCAGTTAAACCGGTTTTGATCGGTTTGTTCAAGTGGAATTGAAGCTGTGGTGTGGCGATGGGCGCCGCTTCGGCGAATCAGAAAGTGAACTCACAGGCGAGCTCGTCGTCCATAAACGAGCACTCCTCGGGGATGGGGAAGACCCCCACATCCGTGTCGATCTCGGTGTCCAGACACTCGGCGCTCTCCGCGAATTCGACGCAGTCGTCGACCGCGGCCTCGGCCACCTCGGTGTCATCGAGGGTGCAGAAGCCCTCGCAGACAAAGGGGATGGTGGCGTCGGGGGGCAGGAGGTCCGCTGACGGACCGTCGCACTCTCTCACCCGGGCGAAGGCAGCCTCGAGAAAATCGGCGCACGCGGTCGCCCCGTCCAGTGTCCCGTCCGCGTCTCCGTCCGCGTCTCCGTCCGCGTCCCCGTCCGCGTCCCCGTCCGAGTCCCCGTCCGCGTCCCCGTCCGTGTCGCCGTCCGCGTCCCCATCCGCGTCGCCGTCCGAGTCCCCGTCCGTCCCTCCGTTCTCATCATCGCTGCTGCTTTTGCAGGAACCGCCCAGCAGGAGCATCAGCCCGATCAATGAAATCCCAAAAACCTTCAGCATGTTGGCCTCCTTTGCCTTCAGGGTGATCTATCGGCTCGGAATGTCAAGGAAAATCACCGCGCGACCCGTTGGGTGGTCCCGAAGACGAGGCGGAAAAAGGAGAGAAGCCGGCGGCGGTGTTACATCCTCGCCACGCCCATGAATACCGCGTGCAGGACGCTGATGATGACGATGAAGGCGGTGCGGACGGCGGGTTTTTTCAGCGGCCCGAGCCGGTAGGTGATTTGGCCGTCCTTGCAGCTGCCGACGCAGTCTCCGCAGAGGGTACAGGTGAGGCCGGGGCGGCGCCGTTCGATGTCGGCCGCGGAGAGGGCGTCGAACCGGCAGGCGTTGGCGCACTTGCCGCACTTCGTGCAGCCTGATTGCAGGTGGATTCGAAACGGATTGACGCGACCGACCCGATCGGCGACGAGCCCGATGGGACAGTACACGGTGCAGTGGGCCATGGTGCCCCACTTTCGGGAGAGGAAGATCATCACCAGGAGACCGATCCCCCCGAAGGCGACGGCCAGGGCGCCGGCAACCCCCGGGGGCGCGCCGAGCCATCGGCACGCCGCGGCGATTATCACGACGCTGATCAGGATGGCCAGACGCGCGAGGTGACGCCATCGGGGGAGGGCGCGCGGACGCCGTCTCCCGCGGGCGGCGAGGTTGTCCCAGGCGCCGATGTAGCAGAGGTGGCTGCACCAGGCGGGGCCCGCGAGGACCAACGTGGCGGCGAACAGGAGGGGCATGAAGAAGCCGTGGCCGCGGTAGACGGGGCCCGCGACGATGAGGGCGGGTACCGGGAGGTGGAGGTCCCCGGTCATGAGGAACCGCTCCGACCCCAGCAGGCCGAGGCCGAGCTGGGCGAAGAACACGAGGGAGAAGAGCAGCCACACCCGGAGGCGCCACGCGGGTTGCGCGGCGGGGTCCTGCAGCTTCTCCACCACCCACGCCGCGTAGAACGAGAGCAGCAGAAGCTCGAGCCATCCGCCCCCCGGCACGAAGCGTTCGAGCAACAGCAAGGGGAACGGCGCCATCCGTTGGATCAGGGCGAGGAGCCCCGCGGTGAGGAAGAAGGCGGCGGCGCCGGCGGTCGCGCTCCCGGCCCTTCGGGAGTAGCGGCGCTCGGCCCAGCGACCCCAGAACGGCCACTGGGCGATGAACGTGAAGAGGGCGACACCGGCGAGGATAATCGCCATGCGAAGCCACGGCGCCCCCAGGGCCCGTCGCATGCCGATCAGCTCCGACAACGCGGCGATCCACACGAAGGATCCGAGAATCAGCCCCCCCTTGAACACTGACGGCACCCAGCCGCGCCGGCTGAACAGCATCGGGACCGCGGCCAGGCACGCGGCCGCGAGCCCGGGGGGGCCGTTCCGAACGAAATGGGCGCCCAGGAGGACGAGGGCGATGATGGGAAAGACGAGCCGCGCCATACCTCTTGTTTCGGTCGGGGGGGGCCCTTGTCAAGGAGATGGACCGCCTTGATGTCTCCGGATTGACACGCTTCGGTTGAAAAATTGTGACAGCATCGGCCGGCGCCCCCTGAAGAGGCCTGATTTTGATTATACCTCGTCCCATCGCATGCTATGCTGCGGCCGAGCCGATAGAATTTAAAAGAGAATCCGAGCTGTTCGCAACACCACGCCGGCCCGAACCCGGGCTGCCGAAAAAACATAGGAGACACGATGCCCAGAATGTGGATGACCAGCGGGTGGCTGATAGCGTTGCTCTCGCTGTCCTGTGGCGAAGACAACGGAAACGACGAGACCGACGATGCGGACGGGACCGGGGACGACACCGGGGACTCTGCCAGCGAGGCGCCGGACTACGGGGTCTTCGAAGACCCCACGAGCGGCCTCACCTGGATGCGCACCCCGGCCGTGGAGGGGCTCTCTCAACCCGACGCCGTGGACTTCTGTGACGCTCTCGAGCTCGACGGCGAGGACGACTGGCGCCTCCCCACCATCGACGAGCTCCGATCCCTCGTGCGGGGCTGCCCGGACAGCGAGCTCGACGGCTCCTGCAACGCGGTGGACGGCATGGGGACCCAGGACGTCACGCTCGATTGCTCCGGATGCGAGAAGTATCAGGGCCCCGAACCGGAGGAGGGCTGCTACTGGGATGCGGAAATCAACGGGCTCTGTATGTACTACTGGTCTTCTTCCGTGGATGCGGATGTCGAGGAGAACGCCTGGAGCCTCTTCTTTGTCGAAGGCGCCGTCACCTCTCAGCAGGGCGACCGAACCTACCAGGTGCGCTGCGTCCGCGGCGAGGGCTGAACAGCCTTCATCTCGAGAGCGCGCCCAGGCTCACCTCGAAGACGCGTCCGTCCACGGTGAGGGCCACGGTTTGTTCCGCAGGGAAGCGGCCCGGCAGGGGGATGGTGTAGACCCTCAGATCGCCCGAGGTCGAAGTCTGGATGACGTCGAGGGGGCCCGCGCCCGCCGCGCTCGCCGAGGCGCGCCGGTTCAGGCGATCCGGCGAGACGCGGGCGACGCGGTCGGGCGCTGTTCCGCCTCGGGTGATACGCCAGGAGACACGACCGCCTGCGACGAAGGCGTGGAGGAAGGACGCGGTCCCCTCCGACGCCGGGAGCCTTCGCTCGGCGCTCCAGGAGGAGACGGTCTCGACCCGCCGGCGGATCCGCTCGAAGTTGTAGTCGCTGTACCAGACCGGCCAGCAATAGGTCATCATATCGTAATACGGATGGTCGATGCCGGGATCCCCCGAATGGAGCTCGCCCGTCAGGATCCCGTAGCCCTGGGTACCGATGGTGCCGCCGGTGTAGGGATAGGCGGGATCGACATCATCGACGTCTCCGCAGGGCGCGTGGGTCAGCCCCTGGTTGTGGCCCAGCTCGTGGACGATGAACGGCGCCGCGCTGCCCACGTCCACTTTGATCATGACCATGGCGGAGCGGTTCTCGACATCCCACTCGCTCCGGCTGTCTCCGGGCCTGCCTCCGAGGCCGGTGAAGTCGAACGCCTCCATGTTACAGCATCCGTCCGGGTTGAGGAGGGCGTGGCAGTACTCGTCCGCGCCCAGGCCCAGCCGCTCCCGGACGCCGTAGATGTCGTCCCAGGCTTCGGCCGTCGTCTGGTATACCGCGGTCTGTTCCACCGGATCCCCGAAGGTCACCTCGACCCGCTGCACCGGGGTCAGCTCCATGAGGGCCTCCGCCACCTCCTCCCGGTCCCGGTCCGTCACCGGGGCCGCGTCACCGCCGGGGGGGACGAACGGCACCAGCACGATTTTGAGCACCATGGGCGCGTCCGTGGCCCCGAGATCGGCCTCGCCGTCCAGGGGGATGCGAGCCCCGAGGTCCGGCGCGTCGCCGCCGAGATTCGAGGAGGCGGCCTCCTTCAGCGCCAGGCTGTAGCGCGTGCCCGGGGTCACCTGATCCGGCTCCAGGATCCAGTGAAAGGCCCCGTCCATCCGCTCGGGGTCGGGGGAGCCCGAGACGAGCAGGTTGTCCTGGAGGGTCTCCGTCCCGTCCTCCCGCTGGAGGGTGAGGTAGGCCAGGATGTCCCGTGACCGCCACCCGTCGTCCAGCGACCAGAACGCCCGCACCAGGGTGGTCCGCCCCCGGACGAGACCCCCGTTCCGGCGATCCTGCGGAATGATCTGGCCGTCGACGGAGAGATCCACCGCCGCCCCCTGGTTGGCCTCTATCCGCGTGATGTGGATTCCCTCCGCCCACCGGCCCGCGGGGCCAGAAGGTCCTGTGTCCCCGGGGTCGGAATGGGAATCGCCGTCGGCGTCCCCGTCGGCGTCCCCGTCGGCGTCCCCATCGGCGTCCCCGTCGGCGTCCCCGTCCCCCGCGGGATCGTCCCCGGTCTCGGCGGAGGGCGTCCCCTCGTCGCTGCATCCCCAAATGAGCAGGATCGTCCCGAGAACGGTCAGCACTCTCTTTGCCATTCGGTTTCCTTTCATCTGCGGGTGTTCTTCGACAGCCTCACTAGCGATCTTCCCGGTACCGGCGGCAGGGCACCCCGCACTCTTCGAGAAGGTCCCGCGCCTTTTCGGCCATGGGATAGTCCGCGTTGTAGACCACGTCCCTGATGCCGGCGTTGATGAGGAGCCGGGCGCAGCGCAGGCAGGGGGAGTGGGTGGAGTACAAGGTGGCGCCCCGGATGCTGATGCCGTGGAAGGCGGCCTGACAGATGGCGTTCTCCTCCGCGTGGTTGCAGAGGCACTCGTCGAGGTCCGCGCCGCTGACCGAGAGGCTGTTGCACCGCTCGCAGCCGCCCTCGTCGCAGTTCCGCGCGCCCCGCGGGGTGCCGTTGTATCCGGTGGCCACCACCCGATCGTCCTTGACCAGCACCGCCGCCACCTGCCGCTTCATGCAGTTGCTCCGCTTGGCCGCCACGCGGGCGATGTCGATGAAGTAGGTATCCCAGTCCGGCCGCGTCACCGACGACATGGCGTCCACCAGGAACCGGATGATCTCCTGCTCGTCGGTCTCGTCCGTGAAATGGGCGTCCGAGCGCTCTAAGAGCTGGGACAGATCCCCCGAAATCTCCGGGGGATCGCCGAGGAACACCAGCCGGAAGCCGGGCGATCCCAAGTGGGCCACGAGGTGTGTTACCGTTACTCCGGTCAGCACGTAGTGCCGACCCCAGGGAAGCCGTTTCGAGGAATCGGCCTCGAGATCCCGCGAGGCGATCCGTTCGAAGCTCCGCGCCTCGAGGAAGGTCGCGAGGCGATCCTCGAGAATGGAATCCGTTCCGGTGAGCGCGAGTATCATCTGGTCACTCCCTGTCCCGGCCGGGAATCGCCCGGCGGTTGAATCAGACGGCGGGCGATTCGTCGGCTGTCATAATCTCATCCTACGATACCCCCATTCCGGTGAGAATCCATACAAAATGACGACGATTAATGAAATGATGCGCTGGCTATTTGACTCCTTTCAGCTATTTATGTTCTCATATTTAAGGAATCCCCTGTCGCGCCGTATTGACAGGAAGCAGGTACAGATCATCTAAAAAAAACACTTGAGCGCGCGGTTCAACGGAGGTGTGCAATGCAGCGGAAACGTCTGGCGGTATTCATAACGGTACTGACATTGGCTTGGGCGTGGCACGGGTGTGACGACTCGAAGAAATCGGACGAGAAGTCCAATGATGACAGCGATATAGGGGACTCCGACTCGAGCCCGGAGTCCTTCGGCGATCTCGAAATCTTCTCGTGGTGGACCGCGCCGGGGGAGGCGGATGCCTTGAACGCCCTGCTCGGGGTCTACCGGGCTGAATATCCGAACGTCGAGATCGTCGACCTCTCCGCCGCGGCCGGCGGCGGCGAGGCCAGCTGGGCGATGGTGATAAAGCGGATCGAGGAGGAGGGATCGCCGCCGGACGTGATTCAGATCGCGTCGCACCTCTCGGATCTCATGGGGAACCTCGACGGGGGACCCTCCATCGAACAGCTCGATGATCTGTACGAGGAGGAGGGGTGGAACGACAAGTTCCCGGAGCTCATCCTGGAGGCGGTGACATTGGACGACCACCGGTGGGCCGTGCCCATCGGCGCCCACCGGAAGAACACGCTGCTCTACAACACCCGTATCGTGGACGATCCGCCGGAGACCCTCGACGAGTTCTTCGACCTCGCGGACGCGCTGCAGGCGGACGGCATCACGCCGCTGGCGCTGGGCACCGTGGATCAGTTCCCCCTCGCGTTTCTGTTCATCGAGGTGATGATGGGCACCCTCGGCAATATCGAGGATATCGAGACCGTCATGACCGGCGCGGCGGACATGACGGATCCGGACAACGTGGCCCTCGTGGAGCAATCGGTGAGCAACTTCGTGCGGCTCCTCTCCTACACCA